>NZ_JBEZFU010000015.1:0-126160 GCF_040649635.1 Micromonospora sp. NPDC048909 | reverse complement strand
GCCGCGGCGTGCGCGGCGACGGGGCCGGCGAAGATCCCACCGGCGAAAGCCAGACCAGCAACACTCAGAACGCTCTTACGCATGATCGTGTTCATCAGGGAAGCTCCAATTCGGGGGTAGACACCCACACCACCGACGGGGGTCAGCGGACACACGCGGGTGTGCAG
The DNA here is from genome assembly GCF_040649635.1 of Micromonospora sp. NPDC048909. NCBI lineage: Bacteria > Bacillati > Actinomycetota > Actinomycetes > Micromonosporales > Micromonosporaceae > Micromonospora > Micromonospora sp. NPDC048909. The sequence goes on along the minus strand of NZ_JBEZFU010000015.1, from coordinate 125,993 downwards.
CACCTCGACAAGGCGCTCAACAAAACAAGCAAGAGGGAAAGTCTTCAGGCCGGGCCACACGTGGGGCTCATCGACCAGGGGGATCCGACGTGCGGGGCGGGGGGCCTCGCGGTGCCGGGTCCAGATGTAACGACCGGCGGCCCGCCATCATTCCGGGGGGCCGGACCACCGGCCGGGTCCAGATGTAACGGCCCGGGGGCGGCCATCATTCCGGGGTCGGCTCGTCGGCCGGGTCCAGATGTAACGACTGGCGGCCCGCCATCATTCCGGCGGGCGAGCCACTGTCGGCGACCGGGTGAACCGGCCAGCGGGCGGGGCTGCTACCTCGGCCGTCGGGGATATTCAACGACGCCGGGCCGCCCATCATTCCGGGCCCGGGATGCCCCCGGTCACACCCCAAACCGCTCAGACGCACCCAGCCCGGCACGGTCGCAACGGCCCCGGGCTGTCGCAGGAGGTGTGGCTGCTCGACGTGGCCCCGCAGATCACGCCCGGAAACCGGACAATCAGCCCACACGGCGCCGACCGGCCTCGGCCCGTCGCGCACGCATCCGCCGGCGCGAGCACCCGCCGACAAGGTCCGGCCCGGGGCTGGCCCGGCGACCCCCGCCAGCGCCAGTACCGGCGATCGACCCGGGATCACTGAAGTCGGGGTGACGAAGCCGCCGGGACACGCCGACATCACCCGAGTTGGTCAAACCCGACGGACCCGCCCGATCGACTCCAGATCGCCGACATGGCGGTACCCACCCGGCCAGGCACCGCCATGTCGGCGAGACGGCACGGACCATGGCGAGGTCCGACCCGGGAAACCTCCGTCGGGCCACCCGGACAGGCCGCCAGCGCGTGCAATGCGTACGCCCGGCGAGCGCGGCCGGTCGGGCCGGTCGGCGAGGTCATAGGGTGGTCCCCGTGGCGACCCTTCTGCTTCTGCGACACGGCCGGACGACCGCGAACGCCGACGGCGGCCTGGCCGGTCGGCAACCGGTCGAGCTGGACGAGACCGGTAGGGCGCAGGCCGCCGCGGTGGGTGCGCGGCTGCGCGGCGTGCCGCTGGCCGCCGTCGTGAGCAGTCCGTTGATCCGGTGCCGGCAGACGCTGGAGCTGGCGCTGCCCGAGGCGACCCCGGCCGTCGAGGACGGGTTGATCGAGTGCGACTACGGCAGCTGGGAGGGGCAGCCGCTGAAGAAGCTGGCCAAGGAGCCGCTCTGGCCGGTGGTCCAGCAGCATCCCAGCGCCGCCGTCTTCCCGCAGGGCGAGGCGATGGCCGCGATGGCGGCCCGCGCGGTGGCGGCGGTGCGCTCCTGGGACGCCCGGGTCACCGCCGAGCACGGGCCCGAGGCGGTCTGGCTGGCCTGCAGCCACGGTGATGTGATCAAGGCCATCGTGGCCGACGCGCTCGGCGTACACCTGGATCTCTTTCAGCGGATCGTCGCGGACCCGGCATCGGTGACCGCGATCCGCTACACCCCGCTGCGGCCGTTCCTGGTGCGGCTCAACGACACCGGCGGCGACCTGGCCGGTCTGGTCCCGGCGCCGCGCAAGCGCCGCCGGCGGGCCCCCCGGCCGACCGACTCGGACGCCGCGGTGGGCGGCGGCGCCGGTGCGGCCCGCTGAACCCCGCGGGCGGCGCGGCGCCGACCCGGGGGCCGGCAGGGTCGCCACGCCCGACCGGGTCCGGGGGTACGGCGGGCGCGCCGGGCGGGCGGCGATTCGGGTCGGTGGGGTGCGCGACGCCATGACGGGCCGGATAGGGTCGTGGGTATGACCCACCAGGTGCACGCCTTCGAGCCGCCGGAGCGGTTCGTCGCCGGGACCGTCGGGCCGCCGGGGGAGCGCACGTTCTTCCTCCAGGCGCGCGGCGGCGGCCGGCTGGTCAGCGTCGCGCTGGAGAAGGTCCAGGTGTCCCTGCTCGCCGAGAAGCTCGAGGAGCTGCTCACCGAGGCGCAGCGCCGCTTCGGGGTCGATCTGCCCGAGGCGCCCGCCGTGATCGGCGACAACGAGCCGCTGGACACGCCGGTCGACGAGGAGTTCCGCGTCGGCACCCTCGGGCTGGCCTTCGACGTCGACAGCGCGACCGTGGTGATCGAGGCGATCGCCGCCGGGGAGGCGGAGGCCGAGGTCGAGCTGGGCGAATCCGACGACGATGACGACGATGACGACGACGAGGAGCGGGACGAGGACCTCGACCGGCTGCGGGTCCGGCTCACCCCGCACGCGACCCGCGAGTTCATCGAGCGGGCGCGGCGGGTGGTCAACGCCGGTCGACCGCCCTGCCCGCTCTGCGGTCAACCGCTGGATCCCGCCGGGCACCTCTGCCCGCGGCACAACGGTTACCACCGGTGACGTCGTCCGGCATCCAGCCCCGACAGGACGGCAGCGCCGCACTCCGGCTGCTGCGTGACGGCGAGCTCGCCCTGGAGGGCCGGCTCGTCGACGCGTCGAACACCACCCTGCGCGGGGTGTTGACCCTGGACGGCCTCAGCGCCCGCTGCGTCTACAAGCCGGTGCGGGGCGAACGCCCGCTCTGGGACTTCCCGGACGGCACCCTCGCCGGCCGGGAGGTCTCGGCCTACCTGGTCTCCCGGGCCTCCGGCTGGGACCTGGTGCCGCCGACGGTGCTGCGTGACGGCCCGTTCGGGCCGGGGTCCTGCCAGCTCTGGATCGACGAGCCGGAGGAGGCCGAGCCGCTGGTCGGGTTCGTACCGGCCGACGAGCTGCCGCCGCGCTGGTTCCCGATCGCGGCCGCCCGCGACGACGACGGCACCCCGTACGCACTGGCCCACGCCGACGATCCCCGGCTGGCCCGGCTCGCGGTGCTCGACGCCGTGATCAACAATGCCGACCGCAAGGGTGGGCACGTGCTGGTCGGGCCGGACGACCGGATCTACGGCGTCGACCACGGGGTGAGCTTCCACGTCGAGGGAAAGCTGCGCACGGTGCTCTGGGGCTGGGCCGGCCGGCAGCTACCCCCGGACGCGACGCAGATGCTCGACGCGCTCGCCGGCCAGATCACCGGCCCGCTCGGCGCCGAACTCGATGACCACCTGACGATCAGCGAGATCGCCGAGCTGGCCGCCCGCATCGACCGGCTGCGCGACACCGGCCGGTTCCCGTTGCCGTCGGAGGACTGGCCGGCGGTGCCCTGGCCGCCGATGTGAGCTGAGCGGGCCAGCCCGTGGGCCCGGCCTGCTGTCATGTTGATCACCTGTGGGGGCGGCCGCCCGGCTCCGGCCGGCTGGTTAGGCTGGCGGTCATGGAAGCGTGGACGGGACACGAGGTGCCGCGGCTGCCGGGTAGCGGCCGGCCGCTGGAGTTGTACGACTCGGCGCGACAGGGCGTGCACCCGAGCGATCCGACGGACGTGGCGCGGATGTACGTCTGCGGCATCACCCCGTACGACGCCACCCACCTCGGCCACGCCGCCACCATGATCACCTTCGATCTGGTGCAGCGGATGTGGCGGGACGCCGGGCGCCCGGTCCGCTACGTGCAGAACGTCACCGACATCGACGACCCGCTGCTGGAGCGGGCCGCCCGCGACGGCGAGGACTGGGTGGTCCTGGCGATGCGCGAGACGGCGCTGTTCCGCGAGGACATGGAGGCGCTGCGGATCATCCCGCCGGAGCACTACGTCGGCGCCGTCGAGTCGATCCCGGACATCGCCGACAAGGTCCAGCTGCTGCTCAAGGACGGCGCCGCCTACCGCCTCGACGACGGCACCGGCGACGTCTACTACGACATCTCCGCCACGCCCCGGTTCGGCTACGAGTCGAACCTGAGCCGGGAGGAGATGCTGAAGATCTTCCCGGAGCGCGGCGGTGACCCGGACCGGGCCGGCAAGCGCGACCCGCTCGACCCGCTGCTCTGGCGCGGCACCCGGGAGGGTGAGCCGTCCTGGCCGGGCGGCGACCTCGGGCCGGGTCGCCCGGGCTGGCACATCGAGTGCGCGGTGATCGCGCTGAACCTGCTGGGCAACCAGATCGACGTGCAGGGCGGCGGCAACGACCTGCTCTTCCCGCACCACGAGGCGTCCGCGGCGCACGCCGAGCGGCTGACCGGCGAGGCGCCGTTCGCCCGGCACTACGTGCACGCCGGCATGATCGGGCTGGACGGCGAGAAGATGTCGAAGTCCCGGGGCAACCTGGTCTTCGTCTCCCGGCTGCGGGCCGACCGGGTCGACCCGATGGCGGTCCGGCTGGCGCTGCTGACCGGGCACTACCGCAGCGACCGCACCTGGACCGACGAGCTGCTGAGCGCGGCGCAGGAGCGGCTGGACCGCTGGCGGCGAGCCGCCGCCGCGCCCGCCGGGCCGTCCGGGGCCGAGCTGCTGGCCGGCGTACGCGACCGGCTCGCCGACGACCTGGACAGCCCGGGCGCACTGGCGGTGGCCGACGCCTGGGCCGAGCAGGCCCTCGCCGGCGCCGGTGACGACCCTGCCGCCCCCGCCCTCTTCGCGAAGACGATGGACGCCCTTCTCGGCATCCGCCTCTGACCCCCGCCCCGCGACCCCTGCCCCACCCGCCCACCCCTGCCCAGGTCGATCATGGAGTTGTGGTGGGCGGTACGTGGTCTTCCGCGCCTTTCGTGCCGCACCACAACTGCATGATCGCCGGGGCGGGGCGGGGCGGGGCGGGGCGGGGCGGGGCGGGGCGGGGCGGGGCTGGGCGGGCGGTCAGCCGAGGACGAGCCCGGGGTCGGGTTCCGGGTCGGCGGCCGGGGCCGGGATCTTGTACTCCTCGGTGAGGGTGGTCATCGGGCCGGGCCAGGTGGCCTGGGCGACCTCGATCGGTTTGTGGGCGCCGTCGTAGGCGACGTGCAGCAGGTGCAGCACGGGGGTGTCCGGGCGGATCTGCAGCGTCTCCGCCTCCTCCCGGCTGGGCTGGCGGGCGCTGATCGTGTCGGTCGCCGAGACGTACCGCCGGCCGGTGGCCTCCTCGGCCTCCTGGTAGAGCGGCCGGCCGAACGCCTCGGCCCGCTCCAGTGTGGTGCCGGCGGTGTCGGTGGGCAGGAACCAGGAGGCGCCCACCTCGACGGGGGAGTCCTCGGTGCGGACCAGGTGCCGCCGGCAGAGCAGGTCGGTGCCGTCGGCCACGCCGAACGCGTCGGCTACCTCCGCCGGGGCCGGGGCCCGGCCGACGGAGACGAGCTGCTGCCGGTACCGGGCGGCCAGGTCGGTGTGGTAGCCGCGGAAGCCGCCGTAGCGCCCGCGGGAGAGCCGGTTGAGCCGCCGGCGGGTGCCGCGGACGTACGTACCGGAGCCCGGCTTGGTGATGAGGATGCCCTCGACCCGCAGCTGGTCGACGGCGCGCTGCACGGTCTGCTTCGCCACGCCGAACATCTCGGCGATGGCCGGGATGGACGGCAGGCGCTCGCCCGGCCCCCAGTCGCCGCGCCGCACCTGGGCCTTGAGCTGCGCGGCGATCTGCCGGTGCGGGAATTCGGCAGCGCCCGGGTTGATCTGCATGCCCGCCTCCTTGATCACATCTAGGTTCCTAGGATGCCGTAGAGGGTGTGCCGGCGCCACCCGGACACGCACACAAACGGCCGGGGAGAGGCGCTACCAGGAACCGGCGGTCGGACCGGCCGACCCGCCACGGCGCCGCAGGTACTTCTCGAACTCCTGAGCGATCTCGTCACCGGTCAGCGGTGTGATGCCCGCGTCGCCGACCCGTTCCTCCAGCTCGCGGACGTATTCACCGAGTTCCGCGTCCTGCTCGGCGGCGCTGCGCACCCGCTGCTCCCACTCGGCGGCCTCCTCGGCCAGGTCGGCCATCGGCACCGGCAGGTCGAGCACCTCCTCGACGCGGTGCAGCAGCGCCAGGGTGGCCTTGGGGCAGGGCGGGTTGTTGGCGTAGTGCGGCACGTGCACCCAGAACGAGACGGCGTCCACCTCGGCGCGGCTGCAGGCGTCGTGCAGCACGCCGACGATGCCGGTCGGGCCGTCGTAGCGGGTGGGGGTGAGTTGATAGCGCTCGGCGGCCTGCGCGTCGGAGGCGCTGCCGCTGATCGGCAGCGGTCGGGTGTAGGGCACGTCGGCCAGCAGCGCGCCGAGCAGCACCACCCGCTCGACCTCCAGGCTGTGGCAGATCTCCAGCACCTGCTCGCAGAAGGTGCGCCACCGCATGCTCGGCTCGATGCCGCGGATCAGCACCACGTCGCGCTCGGTGCCCTCGGGGCTGGCCACCATGAAGCGGGTGGTCGGCCACTCGACCCGGCGGGTCTCGCCCTCGGCCATGGTGATGGTCGGGCGGCTGACCTGGAAGTCGTAGAAGTCCTCCGGGTCGAGCTCGGTGACCTGCCGGGCCTGCCAGACCTGCTCCAGGTGCTCGACGGCCGCGGTGGACGCGTCCGCGGCGTCGTTCCAGCCCTCGAACGCGGCGATGGCCACCGGGGAACGCAGCACCGGCAGTCCGTCGAACTCGGTCACGCCGTCACCTCACCCTGCTCGTGGCGGGCGGCGGCGGGCGCGAGCCCGGTCGTCCGCCCCTGGTGCACGGTGGCGTCCCTGTTCTCCTTCACGTCCGTCAGCCTACGTGCCGGGCCGGGATGCGGCCCGTCGGCCGCGCCGTTCAGCCCACCGGACAACCGGGGCACCGACGGCGCAACCGGACAACGTGATCCCGCTGACACAATGTGGGACGCCGGGCGGGAGGCGGTCGGTTCGGCGGAGGTCGCACTAACCTGAAGCCGTGCGGACTTCGTTGCTCGACGTGCTGGCCGATCGGATCCTCATCGCCGACGGGGCGATGGGGACCATGTTGCAGGCCGCCGACCTGACGCTCGACGACTTCGACGGGTTGGAGGGGTGCAACGAGATCCTCAACGTCACCCGCCCCGACGTGGTGCGCGGCGTGCACGACGCCTACCTCGCCGCCGGCGCGGACTGCGTGGAGACCAACACGTTCGGCGCCAACCTGGCCAACCTCGGCGAGTACGACATCCCGCACCGCATCCGGGAGCTCTCCGAGGCGGGCGCCCGGATCGCCCGGGAGGCCGCCGACGCCGCCGCCACGCCGGAGCGGCCCCGGTTCGTGCTCGGCTCGATCGGGCCGGGCACCAAGCTCCCCACCCTGGGCCACGCCGCCTACGCCACCCTGCGCGACGCGTACCAGGAGAACGCCGCCGGCCTGATCGTCGGCGGGGCGGACGCGTTGATCATTGAGACCTGCCAGGACCTGCTCCAGGTCAAGGCGGCGGTGGTCGGGTCGAAGCGGGCGATGGCCGAGCTGGGGCAGTCCGTCCCGATCATCTGCCACGTCGCCGTGGAGACCACCGGCACCATGCTGGTCGGCAGCGAGATCGGCGCGGCGCTGGCGGCCATCGAGCCGCTCGGGGTCGACCTGATCGGGCTGAACTGCTCGACCGGCCCGGCGGAGATGAGCGAGCACCTGCGCTACCTGTCGCAGCACTCCCGGATCCCGCTGTCGGTAATGCCCAACGCCGGCCTGCCCGTGCTGACCGCGGACGGGGCCTACTTCCCGCTCACGCCGGTCGAGTTGGCCGACGCGCTGGAGCGGTTCATCACCGAGTACGGCGTGGGCCTGGTCGGCGGCTGTTGCGGCACCACCCCGGAGCACATCCAGGTGCTGGCCGAGCGGCTGCACGGGGTCACCGCGGCGGCGCGTGAGCCGCGGCACGAGGCCGGCGTCTCGTCGGTCTACCACCCGGTGCCGTTCGCCCAGGACGCCTCGGTGCTGATGGTGGGGGAGCGGACCAACGCCAACGGCTCCAAGGCGTTCCGCGAGGCCATGCTCGCCGAGGACTGGCGGGCCTGCGTCGAGATCGCCCGTAGTCAGGCGCGCGACGGCTCGCACCTGCTCGACCTGTGCGTGGACTACGTCGGCCGCGACGGCACCCTCGACATGCGGGAGCTGGCCGGCCGGTTCGCCACCGCGTCGACTCTGCCGATCATGCTGGACTCCACCGAGCCCGCGGTGGTCGAGGCCGGGCTGGAGATGCTCGGCGGCCGGTGCGTGGTCAACTCGGTGAACTTCGAGGACGGCGACGGCCCCGACTCCCGCTACGCCCGGGTGATGCCGGTGGTCAAGGAGCACGGCGCGGCGGTGGTGGCGCTGCTCATCGACGAGGAGGGCCAGGCCCGGACGAAGGATTGGAAGGTCCGCGTCGCGGCCCGGTTGATCGACGACCTGACCGGCCGGTGGGGGCTGGACCGATCCGACATCCTGATCGACGCGCTGACCTTCCCGATCGCGACCGGCCAGGAGGAGACCCGCCGCGACGGCATCGAGACGATCGAGGCGATCCGGGAGATCGCCCGGCGCTACCCGGGGGTCAACTTCACCCTCGGCATCTCGAACGTGTCGTTCGGGCTGAACCCGGCGGCCCGCCAGGTGCTCAACTCGGTCTTCCTGCACGAGTGCGTGCAGGCCGGCCTGACCTCGGCGATCGTGCACGCCAGCAAGATCCTGCCGATGTCGAAGATCCCCGACGAGCAGCGCGAGGCGGCCCTCGACCTGGTCTACGACCGGCGCCGCGAGGGGTACGACCCGGTGCAGCACTTCATCGAGATCTTCGAGGGGGTCGACGCCGCGTCGGCGCGGGCCGGCCGGGCCGAGGAGTTGGCCGCGCTGCCGCTGGACGAGCGGCTCAAGCGGCGGATCATCGACGGCGAGCGCAACGGCCTGGAGGCCGACCTCGACGCGGCGATGGCCGGGGGTCGCAGCCCGTTGTCGATCATCAACGACATCCTGCTCGACGGGATGAAGGTGGTCGGTGAGCTCTTCGGCTCCGGGCAGATGCAGCTGCCGTTCGTGCTCCAGTCCGCCGAGGTGATGAAGACCGCGGTGGCCTACCTGGAGCCGCACATGGAGACCGCGGAGGACGGCGGCAAGGGTCGTATCGTCCTGGCCACCGTGCGCGGCGACGTGCACGACATCGGTAAGAACCTGGTCGACATCATCCTGTCCAACAACGGCTACGAGGTGGTGAACATCGGCATCAAGCAGCCGATCAACGCCATCCTGGAGGCCGCCGAGGAGCACCGCGCCGACGCGATCGGGATGTCCGGCCTGCTGGTCAAGAGCACGGTCATCATGAAGGAGAATCTCGCCGAGATGGCCTCGCGCGGGGTCGCGGAGCGCTGGCCGGTGCTGCTGGGGGGCGCGGCGTTGACCCGGGCGTACGTCGAGGACGACCTGCGGTCGATGTTCCCCGGGCAGGTGCACTACGCGCGCGACGCGTTCGAGGGACTGTCGCTGATGGACCGGGTGATGACTGCCAAGCGCGGCGGCGCGCCGGTGGTCGACCCGGAGCGGGAGGCGGCGCTGGCGGCGCGGCGGGCGCGGCGCGAGCGGCAACGGACGGTGGTCGCCGAGTCGCTGCCCGAGCTGCACGACTCCTCCGTCCGCTCGGACGTGGCCGGTGACGTGGAGGTGCCCACCCCGCCGTTCTTCGGCACGCGGGTGGTCAAGGGCGTGCCGCTGGCCGACTACGCGGCGCTGCTGGACGAGCGGGCCACCTTCCTCGGGCAGTGGGGTCTGCGCGGCTCCCGGGGCGGTCAGGGACCGTCCTACGAGGAGCTGGTGGAGACCGAGGGCCGGCCGCGGCTGCGCTACTGGCTGGACCGGCTGATCTCCGACCAGGTGCTCGAGGCGGCCGTGGTCTACGGCTACTACCCCGCCTACAGCGAGGGCAACGACCTGGTGGTGCTGGACGAGAACGGGCAGACCGAGCGGGCCCGGTTCTCCTTCCCCCGGCAGCGGCAGGAGCGCCGGCTCTGCCTGGCCGACTTCTTCCGCCCCCGAGGCGAGCAGCTGGACGTGGTGGCGTTGCAGCTGGTCACCGTCGGCCAGCCGGTCAGCGAGTACGCGGCGAAGCTCTTCGCCCGCAACGAGTACCGCGACTACCTGGAGGTGCACGGGCTCTCCGTGCAGCTCACCGAGGCCCTCGCGGAGTACTGGCACCGGCGGATCCGCGCCGAGCTGACCCTGCCCGACGGCCGTACGATCGCGCAGGACGACCCGGCGGACCTGGCCGGCCTGCTGCGCAACGACTACCGCGGCTGTCGGTACGCGTTCGGCTACCCGGCCTGCCCGGATCTGGAGGACCGGGCGAAGATCGTGGATCTGCTCGGGTCGGAGCGGATCGGGGTGGAGCTGTCCGAGGAGTTCCAGCTGATGCCGGAGCAGGCCACCGACGCCATCGTGGTCCATCACCCGGAGGCGAGCTACTTCAACGCCAAATAAGCGTAGCGGGCTATGGACCACCTCTGGCCTGCGGCTTCATAGATCACGCCGCCTCGCTTGGGCGCACGGTGGGCACAGCGGCCGCCCGCGCGGCGCGGGCCTCTGCGAAGGTGTCGTCGAGATCCTGCGCGGACAACTCCTCCTCGTCCGACCACAGCCCGGCGTAGAACTTCCATGTTGTAGTGGGGTCCGCGTGGCCGAGTCGTGCTGCGACGGTCTTTGCGCTGCGCCCCTTGAAGATCAGCGCGCTGGCGTAGAAGTGCTGCAGGTCGTGCATCGTCGCGTCGTTCGGCAGTCCGGCAGCCTTCCGTGCCGGGCCCCACACGTGCTTGTTGAACCGGTTCCGGTGCAGTGCCTCGCCATCGTCGTCAGTGAATATCAGGATCGCCCGCCGGGTGACCGCGCGCGGCCCGGTCCTGTCGAGCATCTCCACCCCGGCGTCCAGCGGGAACGAGGCGAGGTGCGCCGCGAGCACCTCGGTGACCCTCTTGCCCACCGGCACCTTCCGGTAGCTGTGCCTGTTCTTCAGTCTGCATAGCTCCGTGCCGCCACCCGCCTTTGGCTGTACCTGGCTGGAGACGTTGACACGGCGAGGGGGCGACTGAGGAATCCGATATCGCCGACCTCCAGGCCGAACAGCTCACCTGCCGCAGCCCGGTCATCGCACCAACCGCGACCAGCGCGCGGTGCCGGGGCGGCATCGCCTCGGTGAGCGCATCGACCTGGTCGACGGTCAGCCGCACAAAGTTGTGTTCGCGTATGGGAAGCTCGGGCAACTGGACCTCGGCGCAGGGATCGACTGTGATCGGTCGGTCGACTACGGCGGTCCTCATGATCGCTCGCACGGTCGCCCAGATTGGTCGGATCGACGACGCGGAGACGCTCAGGCCAAGCCCGCTTACGAATGCCTGTAGCTCGGAGTGGCGCAGTTGCCCAATCGGGCGGGCACCCAGCGCGGGATGGACGTGCCTCGTCAACTGTGACCGGGTGCGCGCGGCGGCGTTCGGACGGCGGACCGCCATCCTGTTGATCACTCGCATCATTCGTTGTGATGCGCACTTGATGCCGATTCAGGCCATTATGCCCAGAAGTAGCCCTACGATGAGGTCTCTCGATGGAGGTGAAGGACCATGCCGATCTATATCGCGTTGCTGAACTGGACCGATCAGGGGATACGAAACTACAAGGACACCGCGAAGCGCGCCGACGCCTTCGCGACAGCGACCGAGAATGTCGGGGCGGATCTCCAAAAGCTTTACTGGACCGTCGGTCCGTACGACCTCGTGGCCGTCGTCGAGGCGCCCGACGACGAAACCGCCGCCGCGGCGCTCCTGCAGCTCGGCGGGGCGGGCAACGTGCGTACCACGACGCTGCGGGCCTTCGGTCGAGAGGAGATAGCACGCGTCATCGGCAAAACCGCTGGCTAAGGGCCTTCCACACGATGCCTACGACCAGTGGAGCATGTCGTACATCCGCGGGCAGGGGCCACGCCGCGCCGACGTGGATCGGTACGGTGCCTGGCATGGTCCGCACCCGCCGCCGCCCTACTCCTGGCTCTGCCTGGCTGCGTCGGCGACCCGCAGCCGAGGATGCCCAAGAACGTTGCCCCGCCGCAGTAAGCGCCCCCGCTCGGCAGCGCCGCACCCGTACGGGACATCTGGGCCAACGCCGGGATCACGCCAAGCATGATCATCGCCTTGGCTGCGTCGGCCTTCACCATCGGGTCGTTCTGGTGGATGAACGTTCGCCTTCCCCCGGCCATACCCCCCGGAGCATGGGCGGGAGCGCGCGCCACGCTCAGTGACCCCTTGACATCCTGTGGGCAGCGTCCTCCATTCGTCGCGCCACACGGGGCAGGACCTGAGCCGCCTCCGCAAGCGACTGCGCACTTCTCTTGAAGCTAGTTTCGATGGTCGTGACCGCGGGGCACCGCGGTGACAGTCCGAAGTTCATCCCGGTCCTGCACCGCGTCCGGGTCACCCGCCTCGGGGTGGGCCGGCCCCGCACCTGCCCCGATGTGGTCCTGGCCGACAAATGCCTACCGGCTACGCCACGCCGTCGAGAACGGCATCGCGCGTCTCAAACGCCACCGCGGCGTCGCCGCCCGATACGACAAGTTGGCCGTCCGCTTCCAAGCCGTCCTCACCATCACCATCATCACCGAGTGGCTCTGACCTGCTCATGAAACACACCTTGGTCGGCAGGCCTCGGCGAACTTGCGCACGACGTTGTCATGCCGATTGAACATGCTGGGACCGAACAGGCGGGTGCGTGGGTGGCTCCACCGGGTCGTCGCCGGTGACGAATGCGCGGCGGGGATCCTGCAGCGAGGCCAGCGAGACGATGTCGCGGCCGAACACCGCGGCGGTCAGCCAGACCGCCAGCACCCGGGTCTTCCGTTCCCAGCTCGGTACGGCGAGGACGTGGTACCCCCGGTGCATCAGCCAGGCCGGCAGTCCCTTGATGACGATGCCTCGGTACTGGAAGATGCCCCGACCGAGGCCCAGCGTGGCGACGGTGCCGAGGCTGTGGTGCACGTACTGCTTCGCCTTCCGCCCGCGGAGGGTGGCCACGATGTTCCTCGCCAGAAGCTTTCCCTGACGCACGGCGTGCTGGGCGTTCGGCACCGTCACGGCGCCGGGCCGGCCCACGGCGAGGTCCGGAATCGCCGCGTCGTCGCCGGCGCCCCAGGCGTCCGGCACTGGTTCGCTCTCGGTGCCGACCCGCAGGTCGGCTCGGACGATCAGCATCCCGCGCCCGTCGATGGGCAGATCGGTGTGGCTGCGCACCATCGGATTGGCGGCGTTGCCGACGGTCCACACGATCAGGTCGGAGTCGAACTCCTGCCCGGTCGACAGCACCACGTGACCGTCGCGCGCGGAGATCAATTGGGCATTGAGGTGCACGTGTGCCCCGCGCTTCTCCAGCGACCGCACTACCCATTGCCCGGGTCCGTCGGAGACCTCGGGAAGGATGCGGTCCCGGGCCTCCACCAGGTGGAACTGCAGCTCGGCAGGGTTCAGCTCGGGGTACGCCCGCATCAGCGACGTCGCCAGGGACAGCAGCTCACCGAAGCCCTCGACGCCGGAGAACCCACCGCCCACGAACGTCACGGTGAGCAGCCGCCGGCGCAGCGGCCCCGGCTCGAGCGCCGAGGCCCGGTCGAAGGCGGTCAGCAGCCGATCCCGGATCGCCACCGCCTCCTCGACGTGCTTCATACCGATCGCGTGCTCCGCTACGCCGGGAATGGCCAGCTTGCGGGTCACCGCGCCGGCGGTGACGACGATGATGTCGTAGCCGAGCGCGAACTCCGGACCCTCGGCCGGCTGCACAGTAGCCGTCCGGTGTGCGTGGTCGACCGCGACGACCGCACCCGAAATGAGCATGGCCCGGCGTAGGTGCCGGCGCAGCGACACCGCGGCGTGTCGCGCCTCGACCGATCCGGCCAACACCTCGGGGAGAAACGGCTGATACGTCATGTACGGGCGCGGATCAACCACGACGACCCGTGCCTCATCCCGCCGAAGCTTCTTCTCCAGCTTCCAGGCCGTGTAGAAACCGGCGTAGCCGCCGCCGACCACCAGAATCGTTCGCACGGTGTCCTCTGTTCCTCTCGCAGTCGACACCTATATGACCAGGTAGCGCGCTGGTTTGTGACGTCGGCGGATCAGGCCGGTCCCGACACCGCTGCGGTCTTCTCGGGGTTCACGGGTTCGTGCTTGGGGTACGCGCCGGAGCCGGGATGGATCTTATCGATGAGGTCGGTGTACTGCGGGTTGCGGGCAATGAACTCACCCACGACCGGGCAGATGATAGTGATTTTCTTCCCGCTCTCGCGGATCTCGTTCAGGACGCGAGAGACGAGTTCCGTGGCTACCCGATGGTTGCGGTAGGCGGGATCGACCCAAGTCGTCAGAAGAACGACACGGCCACCCACGAACCGGTACGGGAGCTCGGCGATCGCTTCGGCACCGAGGGTGGCGACCCATCGCCCGTGCTCCGCGTCGTTGATGACATCGAGTTCCCAGCTGGACTCCACCTCGCTAAGACCTGACTTGTCCAAGGCGGCGATGATCGCCGCATTGTTCTCGTCACGGACGACCGCCTCAGCCTTGAGATCGATCGTCATCGTCGCACTTTCTGCCGGGGAGCTAGTGGCTGGGTTTAGGATCGGTGTGAACCCTTTGGTCACTCCTGGGTGCGCAGGGTCGATGAGGTCGGCGTACTCGGGGTTGTGCTCGATGAACGTGCGCACGATCGGGCACAGGATGGTGACGGTCTTGCCTTGCGCGCGCGCGTCGTCCAGGACGCGTCGGATCAGTTCGGTGGCGATGCCCTGTTTGCGGAACTCGGGGTACACCAAGACGGCCAGCAGCACGAGTCGGTCGTCGCCGGCGACGTTGTAGGTCAGCCCGGCGATCTCGCGGTCGCCGACGATGGCGTCGTAGATGCCGGCTTTCTCGTCGTTGACGACGGCGAAGTCGGATGCGGGGGCACGGGGATCATCGAGCACCTCGTCGATGAGGACGGCCTGGTCCTGACTGAGGGTGCCTTTCTCGTCGGGGTGTCCGGCCTCGTCGGGGTACGCGAAGGCGTAGCGGGTCGGCTCAGCTGGGCCGGTCATGGTGGTGTCCCTTCGTTATTGGTCATCAGATCGGTCCCGGGTCGCGGCGACAGTCGTACTCGTCCAGCCGCATGTCGTCGACAGCGTCGTAGGCGCGGCTATCGACGTATTTCTGATGATCGATGGGCGTCGACGAGAACGGTCAGCGCCCCGCGCACGGTCGAGTGAGGTCTGGATGACGGCCAGGTTCGTCGCATGATTACTCACCGTGCTGGCTGTTCTCGGCCGTGTCGGTGTGCGCGTTGCGTGCGGCGGTGGCGGTGAACAGGGTGGCGAGGAGGGCGAGCGCACCGTAGCCGAGCGCGATCTGCGGCAGCGAGAAGGTGTGGGAAAGTCGGCCGGCGATGAGGGCCGGGATCGTAGCGCCGCTGTAGCAGAGCAGGTAGATCACGCTGAGGATCGGTGCCCGGTCGGCCAGTGTGCTTCCGTGCAGCAGACCGCGAGTGGCGGCGCTGATGGCGATCCCTTGAGCGGCGCCGGCGACGATCGTTGCGGCGATGAACAACGCCAGTGTGCCGGTGGCGATCGCTGTGATGATGCCGATCATTCCGGCTAGGAAGGCGATCATGCCGACACGTTGGGCTGCTGTTGTTGTGAACCGGCCGCCGAGGGGAGCGCCGAGAACGCTGGGACCCATGTAGGCGGCGAACACCAATCCGACGATGAGCGGGCTGCTGGTGTGGAGCTGATCCTCGACCAGCGCAGGCACGAACGCTTGGTAGAAGGCCCCGGCCGCCCAGGTGGCCACGAACACCGCTGCCGCGACGGGGAGCAGATGCCTGACCCGGGCCGGCACGTAGACCCGGGGTCGCAGCGATCGCCAGGCACTCGGCATCCGAGTCACGGTCTCCGGGCTGATGGCAATGAGACCGACAGACAGGAGGAGAAGGCCGATGACAACCAGGAAGATGAGGTCGCGTGGCCACGGCCCGAACTGAACCAGGGCGCCGGAGGCGATGGCGCCGACGGCGAGGCCAAGCATGACTGTCTGGCTGGAGGCGACAGAGGCCAGCCACGCAGGCTTGGCGGGTGCGGCGTCGACGATGTACGCAGTGAGGCTGCTACTGGCCAGCCCGGCACCAAGGCCCATCAGGAGCCGGCTGGTGATCAGGGTGCCGATGTCGTGCACGTTCAACAGCAGCACACAGCCCAAGAGGAGCAGGACGAGGCTGGCGATCGAGATGGGCCGTCGGCCCAGATGATTGGACAGTCGCCCCAGCACCAGCAGCGTGGTCAGAGTGGCGGCGGAGTACGCGACGACGGTCATCGAGATGCCGGCGTTGGTGAACCCGTCCTCGGCCCGATAGATGTTGAACAGCGGGATCGTCGAGCCCACAGCGGCAAATGCGGCCACCAGGGAGACCACTGCAGATATGAAGGTCAGCCGGAGCGTTCTGCCCCGGCCGGCCACGTTGGTCACTGGTGCCGTGTTGAGCATCGAGCTGCGCATTTCTGTTGTCCTGAACTATCCCTTGGCTCCCGTGTGGTCCCCACCCGAGTGCAAAGATGTCTCGCGACCAGGAGCCTCGTTCGACCGGCGTCAGGCGCCCGGAGCGATCGCACAGGCTGAGATGCAGACCCACGTGCCCTCACGCTTCTGGTACACGTCCGTGTACAGAGCTTCCTGCTCCGCGCCGTCCGCGATAAGGGTGTATGAGGCGCGGCCGTGGATCAGCGCAACGTCGCCGAGGATGCGGATCTTGGCGTCGCGCAGCGCGAGATCCTTGAAAGGGCGCGGCTTGGCGATGTACTCGAGGAACTCGTCGCGGTTACGGGTGACACCCGGTGTCTGCACAATGAAATCTTCAGCAAGAAACTCACTGAAGCGCTTGGCGTCGCTGGCCTGGTCCGCATGGTTGTAGTCAAGGTTGAGCTGCTCGAGGATCGCCAGATCTTCGGTGGACTGCGTGGTGTCATTCATTTTCTTGCTCCTTCTGTGTGGTTCGACGTTCGCTCTAGGTGGGCACAACGAACGGCGTTATGGTCCGACTGTTTACTGTCGGTTGCGGCGCCGTCCTACCTCAATGTCACGATCTCGCCCCGTTGTGCGGTTCATCGGCGACGAACGTGAAGCCGCGGGTGGTCATGTCCGTGCGTCGGCGCTCAGTGGCCGAAAGGACAGCTCGGGCGGATGCGACGACACGATCCCGATCGGTTTCCGTCAGGGGCGCCTTCCTGTAGATCCTGGTAGTGGCGGTCCAGATACGCGGATTCCAGCAGCAGCCGAGCCGCAGTCTGAGTGGGGGCTGTGGACCCTGTGGCCGAGTACCTCCGCAGGCTAGCCTGCGCGGACTGGATAGTCCAGTTGACCGCTCGTGCCCAGAACCGCCCAGACCTCGTGGACCAACACTTAGGGGTGTTTCAAGCTGCTCTGAGACGGTCAGGACCAAGGGGCCCCAGCTGAACTCGCTCCACGCCAAACGCAGAGATGGACTCACCAGTCCGCTAAGGCTAGGGTATGCCGTCGTTCACGCATCAGGGCGGCGACGGTGTAGCGGAGTCGTCCGTGCTCGTCGAGGCGTACTCGGCCGCGCCGCGGACCCCGACGCAAAGCAGCCTCGCCGACGTTTGAAGACCCACAGGAGTACGCCGCGACGTCCCGGGTCGCGCTGGCGCGCCCCGTCCGCCGCCCACGGAGTTCGGCCTGCGCGACGTGCCCTGCCGCGTCCTCATCTGGGCCGGTCGACACGACCCCGGGCGCACATCTGCCGCGGACAGGTCATCGCAGTGCGGAGACCGAGCGGGCGGGAGGCCGCGGAGCGGGCCCAGCGGGACGTGAACCTGCCCGACGTGCGCCGGGCCGAGGCGCCGAGTTGTTGACCACCAGACGTCCGTCGGTCACCATGCTGCGCATGCCCCATCAGTCAGCTGAGCCGAGCACCTGCGCAGTCCGGATGCCCGCTCGGCAATGGCGCAGGGTCAACCGCGTCCTCGACAACGTGGTTAACGTCGAGGCCGAGAATGGTGACCCGCACGGTCTCGTAGATGCCTGGACCGGTGGGGCAACGTTGAACGCAGCTCGGGTAAGAACACGGCTACCGAATTGCTCCTGATTCGGAAACTCGTGATCAGCCAAGCGGAGGCTTGTCTGCAGGACAGCTCTGAACTTGGCGTTTCCAACCGTGCATCGCGGATGCACTCATCTGCCGCCGAAGGTGCGCGTCGATCACCGACGCGCCCGTAGCCAGGTCTCGCTATTCCGGCGTGATGCGCCACCGCCACGGGCCCACATCGCCGAACCGTCCGGTGTGCCGCAGCAGAACACCCGTAGGACGGCGCCGCTCCGCCTGAGCGTCCGGAGCCAGCCGAGCCAGAACCGCCGCGCTGAGTTCTGCTGCGCCGGCCGCCACCTCACGCGTGGAGCGGGTTGGATCTGCCCGGGTCATGTGATCCGTAATGCTGTACACATGAGTAGTCCTGTCATCGCCGCTGGACGGCGACACTCGTTGGGGCTGTGTGCCGACGGCACCGTGGTTGCGGCCGGCACGGGGACGTCTGGTGAGTGTCGAGTCGAAGACTGGGTCCAAGTGGTCGCCGTGGCGGCGGGCAACGTGCATACGGCGTCGAACACTGGGCGGTCCCACAGCGTCGGCCTCCGCGCGGACGGCACTGTGATGGCGACGGGCTGGAACGGTGACGGACAGTGTGACGTTGCGTCATGGCGCGACGTGACCCTTGTCGCCGCGGGCTGGCGCCGCACCTTGGGGCTAGTTGGTGACGGCACCGTGCTGGCTGCGGGACGGCTCCGCGAGGGAGCATGCGACGTGAGCCGATGGCGTGAGGTTGTCGCGTTGGCTTGTGGCGACTGGCATTCGGTGGGCCTCAGAGCCGATGGGATCACCGTTGCGGTGGGCAATGATCGCCGTGGGCAGTGCGCGGTCGACACGTGGCGTGACGTTGCCGCCGTCGCCGCCGGCTACCTTCACACGGTCGGTCTCACCAACGACGGACGCGTCTTCGCGGTCGGGGATCAATCGGCGGGCGCCTGTGACGTCAGTGCTTGGCGGGACGTTGTGGCAGTGGCGGCTGGGAGCTACCACACCGTCGCAGTCACCGCGGCTGGCCGAGTCGTGGCCGTGGGCAGCGACGATTCCGGCCAGTGCGAGGTAGCCGACTGGCGCGGGATCGTCGCGGTGGCGGCCGGATCCACCCACACTCTCGGACTACGCGCGGACGGAACAGTTGTCGCCGCCGGAAATAACGAGCACGGTCAGTGCGACATCACCGGCTGGGACGTGATCCGGTCGCCTGACTAGCTGCTGCACGGAGGTTGCTCTGCTGCCGGTCCTGGGCCAACATCCTCATCTTCCGCCGATCGTGCGCGCTCTCTGCTGTGGTGGGCGTCGCTGTCAGTAGCAGCCGCAGCTCCGGCGAGGTGCGGACCTCACGATTGCGCTGGCGGCCGCACGTGCGGAGCCAGTCGTTTCCGGCAGCGAGGTAGGTCGGAACCTGGCGAAGCGACCACACCCACAACACCGCTTCCGGCATCACCACGATGGCGTCCACGGCGCCGGCGTCACAAGGCCAAGCCCCTGCCGGGGTGGGCCTACGGCAATGTGGGACGGGAGCCGCACGAGGCGATCCTGCTCCGCCTGCCCCCCGGCGCCGCCCCAGAGGACCTGTTCGACGGCGATCTCACCCAGGAGCAGGTGACGACCATCGGCCACGGCGGCGACGGCGCCGCGCTGTCGTTGATCCGGATGCGGCCGGGGACATACACCCTAGCCGATTTCATTCCCGCGCCGGACGGGCAGCCGCACGGCGCGCACGGCCAGGTCGCGCAGTTCACGGTGGAACGCCACGGTCCCGCCTGCGATCGCGGCCCACGCTGACGGGCCGCCGGCCCGGGCGGACGGCGCCGGGCATGGAACGGAGTTCGAGTTCGACCGGGCTAATCCGCGGCGTTGAACGACGCGGCCAGGGCCGCGGCGAACCCGGTGTCGGCGGGTTCCGCTCACGCCGATGCGCCAGGTCCCGCCCGGGACGTGCCCCACCGGCAGTGACCGGGAAATCCTGCGGGTGCACAGGGCGGCCAACGAGCTGGAGCCCCTACCGCCCGAGTGGTCGCCGCTGGCGCCGGTTCCGGTCGTTGAGCTGGAAGAACAGCCGCTTCATACACCAGCCGGGAGAGTTGAGCTGCTCGACGTCGATCGGCACGCCGCGCACCTCCTCGGTGAGCGATCGGGTATGGCTAATCGACGGCTTATTAGCGGATTAAGTCCGCCATAAGCGGCGCCCGAGTGTCAGTGGGCGCCGATACTGTTCACCGCGCGGAAGGCCGGGGTCCGAAGGACTTCTGCACCCGGCCGCCCGAGGCAGTGAACGCCGAGGGCAACGACCCCGGGCCTTCCGTCCAAACCTCGGTCCGCGTCCGGGTCGCGGCCCGCTGCCGGCGCCGCCCGTTTCCCCCACAACGGGCGGCGCCCGGCATTTACCGGATCCGCTTCGCGGCGTACGCCTTACGCCGGCGCGGCTTCACGCCGGCGGCGATCGCGTCTTGGCACGTGAGCTGTTCAAGCCTAGGGTCAGTGCAATGCCACACGTTACTAGCGGTGCTGATTGCGCGGGGCAACCCTCTTCGTCCGCGCACGATCAGGCGGGCGGCGTGCGGAGCGCAGCGCGACGTCGTCCCGGTTTGCGGCGGCATGCGCATCACCGGCGGCCTCCTGCGGCAGTGGTCGGCACGGTTCGCGTGCCCGCCGTCAAATTCAGGGAGCTCTACGACCTCAACCGGCTGGCCGCCAACGAGATCCCGGTGGCCGCCGCCGTCTACCACGACGACATGTACGTGGACGCCGGCCTGCAACTGGACACCGCGTCGCGGGTCGGCAACGTCCGGACCTGGATCACCAACGAGATACGAGCACGACGGCGTCCACGAGGACGACCGGGTCTTCACCCGGCTGACCGAGCTGGTCCGCGAGGTGGGCGGCGGTGTCACCGACGCCTGGGCACCCGACCGGGACCCGTCCGGCCAGGAAGGAGTTCCCGTTGCGTGACGGCAGGCCGCCGAAGCTGTCCGAGATCGCGTCGTTCACGGCGTACATGAACACGGGCTGGGGTGTTCCCGACCGCACCCCGCCGGTCGTGCCGGGCGCCGCCGAGGCGGCCGCCGACCACCGGGCCCAGCTGGTCGAGGCGCTTCCCGGCCGCACCATCGTGCTGGCGTCGGGGGAGGCCCCCGTGCGCAGCAACGACACGACGTACGACTTCCGTCCGGACAGCGACTTCTTCTGGCTGACCGGCTGCGCCATCGAGAACGCCGTCGTGGTGCTTCGCGGCGGTGCCGCCACGCTCTACCTGCCGCCCCCCGCCCGACCTGGCGACCCCGGTTTCTTCACCGATGCCCGCCACGGTGAGCTGTGGGTCGGTGCGGCGCCCGCGCCGGCCGACTGGGCGCGGGTGCTGGGCATCGAGGTCCGGCCGCTCGCGGAGCTCACCGAGGAGGTGACCCGGGACGACGAGGTTGGGCGGACCCTCGCTGAGCTGCGCATGTACAAGGACGAGTGGGAGATCGGGCAGCTCCGGGAGGCGGTGGACCGCACGGTCGAGGGTTTCGCCGCGGTTGCCCGGGAGATCCCGACCGCGGTGGCGGGGCCCGGAGAGCGGTGGCTGCAGGGCACCTTCGACCGGTACGCCCGGGCGTACGGCAACGGGCCCGGCTACACCACGATCGTCGGCAGCGGCCGGCACGCGCCCACCCTGCACTGGGTGCGCTGTGACGGCCCGGTTCTGCCCGACGAGGTGCTCCTGCTCGATATGGGCGTCGAGGTCAAGAGCCATTACACGGCCGACGTCACCCGCACGCTGCCCGCGTCCGGGCGGTTCTCTCCCGTCCAGCGGCAGGTGCACGACCTGGTGGAGCGGGCGCACCGGGCGGGGCTGGCGGCGGTCGGCCCGGACAGCCGGTTCACCGACTTCCACCATGCCGCGATGGAGGTGATCGCGCGGGGGCTGGCGGATTGGGGCCTGTTGCCCGTCTCGGTTGACGAGGCGCTGTCCGACACCGGGCAGCAGCACCGGCGCTATCTGGTGTGCGGCATCGGCCATCATCTGGGGCTGGACGTGCACGACTGCGGCCGTGCCTCGCAGGAGGCGTACCAGGGTGCGGTGATGGCGCCCGGCATGGTGCTCACGGTCGAGCCCGGGCTGTACTTCCACGCACACGACCTGACCGTGCCTCCCGAGCTGCGCGGGATCGGCGTGCGCATCGAGGATGACCTCCTGGTCACGCCGGACGGCGTGGAGGTGCTGTCCCGCGCGCTGCCGATCGAGGCCGACGGTCTGGAGAAGTGGATGGCAGCCACCCAATCCATGTGACATTGCGCTACCGGATCGCCCAAGGAGCCAGGATGACCACCTCCGCACAGCCATGGCGCGGCGTACACGTCGCGACGGCGCTTCCCCTCCACGATGACCTCTCCGTCGACTACGACGCGTACGCCGAGCACGTCCGGTTCCTCGCGGCCGCCGGCTGCGACGGGGTGACGCCCAACGGCTCGCTCGGCGAGTACCAGACGCTGACCCCCGAGGAGCGGGCGCGCGTCGTCGAGACGGCCGTCCAGGCGGCCCCCGCCGGATTCGGCGTCATGCCCGGCGTGGCCGCGTACGGCGCGCTCGAGGCCCGCCGCTGGGCCGAGCAGGCCGCCGCGGCCGGAGCCACCTCCGTGCTCCTGCTGCCGCCGAACGCCTACCGCGCCGACCGCCGGGCGGTCGTTGCCCACTACCGCGAGGTCGCGCGGGCCGGACTGCCGGTCGTCGCCTACAACAACCCGATCGACACCAAGGTCGACCTGACTCCCGCGCTGCTCGCCGAGCTGTTCGGAGAGGGCCTGGTCGTCGGTGTGAAGGAGTTCACCGGCGACGTCCGCCGGGCCTACGAGATCAGCGAGCTGGCGCCCGGCCTGGACCTCCTGGTCGGCGCCGATGACGTGCTGCTCGAACTGGGCATCGCCGGGGCCGTCGGCTGGATCGCCGGCTACCCGAACGCGATCCCGGAGAGCACCGTGGAGCTCTACCGGCTGGTCACCTCCGGCGACCCCGCCGACATCGCCAAGGCGGTGCCGATCTACCGCGACCTGCACCCCCTGCTGCGCTGGGACTCCCGGACCGAGTTCGTCCAGGCGATCAAGCTGTCGATGGACGCCTGCGGCCGCAAGGGCGGCGCCTGTCGTCCACCGCGCCTGCCGCTGCCGGACGACGTGGCGGCCAGGATCACCAGCGACACCGAAGCCGTCCTGGCCAAGGGCTACAAGTGAGGTCCCGCCGCACGTTCCACGCCGTCGACTCGCACACCGAGGGCATGCCCACCCGGGTCGTTGTCGGCGGCATGGGGACGATCCCCGGGGCCACCATGGCCGAGCGCCGGCTCTGGTTCATGGAGCACAGCGACGACATCCGCACGTTGCTGATGTACGAGCCGCGCGGTCACGCCGCGATGAGCGGGGCGATCCTGCAGCCGCCGACCCGTCCCGACGCCGACTACGGCGTGTTGTTCATCGAGGTCTCCGGGCTGCTGCCGATGTGCGGCCACGGCACGATCGGGGTCGCCACGGTCCTCGTCGAGACCGGGATGGTGCCCGTCGTCGAGCCGGTGACCACGATCCGGCTCGACACCCCCGCCGGGCTGGTCGTCGCGTCGGTGCACGTAAGGAACGGCGCGGCCGAGTCGGTCACCATCGAGAACGTCCCGTCGTTCGTGCACGCGCTGGACCGGAAGGTCGAGGTGCCGGGCTTCGGCCCGGTCGGGTACGACATGGCGTTCGGCGGGAACTTCTACGCGATCGTCGACCTCGCGGATCTGGGACTGCCCTTCGACCGCTCCCGCGCCGGCGACCTGCTGGCCGTCGGTCTGGCGATCATGGATGCGGTGAACGAGCAGGACCGGCCGGTCCACCCCGAGCGCGACGACATCAACGGCTGCCACCACGTCTATCTGAAGGCCCCCGGCTCGACGGCCCAGTTGTCGCGGCACGCCATGGCCATCCACCCCGGCTGGTTCGACCGATCGCCGTGCGGCACGGGTACGAGCGCGCGCATGGCGCAGCTGCACGCGCGGGGCGAGCTGGGCATCGGCGAAGACTTCGTCAACGAGTCGTTCATCGGCACCCGCTTCACCGGGCGGCTGCTCGGCGAGACCACGGTCGGGTCGCACCCGGCGGTGCTGCCGTCGATCACCGGCCGGGCGTGGGTCACCGCCACCGCGCAGTTCCACCTCGATCCCACGGACCCGTTTCCCGCGGGGTTCCTGCTGTGAGTCCCACGCCCGTCCCGGATCTGCCCGGCATCGGTCGCCGGGAGAACCTGCGCGACCGGATCCGGGAGGCCCTGCGCGCCGGGATCATCTCCGGCAAGCTGGAGCCCGGCGTGGTCTACTCGGCTCCGGCGTTGGGCGCGCAGCTCGGCGTCTCGCCGACGCCGGTGCGGGAGGCCATGCTCGACCTGGTGAAGGGAGGCCTGGTCGTCGCCCACCCCAACAAGGGCTTCCGGATCACGGAGATGTCCGAGGAGGACCTCGACAACCTGGCCGCCGTACGGCTGCTCATCGAGCCGCCCACCGTGCGCGACGTCGTGGCGGTGATCCCGAAGGAGGACTTTCCCGAGCTGCGGGCCCGCGCGCAGGCCATCGTGGACGCGGCGGAGAGCGGCAACCTGCTCGGCTACATCGAGGCCGACCACGTGTTCCATCTGACTCTCCTCACCTACAGCGGCAACCGCTTCCTGGTGGACGTCGTGTCCGACCTGCGTTCGCAGACCCGGCTGCTCGGCCTGACCCCGCTGCTGGAGAGCGGCAGGCTGGGCAGCTCGGCTGCCGAACACCACGAACTCCTGGACTTCGTCGAAGCCCGCGACGCGTCCGGGGCCGAGCTGCTGATGCGCCGCCACATCGGCCACGTACGGGGCCTGTGGGCCGGCGGCGCCGAGCGAAGCACAGCGGTGAGATGAGCGTGGACCTCGTGGTCGTCGGGGCGGGCGTGGTGGGCGCGGCCAGCGCGTACTTCTCGGCCCTGGCGGGGCTGCGGGTGCTCGTCGTCGAACGCGGCGCGATCGCCGGCGGCACCTCCAGCGCGGGCGAGGGCAACCTGCTGGTGTCCGACAAGGAGGCCGGCCCCGAACTCGACCTGGCGCTGTACTCGCAGCGGATCTGGCGCGAGGACCTGGCGGAACACGGCGACCTGTGGGAGTTCGAGTCCAAGGGCGGCCTGGTCGTCGCGGCGTCGGAGCAGAGCCTCGCCTCGCTGCGCGCGCTCACCGTGCACCAGCGCCGGTGCGGGGTCGAGGTCCGCGACGTCGCGCCGGCCGAGTTGCGCGACTACGAGCCGCACCTGTCCCCGCGACTCGCCGGAGGTGCCCATTATCCGCAGGACGCCCAGGTCCAGCCGATGCTGGTCGCGGCCCACCTGCTCCGGCTCGCCCGCGAGCACGGGGCCGAGGTGCGTACGAACACCGAGGTGACGGGCTTCCTGGGCGCCGGCGACCGGGTGAGCGGCGTGCGAACCCCCGGCGGCGACATCCCCGCCGGCGCGGTGCTCAACGCCGCCGGCACGTGGGCCGGCGCGGTCGCCGGCCTCGCCGGGGTGTCCGTCCCCGTGCTGCCCCGGCGCGGCTTCATCCTGGTCACCCAGCCGATGCCACCTCGCACGATCCGCCACAAGGTGTACGCCGCCGAGTACGTCGGTGACGTGGCCAGCTCCGACGCGGCCCTGCAGACCTCACCGGTCGTCGAGGGAACCGCCGGCGGCACCATCCTCATCGGCGCGTCGCGCGAGCGCGTCGGCTTCGACCGGACCGTGTCCGTCACCGCGATCAGCACGCTCGCGGCCAAGGCGATTGCGCTGTTCCCGATGCTGCGGCAGGTCCGTGCGATGCGCACCTATTTCGGCTTCCGCCCATACTGCCCCGATCACCTACCCGTTCTCGGTCCCGACCCGCGTGCGCCCGGCCTGTGGCACGCCTGCGGCCACGAGGGCGCCGGCATCGGCCTGTCCGCCGGGACCGGCAAGCTGATCGCCCAGGCGCTCCTAGGGCAGCGGACCGACCTCGACCTCACGCCGTTCGCCCCGGACCGGTTCGCCGACGCCGAGGAGGCGGCCCGTTGACCCACCGGTTGACCTTCCGCGGCACCGAGGTTCCGGCCGAGCCCGGCCAGAGCGTCGCCGCCGCACTGGTCGCCGCCGGCATCCTCGGCTGGCGCACCACCCGCCGGGGCGGCAGGCCCCGGGGACTTTTCTGCGGCATCGGCGTCTGCTTCGACTGCCTGCTCACCGTCGACGGCGTCCCCGACCAGCGCGCCTGCCTGGTCACGGCCGCGGACGGCATGACCCTCGGCGACGACGCCGACTCACAGGACCCCGGCTCACCGGGGGAAGGCGATGGCGCCCATGGATGACGTCGCCGTGGTCGGCGCCGGCCCGGCCGGCCTCGCGGCCGCCGTCGAGGCGGCCGAGGCCGGGCTCGCCGTCGCCCTGCTCGACGCCGCCGGGCAGCCCGGCGGGCAGTACTGGCGGCACTACGACGAGACCCACGACCGCCCCGCCGATCGCGTGGGCCACCACGGCTGGCCGGTCTTCACCGGCCTGCGGAACCGCCTGGACGCCCTGCGCGCCGCCGGCCGGATCCGCCACCTCCCCGGCCATCAGGTCTGGCTCATCACCCGGGACGAGGGCGGCACGTTCACCCTCCGGATGACGGCCACCGCCTCCACCTCCGCCGGCAGTGGCATCGACCGGAGCCTCCTCGCGCGGGCGCTGATCCTGTGCCCGGGAGGCTACGACCGGCAACTGCCCGTCCCCGGGTGGGACCTGCCCGGTGTGATGACCGCTGGGGGAGCCCAGGCCCTGCTCAAGGGGCACCGCACCACCGCGGGGCGGCGCGCGGTCGTCGCCGGCACCGGCCCGTTCCTGCTGCCCGTGGCCACCGGCCTCGCGCGGGCCGGCGTGAGGGTCGCGGCCGTCGTCGAGGCCAACGCAACGCTCGGGTGGCTGCGCGACCCTCTCGGCGCGATGTCCGCGCCGGGCAAGGCCGTCGAGGCACTGCAGTACGCGGCGCTGATGGCCCGCCACCGCATCCCGTACCGGACGAGGACCGTGGTCCGTGAGATCCTCGGTACGGACCGCGTCGAGGCGGTCCGGACCGTCCGGGTGAACACCGCCGGCCTCCCGGCCGGACCGGAGCAGGAGATCGCCGCCGACCTCGTGGCGGTCGGCTGGGGCTTCACCCCCTCGCTCGAACTGCCGCTCATGCTCGGCGCCGAAACGGTGCAGGACACCGACGGGTCCCTCGTTGTGGCCGTCGACGACCGTCAGCGCAGCAGCGTCGACGGGCTGTACGTCGCCGGCGAGGCGACCGGGGTGGGCGGGGCGACCCTGGCCGTCCACGAGGGACGGCTGAGCGCGCTCGCCCTCGCCGCCGCACTGGGCCACCCGGCCGATCCGGCCGTGACGAGGCGGTTGCGCGGCGCCGTCCGGCGGGGGCGGCGGTTCGCCGCCGCCATGCAACGGACCTACCCGGTGCCGGGCGCGTGGCCGCAGTGGCTGTCGGAGACGACGCTGGTGTGCCGCTGCGAGGAGGTCTCCTACGGCGACCTGCGCCGGGCGTACCACGACCTCGGCGCGGAAGACGCGCGCACGCTGAAGATGCTGGCCCGGCCGGGAATGGGCTGGTGCCAGGGACGCGTGTGCGGCTTCGCCACCGCCGCGATCGCGGCCCAGCTGAGCGGACGTGCGACCACGGCCGACGACTTGAGAGCGCTGGCCACCCGCAGCCTCGCCGTGCCGGTGCCCCTCGGCGAACTCGCCGACCTGGCCGACGACACGACGCCCGTCGAGACGCTGGAACACCCGACGAGAGAACGAGGACGAGACGGTGAGTGACGTACTGAGCACCGATCCGCGTACCGGAGCGACGCGGGCCCGCGTCGCGACGGAGTCGACGGCGGCGGACGTGGACCGGGCGGTGCGCGCGGCCGCCGCGGCCGGCGCGGCACTCCGGGACCACGCCGCGCGGGCGGACCTGCTGCGCACGGCCGCCGCGCTCCTGCAGAAGAGCGGCGAGGAGATCGTGGCGACCGCCGACGCGGAGACGGCGCTCGGCAGCGTACGGCTCACCGGCGAACTGGCCCGCACGTGCTACCAGCTCTGCGTGTTCGCGGACGTGGTGGACGCCGGCGCGTACCTCGACGTGATCATCGACCATGCCGATCCGCAGGCGCAGCCCGCGCCCCGGCCCGACCTGCGACGCTACAAGGTGCCGCTGGGCGTGGTCGCGGTCTTCGCGGCCAGCAACTTTCCGCTGGCCTTCAGCGTGGCGGGCGGTGACACCGCGAGCGCCCTGGCCGCCGGATGCCCGGTCGTGGTCAAGGCGCACCCCGATCATCCGGCCACCTCCGTCCTGTGCGCCCGGATCCTGCGCTCGGCGGCGGCCGAGGTCGGGCTGCCCGAGGACGTCGTCCGCCTGGTCCACGGCTTCGACGCGGGTCCGGAACTCGTACGCCACCCATTGACGGCGGCGGTCGGGTTCACCGGCTCGGTGCGCGGCGGCCGCGCGCTGTTCGACATCGCAGCCGCCCGGCCGCGGCCGATTCCGTTCCACGGCGAGCTGGGCAGCCTCAACCCCGTGGTGGTGACCGCCCGGGCGGCCGAGACCAGGGCGGAGGAGATCGCGGCGGGACTCGTCGCCTCGTACACCCAGGGTCTGGGCCAGTTCTGCGTCAAGCCCGGCCTCGTCCTGCTCCCCGAGGGACCGGCGGGCGACGCGGTCGTCGGGGCGGTCGTCACGGCGGCGGTCCCGTCCGGGCCGTTGCTCGACCCGCGTATGCGCACGGCGTTCCTCGACGGCGTCCGCTCCCGCGTCGCCCTCCCCGGCGTAACGGAGCCGTTGGCAGCGGGGGAGGCCGGCGACGACGGGACGCCGCTGGCCGTACGGCCGGGTGTGTTGACGGTCGCGGCGGCGCGGCTCGCCGAGGGCGGGCCATACGGGGAGCTGTTGGAGGAGTGCTTCGGACCGGTCACCGTGCTGGTCCGCTACGGCTCGACGGCCGAGCGGGACGCGCTGCTCGCCTACCTGCCGGGCAACCTCACGGCGACCGTGCACCTGGCCGCCGACGAGCGGGACGGCGCAGCGGCGGAACTGGTCACCGCGCTGAGCGCGATCGCGGGACGGGTCGTCGTGGACGGCTGGCCCACGGGGGTGACGGTTTCCCCGGCCATGCAGCACGGCGGGCCCTACCCCGCCTCGACGAGCGGCTCGACCTCGGTGGGAAGCACCGCGATCGAGCGTTGGCTGCGCCCGGTCTGCTACCAGATGACCCCGGACCCGCTGCTGCCCCCGGAGCTGCGGGAAGCCAACCCGCTCGACCTGCCCCGCGTGGTCGATGGCGTTCAGACGGCGCGGTAGCCCGGCGTCCGGCCGGACGCGCCGTTATTGGGAGGTATGGCCCGCTGCTGTCACGGGTGGACCTCCTCGAGGTTATGCCCGCAGGTAGCGGTCGCTATGGAGTAGCCGACGGTGGCTGCCGCCAGCACGAGGCCGACACCGACGCCGAGGGCTGCCGCGCCTTTGGCGGACAGTCCAGTTCGCCAAACGAACACGGCCGTCACTGCAGCGGCCAGTGGCAGCGAGAAAGCGAGGGAGAGCCACACGGTTTCGCGGAACACCCATACCAACCAAGCCGGGTCCCCGGTGAGTTCCTCGCATGGCACCGGGTGTGAAGGCATAGGCGCCGCCGCGAGCGGCGCAGTGGCAAGACCAGCGAACGCGTATGCCAACACGGTCCAGCCCAGCGCAGCCCGGGTCCTCGGCCAGCCAATCACAACCGCGACTGTGCCAGAGGCCGCCGAAGACGGCTACGGCGCACGGGAGTGATCGCCACAAGACCGGAGGCTCCCACACCACCCGTTCGGATCAGTTCAGGCAGAGGCAGAAGGGGTGACCTGCCGGGTCGAGGAAGACCCGGAAGGACGTACCGGGCTGGTGCGGGTGTTTTGTTGCGCCGAGATCGAGCACTGCCGCCTCGGCGGAATCGAGGTCGTCAACGACCACATCGAGGTGCATCTGCTGGGGCAGCGCTTGGTTTGGCCACACCGGCGGCGTGTACCCATCCACCTGCTGAAAGGAGATGCACTGACCGTACTCCGCGCGGACTTCAGCCCAGTCGGAGGAGGCGTCGACCTTCCAATCCAACATAGCGCCGTAGAACCTTGCGAGCGCACCAGGATCGGGACAGTCGATGACGATGCTGGGGAAGCGAGCGATGGCCATGCGGGCCATGGTACGGGCCGTTGCGGACGATCCCTGTCCGGATTACGTCGGGTGCGGCTGGTGCCCGCCAAGACGTCCGCTCATGGCCGAGATCAGTGCATCAGTGTGTAAGGGATGCGGCGCGTTGGGAAGCTTCGACAATTCGTTGCTCGCTTGTTGGAGGCGGCCGTCCAGCATGCACTCGCGGCGGCGGGTGCGGGTCCGGCCCGTAGCAGCGGGGTGAAGGGGATAAATGGCTTGCACAGGCGCCGGACTGAGAGTTTGACTGCTCGCCATGCCTTTCCCCTCACCGATCTTCGTTGCGGGTACGGGTCGTTCGGGAACGTCACGGATCGCCGACATCATCGGCGAACATCCGCTGATCCATCGGATTCCCATGGAGACCCGGTTCCTCATCGACCCGGGTGGCCTGCGGGACCTGGCCGACGCGCTCACCGATCGATACGACCCCACCGTCGGTGAGGACGCCCTGCACCGGCTCAGCGACTTCCTCACCGTACGAGTGCCCGGCCGGCGCGACGATCGCGGCAAAACCGTTCCCGAGCTGGTCGGCGAACGGCGCTACCGGGATGCGGTGCAACAGCTCTGGCCGCAGTTGATCGCGTACACATACGACGAACCTGCGCCCGCGGAGGGCTTCGGAAACGCCGACCGCCCTGCCGGGCCGTTCGAGCCGCTGAGCCGCCGGCGGGCACTTCCCAGGTATTTCAGCGACCGGGGCGAACTGCTCGCAATCTTGCGGAGCCTGATCGACACCATGTTCGGCGGAGCAGCCGCCGACGCGGGCAAGCCGACCTGGTGCGAGAAGACACCGTTCAACCTGCTGTGCATGGAGTTCCTCTGGGAACTGGTCCCCGAAGCGACCATCGTGCACATCAAGCGTCACCCGGTCTCAGTGCTCGCATCCCACCTGGCCCAACCATGGGCACCGCCCACCGTCGACGGCGCGCTCGCCTACCTCAAGCCGGTCTACCACCGATGGCTCACCTGGAAGAACACGGTCGACCTGACGGGCAGGCGATACATCGAGGTGAAAGCAGAAGACCTCGCAGCCGACTGGCCCGGGCAGCGCCGCGCCCTGTTCGAACGACTCGACGTCGACGACTTCGCCACCCCTTCAACATTTCAGTCGCACAAGCTGACAAACCGCAACGACCAATTCGACGACGAAACCCGCGAGTTCATCGAAGACGCACTCGGCAAGGTCATCCCGGCCATGGGATATGAGTGACGGCGCTACGCGACGTCACGGCGTGCTGACTCGGCGGGCATACGCACATGTCGAGAACACTGCAGCTGATCTCGTCGGGGCGGAGGACCGTCAGTGGTCAGCCCTTCGCGCCGCAACTTCCGGCTGCGCTGACGTGCGACCCGCAGCCGGGCTCGGCGATACCGATCCGGGGACCTGGTCGAGCGGATACTGCTGAGCGAGCGCGACGCAGCCTTCGAAGCGATCGCCGCACAGAACCTCGGCCTCGGCGATGTCACGAAACTGTGGGAGCAGTGCCCGCTGGCCGGGCCGAGCGACGACCGGTCGACGACCGCCGGTTCTCAGCCGCTCGTTACCCACGTCAGCATCGCTTGCCAATGGGCCGCAGACGGCGTGTGGGCTGCGTCCTCGCTGATGCGAACCTTGCCATTGGGCATCCGTGCGGCGATCAGCGGTGCGTCGGGAACCGCTCGGCCGGGGTCGTGTCGACCGGCCCAGATGAGGACGCGGCAGGGCACGTCGCGCAGGCCGAACCCCCACGGGCGGATGTCGGTGGCGAGCCAGTCGCCGGCCAGCCCGGCCGCGCCCTGGCGGGCACCTTCGCGGTTGGACTCCTCGTAGGGCCGCATCCAGGGGTCCTGGCCCGCGGCAAGCAGTTGCCGGTGCTGCTTGAGAGGATCCTCGGCGTACCATGCGGCGGCGCGGGTCACGTAGCGGCGCCCGAACCCCGGAATGGTCCGCAAGGCCCACGCCTGAAACCGCTGCCAGCCACGCACCGTGCGCAGTTCCCGATATGGGCCGGTGAAGCCTGCCGCGACCACCCCGGTCAGTCGATGCGGGAACCGGGCCCCACAGGCCACGGCGTACGGCGCGCCACCAGAGAACCCGATCAGGCCGAAGCGCTCGATCCGCAGAGAACTCATCAGCGTACCGACGTCGTCAGCGACGCCGAGGAGCGTTGGCTGTCGGACAGGTGTGGACCGACCGTACCCGGGCCGGTCGACGGTGATCAGGCGGACGCCCGCCAACGCCGTGTCGTCCGGGCGGCTGATCCGAGAGCCCGGCGTGCCGTGCAGGAACACCACCGGCGGCCCGGCCGGATCGCCGTACTCCGCCCAGCCCAGGACCCGGCCGTCCGGCAGCGAAAGATCCATATCGCCTCTCCGCTAGACACCCGACGCAACGTCCAGTAGAGCGTATAGGCAAGCGTCGCCCTATTTTTGCGGTGCGTCCACCTGCATCCTGCTGGCTCTATTTCGGAGAGCAGCGGCGCCCTGCGCCGTAGAGAGAAGCGCATCGCGGACAGCCAGTTGCTTCGCGAACCACCCACCCAACCTATCCGGGGTGTTGCGTGTCGGCGCTGGCTGGGACAATAAGTCACCACGAGCACGAGGCGCGGCACCCGCCGCCGTCCGGGCGCATCGGCCCTTGGAGCCCAGCGTCACCCACGTAGCCGATCCCGTGGGCATGGGTGGCCGGACATGGCTCCCCTCTGTGTCAAGACACCGCCGGGAGGAGAGTTCTATCCTGGGTCTCGGCGGGTCCGGGAAGTGACTTCTCCGAAGAGCCGGCTGGGGGTGCGAGCCGGTCACGCTGGAGCCACCGCCGGAATCGCAGGAGCGAAATCCGGCCCGCCCAGGTTTCCGGCGTCCGCCGCGTCACCGTCGCCCATCATCACTCCTTCTTGTCGTGGGCTCCGCGCGTGCCGGGCCCGGTGAAACCGCCGGCGCCAGCTCGGCTTCCGACACACAGCATATCTTGCCTTCCACTATATTAGGTGGATGAGTTCTCGGGCGATGACGGAACCAGCCTTCTTCATCCTCACTGCGCTGCTCGACGCTCCGCGCCACGGCTACGGGATCGTCGCGGAGGTGGCGGAACTGTCGCGGGGCCGCGTGCAGCTGAAGATCGGCTCCTTGTACGGGGTCTTGGACCGACTCGTCGGTGATGGCCTGGTCGAATCGGACCGCGAGGAGGCATGGCAAGGACGGTTACGCCGGTACTACCGGTTGACCGAGCGGGGCCGCCATGCCCTCGACGCCGAGGCTCAACGCCTGGCCGCCAACGCGCGCCTCGCCTCGACCCGGTTGCGCAAGCGGCGGAACCCGATCGCGGGGACGCCGTCGTGAGCCGGCTGGAGGAGCGCTACCGGTTCGTTCTGCGGCTGCTGCCCGCCGCCTACCGGCAGGAATGGGAAGACGACATGGTCGCCGCCTTCCTGGACAGCATGGACACCGGCGACTCCGAGACCACCGCGTATGTTACGGACTACGGCCGGCCGAGCCTGTCGGAGGTCACCAGCATCGTGTCTCTCGCCGTGCGGTTGCGTCTCGGCGGGGCTGACGCGCCACCCCGGTCGTACACCTGGGGGCAGGCCGTGCGACTGGCGACCCTGATGGCGATGCTGGCCCACGCCGTCATGGTCACCGCCAGTATCGCCGTCACACTGTGGCTCTACGGGAAGATCGCCTGGTTGCCGGCTCCTGCACCCGAATGGGCACTCACCCCGTCGGGGAGCATCTGGCGCACCGCGTGGGACCTGGTTGGCTACGCCTGGTTACCCGCCTACATCGCGCTTGTCCTCGGACACCGGCGCGTAGCCCAGGCAGTCGCCCTGCTCGCCGTCGTGCCCCCGGTCATCACCACCGCCGTGCAACAAGCCGGTGATGTACCGCTGTCCGTGTCGCCCTGGGCCATGCTGCTCATCGACGTCGTCTTGCTAATCGCCATGGCGGCCTTTCACCACGGCGCCCCACCGGTGCCGCGCCGCCCCTGGCTCCTCGCGCTGCCGGTCGGCATCCTCCTCGTCCCCGTGCCGCTGTTCACCATCCAGGCGACCACACCGGCGCTGAGGCTGCTGGACTGGCCGGGCCTGTCCTGCGCGGCGGTTGCTGCTGTCATGGTGATACACCTGGGCGGTCGAGTAACCAATCGTTCATCTCGCACGCTGCCATGGTCACTGGCGCTCACCCTGCTCGCCGTAGCCACGCTCGCCCTGCGAACCGCAACCCTGCTCGATTACAGCGACCAGGCACAGCACACAACCCTCGCCACGATCGCTTCCGTGCAGGCAATCGCCGTCCTGGCGGTGGGCGTACCGGTCGCCGTACTAGCCATCCGGGCGCTGCGCCGACTTCCATCGATCCCCAACGTCGGCCCAAGACCCACCACACCGACGTAGGAACTCGCCCAACCTCGGCACCACCGGCCCGAGACGCGAGCCCCATCGGCCGCGCAGACCACAACGGAACGTACTGTCATGCCGCTGACAATGCGCGCGGGCGCCGTCCGCACATTCGGGGACCTCGGGAAGAGGCTCGGTTGCTCGTGCGCTGGGGCGGCCGCGGCCGACTCGACGATCCTATTGGCGTATCCGTGGGGAGCGGGTTGAGCGCTACGGGCGCGCTTGCCCGCGGGGCCGCCTGCGTCGCAGTCGAGGGCCGGGGCCGCGTGGTGGCGAGGCCGTCCGCATGGGCGTCGGCCTGTCCGAGGGGAGACCGGTCCAGGCGACCAGTTGTCCCCGGATTCGCGGCCCGAAACGGGAAGCGGGTTGGGAGCAACCGGCTGCACTGAAGGGCGTTGAAAAGCGCTCAACGGCGGCGAACCGCACTCAACTGCACCCACCATGACCTGTGGGTTCTCGTTCCCGCAGGTCAGAGTCGGTGCAGCGTCCTGTTCGCGCGGAGTGCTCAACGACTTTGACCTGACGGCAACTGCTGTCTATCTGACCTGGTGGGCGGGTGTGAGCAGGTCAGGGCGGTAACGACCGGGGCGGCAGCTGAACCTTGCGTCGGAGCATTGACAAGCTGGGAAAAGCCTGAAAGGGTCTCGCGCACAACGAAATTCATCCGACGTATTTGGGTCTGACCATTCGGGGAGATCACGGTGATACGGAAGAAGCCTCTTGCCCTGACACTTGGCATGTCATTGCTCCTGTCCATGGGTGTAGCGGCTAACGCGTCCGCGACCAGCGTCGGCGAGGAGCGCTTCCAGCCGAGCGCCACCTACGATTTGTCGGTGACCGACGCCGAGCGCGACGCGATCCACGCAGAAGTCGAGGCGTTGGCTGGACGCGTCAACAGCGCGCGGGCGGGGGACGGCACCTACGACCCGCTCAGTCTGATCGGGGCGATGCTGGACGGGTCGAGCTACGACTCCATCTCCCGAGGCGGCACGGCCGCGACGGCGTACCCCTTCCCGGTCAGCAACACCGAAGCCAACCAGAACGAGTACGACCGCAAGGTCGCCAAGCTCGCCTGGGTGGTCAAGCTGGCCACCGACCTGGGTTTCCCGGTGGTCGTCCAACGCCAGCCCGACAAGTACGTCTACGCAGAGATCGGTGACCCGGACGCCCCGGAGATGGTCATGGCGTTGAGCCACCTGGACTCGCCGACGGCTTCCGTTTCGCCAGCCCAGCTGGCGCGCTGGCGGGACGCCGATGGCAACCTCGGCACTCCTGGTGCGTACCACTCGCCCTATGTCCAGGACGGCTGGGTCTACGGGGCGGGCCTGCAGGACGACAGCGGTCCGACGCTGGCGACGCTGCTCGCGGCCAAGGCGTTGCTCGAGGCGGGGTTGCCCCTCGACCGACGCATCCGCATCGTCATGGGAATCTACGAAGACGGCGGTCCCGGCACGCCCTCGACGACGAACACCGCCACCTTCCAGTCCATCCCGTACAACTCGAACCCGAGCTTCTACGACAACTGGGCCTACAAGAACCTCAACCGGGAGGAGATGCCGATCGCGGGTTACACCTCCGACTCGCGGTTCCCGGTCATCGTCGGCAACTCCGGGTCGGTGACCCCGTCGGTGTCGATGAGCTTGTCCGCAGACAGCACCAAGGCCTTCCGGCTGACGGATGCCACAGCCGGCGTCACCCTGCGCGAAGGCGACCCGACGCTCAAGGACATCGCCTACGGCAGCACCACGCAGATCGCCTCGCGGGCCATCTTCACCCTGGACGTGGCGGGGGCCGGCTCCGCCGAGCGCGATCGATTCGTGTCGGCGATCACCGCTGCCGCGACCACGAAGGGTTGGCTCCCGGCTGCTCCCCGCACCACGCCCAAGGTGCAGACCAGGATCACCGGCGACTCGCTCACGCTGGAGATCAACACCGATGTGGCGATGGAGATGCCGACCCCGCAGTACGGCAAGAATGCCATCGTGTGGGGAATGTTCCTCCTCTCCAAGGGACTCGGCGCATTGGGAACCACGGCCGCCGACATGCAATTGAAGAAAGCCGCCGACGGTATCGCCGACCTGTTCTTCCGCGACGGTGTCGAAGGCGAAGCCTATATCGGCAAGTACATGGGCATCCCGGCGAGCCTGTTGCGCAACCCGAGCAACGGCACGCCGAACCTGACCTTTGCCCTCATGGGCGGCATCAATTCAGAGACCCCGACGAGCTTTTACACGGACGCCTCCGGCAGCCTCAGCATGCCGATGTATGTGCGCAGCATGCACGTCACCGCGGCTGACTCCGGTCAGGCAACGGCGGCGGTCACGGCCGCCTTCCAGGCGAAGGGGTTCACCATCGGCAACCTCGGCTCGCCCGTCGGCGCCGGGTTGTACGTCACTCACGACAACCCGCTGACGGCTCTTCAGTTCGGGAGCTACCAAGCCTCGATCGACCGCAACCCGGAGGAGTTCGCGGATCCGTATTCCCTCAGGGACGTGGTCTATCCGCAGGGCACGACCGGCGGCACCCTGGCCAGCAGCTTCCGCAATAAGATGACCGCCTTCGGCGCCGTCATCCCGGGTAACGAGCGCTGGTGGCACACGGCCAACGAGCGGATGAAGGTCGACTCGGCAGTGCAGATGACCAAAATCATGGCCGATGGCATGCTGGAGATGGCCCGGTACTCCGGGCCCGCCGGTGCCAAGTTCATGTCGGCAAGCATCCCTGGGCTGAACGCCGACCGGGCGGACCTCGACCTGCTCGACGTCACGATCGGAACCTACAAGGACGCGTCGGCCGCTGTCGGCACGAGCCAGTTGGGCAACCAGGCCCTGCTCGGCGCCACCTCGTTCAACATCCCGATGTGGAACGGGCGCGGCAACTCGACCCCGACGGCTTCGGCTTTCGCACTGGGGCACGCCCCGGGAGGGGCCTACTTGCCCCTGACCGATACCGAGTACCTGAACAACACGTACGTGGCGCCGATGCGTCTGGAGTTCAAGGTGGAGCGCCCCGACCACATGTCGGACGCGGCTTGGGCGAAGTTCGTCGCCGGCGGCTACGGCGACTTCCAGTTCAACATTCTCGTCGGCGACGCGGTTGTGCCGCTGGCCGTTCCTGCGGGGCAGAGTGCGGACAAGTACTTCTCCTCGCGCATCTCGGCCAACAACCCCGACGCCATCTACCTGTCGGTCAACCTCGCGATCACCGATGCCCCGTACACCGGGGTGCAGGGCATCCTCGCGGACTCCAAGACGGACCTGTACACGGTCAATCCGACGTACTTGGCTTCAAACCCTGATCCGTTCCCCGGGCGCGGGGCCATCGAACAACGGGGCTTCTTCGTGTTCGGTGATGGGCAGAAGAACGCGGAGTTCTCTTCGCCCGACGCGGTCTACGTGACAGTTGCCAACGCGGTCATCGATGCCAAGCCGTCGGCGGTGGTGAAGAAGCTGAAGGGCAACAAGAACGAGTTGACCATCACGGTGAAGCAGACCCACGTCGACGGCAGCGAGTCTTCCGAGACGGCCACGTTCACCATCGACAACAACGCAGCTGGCACTTACACCGTCGGCGATTACAAGGTCTACGTCGAAACCAAGGGCAACACCCAAGTGCGGTCGATCTCCATCGTGTGACGGGTGTGACCCGGAAGTTCAGCGCGCGCACGAGAGGGCATGCGCGGTGGCAGGATGCCTCGACTCGGGGTCAGCGGCGCCGGGGTGCGAGGCACGGCGCGAGCACGTGCAGTGCCCACCGCGGCAGCCCGACTGACCCCCAAATGCCGAACTCCGTCGACTGACGCACCACCTCGGCCGGTAGCCGCCTACCTACCGGCCGAGGACTGGGGCGTGGTCGGTCAGGCGTGCAGGGGAGCGAGAAACGAGTGCCGCTGAATCCGGATCTGCCGCAGCACCCCGCCGACCCAGCGCGGTGAGCTGCCCGCACTGGTGTGGGCACCGGCGGCGCGGGGGTGATGCCTGATGACGGAAGCCCCGCGTGTGGGGACGACCTGGATGTGGTGGGTGGGCAGGGACAGCCGAGCGAAGGCCCCGGGCGTGAAGGCCGGCATGCCAGGCGGTCCTCGCCCAGATCGGCCGATCGGAGCCTGCGGTATGCCGACACTGGCCATCGCGTAGAAGGCGCCCCGCAGGCTCGGGCAGGTACCCTCAGTCGGTGTTTTCGCCTCAGGGTCCGTCTCTGCGTGAACTCTGCAT
This sequence comes from Micromonospora sp. NPDC048909, assembly GCF_040649635.1. Classification (NCBI taxonomy): domain Bacteria; kingdom Bacillati; phylum Actinomycetota; class Actinomycetes; order Micromonosporales; family Micromonosporaceae; genus Micromonospora; species Micromonospora sp. NPDC048909. The sequence goes on along the minus strand of NZ_JBEZFU010000015.1, from coordinate 87,295 downwards.
CCAGGCGTTGTCCTCGGTCGAGCGCGGCTATGACCTGCTAGCCCCGAAGTTTGATCACACGCCCTTTCGCACGCCGGATAGCTATCTCGGCGCGACCGCCGACGCGCTGTCCAAACTCGGGCCGTTCGACCAAGGGCTGGACGTCTGCTGCGGAACCGGCGCGGGCATGGTGGTTCTCAGGTCTGTATGCCAAGGAGGCATCACGGGCGTGGACTTCAGCGCTGGCATGCTCACGCAGGCGCGCAGCGCTCACCCGGACGCCACGTGGGTTCGGGCCGATGCTCGGGCCTTGCCATTCACTGAGTACTTCAACCTCGCCGTCAGCTTCGGAGCGCTCGGGCACTTCCTGCCCACCGACCGACCGGCGCTCTTCGAGGGGGTCTACCGCGCGCTGCGGCCCGGCGGGATCTTCGCCTTGCCAATCGGTGCACCGCCGCCGCTGGCCTCGGTCTCGCACTGGGCCACGCTCGGATTCGACTTGGTCATGCGGGTACGCAATGCCATGTGGCGACCGCCGTTCGTCATGTACTACCGCACCAGCCCGCTGCCCGCAGTCCGCGACAACCTGATAGCGGCTGGCTTTACCGTGACGGCCGTCGCCTTGACCGTCCTGGGCCGGCGCCGGGACGGCAGCTCACGGTGCACGCTGATCCTCGCGCGTAAGCCGGCAGACCTCACGGATGCCCACTCGCGGACCATGTCGCCGCCTTTGGTCCGGGATGCGTCACGTCCACCTAACCGCGGCCGTCCGGATTAACAGACATCCGCCGATATCGATGACAGCGGGTGCGTGAGCGCACTTTCCAATCGGCCGATGCGGCTTCGTTAGTCTGCGCTGGTGCCAACCATGGCACTGGGCTGGCGGCTCACGATCGGTCGGCGGTCGGCGGTCGGCGGTCGGCGGTCGGCGGTCCGCGGCGTGGTGCCGGGCCGGGTCGGGGGAGCAGACTGGGAGCAGCCAGGTGCCCTGAACGGCCTTGAACTGCGTCCAACGGAATCGGACGGCACTCAACCGCAACCATCCCTGCCCGCGGCTCTAGGTTCCCGCAGGCCAGAGTCGGTGCAGCGCCCTGTTCACACCGAAGTGGTCATGGCTTTGCAGATCCCTGTCGCCCGGCTTTAGTCGCGCACGTCGAGCCGGAGCTCCGGCCGGGCGGGGGATGCCACCCTCACATATTGAGCTCGTGTCCGCCGTGCTGGCACTGCTGTCGCTCCCGGCCGCTGGGACTCAGAACCGTCAGTGACCTGAGCGCGCGTTCGGCGCCACGGATTCTTCGGCGGCCCTAACCCTGTGATGGCGTTGGATGCTCCAGCTGCGACCGGATTCGGCCGAACATTTCGAGCGGGTCGTCGCTCTTGGGGAAACCGATGAAGGTCACCATGCCAACGGTGTGACGGTCGGCCCACGCGCAGACGTTAACTCGGACGCCCTTGTCCTGACCCGTGCCGCAGCGTGTCACACCGCCGAGCGGGCCTGGCTCGATCGGTGCAATGTCGGTGATGGCGGTCAGTCCGGAGAAGGCCCCGTCCAGTGTCGCGTCTGGGTTGGATACGGTGCCGGAGGGCTGCTCCGCTCGCCGTCGGATGGCAAGCTCGTGTCTCATGATCGATGATGTCGCTAAGGACTATCTGCACGGCCGGCTCAGGTCGATACGCCAGGCGCTGATCTGGAAGCTCGGTGGGGACGCCTTGGGAAATCCGGATCTCGTGCAGGTTCGCCCGTGAGGGCGGTCATCGTCGCAGCCGCGGTCGCGTTCATCATCTCCCTGTTCGGCACGCCGGTGGCGATTCGCGTCTTCACCGCGCTCAAGGCCGGGCAGCCGATCCGATCCATCGGGCTCGCCAGCAACCAGGGCAAGAAGGGCACGCCCACGATGGGCGGCGTTGTGTTCATCGTCGCGACCGTGCTCGCGTACGTGGCCGGGCACATCGCCCTGACCACCCTGCCTGAGCGGCAGATCGCGCAGGAGGGGCCGACCATGACGGCCCTGGTGCTGCTCGGGCTGCTCGTCTTCTGCGGCGCGGTCGGCTTCTTCGACGACTTCCTCAAGGTGCGCCGGCGCAACTCCGACGGACTGTCCGCCAAAGGCAAGCTGCTCGGCCAGGCGCTCGTCGGCGGCGGGTTCGGCATCGCCGCGCTCTATGTGCCGAGCACCGACGGCCAGACCGTGGCCAGCGAGCACATCTCGCTCATCCGCGACATCAGCTGGCTGAATGTCGGCAAGGTCGGCGCGGTGATCGTGATCGTCTTCGTGATCATGGCGATGTCGAACGGCGTGAACCTCACCGACGGCCTCGACGGCCTGGCCACCGGCGCGTCGATCCTGGTGCTCGGCGCGTATGCGCTGATCGGCTTCTGGCAGTACCGGCACTGGTGCGCCGACGACGCGTATGCCCGCGTGAACGACTACTGCTACCAGGTCCGGGATCCCCTGGAGATCGCCATGATCGCGGCGGCGGCGGCCGGCGCCTGCGTGGGCTTCCTGTGGTGGAACACGTCCCCGGCGCGGATTTTCATGGGTGACGTGGGCTCGCTCGGGCTCGGCGCCCTGATCGGTGGGCTCGCGGTGGCAACCCGAACGACGCTGCTTTCGGTCATGATCGGCGGGCTCTTCGTCATCATCACGACGACCTGGGTGATCCAGATCGTCTCGTTCCGGACCACCGGTAGACGTGTCTTCCGGATGGTGCCGTTGCACCACCACTTCGAGTTGGCGGGCTGGAGCGAGGTCAATATTGTGGTCCGGTTCTGGATCGTGGCCGGTGTCTGCGTGGCGGTCGGCCTGGGCCTGTTCTACTCGGATTTTTTGGCGGTCGTTGGATAAAAGCCACGCGACCTCTTCGGCGGACCCGAAGGTGCCAGCGTTGGTGCCGGGTTGTCGAGTGGGCGACGTCCGTACATGGCTCCCCTCTGTGTCACGACACCGCAGGGAGGGAGTTCTAAGCTGGGGCTCGGCGGGTCCGGGAAGTGACTTCTCCGAAGAGCCGGCTTGGGGGTGCGAGTCGGTCACGCTGGAGCCAGTTGCCGTTCCCCGTTGTCCACTCGGGCCCGCTGCCGTGGTGGCTGTGGCGTCGATGATCATGCATCGATCGACGATGTCGGACAGGCGTCGTTTCAGCGCGTGCATCGCTTCCATCGATGTCTTTCCGGCGGCTTTCTTGCGGTCGAAGTAGGCGCGTCCTTCGGTGGGGTTGCGTAGCTGGACGGTGGCCATGATGTGCAGTACGCGGTTGATCCGCCGGTTGCCGGCGCGGGAGAGCCGGTGGCGTAGCTGTTCGCCGGAGGAGGCGTCGATGGGGGCGGTGCCGTTCCAGGACGCGAAGTGGGCCCGGTTGGGAACCGGGTGATGTGGCCGACCTCGGCCGGCTGCGCTGCTGGCTGAATTTCTCGGTGCCGGCTTAGGCATGGCTGGGCCGGATGTTGTGATTGAGGTGAAAGATGTTCTGCGGATCCCAGACGGTCTTGAGGGCGGTCAACCTGGCGAGCTTGGCGGCCGGGTATGCACGGCGTAGCCCGCGTTGCAATTCGTCGGCGGCGAGCGAGTTGACGTAGACGCCGTCGGCGTACGAGTCGAGCGCGGCTGCGGCAGTGCGAGCCGCTGCCATCCGGAGGTCGTCTTCGGATGGCTCGGTCCAGCGGGAGCCGGCGCTGTACTCGAACGTGGTGCCGCGGTGGCTGAACGCGGCGTCGGCGTCCGCGACGTCGGCGATGGCGCCGCCGTGCGCCTGCAGGCCGACGCCAGGAAGGTCAGTGCCGGCGTGCAGGTCCGACGCGCCGCGCAGCAGGAACGCCTCGATCGCGGCGGTGGGGAACTGCCGCAGGTAGTGCGCGCTGGAGTACCGGCGGTAGGCGTGGCCGCCGGTGGTGTCGTCACGTTGCTGGAGTTCGAGGTACGACTGCGTGGTGACCCGCTCGGCGACCGGGCGCCCGAGCGCGCGCATCGCCGGCAGCAACCGGCGGCCCTGTGCCGGGTCGCCGACCCAAACGAAGCCGACTGTCGCGATCGGGCCGATGGCCGTGCTGTGGACATCGGCGGTGAAGGTCGCCTGCCGCGGTGCGACGGCGTTCAGGTCCCGCCAGCCTTCGAGCACCGGCACGGCGTCCTCGGCGCGGAAGTCGAACTCGGCGACCAGGGTCTGCGTTCCGGTGTGATGCAGTTGGAAGTCGAAGGCGGTGACGATGCCGAAGTTGCCGCCCCCGCCGCGCAGGCCCCAGTAGAGGTCGGGGTTCTCGGTTCGGCTCGCGGTCACCACCTCGCCGTCGGCGGTGACCAGCGTGTAGGAAACGACGTTGTCGCAGGCCAACCCGTGTTGGCGGGCGAGCCAGCCCATGCCGCCGCCAAGGGTCAGGCCGCCGACCCCGGTGTGCGAGACGTTACCCGCGGTCGTGGCGAGGCCGTACGGCTGCGACGCCCGGTCGAGTGCGCCGAGCAGCGCGCCGCCCTGGACCCGGGCGCGCCGCCGGATCGGGTCGACCCGAACGCCGTTCAACGGGGTCAGGTCGATCATCAGACCGTCCGCGGGGACGGCGAGGCCGGCCGCGTTGTGCCCGCCGCAGCGCACCCCGATCTCCAGTTCGAGTTCGCGGGCAAGGCGCACCGCGCTCACCACGTCGGTGAGGCTCCCGGCCTGCAGGATCATCCGCGGGCGGCGGTCAATCATGGCGTTCCAGACGGTGCGGGCCGCGTCGTAACCCGGGTCGTCCGGCATGAGGAGGCGGCCGTCGAAGCGAGCGCTGGTCACTGTCGTCATACGTCTGAGCCTGACGGAAATCGGTACACCCGGTAAGGTCCGATTGTATGGGCCGAACCAGGACCAATTCCAGCACGGCAGAGGACCTGCTCATCGATGTCGACCGGTCCGCGGCCGAACCGCTGCACCGGCAGATCGCCGCCTCGATACGGAGCAGCATTCGGGCCGGCCGGTTGCGTCTCGGGACGTCCCTGCCACCCACCCGCACCATCGCAGCCGATCTGGGAGTGTCGCGCGGCGTCGTGGTCGAGGCCTACCAGCAACTCGTCGCCGAGGGCTACCTCACCAGTCGGGCTGGCGGCTACACCCAGGTTGCGGTCGAGCCGGTTCCGCCGCCAGCGGATCGCCGCGCCAGGGATCGGCCGGCGGCCCGGATCGACTTCGGGTATGGCCGCACCGACGCGTCGTCGTTCCCCCGGGCCGCCTGGCTGCGTTCGGTGCGCACGGTCCTCACCACCACGCCGAACGAGCGCTTCGCCTACCTCGACGGGCGTGGCGTGCCCGAACTGCACGCGGCCCTGACCGACTACCTCAACCGGGTCCGCGGCACGTCGGCCCGCCCGGAGAACGTCGTGATCTGCAGTGGCTACGGCCAGGGCGTCGCGCTGCTGATCCAGGTGCTCGCGGCGCGCGGCGCCCGCCGGCTGGCCGTCGAGGACCCATCCGCGGACGACGACGCCCGCCTCGTCGCGGCCGCCGCCGGCCTGGAGGTGATCGGCGTCCCGGTCGGGCCGGACGGCATTCTCGTCGAGAAGCTCGAACAGACCGACGCGGACGCCCTCGTGCTGACGCCCTCGCACCAGTGGCCCACCGGCGGGGTCCTGTCGGCCTCCGCGCGGGCCCGGGTGATCGGCTGGGCGCAGCGTCGACGCGCCGTGGTGATCGAGGACGACTACGACGCGGAGTACCGCTACGACCGCTCGCCCGTCGGCGCCATGCAGGGGCTGGCGCCCGAAACCGTCGTGTACTGCGGCACAGCGAGCAAGACCCTGGCGCCAGGGCTGCGCCTCGGATGGCTGCTGGCGCCGTCACACCTGGTCGACGAAATCGCGGCGGCCAAGGTTCTGGCCGACACCGGCTCTCCCGTCATCGACCAACTGACCTTCGCCGACTTCCTCACCCGCGGCGAGTTCGACCGGCACCTGCGGCGCATGCGCCCGGTCTACCGCCGCCGCCGCGACGCGCTCCTGGCCGCGCTGCGCACACGGCTGCCCGAACTGGAGCCGGTCGGTGTCGCGGCGGGCCAACACGTCGTAACCTGGCTCCCGCACGACCTCGACGAGGCCGCGGTCGTGGCTGCCGCCGCCCGCCACGGACTCGTCGTGCAAGGCGTCTCCCGGTACCGCCTCAGCCCCGCCCGACCCGGCGGGCTGATCTTCGGCTACGCCACCCTCACCGAACGCGCCATCACAGAAGGAGTGAAAGCCCTTGCCGACGCGGTCGCAGAGGTCCGTGCGCAAATCTGCCGCTGATGGGGGACTGTGGATCTAACGGTGTTTCCGGCCTGACCCGCCAGGCGTTGTGCCTGGTGAGGAGGGTGCCGTGCGGCAGGTCAACGTCGTCGCACAGCTCGTCCAGCTCCGCGCTCGTCAGCAGACGCAGGACCAGGGCCTGCAGGATCTCCTCGTGGGCGTACTCGTCGAACTCGTCGACGTTGTCGTTGGGCATGCTTATGCTCCTGATCTTGATGGTCCATCGTTCGGTGTCGTCTCGCTCTCGACTGGAGAGCGGTTGATCGATGGGCGTTTGCTGCGCGTCGAATCGGCTGGCGTACGGATGCGATGCGGTGATGGGGTAGCGGAGTGAAAGGCTGGAAGAGCCGCCGCGGCGGCAGGAGCCAAACCGTCCGCAAGCTGCCCACGCTGGAGCTCGACGAGGGGTTGCCGGTCATCCGGCCCGAGCGTGATGACGTCCTGGTGTCGGCGTCGATCGGGCCTGCCGGTGAGCTGGTGGCCCTGTGGGCGACAGCGGAGAACGAGGCAGCGTTGCGATCGGTCACCACAAAACCGGGCTGGGCCACGTTTCCTGACCCGACGACCGGCCGACCCGTTGCTGCCCACGTCAGCAGGCAGGCAGGGGACGCGGTCGATGTCACGCCACTCCCCGGGTTGACGCTGGCCCACCCCTCGGTCCAGCCGATGCCCGGCGGACGGGTGCTGGTGGTCGGGGCGAGGTGCCGGTGGCGGGCCGACGGTCCGGACCGCAATGCCGTGGTCTACGACAGCGAGGGACGCGTCGAGGCCCAGGCGACGCTGGGTGACGGCATCGAGCACGTCTTCACCACCACCTCCGGGGAGGTGTGGGTGGGCTACTTCGACGAGGGCGTCTACGGCAACTACGGCTGGGGCGACGTCAACGCCGCACCACCAACGGGCGCCACCGGGCTGGTGCGCTTTTCACCCCAGCTCGAGCCGGCGTGGCGCTTCCCGTCCCACGTGGACAACGACTGGGGCGCGATCAGTGACTGCTACGCCCTCAACGTCACCGACGACGCGATCTGGACCTGCTACTACACCGACTTCCCGATCGTGCGGATTCGCGACGGCGCGACCAGCGGCTGGCGCAACCAGGTCAACGGGGCGAGGGCCCTGACGGTCAGCGGCACCCGCGTCGGACTGCTCGGCGGATACGGACCAGATCATGACCGGTTCGTGGTAGGTGAGCTGGCGAGCCAGGCGATGCGCGTCGTTGGGGAGTACCGGCTCGTGCTGCCCGACGGAACCCCGCTTCCCGCTCGGGCCACGGCAGTTGGCCGCGGATCGGTTCTGCATTTGATCACCGGCGACCGCTGGTACCAGCTGTCCCTCGACGAGCTCACGCAACGGTAGGCGGAGCGAGCCCGATCAGGCAGCCGACTCCGGCCGCTCTATATCGTCTCCGCGTCCATGGCGACGTGTCCGAGGACCACCCGACGCGGTTGACCCTGGCCCGGGCAGCATCGTGTTCGGCCGGAGCGGGGTACCCCACGAGACCCTCGGCCGGTTGAAGATCAAGTTAGCTCCGGGACGGCTCCGTGGGCCGGTGCAGCGTTCGCAGGTATTCGCCAGGAGTCGTGCCGACGGCGGAGCGGAAGTCGTTGACCAGGTGCGATTGATCGGCGTAGCCGAGGCGGGCCGCGACATCGGCTGCGCAGGCTGCGCCGTTCGTCGCGAACTGCCGGGCGACCTCCTGGAGCCGTACCCACCGCCTGACCCACGCCGGACCACGACCGATCGTCTCCCGCAATGCCCGCTGCACGGTCCGCGCCGACGGGCCGGCCGGCAGCGGGTCACCTCGGACGATCGCGGCCACCACCTCGTTGGCGAGCAGTTGTCTCGGGGTCAAGGGCCGTTCGGCGGCCATCTCGCCGATGAGCGCGGTCGCTCGGGCGATCCGGGACTCGATGCCCGGCGCGTCGGCGACCGCCCGCATCAGCGCGTGCAGCCGGGCGTCCAGTTCGGGAACGACGGGAAGTGTCCGGTCGGCGATCGCCTCGGGGGTCAGGTCGCTCACGCCGGCGAGTCTGGCCGGGCGGAGCCGGATCGCGAACGCGGTACCCCACCCGGCGATCTCGCGAGTCCACGCCCGCCGGTGGACCCCGGTCACGACGAGTTCGGCAGGGACGGCCCCGGCCTCGACGGTGAGGGTCACCGCCGGGTCGGTGATGATCTGCTGCTCGATGCGCTCCCCGCAGGGAAGGTTCCACGCCACGGTCCAGAAGTGTTCGACCAGCGGGGCGACGACGGCACCGGCTTGGTGGATCGTGGCCGAGTAGCGCGCGAGGTTCTCCGGGTGCAGAACACCCGACCGGTCGGCCAGCCCGATCGGCCGCGGCGTGTTCGTCATGATGCCAGGCTGACAGCCCGTGTCGCGATTCTCCAAGACCCTCTCTGCTGCTGCGGAGAGGATGGCGTCCATGCACAGCACCAACTACGTGGACACGTTCATCCAGGTCGCGGACGACAGCACGGCGTCGAGCGCCGCCGTTCCGCCGGAGCGGACCACGCCCGGTATCGCGGGGCTCATGTTCCGGATGATCGCCGAGGCGCCATACCGCTACACCTCGGACGACGTGATCTTCACTGTCTGGGCCGACCGGCGGGGGATACCGGAGGCCGAGCGTCCGGCCGCGCGGGACGAGTTCTTCGCCAAGGGTCAGCCGTGCCTGCGTGCGAGCGACCTCGGCAAGCGGTACGGCTGGGGCATCCACGCCGACTCCGCCGGCCGGGTTGCGCTGGTGCCCCTGGGCTCGACCGAGTACGCGCAGTTGGCCGGTGGTCGTGCCCCGGACGGACGGACCGTCACCGTGACCCGTGCCATGCGCCGCAGCCGGTAGGCCGCTGGTGTCAACGGCGGTCGACCGGGCCTGCAGCCATGATCAACCAGGGTCGATTTGAACCCCTCTCACGGTTAACGATCGAGTTCGCGGTGGTTGGGGGATCGACGCCGCCCCGGCTCAGCGCCCAGAGGGCTGTTTCATGCAACACCGTCGCGAGTACCACCGAACTGGGGGCGACGAACAGGGTCGTGGTGTCGATCCGTGAGCCGCGGGTGGTGGACAGAACCAGTACGCCGATCAACGCGGCGGCTATGGCGGCCCGAACCAGCACGCCCGCTCTCGGACGTCGACTCCAATCATGCTTCCACAGACACTTGCGCGCCCCGGGCGACAGCCCTGCCAGGTCAGACAGCAGCGGCAGGGACTTCTCATCGTTCCGGTGACGACTACGACGCGTCCGGCGAGGAATGGCTGTCGGTCTCCCCCAACTGCGTCGTCGCGTTCAGCGCCGGCGTCACCGACCACCAAGACCATCCTGAAATCCGCTGTCCAGCCAACCCGCTGTGTTTGTTACCCGTTCAGGCCGGCGTAAGCGCGTAGCGCCTCGTGAGTCGTCGGCAGGCCGTGTTGGCGGAGCGGGCCTTGAGGCCCCGAAGAGCCGAACACATGCGGGTTATCGAGAAGCCAGGCGACCACCGCCCGCTGCGCCGCCGTCAGCCCCTCGAAGCCGCGGCCGTGATCCGATTCCATCTGTGGAAACGCGCACCCCAGCACCACATTGAAATGGTTGTGCCAGTTCGACGTGGGTTGCTCGGCGAGCACCGCCGCAACGAGGTCCGACCGCACCTCCTCGGCCACCGCCGCGGCGAAGGCGTCGAGCACTTCGAGTGCCACGTAGCTGGGGCTCGCAAACCAGATTGTCTGCCCGGATTTCTGTTGGCGAATGGCCGCCCATCCGCGTAGCTCGGCTATTGCCGAGTCCGGCACCTCTTCACCGGCCAGCTGCGCCCACGCCACAGCAGCCGCCCACCTCAAGTCGGGATCTGTGCCTGCAAGCTTCCTGTCGAGCAGGTCCGCTAGAGGCTGCGTCAACGCACCACCGACCAGTCCTAACGCGATCAACGCCGCTCCCACTATCTGCGCGGGGCGCTGGTCGTCGGAGGCGATTTCGAGCAGGCGGGGGCGGATCGACGTCATCTCCTCCGAAAACCAGGCCAAGGCGTGGATCGCCTCGCCGACCACCTCGGCGTCTGAGTCAGCCAGGCATGTCAACAGCAGCGGGACGCCGGCCCGGACGGCATCGTACGCGGCGAGCGCGTGCCGGGTCTCGAACAAGCGCCGCTCGGGCTTGGTGAGCGGAAGCGGCTGCCTCTGCCCGGTACTAACGACCTCATACCAATCCTTCATCGCTTGCGACCAGCGGCGCCAGGTCTCCTCGGGGACGTGGGCCACGTCGTTGCGGATTTCGGCGATGGGGAAGCCGCCGGCGGGTATGTCGTGAGGCGTGTAACCGACCGCGAGGCAGGAGAGCAGCTGAATGACCTCGTGCCGGGCGGGTGTGGCGGGGTCGGCCAGCAACTCCAGCAGGAACGGGACCGCGTATGCGCTGGCCTCGTACCGGGTCCCCTGGTGGTAAATGTTGCCGTAAAGCTCGTACATCGCCGCGCTACGGACCTCGGCATCGGATGACCGCAGATCACGAATGAGGCCAGGCACGTCCTCGGCACTTCCGTACGCGTGCGTCAACGACGCCCAGTCGATGCTGTCCAGATCAAGTCGCACCCGCCGCATTCTCCACGAGGTGAGCCCATGATGGGGTACCCCTCGATGTTCGCTGCAGCCATCAGCCCCCGGATCGAGCAGACCACCGGCTGGTCAATACCCCGGTTCGTGCGCACCCCGCGCTAACGGGGTGTGGCGGTCCGGGCGGTCGAGCAGCACGGGCAGGTCATCGACGTGCTGGTCTCGGCCCGCCGGGATGCCGGTGCAGCCCGGCGTACGCATCCGCCGAATCCCGCGGCGAGCCGCTCGCTGAGGACGCTGCCCTGGCCCCACTCGGCTACACCCAGGCCGGCTTTCTGGTGCTCGGCGTGCCGGCGGCCGCGTCCGAGTACCGGGAGGGTGGCCAGATCCACACCACGCTGCTCGCGATGCCCCAGCGCCTGCCACTGCAGGCGTCAAAAGCCCTCGCGCTGACCGTGGGGACGCTCCCGCTGGTCGCCGCACCGGCGGCCAGCAGCACCCTGCCGACCGGTGCGGCCACGTGGACGCCGGCCGCGACCGCGTACCTGACGCTCACCACGTTGCTGGGGGCGGCAGTCACCGGCGTCGTCCGCCGCGCGCTGCCCGCCGTGGTGCTGCTGCTCGGTCTCTACTTCGTCGCGGGCCCCCTGTTGCGCGCTCGGTTCGCCACCAGCGCCGCCTACCTCCCGGGCACCGCGGCCCTCGACTCGCCCCGCGGCGCCGCCGCCACGATCATCTGGACACTTTCCGCCCTGACCCTCGCCGCTCTCCTTCTCCATCGCCGCGATGCTTGACTCCAGTCGGGTCAGCGAATGCACATTGTCCCGGCCGGTTCCATATGTCAGCGGCCGGCTGCGGCTCGTGCCTGGGACGCCGTCGCCGACGAGATCATCGAGCAGTTCCGGGCCCGTTGGGGCGGTCGTGGAGGCCCGGAGCGGGCGCAGCCGGCTCACGCTCTCGGCGGGACGAATCAGTCGTACTTTGGGACGATCTGAAGTCGCACCGCCGTTCGTACGATGGTCCTATGCACCCTCGCCTGCGCGCCGTGTTGGCCGAGCCGCGCGCCCCACACGCCCCGGCCCGCGTGTGGCGCGACTGGGCGTTGATCGCCGTCTTCGCGCCGGCGATCGTGCTGGAGGGGATCGCCCGGCCCGGCCTGCCGTGGCGGGTGGGCTGCCTCGTCATCGCGCTCACGCTGCTGCCCACGCTGCTGTGGCGGCGCACAGAGCCACTCGCGATGGTGGCGATCGCGTTCGGCTTCACGGCGGTCGCCCCGTTCGTGCTGCCCGGCGATGCCTGCCAGATGTACACGGCGAGCTTCCTGGTCCTGCTGACTTACGCGCTGTTCCGGTGGGGCTCCGGCCTGGATGCCGTGATCGGTTCGGCCTTCGTGACGGCCAAGGTGGCCGCCGCCGGCCTGGCCGGCTCGATCAGCGGCGGCGAGTTGGTCGCCGGTTTCGCGGTAATGTTCGCCGCGGCCACGCTGGGCGCCGCGGTCCGTTTCCGCGCAGCCGCCCGGCTGCGCGAGCTCGATCGGATCAAGCTACTGGAGCGCGAGCGGCTCGCCCGTGACCTGCACGACACCGTGGCCCACCACGTGTCGGCGATGGCGATTCGCGCCCAGGCCGGCATCGCCGCCTCAGCCAGCCAGCCGGGCGCCGCCGTCGAGGCGCTCCGCGTGATCGAGGCCGAGGCGTCCCGTGCGCTCGCCGAGATGCGCGCGATGGTCCGCGTCCTGCGCCGTGACCAGCCCGCCGACCTGGCGCCCAGTCCGCGGGTCGCCGACATCGAGCGGCTCGCCGGCCGCTGCCGCGCCGGGCCGGCCGTCGACGTGGAGATCCGCGGCGACCTCGACGACCTGCCACCCACGGTCGGCTCCGCGCTCTATCGCCTGGCCCAGGAATCGGTCACCAACGCCCGCCGCCACGCCCGCCACGCCACCCGCATCGAGGTCAGCGTCGCGGCCGACGACACCTCCGTGCGCCTGCGGGTCAGCGACGACGGCGAGGCAAGCCCCGCTCGCCCGGCTGGCTCGCCCGGGTTCGGCCTGATGGGCATGATGGAGCGCGCCGACCTGCTCGGCGGCACCTGCGAGGCCGGCCCCAATGCCGACCATGGGTGGACCGTGACGGCCGTGCTCCCGCGCTCGGGGGTTGGCGCGTGACGGTGCGCGTGCTCGTCGCGGACGATCAGGCGATCGTCCGCACCGGACTCACCATAATCTTGAACGCGCAGCCCGGCATCGAGGTCGTCGGCGAGGCCGGCGACGGCCGCCGGGCGGTCGAGCTCGCCCGGCGGCTCCGCCCCGACGTGTGCCTCTTCGACATTCGCATGCCCGGCATGGACGGCATAGAGGCCACTCGGCTGCTCGCCGGGCCGTCGGTCGCGGAGCCGCTCGCGGTGGTCGTCATCACGACCTTCGATCTCGACGACTACGTCTATGCGGCACTGCGTGCGGGTGCCCGCGGCTTCCTGCTCAAGGAGGCCGGGCCCGACCTGCTCGCCCAGGCCGTACACGCGGCCGCCAACGGGGACGCGCTGATCGCGCCGAGCGTCACCACGCGGCTGCTGAAGGCGTTCGCCGACGCGGGTCCCGTCGCGCCGCTGAAGCAGCCGATCGAGGCACTCACCGGCCGGGAGGAGCAGGTACTGGTCGCGGTCGCGCGGGGACGCACGAACCAGGAGATCGCCGGCGAGCTCTACATCACGCTGAGCACCGTCAAGTCGCACATCACCAGCCTGATGACCAAGCTCGGCGTGCGTAACCGGGTCGAGATCGCGATGTGGGCGTACGAGACCAACCGCACGCGGGCACGCGGCTGAATTCGTCCACACCCACGGCCGCATCCTGCTGCCCGTCCGGCCTCGTCGCCTTGTCGTGGTCGGCTGCCCCGCGTACGCGGGGCAGCGCACCGACCCGACCGACCGCGCGAGGCGCAACTACATCAGGGCACGCCACCGGCGACGGCGAGCTCGCCTGCACGCTCATGACGGAGCCGTTCGGGCAGGAAATGGCCACCGCCACTCGGTCAGCACCTGCCCGGCGGGGATCGCCGGGATGCTCGCCGGCCTCTCAGACGAGCAGCGGACCGGGTCGGCGACGCGAGCCTGGAAGCGAGCGACGCCGTGCTCGACGCCGGTGCCACCCGCTCGGCATCACCGTCTCGCCCGTCGCCAGGGTCGGCGACGAGTGGACGGCGACGGCGCCCGCTGAAAGTACGACGACGGCGTACGACCATGGGCCAGCCCGATCGCGGCCCATGTGTCGATGAGCCGGGGCGGGTACGGCGGCCACCATCGATGGCATGACGATGCGCGAGTGGCGGCTGCCGGCCGCATTGATCCTGCTGGGCCTGATACCGATGATCGCCGGTGCGGCACGGCTGACCGAACTGGGCGCCGGACCGGAGGTCACCACAGCGAACGCCCGCTTCGTCGCCGAGCCCCTGCCGGTGGTCCTGCACATCGTCGGCGCGGTGGTCTACACGATCCTCGGCGCCTTCCAGTTCGTACCCAGCCTGCGCCGCCGCCGCTGGCACCGCCTCGCCGGCCGGGTGCTCGTCCCCTGTGGACTGACGGTCGCCGTCTCCGGCTTGTGGATGACGTTCGCGTACGACCTGCCGGCCCACGACAACGACGTGCTCGCCGGCATGCGGCTCGTCTTCGGCTCGGCCATGGCCGCCCTGATCCTGCTCGGCCTCGCCGCCGCGCTACGCCGCGACTTCACCCGGCACCGGGCGTGGATGGTGCGCGGCTACGCGATCGGCCTCGGCGCCGGCACGCAGGCGTTCACGCACGCGCCGTACCTCGTGGCGACAGGCGAACAGCCCGACGGGAACATTCGGGCAGGGCTGGTGCTCGCCGGTTGGCTGATCAACCTTGCCGTGGCCGAGTGGCATCTGCGCCGCCCAGCCCGCACAGCGCGTTTTCGACCGGTTCGTCGGCCGCGTGCTGCTGCCGGATGACGCCCTTCGGCGCGTTGCCGAGCACACCGCTCGCCGACAGGGCCATGGTGCGCCGGCCGCCGGTGGTGCCGTGAGCCGGCGCTGCCGGGCCCGGCCGGCGACCGCATCCGGCAGGACACCACGGTGCCGGACGGCGTCCGGGCGCAGGACGTGATCTTCTGCCATTCAGCGATCCGACCGCCGGCCGGCCCGCCCGGCCGGTTTGGCTGGCGGGGATATCCCCACCAGCCGCCGCGTCGGGCGCCAAGGCGCGGAAGAGCCGATTGCCCGCGCTGACGCCCCAGCTGCCCCTCCAGCACCAGCGGCACCACCCCGCAGCCGCCGTTGCGCGAGACTGGCACCCCTGACCAGGGGTATCCTGCGGACATGGCCAACAGCCCCGAGACCGGCGCCCGCAGCGAGGAGATCCTCGCCGCCGCCGGCATCGTCGTCACGGCGGAGGGCAAGGCCCGCGCTCGGCGGAAGCTCGACGACGCCGAGCGCCGCTGGACCCCGGAGCTGGACGCCGAGCTGCGCGCCCAGATCGGCCTGCCCGCCCGCGCCGCGTGAACGATTGCCCTATCCGGGTCATCCTCGACGCCTCCGCGATCCTCGCCTTCACCCGCAAGTCGATTGACGTCGGCGAGGTGATCGCCGAGGTCGCCGACGAGGACTGCCACTTCGGGCTACCCGTGCTGTGCCTCGCCGAGTCCTCCCGCGCCGTCGCCGACCGTGACCGCCTCGACCTGCTCGTCAACCACCCGGCCGCCGCAGTGCTCACCATCGACCCGGTCAGCTGGCAGGCCCTCGCGGTCGTATACGACACCGTCGGTCGACTCGACGCGGCCAGCGCGCTACTCGCCGCCGTCGACAACGGGTGCAACGTGCTCACCGGGCAGCCCGGGTTGTACGGCGGCCTCGCCGGCGGCGGGCCCATCATCCCGTTCTGACCTGCCCTGCCGTTGCCGCGGCTACGAACCGCCCCGACACGCTTCCTCACGGTAACTGGCGGCCCGCCCCGCTGGCGCCCGACCGTCCCGCGGGCCGGGTCACGCTCTCACTGATAGCGCCTGCCGGGCCTTGTCGCCTTGCCCGGCTTGGTGATCACGTTGTTCCTGCCGCGGCGGGTCACCATGATCTGCCGCGCCTTCTTCTTCAACCCTGTCAGGATTTTGCCCTTCATCGCGGGCTCCCTTCTCGCGCACGTCGGACCACCCGTGGCGATGCTCGCGTACCCGACGGTTCAGCCGTCATTCCCGCCTGAACCGACCTCTGCGTGGCATAGCCACAGCGAAGTCCCGGCACCTCGAGGTGCCGGGGCTTCGCTGTGCCCACTGTCAGAGCGCGATGATCACCGCGCTGGGGAACAGGAACGCGATGTGCCAGCACCGGCGTGGCGTCGAGGATGTGTCAACGCCGGCTCAACCTTGACCCCTCTGTTCCGCCCGGAACCACGTGGTCAGTTTTCAGGCGGAGCCGACAGTCGCGATGGACCGACGCCTGCGTGCCGCCCTGCGCGCCCTCCCGGCGCCGTGGTGAGCGAGCCGGTCGCGTTGATCTGCCTCGG
This sequence comes from Micromonospora sp. NPDC048909, assembly GCF_040649635.1. Classification (NCBI taxonomy): domain Bacteria; kingdom Bacillati; phylum Actinomycetota; class Actinomycetes; order Micromonosporales; family Micromonosporaceae; genus Micromonospora; species Micromonospora sp. NPDC048909. The sequence goes on along the minus strand of NZ_JBEZFU010000015.1, from coordinate 71,031 downwards.
CTGCGCGGCGATCGGCAGACCTGTCGGGCCTACTCACTCGTGCGGCGGTAACCGGATCCCCCGTTTCGAGTTGGGCTGGTATTGCGACTGCCCCGAGGCGGAGTGCCGCCGGCGGCAGGCCGGTTCCTGGCAGGGCCTCCCACCGTTGCGGCGAGGGGAAATCTTCGGTGAAGCGCATGAAGTGCGGACGTTGGCGGCTGATCATGCTGGCGGTCGCCGCGCTCACCGTTCAACCGGCGCCGAACGGGATGTCGGGCGAGCCGTGCGACATGCCGGGGCGGACGATGGTCGACGACAGCGGGCGACACCTGACGTGCACGACCACGCTGGCCGACGGACAGCCCCGCTGGCGGACCGGCCAGCCGGACCTACCGACGCGGTGACCTGCGGGCTGTCCTGACCCGGAGCCGACGAACGCCCCCACGTGGCGGGGGCGCTCGTGTCGTCATCGCCGTCGAAGGGCCCGGTCCGTAGGATGGTGCACGTGCCATTACTGCCGCAGGCGGATCGGCTGCTGCTCGCCGAGCTGTCCGGCGTCGCCGCCCGCTACTGCATCGGACATGAGCGTGGCGCGCCCCGCGACGAAGCGATCGCCGCCGTGCACGCCGTCACCCGCGACCCCAAGCTGCTCGGCATCCAGGCCGGCGCCGCGCTGGCCGATCCGCAGGGCATCAGCGGGCCGATCGTCGAGCTGCTGCGCGCGGCCGGCGCCGACATGGACGTCGCCGAGCAGCACGCCGCGGAGGTCCGGGCACGGTGGGGGATCTAGGCACCACGACCAGGGGTAGGGCCCACGGAAACGCAGACCGCGACGGGCGACGTGTACGGGGTCTCCGGCGAGCTGGAGATGCAGAACGGGTACGGCGCGATGATCAGTGGCACGTACCAGTGCTGGTTGCAGCGCACCGGCGACGGATGGGTGACCACGTCCGCGGTTCACGCCCCAGTAGCCGGCTCGCCAGGCGAGGCAGAGTCGGCTGCGGGCTGTGCTGGTTGCTTCGGTGCGGGCCGCTCTGGAACACCGGATGCGGGAAGGCGAGTGGCAATCCTCTGCTGCTGCACCGCAATGAGCCCTTTTCATCGTGATCAAGGGCAGCTGAGCAGGTGCGCGGCGGCGTGACGCTCGGCGCCCGCTGGCGCAGGTTGCCCACGCACCAGCAGGCGCTGGTGGCCCTGGCCCACCTGCGCAACGGTGACACCCTCACCCGCCTCGCCGCCGGTTTCGGCGTGTGGGTGACGACGGTGTGGCGGTACCTGCGGGAAGCCGTCGCCTGCTCGCCGCCCACGCCGCGGACCTCGCCGAAGCGATGCGCCGGGCCGCCCGGCTGGCGTATGCGATCCTCGACGACCGTGATCCCGATCGACAGGGTCGCCGACCAGCGGCCCTACTACTCCGGCAAGCAGACGCGCCACGGCGTGAACGTGCAGGTCCTGGCCGACCCCGCCGGCCGGATAACGGCGGGATAAAGGATTCCTAAGCTTTTCCCAAGGTCGGCCCCGCACCGTTCTCTTCGTGAGAACGATCGGGGTGAGGACATTGGGGAACAGTCGCATGGGCGGGGCGCGGGTGCGCGGGGCCTGGTCTGTGCCGGGCCTGCTCCTCGCGGCCATGATCATAGTCGCGTTCCTGGCTGTCGACGTGGTCAGACCGGCCCCGGCCGTCGCTCACAGCGAGCTGAAGTCCTCCAACCCGGCGGCAGGCTCGGTGAACGGCGCGGCGCCCGCCTCCGTGTCGCTGGTCTTCGGTGGCAGCATCCTGTCAGCGTCGCTGACCGTCACCGACGGGTGCGGTCGTGCCGTGCCGGCTCAGGTGACCGTCCGGGACCGCGACGTGCGCGCCACGCTTCCGACCGGCGGACCGCCACCGGCCAGTGGTGCGTGGTCCGTCCGGTGGCGGGCGCTGAGCGAGGACGGGCACCCCATCTCCGGAGAGGTGCCCTTCACCGTGGCCGGTAAGACCGACTGCGTCGCGTCCGCCTCGCCGTCCGCCAGCGCCTCCGCCGCGCCCGACAACAGCCCGAACTTCACCGCCACGGCGGCAACCGAGGGCACCGATATCCAGGACACGGCTGTGGCGGTCTCGTCGGAGAGCGGGACCTTTCCGATCAACATCCTTCTAGCACTGGCCATCGCGCTGCTCGGAGCCGGCGCGGCGGTGCTCGCCCGTCGCCGCAGCGCGCCCGTACAGACCAGGGACAAACGATGACCGGCCCGCCGCCCGTCGATCTGGCGCTGCGGACGGTCACCCTCGGGTCCGCGCTGCTCCTGGTTGGCGCGCTCCCAGTGGCGATGCTGTTCCTGCGGTCGCTGGGCGCCGCTCAGCGAGAGGTTCCGCGGGCCGTCACGCGCTTCCGCCAAGTTCTGCGGTGCGCCGCCGTCGCCGTCGGGGCGTCCGCACTGCTCACCTTCTGGCGGTTCGCCGACCAGCTTCAGGCCGCCTCCGCCAAAAACGACACCGGCGACGCCGTGCTGCAGGCCCTGTCGAGCCAGGTCGGCAGCTGGACGGCCATCCGCGTACCGGTGGCCGTGGTGCTCTGGTTCGTGGTCGCCACCGCCCTCGCCGCGCCCGCGCCGGCCGGCTGGCTCGGCTGGGCGGCGCCGGCCGTCGTGCTGGCTGCCAGCCTGCCGATGACCAGCCACGCCGGTGTCACCAACGCCCTCGGAATCCTTGTCGACCTGCTGCACCTGGCGTCCGGCGGGGTCTGGGTTGCCGGCGTGCTGGCCCTTGCCGTAGTGGTCCCCATCGCACTGCGCGCTGGAACGGCAGACCGGCGCCGGCAGGTACTGCTGTCGTGCGCAGCCCGCTTCTCCCGGCTCGCCGTGCTGGCCGTCGCGGTCGCCGTCGTCACCGGATTTGCGCAGCCCTTCCTGGCCGACGTCGACCTCCGGTCGCTGTCCGGCACGACCTGGGGCGCTGCCGCAACGATGAAGCTTCTGCTCGTCGTGGCCATCGTCGTGGCCGGTGGGGTCAACCACCGGGTGCTGATCGGCCGACTGAAGCGGGCCAGATCCCGGGTCCGCGTCGACGACAGTGCAGCTGCGCTACTCGGCGTGGTCTCCCTCGAAGTCGTCCTTGGCGTCGCGACGGTTGTCGCCGCGGCGCTGCTCGTGTCGACGCCGCCGCCGTAGAACCTCGCCAAGCCCGCAACCGTCCACGTCGCAACCCTGAATGCGTGGGGAGAAGAACCAATGAAGACCATGGTCCATTCGCATCGGCCGTCGCCGGCAGCGCTGGCCGTTACGACAGTGACGGTCGGACTGGCGCTGGCGGTCCTTCCGGAAGCTTCCGGCGGTGGCCTGCCGGGGCTGCTGCGGCTGCTGGTGGCCGTTCCGGTTGCGGTCACGGCCGTCGCCGCAGCCGCCTGGCTGTCGTGGCGGGTGTCGCGCCCGGTGCCGGCGGGGCTGGCTGCGGCCGGGACGGTCTTCATCACGGCGAGCGCGACAGCCGTCCCCGTGGCGTGGGCCGCCGGCGTGTCCGTGGCGGGGGCGTTGCGGCAGGTGCCGGTGCAGGCGGCGGCGACCCTGCTGGTGGTGAGCGCGGCCGCGCTGTCGCGCTGGCGGCGGCCGCGGCCGGTGCGGCTGATCCGCGCCGCGTCGCGTCCGGCCGTGGCCACGATGATGGTAGGCGGCTTGCTCGCGGTGCCCGCGCAACCGGCGGCCGCCGCGGACCCGGCGGAGGCCGCCCCCTGCGTCGCCGGTCAGCAGCAGCGCATCTATTCGGTATCTGCGATCACCGTCGACGTGCCGTTCAACCGATTCGGCAGGACGCTGCGCAACGCCCGCATCTTCGCCCTCGACCAGGACGTCGCCGCCATCACCAACTGGTGGCGCCCGCTGGCCGAGAACGCGGCGGATGATCCCGCGGGCAACCGTCGGCTGCGCCCGCGCCCTTTGGTGCTGCGCGCCAACGAGGGCGAGTGCGTCCGGGTCACCCTCACCAACCGGCTGTCGTCCGACCCCGTGTACGGGCTGCCCGCCGCGCCGCGGGTCGGCATCCAGGCCACCGGTGTGGTCGTGGACGTCCGCGGTGACGGCGGTGCACGCGTGGGCAACAACGCCGACCCGACCGTCGGCATCGGGCAGTCCACCACATACTTCTGGCGGGTGCCGGCGCAGGAGGGGCTGTTCCTGTTTCAGGACATGGCCACTCCGGCCGGCGGTGAGCATGACGCCGGCTCCCGGGGGATCGGGCTCTACGGCGGGCTCGCCGTCGAGCCGAAGGACTCGGTGTGGACCGATCCGCGCAGCGGCGCCGTGCTGTCTGGAAACGGCAACCCCAGCTCCACCTACACCGCCGCGAAGAACCAGAGCGGCGAACTGTACGTCGAGGCCGACATCCACCCGCCGGGCGCGCCATCGTTCCGGGAAAGCATCCAGCTCGCCCAGGACCAGATCCCGTACGTCGGCATGGGCTTCAACTACGGCTCGGAGCCGATGGAGGACCGCGAGGCCAAGGCGTGCCCGGACTGCATCGGCGAGGAGACGTGGCTGTCGTCGTGGCCGTACGGCGACCCGGCGCTTATCAAGCTGGCCAGCGGCAAGGGACCGTGGCTGCCAAAGGGCGCCGGCGACCGCAAGGAGGCCGAGGACTGCGGCGTGCCCGAGTCGTGCTTCGTCTCCAACGTCTTCCACACCTACACCGGTGACGCCACCAAGATCCGTTTCGGCCTGTCCGGGGTGAAGGAGACCCACGTCTTCCACCTGCACGCCCACCAGTGGCTGGCCGACCCGCGCGAGAACGGCGCCAGCGGCGACGGGCCGGGCGCCAAGCCGGCGTCGTCGACCCTCGACTCGCAAAGCTACGGGCCGGGGGAGGCCTACACGGCGGAGCTGCTCTACGGTGCGGGATCGCAGAACGGCACGTTCGGCGACTCGATCTTCCACTGCCATCTCTATCCGCACTTCGCCGAGGGCTACTGGGCGATCATGCGCGTGCACGACGTCCGGCTGGACGGCTCCACGGCTACGCCCGACGGGGTGAACGTCCGGCCGCTGATCCCGTTGAAGGGCCAGCCAACGCCGCCTGCCCCGACCGCGGACAACCCCGGCTTCCCCGGCATGATCCCTGGGACGTACGGGTTCCGCGCGCCGCAGCCGCCCGGCTCGGTGACCGAGGGCGGCGTCGACGGGACCCCGGAGCGGGCCGCACCCCGGCTGGTCGGCGGCAGGACCATCGAGGAGGCCAAGCTCGCCGTCGAGCGCGCCGTCGTGGCGCGGCACAACAACGGCGGTACCGCGCCGCGAGGTGCGCCGTACGCCGACCCGTGCCCCGCCGGTGCCCGAGAGGTCGACTACGAGGTCACCGTCCTGCAACGCGATCTCGTCTACAACGAGGCCGGCCACCACGACCCGCAGGCCCGAGTCATGGTGCTGACCAAGGACGTGCCGGACATCCTCGCCGGCCGTAGGAAGGTCGAGCCGTTGTTCATCCGGGCCAACGCGGGCGACTGCATCAACTTCTCGCTCACCATGATGGCGCCCAACTGGGTGGGCGGCGACGCGTTCCAGCAGATCAAGCAGACGAACATGGCCGGTGGGCACGTTCACCTGGTCAAGTTCGACGTGACCGCCTCCGACGGCGGCTCCAACGGCTGGAACTACCAGCAGGCCGCCTTCACCTCGGAGCAGGCGGCGCTCACCGCCAAGCAGGCATCCGGCGAGGTGACCTGCAAACCGAGCGACACCTTCTTCGGCGGGCAGAGCACCGGCTGTCGGATCGACGATCGCCGTGAGTGGACGCCGCCGGCCGACTCCGGCGGACTGTGGGGCCAGACCCTGCACGAGCGGTGGTACGCCGACTACGAGCTACGGACGGCGTTCACCCACGACCACCACTTCCCGGCGATCGTGCAGCACCGCGGGCACTACGGCGCGCTCATCATCGAGCCCCAGGGCTTCGACGTGCGTGACCCGGCCACCGGCCAGTTCAAGCAGCCCATCAACAACCCCGCGCACGGCACCCCTTGCGCAGCGAGCTGCGTCGGCGAGGCGGCCGGGGAGAGCGTCGACCTGATCGGCCCGGGCGCCAACGACGACTACCGCGAGTACGGCCTCGCCATCGCGGACTTCGTGCCCCTCGTGAAGAAGGGCGGCGATCCGCGCAACTCGCACGATGTGGTCAACGCGCCCGGCGCGCCCGAGGCGTACCCGGACCGCGACCCCGGCACGTTCGCGATCAACTACCGCAACGCTCCGCTGAGCGAACGAAGTACCCGTGACGACAAGCCGGTCGATCCCGCCCACAAGTTCAGCTCCTGGGTCTTCGGTGACCCGATGACCCCGCTGCTGCAGGGCTACGCCCGGGACAACGTCAAGCTGCGAGTCGTCCAGGGCTCGCAGGAGGAGCAGCACCTGTTCCAGGTGAATGGGCTGCGCTGGCGCGAGGAGCCGGACGACCCCGACTCCCCGCTGGTCAACGCCCAGACCATCGGCATCTCGGAGGCGTTCAACGCCGAGCTGCCCGGGTTCGACTGCAAGAACACCGACACCCCCTGCCGCGGTGACTACCTGTACGGCGGCACCTCCATTGACGACCAGTGGCGCGGCATGTGGGGCATCATGCGGGTGCACGGCGCACCTGTCCCGGGTCTGCGCGCGCTGCCCGACAACCAACCCACCGGTACGGCGGGCCCCGCCCCAACCCCGGCGTCGCGGCAGGCGCCGCCGCCCGCGCAACGGCCCGGCGTGGCCTGCCCGCCCGCCGTTCCCGTGCGGACCTTCGACGTGGTCGCGCTGAACCGCGGCGTGACCTACAACGAGTACGGCGACAACGACCCGAAGGCGCTGATGTACGTCCTCGCCCAGGACGAGCAGGCCGTGCGTTCCGGAATGAAGAAGCCCGAGCCGCTGGTGATCCGCGCCAACGCCGGGGACTGCGTAAGGGTCAACCTGCGCAACGCGCTGCCGCCGGAGTACGCCAACCACCGCAACGGCGTGGGCGGTGACGTGCCGCAGATCCTCGAACCGCGTACCGGCACGCCGATGGGCACCCGGGTGTCGATGCACCCACAGCTGGTACGTCATGACGTGCGGCTGTCCGACGGCGCCGCGATCGGCTTCAACCCCGACTCGACGGTGGGAATCGGGCAGACGGTCAGCTACGAGTGGTTCGCCGACAGCGAGTTGGGCGCGACGAACATCGTCGACTACGGCGACGTCCGCGGACACCGTCACCACGGCCTGGCCGGCGCGCTGGTCATCGAGCCGCAGCACGCCACCTACCACGACCCGTCCACCGGCTCGGAGATTCGCAGCGGCACCGCCGCTGACATCCGGGTAGCGGGCCGGCAGGACTTCCGCGAGTCCGCGCTGATCTACCAGGATGGCATGGACCTGCGGACGGCCAGCGGAGCGGAGATCAAGGACAAGCCGGACGCGGAGGGGGGCGCCGAAGGCGGTGCGCCGCCGGAGCCGGACGGTGGTGACGTGCACGCCGGCGGCACGGAGGACGGCGGGGAGAAGGGTGTGAACTACGCCAACGCCCCGCTGCACCGACGCCTCGGCGCGGTGCCCGGCGGCAAGGCCACCGGGGCGACCACGTCCGGCTGGGCGAACGTGTTCAGCTCCGTCACCTACGGCGACCCCGCGACACCGATCATCCGCGCCTACGCCAACGACCAGGTAAGGGTGCGGGTGCTGGGTGGCAACAAGCCGCGGCAGACCGGATTCCAACTCGACGGCGCGCTCTGGCGGCAGGAGCCGTACGACGCACAGACCGAACTCGTCGGCGTCCAGGGCGGCATCGGTGCCGGTAAGGCCGTGAACGCGCACGTGCGACTGCCGGCCGTGGGCGACCACCTGTGGTCCTCACCGACCAGCTTCGCCCTGCCGGACGGGATCTGGGGGATGGCGCGCGTCTATGCCAGGCCGCAGGCCGACGCCGGTTTCCAGCCGAGCCCGCGCACCCCGCGCGACAACCCGTACGCGGCGTCGTACTGGCCGCTGATGCCGCTGGAGCGTAGCTACGCGGTGGTGCGGGTGTTCGACGACGAGGACGCCGACGGAGTGCAGGACGCGGGCGAGCTGGCCCGGCGGGGCGTGAAGGTGCGCCTGCTCACCCCGGCCGGCGCCGAGGTCACGGCGGCAACCACCGCCGTCGACGGCACCGCGACGTTCTCGCCGGCCCCCGGGTCGTACGACGTCGCGGTCGAGGCCCCCTCGGGCATGGCGGTCGTGGGTCTCGCCAAGCGGCGCCTCGATCTGTCGGACGACGCCGGACGGGCGGAGGTGGCGGTCGGCCTGTCGACGCTCGCGACCGTGCAGGCCCTGGTCTTCGACGACCAGGACGCCGACGGTGTCCGTGACTCAGGCGAGGCCGGCCTGCCCGGCTGGACCGTGACGCTCGACGGTGCCGCCACGCTGGCACCGGCCACCACCGGTCCCGACGGTTCGGCGACCGTCACCGGCGTGACCGCCGGCGGCTGGTCGGCCGACCTGCGGCCGCGTACCGGCTGGCGGGCGACCACCGCGCTGCCCGCCGCCGTGACGGTCGGCACCGGCCCCGCCGGCGTGGCGATCGGTGTCACACGCGTGCCCGGCCTGCTGGTCCGGCCCGTCGACGACGCCAACGGCAACGCTGCGGCCGATGACGGCGAGCCGACCATCGGCGGCCTGGTGGTGAAGCTGACCGCTGGGGACCGGATCGCATCGGCCAGGACCGCCGACGACGGTGCCGTGGTCGACCCGGCGGGCGGCGCCACGCGGATCCAGGTGCTGCGCCCCGACTCGGGTCTGCCGTGGCAGTGCGCGAAGGCGCTGGTTACCACCCCCGTGGGGGTGACACTGCTGGACTGCGGACCGGACGGGGCGGTCGAGGTCCCGGCCGGCGCGACCGAGGTCGTCGTGCTGGGCGCGTTCGCCGACGGGGTGGTCACCTCCACGCTGTTCGACGACGCCGACCGGGACGGCCGGCGCGACGCCGGCGAGGCGCCCCTCGCCGACTGGCCGGTCGCTGTGGTGACCGCCGACGAGCACGTCGAGGTGGCGCGCACGACCACCGACGAGACCGGCACCGCCGGTGCCGTCGTGCCGCCCGGGCGATACGAGATCGTGCCGATGCCGCCGGTGTCGCCGATCGCCTGGGTGAACACCGACGGCATCTATGACGTTGAGGTCACCCGCGCCCGTGACACTCAGGCCGCCGGCGGTTGGGTGCAGCCCGGCTCGGTCTCGGTGGGCGTGTTCCACGACCATGACTCCGACGGCGTGCAGGAGGCCGGCGAGGATCCCCTCGCCGATCGGACGGTCCGGCTGTTCGACACCGCCGGCCAGGTGCTGGCCACCGCCATCACTGACGGCACCGGCCGGGCGGCTTTCCCGGTGAAGGCCGGCACCCGGTACGGCGTCGAGGTGACGGTGCCGACGGGCTGGCGGGCAACCGGCCCGGTCGCCGACGGTGCCGTCGTCGCCCGGGTGCCGTTGACCGCACCGGCCGACGGCGGCCAGGCGAGCGTCGAGGTAGGCCACTACAACAGCGTGGACCGCACCCCGCCGCAACCGCCCATTGCCAACCCGGGCGTCGGCGCCCTGGCAGGCCCGACCTCGGTCACGTTGACCGCTGAGGCCGGCGCCACCATTCGGTACACCTTGGACGGCACGGCGCCGACCGCTACCCGAGGCATGCTCTACACCGCCCCGGTGCGGGTCTCGATGGACCGGGTGCTGCGGACGGTGGCGATCGACGCGGTCGGCAATGTGTCGGCCGACCTCGCGGTCGCGTACGACCTGCCGTGGACCGGCCGGACGGCGGTGCTCACACCGTCCGGTTGGTCGGCGACAACCGGCAGCGTCCGTGGCGACGTGGCGGAGACCGCGGCCGACGACGGGCGCTACCTGGTCGTCGCGTCCGCCCCGGTGGCGGGGCGTCCGACGGCGGACGTGACGGCGACGGTGGCGGTGCCGGCTGACCTGCGGTCGGCCGCGGCGCTCAACGTGTCCGCCTCGCTGCGGTCGAGCATGCGCAACACACGGGTCCGGCTGCAATGGTACGACGTCGCGACGAACACGTGGCGGGCGCTCGGCACGTACACCCAGGGGTTGGACGAGTCTCGGGCGGACGTCGACATCGCCGCCCCTGCCCGGGCCGTCGCGGCGGACGGGACGGTCCGGATCCGGGTTATCGGCGACCTGGCGTACCCGTTCGATCTTTCGGTCGACCAGCTCACAGTGACGGCGGTGAATCGATGATGAAGCGCTTGATACGGCTTGCCGCCGTCGCGGCCGGCGTGGCCGCGGTGCTCGCTGGCGCGGCCTGGGCAGTGGCGTCGGCTCCGCCCCCGGATGCCGGACCCGGCCGGCTCGCCCTGCCCGACGGGGGAGTTGTCGCCGTCGAACAGGTCATCTCGGCAGCCCGACCCCAACACGCCATGCCGGGGATGGGCACCGACGCCGACCCGGTCGCCGATGGGGAACGCCGAGTGTCGATCGACGTCACCCTGCGGGCCTCGGCGGATCAGCCGCTGGCGTACGCCGTTGACCGGTTCTCCCTGCAGGTTCCCGGCGAGATCGCCCGGAAACCGCACAGGTCCGTCCTGCCCGGGACACGCCTCCCGGCGGACACCCAGCTGTCGGGAACGCTCATCTTCGATGTTCCCGTCGAGGCCACCAACGGCGTGCTCGCCTACCACGGCGGCGGCAGCACCGAGGTGGTCCTGCCGCCCGAGGCGGCCAGGACTCCTGCTGCCAACGACCCTGCCAACCACGGCCCCGGCCACGGCGGACCGACTGCCGCGTCCCCAGCGACCAACGACAAGTGAGGACGAAGATGAATCGACGACGGAAGGCTCTGGGGGCCGCAGTAGCCGCCCTCACCGCGGCGGCCCTGCTCGTGGTGCCTGCTAGCGCTGCGGTGCCGGAAAACGCCGGCCTGCAGGCGATGGGGCCGATCGCGGAGCACGGCTTCCCCGCCTGGTACTCGGACAAGACTGGCCTGCGCTTGGAGCCGTGTCTGGACACGGCGCCGGCGGATCTGTGCGGGCTGGTGGCCAACGGCTTCACCGGTGCGCCGTCGATGCCTGACCATTTCCCGGACGAGTTCTTCTACAACGCGGCGGTCGGCGAGCTGGACGTCGGCAACCTCTCGGCGCAGGTGGAGACGGCGCTGGAGGGCGCATTCGCGATGGAGGTCGCCCGTCCGGGCGACCAGATCACGTTCGGCCGGATCCGCATCCGCGTGGACGGGCTCCAGGCGGGCGAGACCTACCGGGTCGTCCACCCGTACGGCCAGGAGGTGTTCACCGCCGAGGGCGGCGAGATCAACTTCACCGAAGACATCGGCATCGGCACCAACAACTTCAGCGGCGCGCTGAACAGCCGGCTCGGACCGTTCCTGCGCTGGGATACCCGCAACCCGGCCCCGCCGGACGGGTACATCGGTGACCCGAACGCCGAGCACACGTTCACCGGCAGCCCGTACAACACCAACTACTTCCAGCTCATCGGCCCCGACGTGGCGGCCGGTGCGCCGTCAAACGCCCTGTGCAACCCCCTGCCGGTCGGAGTCGCGGCCACCGACTGCGTCCAGCAGGCACAGTGGTCAATCATGGGCAAGAAGGCCGTCAACGCCGACGTGGCGCCGGAGTCGGCGATCTACACCCGGAACACCGACGGCACCGACGGCGGAACCATCCTCGTCCACGCCACCTCCGACGACAACGAGGTCATCGTGGTGGAGAACGGCGCCCTCGGCGACCAGGGGCACGTGGCCCGCCGGCAGATGTACGGCAGCCACGGCCGCTACGTCGCCAACGTCTCCTACGCCGGGCAGAGCGCGCCAGGAACGCTGACCATCCGCAACCTCAGCGACACTCCTGTCGCCACCCGTACGGTCAAGGTCGTCGACGGGGTGAACGTCACGGCGGCGACCTGGCTGCTCAACGCGGCCGGACGGCCGGTCCTCGCCGTACGCGCGGCCAGCACCGACCCTGCCGCCAAGCTCACGCTCCACGGCCCCGCCGGCACCAGCGGCGCCGCCGACTCCACCGGGCTGGCCCGTATCCTCGACCTGGAAGCCCCGCCGCTCAAGGTGACCGTACGCTCCGACAAGGGCGGCTCGATCGAGGTACCGGTCAAGGCCACGGTCACCCCGACGCCGATCCTTCCGCCCACCGCGGCGCCGGTCCACCCGACCAACGTGCAGCCGCGCGCCTCGGTGGCACTCGACGCCACCAAGTCGATCGGGATGGGTGCACTCACCTACGCCTGGTCCCAGGTCAACGCCGACGGCACTCCGTTCAAGGTCGGTCTTGGCCAGGACCGGGTCGTCATCGCCGCCCCGTCCGCGCCCGTGACGGGCTTCCTCGCGCCGCTCAACCCGGGCACGGTTCACCTCGCACTCAAGGTCACCGACCAGACGGGGTTGAGCGCCACGGCCCGGTTCCAGGTGGCGGTGGACGTCCCCGCCGCCCCGCTGGCAGTCGCGGTCGGCCGCCTCGACGGGCAGATCGGCAGCACCGTCACCCTCGACGGCTCCGGCAGCCTCAACGTCGTGCGCTACCGCTGGGCACAGGTCAAGATCGGGAGCAACCCAACGGTGACCCTGGTCAACCCCACCTCGGCGAAGGCCACGTTCACCATGCCTCGGCTGCCCGATCCGGCCGTGCCGCTGCATTTCCGATTGACGGTCAGCGGCGGGGACGGCACGACGCACTTCGTCACCGTGCAGGTCTTCCAGGTGGTGGACGACCTGGCCATCACCTCGGCCACATACGACGCGCCCGACCTGAGGGTTCGGGGCACCTCCAGCGTGGCCACCGGCACAAACACGGTGACGTTGACGGTCCGCAACACCGCGACCAGCGTGTCCGGGACCCTTGGCCCGGTCAGCGTCGACCAGGTCGGGGACTGGCAGTACCGCGGTCCGCTGCCTGCGGGGGTAACCGGCAACGCCGGGAACCTGCGCATCGACGCGGTCAGCGAGGCCGGCTCGCAGGTGCTCAACTACGCCGTCACGGCCGGATAGACGGCGCTTCCGCCGAAGCAACCCCGCCGGTCAGGGCCTCGTCTCGTGGCACGGAGCGACTCCACCACGCGCACGAGGCCCCGATCGGCGGGGTCTTGGTGGGTGACGCGGGGTCAGACGGCATCAGCCGGGGGCAACAGCCCACGACGGGTCGCGATGGCCACCGCTTCGAGTTGGCTGTGCGCGTCGAGCTTGGCCAGTAGCCGCTTCACATACCCCCGGCAGGTGTGCGGCGTGATGCCCAGCGCGCGGGCGATGGCCCGCACGTCCTGGCCCTGGCTCATCAACCGCAGCACCTCATACTCCCGGCCGGTCAGCCCGCCGGGCGCAGCGTCCTGCGCAGCCTGGGACCGCGCTGTGGCGAGCAAACCGGTGAGCAGGTGAGCGGAGACGGTCGTCGTGCCGTGGTGCGCGGCCCGCAGAGCGTGCAGCACATCTCCGAGCGCGCCGTCCTTGGCAAGGAAGCCGACCGCACCGGCCGCCATCGCCTGACCCAGCAACGCGGGCTCCGTACGTGCGGTGAGCACGACCACCCGCACGTCCGGATGCCGCCGGTGAAGGAGCTCGGTGGCCGCGATGCCATCGAGGTCGGGCAACCCGACATCCATCAGCACCACGTCGGGTCGGAGTTGGTCGACCAGGCGCAGCGCGTCCGCGGCGGTCCTGGCATGTCCGACACAGGTCAGGGCGGGTTGCCCGTCGAGCGCCAGGGCGAGCAGGTCGGCGAAGGTCTGGTGGTCGTCAACCACCAGCACCCGGATCGCCCGGTCGGTCTCGGACTCCGATGACCCGACGGACCGCATCATGACCTCCTGCTCCTGGCGCGCCGGTGCCGCTCGCCCGTCCTTGGCAGTCTAGAAAGTGACTCCACGTCATCGATCCGTCCTAACGGCCCGCCCTTCTCGGCCGGACGGCGATGGCCGAACCATTTCCCGACACCTCGCCTGCCCGCCATCGGGCACCGCCGGTACCGGTTGGGGCGAGGAGCGGACTCCAACCGGCGTGACGCATCGGCAGACCGAGGGCCAGGCTGCGCCGGTCCGGCATGGCACCCCCCAAGGATTCGGGGGTCCACTGGCGACGGAAGTGGCTACCGCACAGTAGCGCCAACCTGCAGAGTCAAGTCGGGGAAGAAGGAGCGGGGGCAGGGGGGCCTGATGTACGAGATCCAGTTGTTCGGCTCGGTCCGGGTGCGGGCCGGCCGAGCTGTGCTGTCGGGCCGTGACTTCGGGGGCGTGAAGCCCCGCCAGATCCTGGCGCTGCTCGCCCTGCGGGGCGCGCTGCCCAAGGACGAGCTGGCCGAGCTGCTGTGGCTGGGCAGGCCGCCGGCGAACCACGTGGCCACCCTGGAGAGCTACGTGTCCGTGCTGCGGCGTCGCCTAGATCCGCAGGGATCGGTGCGGCGTTCGGTGATCCTCACCCGCAACGGCGGCTACCGCCTGGACAGTGACCGGGTCAGCGTAGACGTGACTCGCTTCGACGCCCTGCTCGCTGCTGCTGCCGGCTGCGGCCCGAGCCGGGCCCTACCGCCGCTGCGCGCGGCCCTGATGCTGGCGAATGAGCCGTTGCTGGTCGACGAGCCGTTCGCCGACTGGGCGGTCGATGCCCGCGAGCGTTATCGCAAGCGAATCGTCGACGCGTTGGTCGGCGCCGCCGCTCACACCCTCGCCGTCGGCGATGCCCCGGTGGCGCTGGAGTTCGCCGCGCGGGCCCTGCGGTGGGACCCGCTCGCGGAGCGCGGCTGGTACCTGCGGGTCGCCGCCCACCGGGCGGACGGCGACCGGGCCGCAGCGCTCCGGGCGTACGACGAGTGCCGGCGGCTGCTCAGTCATGAGCTCGGTGTCGAGCCGTCGGCGGAGCTGCGGCACCTCTTCCTCGACCTGCTCCGGCAGGAAGTGTCCGCCGGCTGCGTGGACGGGGTGGTGGCCGCCATCCGGGCCATGGCCCGCGAACTCGCCGCGGTGGGCGACCTGCGCGCGGTCGGCGAGGGCGCCGGCACCTCGGCGCGGCGGTTGGCGCAACTGCTGACCGAGGCGACCGAGCTGGCCGACACGCCCGCCCGTACCCCGCTCTCCGCGGTTTCCTGATCGTGCGCCGCGCTGTGCGCCGATCCACGCCGCGTCCGGAACTCCGTCGGGCGGTCCGCTACTTCCTCTGCCTCAACGCGCTGGCCATCATCGGGGTAGCGGTCGCAGTGTCCCTGGCGAGCGTCCATCTGGCCCGGGAACAGGCGGTGCACTTCGCCGAGCACAGCGCGCGTGGTATGGCCGAGTGGCTGATCTCGCCCCACTGCACGCCGAGGCTGCGGGCCGGAGATCCGATGGCGCTGCGGGCGCTCGACGAGGCGGTGCGGGCCCGGATGCGGGACGGCTCGGTGGTCCGGGTCAAGGTGTGGAGTTTCGACGGACGGGTGCTCTATTCCGACCAGGCGGAGCTGATCGGGCGCCGCTACGAGCTCGCGGCCGAGGACCGTGCACTCGCCGGGACCAACCGGGTGACGGCCGAGATCAGCGAGCTGGATCGGGCCGAGCACGAGTACGAACAACAGGTCGAGCGGTTGGTTGAGGTCTACCTGAGCCTGTCGGGCACCGACGGGGAGCCGGTGTTGTTCGAGGCGTACTTCCCGGCGGACCGGCTGGAGGACGACGCGCGGTACATCGGTTGGCGGCTCGCGCCGCTGGCGCTGCTGGCCATTGTCGTCCTGCAGCTGTTCCAGCTTCCGCTGGCGCTGGCGCTCGCCCGCCGACTGGACCACGCCCATCGCGAACGGGGCCGTCTGCTGGAGCACGCCATCGCCGCATCCGAGCTGGAACGGCGAAGGATCGCCCGGGACCTGCACGACGAGGTCATCCAGGACCTGGCGGGGGTGGGCTACTCCCTGGGGGCGGTGGAGCTGCGCCTGTCCGGCGGGGGCGAGCGGCTCCGGGAGACCGTTCGTCGGCTCTCCGCCACCGTGCAACGGGATGTACGGGCGCTGCGGCGGGCCATGGTCGACATCCATCCGCCGGACCTGTCCGTCACCGGACTCCCGACCGCTCTGGACGAGCTGGCGGAACCGATGCGCGCGACGGGCAAGGTCTGCCACGTGCGGGTCGTCGAGACGTCCGAGCTGCCGGTCAACGTCCGCCAACTGCTCTACCGCAGCGCCCGCGAAGCGCTGCGCAACATAGACAAGCACGCCCACGCCGACCGGATCGACCTCACGGTCGAGACCTCTGGCGATCAGGTGCGGTTGACCGTTGACGACAACGGCGTCGGCTTCGACACGACCGATCCGCCCCAGCCCGATCACCTCGGAATGCGGCTTCTCGGCGAGGCGGTCCGGGAGGTCCGGGGCACGCTCTCCGTCACCAGCGCGCCGGGGGTTGGCACGGTGGTCACGGTAGTCCTGCCGCTCGACGACGGCGGTCAGCATCGGCGATGGGTGCCGTGGCGCCGGTAGGCCGCGACACCTGCAGAGGCGCAACAGCGCAGCTCGGCCGCTCGTCCGGGGCGGTCCGTGTGGGCTGACGGCTGGGCGGCTGGTACGAGCAGGGCCGGCGACATTCGGTGTACGGTGTGCCGCCGTTGCTCGACACACCGCCCGCTCTGCGGGTCGCAGCGGCGTTGGCGAACTCGCCCGAGCGATCTGACCGCCCACCCGGCAATGGGCTTAACGCGTCTTCCCATCCCACGACGCAACGGCGCCGTTCAGGATGCGCGGCTCCACCGAAGCCCGGATCGTCGTGCCCTTGCCGGGAGTCAGTGAGTGCGGCGAACGGCAGCCCTACGTCCAGACCGCAGGCCCTGTGCCGTCCTGGACCGTCGTCTGCGCCACCAACCGGCTCTCCGCCGGCGTCGGCCTCGTTGAGGCCGAGGGCTGCCCGTGCCGGATTCCCGGCGCGGTGGAGAGTGTCGCCCACATCTGGCCGCGCCCCGCCGTCCTCGGTGCGGTCGCGGGGGCCGCACCGACCCAGTAGCCGCGTCCGGCAAACACGGACGCCCCCACCACCTCACGGCAGCGGGGGCGTTCCGGTGAAGGTCAGGCGTCGAAGCGGACCCGACGACGGCGCGCCACCACCAGCGCCACGCCAGCCAGCACCGCGATCACACCAACGGCGCCGAGCGCAGTGGCGTTGACACCGGTGACGGGAAGGCCGCCGCCCGCGCCCGGCGCGGGGCTGGTGGTCGGCGGGACGGTGTTCGGCTTGAGGGGGTTGGACTCGCAGCCGATCCCCGGCGTGCCCCTGTTGCCGTCCAGGCCCCACGGGTCGTTGTTCACGTCCACCAACGTGACCCGGTATTTCACGTCAGAGCAGTTAACCGTGCCGGGAGGGTCGGGGAAGTCGGCGCACAGGTTCTGCGCAGTGCCGGTGTAGACGTACGCCTCGCAGTCGCGCGGCTCCGCGGGCTGGCGGGTCGGCGGGGTGGTCGGCGTCTTCGTCGGTTCGGCGCCCGGCTCGACCGCCTGGAAGTTGATGGCCTTGCCGTCGATCTTCAGGTTCGTCACGACCACTGTGCCGGCGGTGCCGTTGTCGTACACCACGCCGGCCGCCCCGATGGCGCCGGCTTCCGCGACGGTGAAGGTGACCGCGCCGTCCGCGCCGCACTGCGTGCCGCCGCCGATGTTCTGATCCCACGAGTTTGTGTTGACGCCGCCGACGACGACGAAGACGCGCGGGGCGCCACCGTTGCACACCGCGCCGGCGGACAGCTCGTAGGAGAAGCTGATCTCGGTGCCGGCCTCGACGTCGACGCCGAGGTTCGCGGCCTCGACGGAGGTGTTGCCGCCGGTCAGCGTGACGGCGTGCTGGCCGGTGATGGCCGAGTCACCGTTGGCCGTCCACACCGGATCGCCGGGCGCGGCCTGGGCGGAACCGGCCAGAGCCAGGGACGAGAGAACGATCGCGCCGACCGTGGCGCCGACAATCTTGAGCGTGCGCATAGAACCCCTTGGTTGAGTGTCGGTTCCCGTTCGCCGGCGGGAACTGGGCAGTCCGACTGGATCAACGACAGCCCGGACCAGGCACAACGCGAGGATCACTACTATCAGTCGTCAATCCGCGACGGTCGCCTGTTCGGGCCGAGGACGGTCGGTCGCGCGGCCCACACCATGCACGCTGGACGACAGAGCGGATCGGCTGTTCGGCCCATGCCCGGCTCCTGCACGCCTACCTCGCAGCGAAGTCCCGGGCACGGGCGACCTGAGAGAAGCCTGCTGCACCACCTCAACGCCAACCAGGGAAGGGCGACCAGTGGAGACCGACATCCAGTACCGCCCCGAACGAGGTTCACGCCCTCGCGGCCGCCGAGGGCGGACACCTGGACCAAGGGCCTCTGCCGAAGTTCTGGATCGAGCATGAAGGCCGGCCTGCGATCGGTTCGCCGACCGCTACTGATAGCCCCGCCTCAGCAGGTACTTGGCGCCGGCGTCGAAGCCTTCATGGCTGAGGATCTCGAACCCGAAGGCGTCGGCCAGGCGTGCGGTGGTGTCGAACGCCGCGCATACGGCGAGCGCGTCCTCGATCTGTTCCCGGGTGGCACCTGCGGCGAGCACCTGCCGCATGTCGGCGGCACCGACCGTCCGCTCGGTCAGGAGCTTGCCGAGCATCCGCAGGGTCGCTCGGAGTGGCTCCGCGATCGGCGCGGTCTCCAAGTCCGTCAGCACCGCCGTGACCATCGGTTCGCTCTGGTACGCCTGCCGGGCGGTCGCGGTGTGCGCGGCGGTGCAGAACTCAGACTCGTTGACGGTGGCGACGTAGGCCGCCATCAGCTCCCGGTCGGCGACCGACCAGGGCGACGGTCCACGCATCGCCTCGTGGGTGGCGTCCTTGGCCCGGGCGCCGTAGAAGTCGGGCCGGTAGAACACGATCTTGGCTGCGTCGGGCACGGGGTGGCCGGAGAACAGGCGGATGAACGTGAACAGCAACTTGGCGCCGGGGCGGTAGCCGCGGTCGAGGATGTCGAGGCGCATCAGCCGGTCCGCCCGTCGTCCGTGGCGTCGGCCAGAGCCGCCAGCCCGGCCGAGTACAGCCGTGCGGAGTGACCGACCGCGGCGCAGACCACCAGTTCGAACAGCTCGTCCTCGGTGTAGCCGGCCGCCTTGGCCGTGGCGATCTCGGCCTCGGTGACGCGTACTGGTCTCGCGGTGACCTTGTTGAGAAGCGTGTCCAGCGGCGGCGGCAGAGGATCGCCCGCGAAGGCGGCGGCACGCTGCTCAGTGGGGGCCCGGCCGGCGCCGTGCACAATGCGGTCGACCAGCGCCAGGTGCGCTGCCCGCTTCCGGCTGCCGTCTGGCGTGGTCATCTCCATTCGAGGCGCTGCCGCAGCAGCGACTGTTCGGCGGGATTGGTGGTCAGCGCGAGGGCGCGTTCGTTCGCGGCGTGCGCCGCTGTCGTGTCTCCGAGAGTGTGGAGGAACTCGGCGCGGGTGGCGTGGAACAGGTGGTAGTCGCTCAGCGCCTCGTGCAGGGCGTCGACCTCGGTGAGCGCGGCGGCCGAGCCAGTGACGTAGCGCAGAGCGATGGCGCGGTGCAACCGGGTGACCGGTGATGGTGCCAGGCGCAGCAGCATGTCGTAGAGCACGACGATCTGGACCCAGTCGGTCTCCTCCCAGGTCCGGGCCTCGGCGTGGCAGGCGACGATCGCGGCCTGCAGTTGGTACGGCCCGGGTCGCTGCTGCGCGGCGGCGCGGGCGATGAGCTGTCCGGCGGCGGCGATGGCGTTGTAGTCCCATCGCGACCGGTCCTGGTCGTGCAGTTGGATGATCTCGTCGCGGTCGTCGAAGCGGGCGGCGGCGCGGGCGCGGTGCAGTTGGATCAACGCGAGGAGGCCGGCGACCTCGGGCTCAGTGGGCATGAGGGTGTGCAGGAGCGCGCCGAGGAACTCGGCGTCGCCGGTGAGGTCGCGGGAGTGCGTCCGATCGCCGGTGGTGGACAGGTAGCCCTCGTTGAACAGTAGGTAGATGACGGCGAGGACCTCGGTGAGTCGGGAGCCGAGCTCGTCGGCGGACGGGATGCGGTACGGGATGCCGGCGTCGCTGATCTTCCGTTTGGCGCGGGTGATGCGTTGCCCGACGGTGCTCTCGGGCACGAGGAACGCCTTGGCGATCTGGGTGGTGGTGAGTCCGCACACGACGCGCAGCGTGAGCGCGACCTGGGCGGCGCGGGGCAGCGCCGGGTGGCAGCAGGTGAAGATCAGCCGAAGCCGGTCGTCGGGTTCCGGCTCAGCAGGCCACGGTACGAGGGTGAGCTTCTGCCGGTGGCGGTCCTCGCGGCGCAGGTGGTCCAGCCCGCGGCGGCGGGCGACGGTGTACAGCCAGGCGTCGGGTCGCTCGGGGATGCCGTCGATGGGCCAGTGGGTGAGGGCGGCCTCGATGGCGTCGGCGACGAGGTCTTCGGCGGTGGCGAAGTCGCCGACGAGGTGGACCAGGGACGCGGCGAGCCGGCCCGCGTGGTCGCGGACCACGAGGGCGAGCTCGTCGTGCGTCGGCGGAAAAGCCATGTCAGGCTCAGGCGGCGATCGGCCGGATCTCCACGATCGGGCAGGCCGGCCAGGACTTCGCGATCCGCAGCGCTTCGTCCAGGTCGGCGACGTCGATCTCGGCGTACCCGGAGACGACCTCCTTGCCCTCCACGAACGGACCGTCGGAGACCAACGGCCCGCCGCTGTCCAGTCGCACGGTGGTGGCGGTGTCGACCGGCAGCAGGTGCGTGTGGTGGGTGATCTTGTCGTGGTGCTCAGCGAACCACTGCTGGACGCGGCCGTAGGCGCGTTCCCGTTCGGGCTCGTCCATGGCGGCCAGGTCGGTGGCGAACTGCTCGGTCTCGACGAACATCAACACGTACTTCATCGGTGCTCCTCTCGCACGTGGACGGGTCAGGCGAACAGGGCGGCCATGCGGCGGGCCATCTCGTCGGGGGCAACGTCCTCGACATGCGTGGCGACGGTCCAGGCGTGACCGAACGGATCGACGATGAAGCCGTCCCGGTCACCGTAGAACTGGTTCTCCGGGGCCCGCTTGAGCGTCGCGCCGGACTCGACAGCCTTCGCCACGGTAGCGTCGACGTCGGGCACGTAGATGAACTGGAAGACCGGTGTGCCGGGCAGGCCGTCGGCGGGTGGTGCGGTGGTGCCGCGGTACGGGTCGGCATCTTCGACGATGAGTACCGAGTCGCCGATCTCGATCTCGGCGTGCGCGATCATGTCGCCGGGACCGGGCATGCGCATCCGTTCGGTGGCGCCGAACACCTCGGCGTAGAAGGCGAGCGCCTTCGCGGCACCGTCGACGACGAGGCACGGGGTGACGCGCCGGTAGGTGGCGGGAATGGGGTCGGGCTTCGCAGGCTCAGTCATCGGTGTGCTCCTCGGCTCGGTGGCTTACCTCTACCAGGGAGACGACCGGCGGCGAGCCTGATCCGACACCCGGCTCAGAAAATTTCCGGCGGGTGGTGCTTCGCCGGGCGTCGCGGCGTGACGGGCCGCTGTGCTCGACCGCAGGTGGGTCGCTGCCACAGGCGATCGGCACGGCGATGACCAACATGCGGGCTGCGAGGGCCCGGCGCAGGTCGGGAAGGTCGGCGGGCGCAGCGACGTCGTGGACGGCCCGATGCGCATCGCCCAGCGCCCGGGCCAGGCCGAGCACGCGCCACGGTCGACGCTGCAGCAGTGTGAAAATGTTCGGTCCGTCGAAGCGGTCGAGCACCAAGACGGTGCGGGCCTCGTGATCCACGACGTCGTGCAGCCTCGGCGCGAGGCCCGCACCGTCGAGCGCGCCGAGCACGGCCGCCTCGGCGTGGTGACCCTCGAAACCGGGGCGGTGGAGCTTGAGCACCGCAGTGCTGCCCCACGCGTAGACCTCCGCCTCCCGCCCGGCACCCAGTCTCGGCCGGAGCAGCGCCGCCCCACCCGGGCCGGTCATCCGGCGGGTGTCTCGGCGTCGGGCTTGCGGGCGCGGATCCGCTCGACGCTGCCGGCCTTGAGCCGCTCGACCTCGACGATCTCGAACCCGGCCGCGCGCACGAGGGGCAGTTGACGGCGGGTGAAGTGCTCGCCCGCGGCGGGGATAGTGATCCGTTCCAGGAGCCACTGCGCGGCGTAGATAGGCGGCCAGGTGCTGCCGATGTGGTCGAGCAGCAGCAGCCGACCGCCCGGGACAAGGACGCGGTACATCTCGCCAATCGCTGCGGCCGGGTCGGCGATGGCGCACAGCGACAGCGCGCACACGACGGTGTCGAGCGACGCGTCGGCGAAGGGCAGATGCTCGGCGTCGCCCTCGTGGAGTTCGACGGTGCGGCCGAGATCGGCGGCACGCCTCCGGGCGAGGGCGAGCATCGCCGGGCTGAGCTCCACGCCGGTGACGGTGACGTCGGTCGGGTAGTGCGGCAGGTTCCGGCCGGTGCCGATCGCGACCTCGAGGACACGACCGTGGACGCGGGCGCCCAACCACTCCCGGCCACCGCCGAACTGGACCTTCTCGAAGAAGGCGATCTGCTTGTCGTAGCTGGGTGCGGACTTGTCCCACACCCGTCGTGCCTTGGCGGTCTGGTCAGGTGCGGCGGTCACGGTCGCCTCCAACAGGCAAAGGAGTGGTGCCGGTCAGGTGGTCGGTGGCAGGCAGTCCAGGCCGGGGCGGGCGGCCGCGGCGGTGATGACGCCGGCGATGACGTGCCGGACCCGGTCGGCGGCTAGGTCGGCGTCGGGCTGTCCGGCGTCGAGCCAGGCGATGATCGCCTCGATCGCCGCGGTCGGTGCCAGGCACGAAGCCCACAGCGCCCACGCCTCGTCCGCCACGACTTGGGAGATCTGCAGATGCGCGGCGGCGGTGATGTCGGCGCGGAACTGTTCGACGCGGGCCTTGAACTCCGGCTCGCGGGCGGCGTGGGCGAACAGCAGCCGGAACCCGGCCGGGTCCGCGGTCGCGGCCTTGAGCAGCCCGTCGATGCTGGCGTCGGTGAATCCGCCGACCGGCTCGGCCACGTGGTCACTCAGCACGGCGCAGAACCGGTCGAGGACCGCCTCGTAGAGGTCGGTCTTGGAGTCGAAGTGCCGGTAGAGCAGCACCCGTGTGATGCCCGCCTCGGCGGCGATCTCGTCCAGGCCGGTCGCGGTGAACCCGTTGCGGGCGAAGGCTTCCGTCGCCGCGGCGAGGATCTGTTCGCGCCGCTGCGCCCGCGGTAGCCGGCGTGCCGGACCCGGCTCGTCCTCGACCATCCCCATGCCCTCCAACGTCTTGTTGACGTCAAAGTGTACTTAGTCTTATGTTGCCTCACAAGTACACAACTGGGGTGTCGATGGATTCCGTCATCGGTCGGCCGGGTCGCCAAGATGTTCCGCGGCCGGCGTCCGAGCCTTGGACGCCTGAGTCTGGCCATCCCGCGGGGCAGCATCTACGGGCTGCTCGGCCCGAACGGTGCCGGCAAGACGACGCTCATCCGGATCCTCGCCAAAGCTGCTGCGCCCCGACACCGGCGGCGTGCGGGTCGCCGGCCATGACGTCGTGCGCGAGCCGGCCGCCGTTCGGGCCCGCATCGGAATGGCCGGGCAGTTCGCCGCCGTCGACGACCACCTCACCGGCCGTAAGAACATCGCCATGATCGGCCGCCGCTACTTGCTGTCCGGCCGCTACGCCGACACCCGCACGACGGGATCGTGAAACGGATCGGCCTCGGTCACGCGGCCGATCGGCAGGTCAAGACCTACTCCGGCGGCATGCGCCGCCGCATCGACCTCGCCGCCCTCGACCTCTTCCACGTCGGCCATCCTCGCGAGGATGGCCACCGACGTCACGGGATTATCGCGTGCGACTGCGCGGCCGGTCGACGAGTGCGCGACCCGAGGCCGCCGATTTCCGCCGCCGGCCGCCCGCCCGAATGGCAGGGTGGACGTTCATGGACAGGAAGCAGGTCGCTGATTGGCTCGCCGCCTACGAGCAGGCGTGGCGGACGCCGGGCACGAGCGGGCTTGTCACGCTCTTCACCGAGGACGCGAGCTACCAGCAGGGGCCGTACTGGACGCCCGTGGTCGGCCTGCCGGCCATCGGCCGGATGTGGGAAGCGCAGCGCAAGGGCCCTGACGAGGTGTTCGAGATGAGCCGGGAGATCGTCGCGGTCGACGGCGACACCGCGGTGGCGCGCCTGGAGGTCCGCTACGGCGACCCGGTCGACCAGGAGTACCGCGACCTGTGGGTCATGCGGTTCGCCGAGGACGGACGTTGCCGATCGTTCGAGGAGTGGCCGTTCTGGCCGGGACAGCAGCCGGCCAGCCTGCCGGACGGATCGTGACCCGCGAACTGGTCACGGTCGCGGGGTCGGCGGTCATTCCCTCATTCGACCGCGAATCGGGATGATACGTCGGCCGACGCGAGGACTTTCGCCGCCGGCCTTCTAACTATCCGCGATAGCGCCCTGACTTTTCGTTGACCCGGGCATAAGTCGTCGTTACGGTCGACGCATGTCTATGGCCGATCCGGTAACGGCGTCGCCGACATGACGTCCGACGTGACGACCAGCGTCCGGCTGACCGGGATCAGCAAGTCCTTCCTCGGGGTGCCGGTGCTGCACGGGGTGGACCTGGAACTGCGCGGCGGCGAGGTGCACGCCGTGATGGGCGAGAACGGCGCGGGCAAGTCCACTCTGCTCAAGGTGCTGGCCGGGGTGCACCGGCCGGACGGCGGCAGCATCGAGGTCGACGGCGCCGAGGTGTCCTTCGCCGGCCCCAGCGATGCGCAGCGGGCCGGCATCGCGATCATCCACCAGGAGTTCACCCTGCTGCCGCACCGCAGCGTCGCCGAGAACGTCTACCTCGGCCGCGAGCCCGTACGCCGGATGCAGGTCGACCGGCGGCGCATGGTGGCCGACACCCGCGAGTTGCTGGACTGGCTCGGCGAGGACGGGATCGACCCGACCGATGCGGTGTCGTCGCTGTCGGTCGCTCAGCGTCAGGTCGTGGAGATCGTCAAGGCGCTGTCGACCAACGCGCGGGTGCTGGGCATGGACGAGCCGACCGCCGCGCTCGCCGACCACGAGGTCGAGCTGCTCTACGACCTGGTGCGCCGGCTGCGCGAGCGGGGCATCGCGATCCTCTACGTCTCGCACCGCATGCGCGAGGTGTTCGACCTCGCCGACCGGATCACCGTGCTCAAGGACGGGCGCCTCGTCGCCTGCGCGCCGACCCGCGAGCTGACCCCGGCCGACCTCGTCCGCCACATGGTGGGCCGCGACCTGGGCGAGTACTACCCGGACCGAGGGGCCCCCGACGACCTCGGGCCCGTGCGTCTCGCGCTGCGCGGCGCCGGTAACGGCCGCGTCCGCGACCTCGATCTCGAGGTACGCGCCGGAGAGATCGTCGGTCTGGCCGGGCTGCAGGGGTCGGGCCGATCGGCGCTGGCCCGCGCCGTGTTCGGTGTCGAGCCGTTCAGCCGAGGTGGGTTGGAGGTGGACGGGCGGGCGCAGCGGGTGACCCGGCCCCGCACCGCCGTGCGCCTCGGGATCGCGCTGGTCACCGAGGACCGCAAGGGCGACGGGTTGGCGCTTCGCCAGTCCGTACGCGACAACACGTTGCTGGTGCGCCGCGCCGCGCTCCGCGGGGCACGGTCCCGTACGCGCGCCGACGTGCCGGCGCTGCTCGACCTGGTGAAAGTGGTGGCCCGCGGCGAACACCAGGAGGTGCGCTTCCTCTCCGGCGGCAACCAGCAGAAGGTCGTACTCGCCAAGTGGCTGGCGGTCGAGCCGAGGGTGCTCATCGTCGACGAGCCGACGCGCGGCATCGACGTCGGCGCGAAGCGGGCCGTGCACGAGTTGCTTCGTGACCTGGCGAAGCGCGGCGTGGCGGTGCTGATGATCTCCTCGGAACTTCCCGAGTTGATCGGGATGAGCGACCGGATCCTCGTCATGCACGACGGCGCGCTGGCCGGTGAGCTGCCCGCCGGCGCGAGCGAGGGGGCCGTGATGGCGCTCGCCACCGGGCACCGGGCCGGTGAAACGGCATGAGCGTCCTTCAGCGGAACACCTCCCCGGCCGGGCAACTGGTCGCCCGGCCCGTGCTGCGCCGGCGGCTCACCCCGGTCGTCGTCGTCTACCTCGCGCTCGTCGCCCTGCTCGTCGTCGGCAGCGTCCTCGTCGGGCTGCGCGGCGAGGTCCTGCTCGACCAGGCCGGCATCCTCAACATCCTCACCCGGTCCACCGCGCTCGGGCTCGTCGCGATAGGCCAGACGATGGTGATCCTCACCGGGTCCCTCGACCTGTCCGTCGCGTACCTGATCGGCCTGACCTCGCTGCTCGCGGCAGAGACCATGGCCGGGCAGAACGGCATGGTCGTACCGGGCGTGCTGCTCGCGCTCGCCGTGGCCGCCGGCGTCGGGCTGGTCAACGGCCTGGTCATCACCGTCCTCAAGGCCAACGCGTTCATCGCGACGCTCGGGGTGGCGCTGATCCTGCGCGGCTATCTCGAGGACAACTACACGGGCCCGGCCGGCGACGTGCCGCGCGGCTTCCAACACCTCGGCTACGACCGGATCGGCCCGGTGCCGGTCGCGGCGCTGCTCATGCTGGCCGTCGCCGCGCTCGCCTGGTGGTACCTGTCGCGGACCCGCCCCGGCTACCACATGTACGCCGTCGGCGGCGACCTCGAGGTGGCCCGGCTCTCCGGGGTGCCGACCCGTCGGGTCGTCGTCACCGCACACGTGCTGTGCTCGCTCGCCGCCGGCCTCACCGGGATCTACCTCGCCAGCCGGCTCGGCTCGGGAGCCCCCTACGTCGGCACCGACGCCGGCTACGACCTGGAGTCGATCGCCGCCGTCGTGCTCGGCGGGACGCTGCTCGCCGGCGGCCGAGGTGGCGTCGTCGGCACCATCGGCGGTGTCCTCATCCTCGCCACCCTGGACACGATCTTCGACGACCTCGCGGTCGACCCGTTCTTCAAGGACGTGGTGCGCGGTGTCGTCCTGGTGGCCGCGGTCGCGCTCTACGCCCGCCGGATGATGGCCGATCGCGCCCGGGGGAGGCTGACGTGAGCTGGCGTCCCCGTCTGGCCGAGGGCACCGCGCCCGTGCTCGTCGTCCTGCTCCTGCTGCTCATCGGC
The DNA here is from genome assembly GCF_040649635.1 of Micromonospora sp. NPDC048909. Classification (NCBI taxonomy): domain Bacteria; kingdom Bacillati; phylum Actinomycetota; class Actinomycetes; order Micromonosporales; family Micromonosporaceae; genus Micromonospora; species Micromonospora sp. NPDC048909. The sequence continues at coordinate 44,016 of NZ_JBEZFU010000015.1, read as the reverse complement.
CTCGCGGTCGCCGGCCCGGCCTACGACGAGCCGTCCGGCTACCTGGCGCTGCTCAAGCGCGCCGCGCCGCTGATGATCCTCGCGATCGGGCAGTACTTCGTCATCGTCTCCGGCGGGTTCGACCTGTCCGTCGGCGCCCTGGTCACCGCCGGGGTGGTCATCGCGGCCCGGCTGATCGACGGCAACGACTCCGCGACCACCTGGGTGATCCTGCTCGTACTCGGGTTCGGCCTGCTGGTCGGCCTGGTCAACGGGCTGATCACGACGAAGCTCCTGGTGCCCTCGTTCATCGTCACGCTCGGCATGCTGCTGGTGCTCGACGGCGCGACCTTCCTCTGGACCGACGGCGCGCCACGCGGCGCGCTGTCGGCCGGGTTCCGGCGGTTCGGGCGCGGCGACCTGGACATCCCGGTGCTCGGCGAGGTTCCGTGGTCGGTGCTCATCCTGTTGGCGATCCTGGTCGCCGCGGCCCTGTTCATGCGCAGCGGCACCGGCCGGGCGCTCGTCGCGGCCGGCGACAACGAGGCCGTCGTGCGGCTCTCCGGCGGCCAGGTCGACCGGCTCCGGCTGCTCGCGTTCGTCCTCTCCGGAGTGCTCGCCGCGGTCGCCGCGATCCTGCTCGGCGGGTTCGCCGGCGTCTCGGCGCAGGTCGGCAACGGCCTGGAGTTCCGGGCGATCACCGCCGTCGTGCTGGGCGGCGTGCTCCTCGGCGGCGGGCGCGGGTCGGTGGTCGCGGCCGCCGCCGGCGCACTGTCCCTGGAGGCGCTGTTCACGCTGCTGAACCTGCTCGGTGTGAGCGGCGCACTCGAGTCGGCCGTGCAGGGCCTGATCATCATCGCCGCCGTCGCCTACGCCTCGCTCGGCGGTGGTCTGCGGCAACGGCTGCGGTGGCGGCCGAAGCGAAACACCGTGCACCCCGCTCCCTCCTGACGTCCCGACGGCTGGCAAAGGAGATCGGAAATATGACCAAGAGATGGGCCCTGGTGGCCGTGGCGGCTGCGCTCGCACTCGCCGGATGCTCGAGCGACCTGCCCGACGACACCCCCGGCGGTGGGTCGTCCGGCTCTGACACCCGTAAGTCGGAGTTCTTCGACCAGGCCGAGTACGACCGCCAGCTCGCATTCCGCAACGCCACGCCGCAGGGCCCGGACGGCAAACCGTGGGAGCAGATGCTCGAGCCGGAGATGGTCGACACCGCGAAGTTCGCCAAGCCCGGCGGGAAGTACACCCTCTGCTTCTCCAACGCGGCGGTGGACAACCCCTGGCGGCAGGTGGGCTTCAAGACCATGCAGCAGGAGGTGAAGCTGCACCCGGAGATCACCGACTTCGTCGTGCTGGACGCGGAGGCCAAGGACGACAAGCAGATCAGCGACCTCCAGTCGCTGACCGGCCGGAACTGCTCCGCGATCATCATCTCGCCGAACACCACCGCCACCCTGACGCCGGCCGTCGAACAGGCGTGCGCGAGTGGCGTGCCGGTGATCGTGTTCGACCGGGGCGTCAACACCAGCTGCCCCGTCACCTTCATCCACCCCATCGGCGGCTTCGCCTTCGGCGCGAACGGCGCGGAGTTCCTCAAGGAGAAGGTCAAGCCGGGCGGCAAGGTCCTCGCCCTGCGCATCCTGCCCGGCGTGGACGTGCTCGAGCAGCGGTGGGCGGCCGCCAACGAGATCTTCGCCGGCAGCGAGCTCGACGTGGTCGGCGTGGAGTTCACTGACGGCGACGCGGCCAAGACCAAGAGCATCGTGGCCGACTACATCCAGCGCGAGGGTGAGATCAACGGCGTGTGGATGGATGCCGGCGCGACCGCCGTCGCCGCCGTCGAGGCGTTCCAGGACGCGGGTGTCGACGTGCCCGCCGTCGTCGGCGAGGACCAGCAGGACTTCCTGCGGCTGTGGGTCGACGAGGGCCTGACCGCCGTCGCGCCGACCTATCCCACCTACCAGTGGCGCACTCCGGTCATCGCGGCACTGAAGATCCTCAAGGGCGAGCAGGTGCCGAAGGAGTGGGTGCTGCCGCAGCCGCGGATCACCACCGACAACGTCCGGGAGTACGTCAAGCAGGACATGCCGCCACTGCACTACGCGATGTGTGGCTGCGAGGGCATGCCGGGCTACCCGGGGCCGTGGAAGTGAGCGGACATCCGCTCGGGGTCAACACGTGGGTGTGGACCTCACCGCTGACCGACGCGACCTTGGCCGCGCTCGCGGCCAAGGTCGCGGGGTGGGGCTTCGACGTGCTCGAACTCCCGGTGGAGAACCCGGGCGACTGGAACCCGAAGCGGGCCGCGCAGGTGCTCGCCGAGCATGGTCTCGGCGCCACCGTCTGCCTCGTGATGCCACCCGGTCGGGAACTCGTCGGGGCGGATGAGGCCACGATCCGGTCCACGCGGGACTACCTGTTCCGCGTGGTGGACGCCGCCGCGACGGTCGGCTCGGCGGTGATCGCCGGGCCGGCGTACGCCTCGGTCGGCCGCACCTGGCGGCTGTCACCGGGCGAGCGGGCCGCGGCGTACGCGCAGCTGCGCGAGAGCCTCGCCCCCGTCGTCGCGCACGCGGGCGCGGCCGGGGTCACGGTGGCCGTCGAGCCGCTCAACCGCTACGAGACGAGCCTGCTCAACACCGTCGGGCAGACCCTCGAGGCGATCGGCGACCTGCCGCACTGCGGGGTCGCGCTCGATCTCTACCACCAGAACATCGAGGAGACCGACGTCCCGGCGGCGATCCGCGCGGCCGCCGGCCGGGTGGCCCACGTCCAGGTCTGCGGCAACGACCGCGGCACGCCCGGCGTCGACCACCTGGACTGGCCGGCCATCCTCGCCGCGATCGACGAGGCGGGCTACACCGGCCCGCTGTGCATCGAGTCGTTCACCGCGGAGAACGCCACGATCGCCACCGCCGCCTCCATCTGGCGGCCGCTCGCCGAGAGCCAGGACGCGATCGCCGTCGACGGCCTGAAGTTCCTGCGGGCGGTGATGCCGTAGGCCCACCGCCAGCTGCACCCGGTCCGACGGCGCCGGCACGCCGCACGGTCACGACAGCATCAGTTCCTCGCGTCCCAGGAGGTACACCACCCCATGAACGTGACCTGGCGTCCCCGGTGGGGACGGTTACTCGCGATGCCGGTCGCCGCCACGCTCGCACTGTCCATGATCGGCACGCCGCCGGCGGCCGCGCACCCGGGCGCGCACGGCGACGCCCATGTGCTGATCTTCACCAAGACCACCCAGTTCCGGCACGCCGAGGCGATCACTCAGGGTGTCCCGGTGCTGCAGGCCGCTTTCACCGAAGCCGGGATCACCTCCGAGCACACCGAGGACTCGGCGATCTTCAACGACGAGGACCTCGCGCACTTCGACGCCCTGGTGATGTTCCAGGCTTCCGGCGACCCGTGGACCGCCGAGGAGAAGGCGGCGATGGAGCGCTACATGCAGGCCGGCCACGGCATCGTCGCCATCCACAACGCGACCGACATGCGCGGGAACTACGCGTGGTGGGACACCATGATCGGCACGCTGATGCCCGGTCACGCCGCCACCGGCAGCAGCCCCGGCCTTCCCGGCACCGTGCGGGTCGAGGACCAGACCCACCCGTCGACCAGCCACCTGCCGCAGCGGTGGGATCGGGCCGACGAGTGGTACAACTACGCGCTCAACGTCCGCGGCGACGCGCACGTTCTCGCCACGATGGACGAGACGACGTACGACCCGGGCGGCAACGCCATGGGCTACGACCACCCGATCTCGTGGTGCAAGCCGTACGACGGCGGGCGTGCCTGGATGACCGGCATGGGCCACTTCGGCGCGCACTACACCGGTGAGACGCGGCTGGTGCAGCACATCGTCGGCGGCGTGAAGTGGGCCGCCGGCATAGCCGAGGGCGACTGTGGCGCGACCACCTGGGACAAGTTCGAGCGCGTGCCGCTGGACCAGAACACCAGCGCGCCGTACGCGATGGATGTCGCGCCCGACGGCCGGGTGTTCTACACCGAGCTGGTCCGCGGCGAGATCCGGGTGTACGACCCGCGCAACCAGACCACGTCGACCGCGATCACCATCCCCGTCTACTCCGGCGGTGAGGACGGCCTGCTGGGCATCGCGCTGGACCCGCGCTTCGCGGACAACGGCCATCTCTACCTCTACTACTCGCCGGCGAGCAGCGACGACACGAACCCGGACAACTTCGTCAACCGGCTGTCCCGGCTGACCGTCGGCGCCGGCTCGCAGATCGACCGGGCCAGCGAGAAGGTGCTGCTGGAGGTGCCCGCGCGGCGGCTGCCCGACGAGCCGGGGCACACCGGCGGCGGGTTGGACTTCGGCCTGGACGGCAACCTCTACCTCGGCGTGGGCGACGACGTGAACCCGCACTCCGAGCCGTCCGGCGGCTACGCGCCGCTGTCGGAACGCGACAACACCTTCCACGACGCGCGGGCGACCTCGGCCAACACCAACGACCTGCGCGGCAAGGTCCTGCGGATCCACCCCGAGGCGGACGGCACCTACTCCGTTCCCGAGGGCAACCTGTTCCCGGCGGGCACCGCGAAGACCCGCCCGGAGATCTACGCGATGGGCTTCCGCAACCCGTTCCGCTTCGCCATCGACCCGCGCTCGGGTGCGCTGGCCGTGGCCGACTACTCGCCGGACAACGGCAACGACAACCCCGACCGCGGCCCGGCGGGCATCGCCGAGTGGAACCTCATCACCGAGCCCGGCTTCTACGGCTGGCCGCTGTGCATGGGCGACAACGAGCCGTTCCGGGACGTCGACTACCGGACCAACCCGGTGACCGTCGGCGCGTACTTCGACTGCGCCAACCCGGTGAACGACTCGATCCGCAACACCGGCCTCACCCAGCTGCCGGCGGCCAAACCGGCGAAGATGTGGTACGGCTACAAGCGCTCCTCGGTGCCGTCGGTCATCCCGCAGGGCGGTGGCCTCGCGCCGATGGGCGGGCCGTTCTACCAGTACGACCCGGACCTGAAGTCGGACACGAAGTTCCCGGCGTACTACGACGGCAAGCCGTTCTTCTACGAGTGGTCCCGCAACAAGATGTACTCGATCGTCACCGACGGCGACGGAGGCGTGGAGAAGGTCAACCCGTTCCTGCCGGAGGAGCAGTTCCTCGCGCCGATCGACTCGAAGTTCGGCCCGGAGGGCTCCCTGTACGTGCTCGACTGGGGTGGCGGCTTCGGCCGGGACAACCCGAACTCGGGCCTGTACCGCATCGACTACATCTCCGGCTCGCGCTCCCCGGAGGCGAAGGCCACGGCCACGCCGGACTCCGGGCCCGCGCCGCTTGAGGTGCGGTTCGACGGCGCGCCGTCGTCCGACCCGGAGGGGGAGCAGCTGACCTACGCGTGGGACTTCGACGGCAACGGCACGGTCGACTCGACCGACCGGGCGCCGACCCACACGTACGCCGACAACGGCGTCTACGACGCCCGGCTCACGGTGACCGATCCGCACGGCAGGACCGGCACCACGACCGTGCCCATCACCGTCGGCAACACCCGGCCGGAGGTGCGTTTCGAGCTGCCGCCCAACGGCGGGTTCTTCGACTTCGGTGACGAGATCAGCTGGAACCTGTCGGTCACCGACGCCGAGGACACCCAGATCGACGACGCCGACGTGGTGATCCAACCGGCGCTCGGCCACGACGAGCACGCTCACCCGGCCGAGCCGCTGCACGGGCGCACCGGCACGGTGGCCACCTCGCTGGGCGGTGGGCACAGCGACGACATGAACGTCTTCTACGCCCTCGACGGCCGCTACACCGACTCCGGCGGCGCCGGCGGGATCCCCCCGCTCACCGGGTCGGACACCACCCTGCTGTTCCCGAAGCAGCGGGAGGCGGAGTTCTTCGACGCCTCGCAGGGCGTGACCGTGGCACCGTCGCGGGACGTGGAGGGCCACGCCAACGCCATCACCGGCCAGAACGGCGCGTGGGCGTCGTACGACCCGGTGAACCTGCGCGGCGTGGACAAGCTGGTCCTGCGGGCCGGCGCGGCCGGCGCGGGCAGCGTCGAGCTGCGCCGCGGCGCGCCCGACGGTGCGCTGCTGGGCACCGCGCAGGTGCCGGCGACGCCCGCCGGCCGTTACGTGGACGTACCGGTCGACGTCACCGACCCGGGGGAGACGTTCACCCTGTACGCGGTCTTCCCCGGCGCGGGGGAGCGGCGGCTGAACTTCATCGAGGCCGACGGCAAGGGCGTCTCGCCGACGAGCAAGCCGAAGGTCGCGGTGACCGCCCCGAGGCCGGACGACGATCTGGAGCCCGGCGCGATCCAGGTCACCGCCGACGCGAGCGACGCCGAGAACACGGTCACCAAGGTCGAGTTCTTCGTCGACGACACCTCGATCGGCACCGACACGACCGCGCCGTACGAGGTGACGTGGAACGCCACGACCCAGAAGCGCTACCAGCTGACCGCGGTCGCCACCAACGACAAGGGCGGCAGCACCACCTCCCGCATCGTCGAGGTGGAGGTCGGCGACCTGTACGGCGACTGGCAGACCTTCAGCAACACCGACGCCACGTTCGAGCGGCCGGACACCGACACCTGGGTGATCAACTCCGGCGGCGCGAACATGTGGCAGGGCACCGACCAGTACGGCTCGGTCTACCTGCCGGCCGCCGCGGGCAACCAGTGGACGGCCACGGTGCGCATCGAACGGCAGGGCAACTCCAACGCGTCCGCCAAGGCCGGGCTGATCGTCCGCAACGACGTCACCCAACCGGCCAGCTCGCCCGGCTACGCGGCGATGACGATCCGGGCCGGCCTCGGATTCGAGTGGTTGCGCGACACCGACGGCAACGGGCAGCTCGATGCCAGCACCGGCGCCAGCACGACGAGCTACCCGGCGTGGGCGCGGATCGTGCGCGACGGCAACCAGTACCACGGCTACTGGAGCAAGGACGGGGTGAACTTCACCCGAGTCGGTGATCCGGTGACGCTGACCGGCGCGGCGAGCCCGCAGGACATCGGACTCGCGGTGACCGCGCACAGCACCTCGGCCACGAGCGAGGTGGAGTTCTCCGGGTTCAGCCTGGTGGACGAGGCCATCCACCCCGAGCCGGAACCCGAGCCCGAGCCCGCACCGGGCTGCGTGGTCAAGGGCTCGGACACCTTCGACGGCACCGCGCTCAACACCACCCGCTGGACGGTGGCGCGCAACGCGCCGGACCGGCCGGTGCGGATGGCGGACGGCGTACTGGCGCTGCCGGTCACCAACGGTGACATCAACGAGGCCGCGTCCGGCCCGATCAGCTACGTCGGCCAGCCGGTGCGGACCGGGGCGTGGACGGTCGAGACGAGGGTGTCGATCGCGCACAGCCGGGAGTGGCAGCATGCCGGCCTGCTGATGCACGGCACGGACAACGACTACGTGAAGCTGGCGTTCACCCGCAGCTCGTCCGGAGGGCGGCTGCTCGAGTTCCAGACGGAGGCGGCGGGCACCAGGACCTGGCACGCCAACCTGGCGGTACCCGCCGACTTCCCGGCGGCCGTCCACCTACGGCTGGTGAGCGACGGAACGAAGCTGACCGCCGCGTACTCGACCGACGGCCAGACCTGGACGGCGCTGGCCGGCGAGGCGACAGTGATCCCGCGTGCCACCATCGGCCCGATGGCCGCCGGCGACACGGCGGCCGTCGAGGTCGACGCGGTGTTCGACCACTTCACCGTCACCCCGGACTCGACCGACGACGGCGTACGCGCGCCGAGCGACGAGTTCGGCGGCGACGCGCTCGACGGCTGCCGCTGGGACCAGGTGGTGCGCTACGACTCGACGAAGGTCGCGGTGGCCGACGGTCAGCTGCGGATCGAGACGCAGCCGGGCGACATCAACGGCGACAACTCCGCCTCGCCGCGCAACTTCGTCCTCCAGGACCTGCCCGACGGCGACTGGACGATCCAGACCCGGCTGACGCCGACGATGCTGCACCGCTGGCAGCTGGCCGGTTTCCTGTTGTACGCCGACGACGACAACTACGTGAAGTTCGACGTGCTGGCGACGAATACCAGCGGCTCACCTGTCGACCTGCGCGCCGAGCTGGTCTCCGAACGCGACGGGGAGTTCGGCAACGGCGGCAACCGGTCGATCGACGTCGCGGAGGCGACCGAGAGCGGCTGGTACGACCTGCGGCTGAAGCGGACCGGGAACACCTACTCGGCCGAGATCAGCGACGGCGGGGTCAACTGGACCTCGCTGGGTGACCCGGTGACCAACGACGCCGCGATGACGTCGTTCGGTCTGATGGCGCTGGGTCCGGAGCAGGTGTCGCCGGTGACGGTGGCGTTCGACTACTTCCGGCTGGTCGACACGACGCCGCCGTCGGTGTCGGTGGCGGTCGACCCGGCGGCGCCGAACGGCGCGAACGGCTGGTACGTCTCGCCGGTCACCGTGTCGGCGAGCGCGACGGACGACAGCAGCGGCCCGCTCCGGATCTCCTACGCGGTCGGCGACGGCGAGTGGGTGGACTACCGGCAGCCGGTGGCGGTGACCGAGAACGGCAAGCGCGAGCTGCGGTTCCGGGCGGTCGACGAGGCGGGCAACGTCTCGCCGCAGTCGGTCGTGTCGGTGCAGGTCGACTCGGCGGCGCCGGTGGTGTCGTTCGGCGGCGTGAAGGACGGCGGCTCCTACCAGTTGGGCGCGGAGTTGCCGGTCACGGCGTCGGCGCAGGATCCGGCGTCGGGCGTCGCGTCCGTGCAGGTGCGCCTGGACGGCGAGCCGGTCACGGGGGCGGTCGCGCCGACCGCGGGCACCCACCGGGTGACCGCGGTGGCGACCGACAAGGCCGGCAACGTGGTGGAGTCGACGGCGTCGTTCGAGGTGGTGGCGACGTTCGCGAACACCGGGGCGCTCCTCGAACGGTACCGCGCGCAGGGGCTGGTCCTGCCGCACCGCGCGGCAGCCCTCAAGGGTCAGCTTCAGGTGGCCGAGCGGATGGCGAAGGCCGGGCGCAAGGCGCAGGCCGAGGCCGCGCTCGACCGGTTCGCGTCGTTCGCCGCGACAGTCGCCGACGAGCGGGCGCGCACCCAGTTGGTGGCGGCCGGCGCGTACCTCAAGGCCCACCTGTGAGGTGATGACGGCGAGCCGGTGCCGGCCGGCTCGCGACCGGTGCCGGAGCACGCCTCGCGTGCTCCGGCACCCGTGTCGCCGACGACCTCGACGGGGGCTACGACGACCTCACGGGGACCGCCCGGCTTGATCCACTCCGGGTCATTGCAGTCGCGGTGTCCGCCGCTGGGGACATCCCGACTTCACGGGGCAGAGCCGATCATGGTTGCCGCGGCGCGTCTGATCGTCCTTCGCGTACGCGCTTCAGACAGCGCCGTTCACGAGGCAGCCCCTACTCGGGGCTCTTGGAATCCAGGAAGAGCCCGAGCGCCTCGACGACGAGGCGGTGGTCGTCGAGTTGGGGCAGGCCCGAGACGGTGACGGTGCCGACCGGGCCGGTGCCCCGGAGAATGATCGGGAAGCAGCCGCCGTGCGCGGCGTACCGGGCCGGCTCGAGGTGGGATTGCTCCTCGAAGGTGGTGCCGCGGTCGCGGTAGGACTGGCCGACGAGGTACGAGCTGTGTCCGAACCGACGGACGACGCGGATCTTGCGTTCGATCCAGTCGTCGTTGTCGGCGGTGGTGCCGGGCAGCGCGTAGTGGAAGAGCTGGTGGTCGCCGAGGCGGATGTCGACGGTGACGGCGTGGCCGCGCTCCCGGGCCAGCCTGACCAGACGATCTCCCAGGTCCCAGGCGTCGTTGTGGTCGAAGCGGTCGAACTGAAGGCGTTCTTCCTGCTCCTGAAGTTCTGGCGTCACGGTGTACCGCTCCCTTGCTCGATCGTCGCAACGATCTAAGCAGAGCAGAGAACCCGGCGCGGCCGCACGGTGTATGGACTACCTCAGCGGGCGGAAGTGGTGCCGCACCGCATAGCGGAAGACCGCCTCACCGAGCTCCGCGCCGTCGACGTCGGCGCTGCGGAAGTGGACTCCGCCCCAGACGCGCGCGCCGATGAGCTCGTCGAGCGCCTGGGAGAAGCTGTCGAAGTGCCGGGTCGTCCCGGAGTCCGCGCTGGATCCGCTGAAGGAGACGTCGTCCCTGCCGAAGAAGTGCCGGTAGAGCGACATTCGGGCGCCGGTGCCGCACGCGTGGCCGGACGGGTACTCGGGGAAGGGCGGTGTGATGAGCAACGGTGTCCAGTCCGGGTCCGCCGCCGTCCCGGGGTTGCCGTCCCTGTCGGCCTGCTGGATGGCGGTGACCGGACGCCAGTAGCTCCACTGCTCCTTCTGGCTGAAGCAGGCCACTCCCGAGTCGGCCACGATGAGGTCGGTCATCGCGAAGAAGCGCGCGGTCTGCAGCGCGTTCAATCGCTGGGTGGTGGCGAGCTGACGCTTGATCTCCCAGGAGGCGGACTGCCGGTCGTGCCACCAGAGCGCGGCCTCGGTCTGGTCCTGGGTGCGCACCGTGCTGGACGCCGAGCCGACCTCCTTGGCCTCGGCAACCTCCCGGGCGTACGCCTTGCTGGTCAGCGGGGGCGGGCCGGGCGCGCGGAACAGCGACGCGCGGGGGAGCAGGAACGGACGCATGTGCCCCGTCCAGGCACCCTGGGACAGAAACAGCGGCGGTGTGGGACGCCACTGGCCGGGCTCGGTGCCGACCGACCACTGCTGGTCGCCGAACGCGCCGTCGTCCTGTCGCACGGCGACCATCGCGGCCGCGGCCCGGGTGCCGACCCGGACGCCGCCCTGCTTCGGCGGACCGTCGGGGATCGCGTCGAGCGCCTCGTCGTACTGTGCCCGGAGCCGTTGCTGCTGGTTGGGGAAGAGTGCGGCGAGCACGCCGTGGGCGGCGGTGGCGACGGCCGCGTCCACCGATTCGGTGCCCCGGGCCGCCGGCGCGACCAGGTACGGCTGGTAGGGCGTCCCCGCGATCGCGTTCACCGCGTCGTAGACCGCGCCGTTCACCATCGCGAAGCTACGCACCTGCTCGTTCGGCTGCTGCGCCGCGACGTCCCAGATCGCCGTCTGCGCGTTGAGGTCCCAGCTCACGACCGGATTGGTGGTGCCGGTGCCGGGGGCGGACGACCCGGCCGCGGCGGTCGCCGTCGGAGCGGTCGCCGCGAGCAGCGCGCCGAGCGCGACGGACGTGGGGAGGGCGCGGGACCAGAATCTCCGGCGCGCCGGACGGCGGCTCGACATGGGTTCCCCCGGTGTTGATCTGCGGTCGGTGTGGCCGGGAACGGGCAACCGTCGACGGCGGAACACCCAGCAAATCAATCGACGGTGATGAACTTTATCACGAGCATCTACTGTGGGTGGTCCTGCTCGTCGGGTTGCGAGCGAAGAGGTAGGTGGGCAGCTCGGGCCGGACGACAAAGCACGTCAATTCTCGCTGATGGAGGAGAGGCCGCGATCGTACTTCCGGCGATTCGTGGCGGCCGCAGCACCACGTCACCTCAGCTGTAAAGCGTCTCCTGGGACACGACTGTCATTGCGCGCCGATCAAGAGGTGGTCTGTCGGGGAGTAGTCGATCTTCCCATCGGTGTGCCGCTTCCACCAGCGCACGCCCTGCTCTGGTCGATCTGGCGACGAACATCCCGGGCCCGAGTCCGGCGATCCCACTATCGGCGCAGACAAGCGAGATCACGTTCAGGTATTAGGCTGAGCCTGTGATTCGGGCTGTGATCGTGGACGTTGACGACACCCTGTGCCTCACTCAGGCCGCCTCGCTCGCGTTGGAGAACGAAGTTCTGACCGAGATGGGCCGGCCGCCGGTGCCGCGGGAAGTGCATCTGTCCACATGGGGCGAGCCCCTGCTGGACGCCATGCCCAAAAGGTCACCCGGCCTCGACCTTTCTCTGTTCTCGGCGCTTCATCAGAGCGCGCTGGAACGGCACATTGCTGACGGTCGTCTGGACGTGATTCCGCCAGAGAACCTGCGCGCGCTGGACGAGTTTGTGCTGGCCGGCCGGTCGGTGTTCCTTCTGACGTCCCGGACCGAGGACGAGGTCCGGCACATGTTGGAGCCGAATCACGTCTTGGCCGGGCGCGTCAGTGGCGTCTACCACGCCGGCAACACACGTTTCCGGAAGCCAAATCCGCGTGCCTTCGATGAATTGCTGACAACGACTGGGATACCGCCTCAGCAGTGCGTCTACGTGGGGGATTCACCGGGCGATGCACTGGCCGCCGGTCGTGCCGGCATGAACTTCATAGGCTGCCTACAGAGCAGGGTCCGGAAACCGGAGGACTTCCACCTCCGTTACGTTAACGTTTTCATCGACGCTTTTCCCGATATCGTCGATGCAGTCCAGCAACTCGACCGGTTCACTGCCGACGTCTACCCGGAAGCCGACGACCGGCCCACGCAACCGGCTGACTTGCACTTCGTGAGCGACTGGGAGCAAGAACCCTCACAAGCCATCGATGATGCACGCCGTAGCCGTCCTCGTAGCCGCGCCACAGGCAACGCCGAAGCCAAGTGACGTTGGAGTATTAGGGCGTAATAGACTCGGCGTACCCAGTCGAGGTCGGCTGCTCCGTCAAAGAGCTTGTCCCGTTGGGCCCGAGCGAGCACAGCCAGACAGCGGCGAGCGATGTCCTGGTGGATTCGGGCTGTCTCGCTGTCCGCAGCTGCCGGCAGCCCTAAGGCGAATGCCCAAGCACTCTTGGCTTCGAGCACATTGGCCGTGATCCCGTGCATCGCCACCAGCGGTGGCGCGGTGTCCGGCCTGCCGTCATCCACGGCCTCGGCGAGCTGACGGGCCGCGGAAGAAGCCAACGCCTCCAGCAGCGCTTGCCGACTGGCGAATCGCCGGTGGATTGTCGTGCGGGCAACGCCGCGGCGGTAGCGATCTGCTCTATGGCCGCACCCGGGTCCTCGGCCAGCACCTGCTCGGCCGCCTCGAGTATGGCGCGCATGCTACGCTCCGCGTCCGCTCGCAACGGTCGTACCGTTTTGCCCACGCCACAACCGCCGGGCTGGACCTGCCGTCGCCGAAGCCATCTGGCGCGCGATGATCGATGCCTTCATCCAGCTGGAACTGACCGAACACCGCCGAGGACATAGCCACCGATTTGCTCCGGTGGGTTCGCCGTGCTCCGTGCTGCTGGTCCATGCTCCGGTCGCGGCCGTGCGGCGGCCCGACTGATCGGCGCGGCCGGCGCCGCCCCGACCAGGCTGGGTGGCTCAACCCAGCGCCCACCGGGTTGACGGACTGTTGTGGGCCAAGACGAGCGGACGCCGCACTGGTGAGCGGACGCTGCGGCTGGACTGGCCGCGCCCGAACGGCGACAGACGCCACATCGAATGCGTCGTCATGTGATCGTCGACCGGGACGACATCGCGGCGGGTGTAGCCGTGCTGCCGGAACAGGTCGAGGTCGGCGTCGGTCAAGGCCTCCGCGTACGTGGGCAGGCTGAGGGTGTCCATCCGTTGCTGCGCTCCGGCGAGGACGGCCGCGGCGCGGCCCGACTCGGCCGGCCCGGGCGCGGCGAGCAGCGCCAGGTGGTTGTGCGGCTCGTTGGGCCGCCGTGCGGCGAGGGCCTGGTCAAGCTGGCGGAACCGGTCCTGGTGCGCGCCGGACGCGGCGGCGAGCCGATCGGCGTACCGGGCTGGGGGTGGAATGGGTCGGTAGCGGTGGAACCAGACGGTCGCGGCAGCGCCGTCGGGAAGCAGGAACGCGTCGCCGAAGAGCAGCGCGTGTTCGATCCAGATCCGGGCCACGGCGGCGAGGACGGTGGGCTGGTGCTGCTCGTCGGAGACGAGCCAGGCGCCGACGGCGGTGGGGGAGAGGGTTTCTGCGGCGAGATCGGCGATCCGGGCGATGTCGCACCACCGGGCCCGGACGACAGGCATGGTCACGCTCATGAGTAGCTCCTGGTCACCATTGTGATCGACGAAAGTCGGGGAAGAAGCCGGCGTCGCGGGCCGGCGTGGGCCACCAAGGGGGCCGTCAGGCATGCAGGTGCGCAGAGGCTGCCAGTGTCCAGGCGGGCGGGACGGAAACGGCCCGCCGGTCAGGCGGGCCGGGTGCCCGGTCGGGGCGAGCGGGACGGGAGAGCGACGCCACCGCTCGGGCGGCATCGGTGCCCGGCCACGCCGGGCGGCGTCCACATCGAGGCGGTGGCGTCAGCCGGACCTGCGTGGATGGAGCCGGACGAGCCGCATCCACTGGCGCCGGGAGCGGGCGTGGCTGGCGCGGAATCCGCGTCAGGCCGGGGCGGGTGCGGCTCATTCGACCCTGCGAGGCGCGGCAGGGACGAAAGCTGTTTTGTGGTCTGCCCGTCCGTCGGCATGCTGGTGAGGGTGGGCCCGGCAACGGTTCCGCCTGGTTTGTTGACCGGTCCCGTGCCAGGGCTGGTGCAGCAGACAGGACCGGCCTGCGGCGCCGCCGGTAGCGCCGGCGCGGGTGGTGGTGTGGCCGGCGGGCTGGCGGGCGGGTTCAGGGGGTCCGTCACCGGGTCGAAGGTGTCGAGCACGGGTTCCAGCGGATCGAGCACCGGTTCCAGCCCTCGCCAGACGGGCGACAGGGCCGGAGCGAGCGGCTGGATCACCGGTCTGAGGACGTCAGCCACCGGGGTGACTACGCCGGCCCGCACCGGGTCGGTGACCGGGCGCAGCGCGTCGGCCGCCGGGGTGAGCACCCCGGACCGGACCGGATCCGTGACCGGACGGAGAGCTGCACCCACCGGTGCCAGCACCTCACCGCCACCCGGCCTGGTGGCTGGTCGGGCCGCGCCAGCGGCCGGATTCGGCGTGTCGACCTGGGCGGGGCGGGCCGGCGGTGGGGTGACTTGGTTCGTTGGCGGGGCCGCGGGCCGGGCTGGCGGACGGTTGGGCGCTGGACGAGGGTCGGCTCCGCTCGGCGGGGTGCCGCGGGTCGTCTCGCCGGTAGACGCGCCCGGGGCGGGCGGTTGTGCTGTCGGGTCGAGGATCGGGCGGAGGAGGCCGGTGAGCAGGTCGACGGCGGAATCGACCGGCGCGGCCGGCGGACGGTCGGCGGCGTAGGCGACCCTGGTGGTGGCGGCCTCGTGGACGGCCCACGCCACGAAGACCCCGCCGAGCAGGAGGCCGAGGCGCAGCGCGACCCGCGTCCACCGCTCGCCCGGTCGACTCATCTCCGCACCCCTCCGACCCCGGCCATCGCCGACGATCAACATCCGCACTCTACCGAACGAAGTTGACCGATCACAGTCCGAGAAGGGTGGAGTTCCGGGGCGTTGTGTCCTGGCCAGACGCGGGCTTCGGCCGCTGCCCAACACCGGAGCCCTGGGCGCGAGCACCTAACGACGCGTCCTCGACCTGGGCCACGACGTCGTCCCAGGGGTCGGACCGTCACGACCACCCACGGGAGCGACCAATTGCCTACCCCAGGTCGCCCGAAGTAGCCCTCCTCCTCACCGAGAAGCAGCGGCACGTCATAGACCGACAGGTCCGGTCGAACGCCTGGCGGTGCGCGGTATTCGCTACCTGCTGTATTCCTCAGCTCCAACATCAGGGCTCTGGCCTGCTGCTCCTAGGGCTGGCAGCTGTTCGTGACGGCTGGCTAGCGGACCGCTCGGTCAGCGCCCAGTTGAGGGCACTGGCCTGTTCCATGGTGTGCCTCTCTGAACCAGAACCACTGCCCGGTCAAGGATTGCCTTCCGTCCCGGCCGCAGGTTCGTGAATCGCCGGCGTGTGGCGGTGTTGCCCGGGTTCACGGGGGCGCTGGCTCGGCACGGCCGGTGGAGAGTGGTCGGCGCGTAGGGCCATGGCGAAGGTGATCGCGCCGAGGGCGGCCAGGGTGGCTATGACTGTTATCGATCCTAGCCACCAGCCCGGCGCGCCCTTACTCAGGAGCACGCACCCCTGTCAGCTACGGCTTCAGCACGATTTTGCCACGCGCGTGGCGGGACTCGCTCAACTCGTGCGCGGCGGCGGCCTCCTCCAAGGCGAACACGGCAGCGATCGGCACCGTGAAGCGGCCCTGCTCGGCGAGTTCCCCAGCGACGGCGATTCCTTCGGGCGCCGGCGAGTCCGCACCGGGACCAGAACCGCGGGAGAGGTGCACGCCGTACGCCGCGGCGTTGATGTCGGCGATGCTCACCACCCTGTCGGGGCCCGCGACCAGGCCGACCAGGTCGGGCAGAGAACCAGAGCCGGCACAGTCCAGCACGACATCCACCCCACTGGGCACCAGAGTGTCGACCCGATCGGCCAGCCCGGGTCCGTAGGTGGTCGGGACCCCTCCGAGCGAGGCAACGAACTCGTGGTTGCGGGCGCTAGCCGTGCCGATGACGGTCGCGCCGCGAGCGACCGCGAGTTGGATCGCGGTCGTGCCGACCCCGCCGGCCGCGCCTTCGATCAGCAGCGAGGTGCCATCCTTGACGGCCAGCAGGTCGAGCACGCGGGTGGCCGTCTCGATGTTCCCGGCCGCGCCGCCTGCCTGCTCCCACGTCAGGGCGGCCGGCTTCGGCGCCCACGCGGCCAGGACGGCGTACTCGGCGTTTGCCCCGCCGTTTTGGGCAAAGTCGATGATCCCGAAGACTTCATCGCCTGCCTGAACCGTGGTCACCCCGTCACCGATCTCATCCACCACGCCGGCGGCGTCGACTCCGGGCACATGCGGCAGGCGGAGCGGGATCCAGTCCCGGAATCGGCCGGCGCGGAAGTACGTGTCGGCCGGATTGACACCCGAGGCCCGAACCGCCACCCGGATCTGTCCCGGTCCGGGGTGCGGTTCCGGTACCTCGGCGACCTCAAGTACGCTCGCCGGACCGTACTTGGAAAATTGCAAAGCTCTCATGCTCGCGAACACTAAAGGACGCAGGCGCTCTGGATCGCTAAACTGAGAGCGGTGACCGACCGTTTGCCTCACACCCTGCGCTCCGACGCCCTGGACAACCGCGAGCGCATCCTCGACGCGGCCCGCGCGGTGTTCGCCACCGAAGGCCTGAATGTGCCGATGCGGGAGATCGCCCGGCGCGCCGGGGTCGGCCCCGCCACTCTGTACCGGCGCTTTCCGACCA
This sequence comes from Micromonospora sp. NPDC048909, assembly GCF_040649635.1. Lineage (NCBI taxonomy): Bacteria > Bacillati > Actinomycetota > Actinomycetes > Micromonosporales > Micromonosporaceae > Micromonospora > Micromonospora sp. NPDC048909. Next base: position 27,009 of record NZ_JBEZFU010000015.1, on the reverse strand, counting down.
AGGAGATGCTGGTCACCGAGGCATTCACGGAGCAGATGCACGCGTGTCACGTCATCGTCGACGAGGGCCTCGCTGACCCAGATCCGTGGCACGGCTTTTGTCTCGTGATCGAGAAAATGTGTGAATTGCATGCACGCGACCGAGGCTTCACACAAACCTACACATCGACCTTTCCCAACGCGATGGATTTCGACGCGCGCCGCGAATACGCGCTGAACGCGGTCGCCGAACTGGCCCGCCGCGCCAAGGACGCCGGCCGCCTGCGCCCCGACTTCGTCGTGGACGACCTGGTCCTCGTGCTCATGGCCAACAGCGGTATCCACGCGACCTCACCGGCCGCCCAGGTCGCGGCCTCCCGGCGCTTCGCCGCGCTCGCAATCCAGGCATTCCAAGCATCCCCGGACGCCTCGCCGCTCCCGCCAGCTCCGCTTCGCCGAGCAGGATGATCGTGAACAGGCCGTAGCGTCCGGCGGCGTCCGGGTGCCAGTTGATGGCACTGGTGGCTGGCGCGTCGGCCCCGAGGTAGGTGTCGAGGTCTTCCGAGGATGGAGGTTCCTACACCGCCCATCTGGAAGACCTCGACGTGCCTGACGCTACCTTCGGCTGGTGCCGACGCCGCGGGTGTGCAGGAAGACCCCGGGACACCGTCACGCCCGCTCAGATCGGTGAACGGCGCACCCGATAGCGCAGGTGAAGCACCCGGTTGCCCTGAATCACCACGTCAGGATCCTCCAACAGGTGCTGCGCGTGGACCGACCCGAAGTAGCGCTTGCCGGACCCGAACACGACGGGTACGACGTCCATCCGCACCTCGTCGATCAGGCCCGCGGCAAGCACCTGGCCGCCGACGTCACCAGCGGCGACCTCGACCATGCGGTCACCCGCAAGCTCCTGCGCCTTGGCCACGGCTGCCTCGACGCCGTCGACGAAGTGAAACGGCGCCTCGGGGTCCCAGCCCTCGGGCTCCGGCCGGTGCGTCACGACGACCACGTGGTCGATCCCGCCCGGAGGCTTCCCGTCCCAGCCGTCCGTCATGTCGAAGACATGGCGGCCGACGATTGTCGCCCCGATCTGGTCCCAGTACGGCCGGGTGTAGTCGTAGGACGTCTGCGACACCTTCACCTCGCCGCTCTCGTCCAACGGGACGTCACCGCTGGACAACCAATCGAACAGCGGTCCGGGCTGGTCATTCTCGTCCGCGACGAAGCCGTCCACCGACACCGAGCTGTACATGACCACCTTGCCCACGGGGCTCTCCTCTGCTCTGGGATGCCCCTAAATTAGCGTGTCGTGAGATGTCGCTCTTGTAAGAAATCAATCGGCCGGCAGCGGCCAGCCGTCCATCGCGTGGCCGGGATGTTCGCGCAGGAACCGCCGCCGGACTTCGACGTACCGGGTCGGCGTGAGCCCGGTGAACGCCCGGAACTCGTGGCCGAAGTGGGCCTGGTCGAAGTAGCCTGCGACACCGGCGAGGTCGCCCCAGTCGATCGGCCCGGCGGGGTTGATCGCGAACACGGTGGCGGTGAAGCGGTAGGTGCGGGCCAGCCGCTTCGGCGTGACGCCGATGAGCTCCTTGAACCGCTGTGCCAGATGAGTGCTGCTGACACCGGCTGCCACGCTCAGGTCGCCGATCGCCACGCCCCCGCTGGTCGCCGCGATGACGCTGCTCGTATGGCGGACCAGCCCCAGGCCGGCGGTCTCGCACAGCCGTCGCATCAGCTCCTCCTCGAGCAGCGTCAGCATCTCGTGCGGTCCGTCCGCCGTGGCCAGCCGGTCTCGCAGCTCAGCAATGGCGGGCCGGCCCCAAACCTGCTCTACCGTCACCGGCCGGTCACACAACTCGGCCGCGGGCATCGGCAGGAACGGCGCCAGCCCCCACGGCTTGAAGTGCACGCCGACGGACCGGGTCCGGAGTGGGTAGCCGAACTCGAACGCGCGGGTGGGCGTGGTGACCACGCAGCCGTCGGCGTACTCGACCGTCTCGATGTCGGTGCCGCCGCGGATGCGGAACGGCGCCCCGAGGTTGACGATGAGCAACGCCGCCGGCATCGGCGGCAGCGTCAGCCGGGCGTACGGCGGCGCACCCTCCAGGTAGTAAAGGTCGTCGATCAGCCCGTCCAGCGGCGGTCGCGGCACTCTGGACACGTACTCCACGCCCACAGCATCGCAGACGCCATAAGCGTCACCGAAGACACTTTGCATTGTGAAGAGCCGCTCTCGAGCCGCGCCCGTACGGCTGGCAACGGTCGGGCCGGCATCAAGGATGGTTAGCGGAGCGCCGAGAACTGCGCGGCCCTTCCATCGGCTGTTTGCGCCTAGAGCACGCCGTGGGTCACGAGGTCGCGCGCCTGGCCCAGTTGGCAAGGGCCGCAATAGAGGAGTGTCAACGCTTCCTGGACGGCCTGACTTTCGCGGCCCGTAACCCGGCCTCACCGGACGTCGACATCTGGAGGCCGGAGGGGCGGCAGACCGGGCCAGCCGTGGCTGCCTTAGGTCGATTGCGCGGCGCCGAGGAAGACGCCATTGGGTTGTACACGAGTACAGTCAACGGCTAGCGCACTAGGGCCACCTCTTGGAAGCGTCCGAGTCCATGGTGGCGCTTGCCTTCGAGGACGAGCAATTGGTGGTGTCCGAGGCAATCAAGTTCCTGTGCCGCGCCACACGCCCGGCCGTCTGCAAACGCACGGCTTGGGCGGGCGGCGCCGGTGACACGCCCCGTTCGGGAGTCCATCATGGAGCGACAGCGCGGTGTACCGTCGCCGCATGACGGTGCTGCAGGAGTTTGTCGCCGCTCTTTCCAGCGGCCGGATCCAGGTTGTCGACCTCACCGCTCCGCTCTCGGACCAGACCCCGATCCTGGGTCTGCCCGAGCAGTTCGGCCAGACCTGGCCGTTCCGGCTCAGCGAGATCAGCCGGTACGACGACCGCGGTCCGGCCTGGTACTGGAACAACTTCTCCACTGGCGAGCACACCGGCACCCACTTCGACGCCCCTGTGCACTGGGTCACCGGTCAACAGGGCGCCGACGTGTCGCAGGTCCCGGTGAGCCAGTTGATTGCCCCGGCGGTGGTGATCGACCACTCCGCCGACGCCGTCGACGACCCTGACTTCCTGCTCGAGGTCGAGCACATCAAGGCGTGGGAGGCGGAACATGGTGCCCTGCCCACGGGCGGCTGGCTGCTCTACCGCACCGGCTGGGACGCGTACGGCGACGACCCGGAGCGGTACGCCAACGCCGGGCGTACCCCGGGCATCTCCGTCGAGTGCGCCCGCTGGCTGGCCGAGGAGTCGCCGATCCAGGGCGTCGGGGTGGAGACGGTCGGCACCGACGCGGGCGCCGCGCATTCGTTCGACCCGCCGTTCCCGTGCCACTCGTTCCTGCTCGGCCAGGACAAGTACGGCCTGACCCAGCTGCGTAACCTGGCGCAGCTGCCGGCGACCGGCGCGGTGGTGATCGCCGGACCATTGCCGATCGTCTCCGGGTCCGGCAGCCCGTGCCGGGTCCTCGCGCTGGTCGAGCGGTAGGACCGGGCCACCGATGCGGGTAGCCGAGGTGGTCGGGCGGGTTCTGTACGGACACGGCGCACGGCATGTCTTCGGGGTGGTCGGCAGCGGCAACTTCCATGTCACGAACGCGCTTGTGGCGGCCGGCGCCCGGTTCGTGGCGGCGGCCCACGAGGGCGGCGCGGCGAGCATGACGGACGGGTACGCCCGCACCTCCGGGACGGTGGGCCTGCTCTCGGTGCACCAGGGTCCGGGCGTCACCAACGCGCTGACCGGCCTCACCGAGGCCGCGAAGAGCCGTACCCCGATGGTGGTCCTGGCCCCGGAGGCGACCGCGCCCCGGTCGAACTTCTTCATCGACCTGCCGGCGCTCGCCGCCTCGGTCGGGGCCGACTTCCGCCGGGTACGCGCGACGCACGCCGCCGAGGACGCGAGCGCGGCGTACCGGGCCGCCGCCCGGGGCGCGACGGTGGTGCTGGGCCTCCCGTTGGAGGTGCAGAGCGCAGTGACCGAACCGTGGTCCGGCCCGATCCCCGCCGTCGCGCCGACCCCGGCCACCGCACCGCAGGTCGAGCCGTTGCTGGCCGCGCTCCAGTCCGCACGTCGACCGGTCTTCATCGCGGGTCGGGGCGCCCGGGCGGCCCGGGAACCGCTGACCCGGCTCGCCGACGCGTGCGGCGCGCTGCTCGCGGTCTCGGCCGCGGCGAAGGGACTGTTCGCCGGGAATCCGTGGAACATCGACGTGGCCGGCGGTTTCGCCACCCCGCTCGCCGGCGAGCTGATCGGCGCGGCGGACCTGGTCGTGGCGTGGGGCAGCACGCTGAACATGTGGACCACCCGGCACGGCGAACTGATCCCGCCCTCCGCCGTCGTCGTCCAGGTAGACCACGACCCGACCGCGTTCGGGGTGAATCGCCCGGTCGACCTGACAGTGGCCGGCGAGGTGACGGCGGTCGCCGAGGCGGTGCTCGGTCGGCTGGACGCCGGCTCCACGGGGCCCGTGGACGCCGGGACCGGCGGCTGGCGTACGCCGGAGCTGGCACAACGGATTCGCGCCCACGGCCGGTGGCGGACGGTCCCGTATCGGGACGAGAGTGGGTCGGCGCGGGCCGGCGCCCCGGCGGAGATCGACCCGAGGACGCTCTCGGCCGCCCTGGACGACCTGCTGCCACCCGACCGGACGGTGGTGGTCGACTCCGGCAACTTCATGGGCTACCCGTCGATGTGGCTCGACGTGCCGGACGTGGCCGGATTCTGTTTCACCCAGGCGTTCCAGTCGACCGGGCTCGGCCTGGCCAGTGCGCTCGGCGCGGCGGTCGCGCGGCCGGACCGGCTCACCGTCGCCGCGGTCGGCGACGGTGGCTTCGTCATGTCCGCGACCGAGCTGGTCACCGCCGTCCGGCTGGCGCTACCGCTCCTCGTGGTGATCTACGACGACGCGGCGTACGGCGCCGAGGTGCACCACTTCGGCCCGGACGGATACCCGTTGGAGACGGTCACCTTCCCCGAGACCGACCTGGCCGCGATCGCCCGTGGCTACGGCTGCGACGGGTTGACCGTCCGGACCGTCGACGACCTCGGGCCGGTACGCCGCTGGCTCGCTGGCCCCCGTACCCGTCCGTTCGTGGTCGACGCCAAGGTCTGCGCCGCGCGCGGCTCATGGTGGCTGGAGGAGGCGTTTCGTGGCCACTGAGGCACCGACGTGCGTACGGCGACGCGGGGCGGCGTAACCGCAGTGTATGGTCCGTCGTCATCGTCGGTCAGGTCGGCCTCGGCAACCATTGTGGAGATGATGGAGTTGGCGCCAGCCAGGGTTGTCCGCATGGACTCGGCATGCAGCAGGTTGATGAACACGGTCCTGGTCAGTGCCGACAGGGGGACACGGGTGTCTTCGCGGTAGGGCTTGAAGCGCAGGTCCGGGTCCGCGATCGCCTGGCTTGCCTTGTCCTCGAACAGGTTCACGGCGTGCGTGGTCATGTTCGCTTTGGGAGCGAACTGCTGGCTTGGGCGGTTGCGGCGGCGGCGCGGGCCATCGTCCAGGCGATGTGGTAGCACTCGGCCAGCGACCGGACTGCGGCTAGGGCGTGTCCTGCCGATCTTGTAGCGGTTGATCGTTGACGATGTCGGTGGTGCGTCGTGGTGAGTTGACCGTTCCTCGCCGGACGGGCCATCTTCGAGTACGCAGTGTTCGGCCGGGTGTCCCGCGACCGCGTGGGCGGGGTCCTCGTGCTCGCCGCCATCTCGCCAGCAACGATCTTCCTGCCGCCGGTGCTGGTCGCCGCCGCCGCTGCTCTCGTCCTGGCCGGGATCGCCGTATCCGACGCAGCCCGTGCCCGACGACGCCCACCCGAGCCGCCCTCACCACCTGGCTAGCCGGAAATTGTCACCCACGTCCCGAGACTGTTCTGTCACGCAGGTCCTGAGACCCGACATCGCCGGCAGCCGGTGTCGTACTCCGCTTGATGAGTTACGGATTGGTTCCACATGAGGCGCGGCACTCCCGCCAACCGTGACGTGACGGAGAGAGTAGCGCTCGCCGGTCCTGGTCACGTGTCGCTGGGGCGGTGGGGTCCTGGTGGGGAGATCGGTGCTGGTTGTCTTCGTACCCGCCGGTTGTCGGCGATGGCGATGGCGGTGAGGACTGCGCCGGAGGCTGCGGCGACAGCGAGCGGTGGGGCGAGCAGCATCGGCGGCACGAGGCAGGCGAGCGCGAGTAGACCGATGAAGCGGCTTCTGGAGATGCGGCCGAATACCAGGTACTGCAGGAGGATCCGACCGGCAAGGTACAGCGCGGTACCGCCGAGTATGGTGATGGTCGCGTTCGCGCGTGGGTCGCCGAACGGGTCGTCGATGACCAGTTCGGCGCCGACCGAGGCGACGACGAGGCCGGCGATCATGATCAGGTGTGCGTAGTTCACCAGGGCGCCGAGACGGTCCGGGTTGGCTGAGGCCTCGACGGCCGGTCCGATGTCTTCTCCGGCTCGGAAGATGTAGGTCCGCCATATCAGTGCCGCGCCAGCGAATGTCACCACGAACGCCAAGGTCCGGTCGGTAGCAAAACCGCGACTGGTGAGGCTCGATCCGATGGTGAGGATCAGCTCGCCGAGGGCGATGACGAACATTGTCCGGTAGCGGTCGGCCAGGGGCTCGCCGCCGGCGTGCGACTGCGGACCGGCCAGGCGACGGAGTCCTGACAGGGGGTAGTTGAACCACCGTGCGACGTAGATGAGGACAATCGCGAGCGTCCACAGCGCCGTGCGTACTGTGCTTGGGGCGATGGCGCCGATGATCCAGGGCACCCCGGTGGCGGCGTGCCAGATCGCCGCCCGTCCAGCGGCATGTTGCAGCTCGTGGCCGCGCAACAGGACCACGAGGAACAGACTGCGGCCGACCTGGATGACAAGGAAGGTGACCGCGAAGATCAGGCCGGTCTTGCCGAACGCTTCGGGGATCGCTGCGGAGAGCACCAGGGCACCGACCATGGTGGCGATGACCAGCAGTTGTACCGGCGCCCGCCGCGGGTCCAACTGTGCGGTTGCCGCCGCGGTGCGGGACCATACCCATCCGATGGTCAGCAGCATCACCAGTGCCTGGTACGCGCCGGACCAGGTCAGATTGTTGAGCAGCTGCTGGGCGAGCGCGCGGAGGGCAAAGATGAGCACGACATCGAAGAACAGCTCCAGGAACGACGCTCGCGCGGTGTCCTCGAGCTTGCGAAACAGTCCGCTTGTTCCATTCGTCGTCACCGGCTCACCCGTTCCTACCGATCTTAGGATGGAATTAGGGTATCCGTCCTCTTTTGCTCATGTGGTCCAAGTCCTGGGCTCTTCTCAAGGTCCTCTAGCCGTGCCACGGATCATGAGACATCGATCCCAAGGTGCAGTCACGTTGCGACTACCAAATCGGCCTAGGCGTTAACGTGTTCGGTCCGGCCAGTCGAGAACCAAAGGGAGAGGCAGCGAGGAGGCGGAAAGACGACCAGCGACGGCCGAGACCAGACCACACAAGGCGGCAGAGGGGCCATGCTCCGCAGTGCAAGATGGCATCGGATGTCATCGAACGATGTCCCGTAACCGCGTTCACACAACTGCGCTCAACGGCAGCGAACAGCAGTCATTGGCAGTCTTTGCCGCCTGGTAGGGGTATTCGCGGGTCATGGCGGTAAGGGAGTCCCGGTTTGCTCGTGCCTTGGAGGTGGGTGCAGATTGGGCGCAGGTTGGCGAATAGGTCACCGCGTCCGAAGTGCTCACCGACGTCGGACACTCAGCGTTCCACGAACGTCTCTTGAGGCGCCCGCGGCGGGGTCTTGAGCACCTCGACGCCGGCACCGGCGAACACCGCGTCAAGGCCGCGGTGAATTTCTTGTCGCGGTCGCGAAGCAGGAACCGCAAGCCGTTCTCGTGGCCAGAAGGGTCAGGGGGCCGGCACGAACGTCTGACGCTGCCGGCCCAGGCCGGTGATGCCGAGTTCGACCACGTCGCCCGGCCTGAGGTACACCGGGTCCAGCATCCCGAGGGCGACCCCGGGCGGCGTGCCTGTGTTGATGATGTCGCCGGGCTCGAGCACCATGAACTGGCTCAGGTAATGGATCAGGTACCCGACATCGAAGATCATGTCTTTGGTGGACCCGGTCTGTCGGCGCTCGCCGTTGACGTCGAGCCACAGGTCCAGAGCGCCCGGGTCAACGATCTCGTCCGGGGTCACCAGCCACGGCCCGGCCGGGTTGAACGTCTCGCAGGACTTGCCCTTGACCCATTGGCCGCCGCGTTCGAGCTGGAACTCCCGCTCGGAAACGTCGTGACAGATCAGGTACCCGGCGACGGAGCCCAGCCCCTCCTGCGGAGTGGACAGGTAGCGGCACCGTTTGCCGATCACCACGCCGAGCTCCACCTCCCAGTCGGTCTTGGTGGAGCCGCGTGGGATGAATACCGGGTCGTTCGGTCCGCTCAGGGTGTTGCTCGCCTTGAGAAAGACGATCGGCTCGTTGGGCCGCTGCATGCCTGATTCGTCCGCGTGGTCCGCGTAGTTGAGCCCGATGCAGACGATCTTTCCTGGTCGGGACAGTGGGGCGCCGAGCCGCTGTCCTGGCTCCAACCGGGTGCGCGGGGCGCCCGCCCCGACAAAGCTGGTCAGTCGGGCGGGACCATCGGAGTCGAAGAACGCGGAGTCGAAGTCGTGGGTGACATCGGAGACGTCCACGATCTCGTCGCCGTCTAGCAGGACGTACGGGCGTTCGGCGCCCAGTTCACCAATGCGCAGCAGCTTCACGTGCATCCTTCGGTCGGATTGACGGTCTCTTTGCCTCGATGATCATGCGGTGGTCAATCCGCCGTCGATGATCAGAGCCGCGCCGTTGATGAACCTGCCCTCCGCTCCGGCCACGAACGCGATCACGGCGGCGATCTCGTCCGGTGACCCCAGCTGGCCGTCAAGTTGCCGAGCCGCCATCGCCGCGCGGGCAGCCGCCGGGTCCTCGGCGTTCGCGAGAATCTTGCCGATCCACTCGGTCTCGACGGTGCCTGGACAGATCGCTACGCAGCGGATCCCCTGCTTGGCGTGGTCGACGGCGACGGCGCGGGTCAGGCCAACCAGGCCTGCTTTCGACGCGCAATAGGCCGCGCGTCGGGCCAGCCCGATCTGCCCGGCGACTGACGCCACGTTGATGATCACACCCTGGCCGGCGGCCACCATCGATGGCAGGATCGCGCGGGTGGTGAGGAACGGGCCGGTGAGGTTCACCGCGAGTACGCGGTCCCAATCTTCGTCACTGGTTTCCAGTACGGTGGCCGCGACGCCGATCCCGGCGACGTTGACCAGCAGTGTCGGGCGACCGACGTTGACCTCAACCGTGCCGACCACCGATGCGACCTCGTCGGGACTGGAGAGATCCACCCGAAACGGATGGGCCCTGCCGTCGGCCTGCCTGATCCGCTCGCACGTCTCGGCCGTACCGACCGGGTCCACATCCAGCAGTGCCAGCTCGTAACCCTCGCGCGCCAGCCGTAGTGCCGTGGCTCGCCCGATGCCCGACGCGGCTCCGGTGACCACCGCGACCGGCTGGTGTCGGTGGCTCGGGTGGCTGTCCTCGTTCACAGCACCGCCCCGATCCGCCACGGGACGATCTCCTCGGTCCCGAACCCAAGGGCCTCCGACTTGCTCGACAGTCCCGAGGCCGTGTCCACGAGCAACTCGAACAGCCGCGTCCCGTGCCGGACGTGTTCCTCGTGCGTCAGCGCCGGCCCCGCGTCGAAGTCGATGTCGCCGGGCATCCGATCGAACAGCTCAGTGGTGGTGCTGATCTTCACGCAGGGCACGGGTCGTGAGCCGAACAGCGAGCCGCGGCCGGTGGTGAAGGCAAGGAGGTTTGCGCCGCCCGCGACCATCCCGGTGGCGGACACCGGGTCATATCCGGGCGTGTCCATGAAGGTCAGCCCGGGCCCGGTCACCGCCTCCGCGTACCGCACGACGGAGTTCAGCGGGCTGGTGCCGGCCTTGAGCACGGCGCCCAGCGACTTCTCCCAGATGGTGGTGATACCGCCGGCGCGGTTGCCCGTTGAGGGGTTGTCATCGAGCGACGCTCCGTTGCGCTGCGCGTACTCGCGCCACCACTGGATCAGCTCATCGATCCGCGCCGCCACAGGCGATGCCGCTCTGCTGGTCAGCAGGTGCTCGGCGCCGTATATCTCCGGCGTCTCGCCGAGTATGACGCGACCTCCTGCCGCCACGACAAGGTCGGCGGCGACGCCGAGCGTCGGGTTCGCGGTCAGACCGGAGTACGCGTCGCTGCCACCGCACTGCAGGCCGAGCACCAGGTCGCTGAGCGGAACGGGTTCGCGGCGCAGCTGAGAAACTCGATCCGCGATGGCGGACACCCGGCGCAGCCCCTCATTGACCGTGGCGACCGTTCCGCCGAGCTCCTGAATCCCCAGCTGCTCGACGTCGGCGCTCGGCACGTCCAGGATGTGCTCTGGTTGGTTGACCTCGCAGCCGAGACTGACCAGGACAACCCCGGCGAGGTTGCGGTGGGATGCGTACCCCCGCAGCGTCCGGCGCAGGATCTCGTCACCCGTAGTGCCCTCGGCCAGGCCGCACCCGAGGTCGTGGCTCAGCGCGATAACGCCATCGAGCCCAGGTACGCCGGAGAGCGCCGCGTTCGCCGCCTGTGCGATGAGACGCGCCACCGTCGCGGCGCAGTTCACCGTGGGCAGGACTGCGATGTAGTTGCGTGTCCCCGCGCGGCCGTCCGGACGCCGATACCCCAGGAAGTGGTCGCGGGTCGGCGGCACCGGAGGTGACCAGGATGACGTCGACGCGGTCGGGCGGACGGCTTCCGGCTGACGTTCCGGCAGCCCCATGTTGTGTACGTGGACATGTTCCCCCGACGCGATGTCGTTGCGCGCCACGCCGATCGTCGCACCGTACTTCCGCACCGCCTCGCCCTGGGCTATCTGCCGGAGCGCAATCTTGTGGCCGGCGGGAATGTCGTCCCGAGCCGGCACGGTGTCGCGGCCGTCGACGAGCACCGGCGTGCCCTGCCCGACGGCGTGCATGACGAGTCCCACGTTGTCGGGGCCGGTCTTCGGGACGACGGGCACTACAGCTGCTGACAAAACCTCTACCTCCGGTTCACCGCTCATCCGAGTGCCGGCTGATGTCGACGAGCCACGGCGGCGGTGCCGGAGCCTTCCTGGGACAGCAACTGGTCACCCGCCTGAACGCCCGCTGGCGTTGTCCAGTCGGTACACGCGCTGCGCGTTGCCGCCGAAGATCTGAGCGATCTCGTTCGGGCTCGTTGGCATCAGCGTGGCGGTCAAACCCCCGACGACCTCCTCGTAGGTGCCGGCAAGCAGGCAGACCGGCCAGTCCGAGCCGAACATGAGGCGGTCCGGTCCGAACCAACCCACGACGTGGTCGACAAACGGGCGCAGGTCGTCCGGCGTCCAGGAGGCCCAGTCCGCCTCGGTGACCATGCCCGACAGCTTGACCGACACGTTCGGCTCGGCCGCGAGCGCGGGCATGCGCCGCATCCACGGATCGTCCTGGCCGTCGACAATGCGTGGTTTCGCGATGTGATCGAGGACGAACTGCAGCTCAGGGAATTGTCGGACCGTGTCGGTTGCCGCTGGCAACTCCCGGGCCCGAACCAGGAGGTCGTAGGTGAGACCGCGACGCTGTACGGCGGCGAGGCCGCGCCGCACGTCGTCGCGACCGAGCCAGTCCGGGTCCGATTCGTCGTGTACCTGGTGCCGGATGCCAACCAACCAGCGACCGAACGGGCCCTCCAGCAGCGCGTCGAGATCGTCGCCGACGGTCGGCGAGGTCAGGTCGACCCAACCCACCACGCCGTGGACGGAATCGGTCGCCGCCGCCAGTTCCAGGAACTCGAGTGTCTCGTGGACGCTGGAGAGCGTCTGCACAAGAACCGTCCCGTCGATGTTCGCCGTTCGCAGGCTCGGCAGCAGGTCATCCGGCATGAACGCCCGGCGCACCGGGTCCATGACCTCGCCCACCATCCACGGATACGAATACCGTGCGGGATCCCAATAATGTTGATGGGCATCGACGCGCATCGCGGGGGTGCTCACCACGCCTCCTTACTGCGGGGTCGGGACATCGTCGCTGAGCAGTCCGTCGCGGCGCAGGTCCGCCCAGAGTTGCGGGGGAATCTCGACATCGAACAGCGACAGGTCCATGTCGAGTTCCTCGACGGTACGGGGCCCGATCAGAACCGTGCACACGCTCGGGTGCGCGAGCGGGAACTGTACCGCTGCCGCGGCGAGGGGCACCCCGTACCTGCTGCAGACCGATTGGATCGCGGACGCCTTGGCGAGGACCTCGTTGTCGGCCGGCACGTAGTTGAACTGCGCACCGGACGTCGGGTTGACCAGAATGCCGCTGTTGAAAACGCCACCGACCACAACCGAGACACCGCGCTCCTGACACAGCGGCAGCAGGTCGTTCATCGATGTCTGATCCAGCAGGGTGTATCGGCCGGCGAGGAGCAGCACGTCCAGGTCGCAGGCGCGGACCAGTTCGGCGAGCGGTGCGGAATTGTTCATCCCCGCGCCGATCGCCTGCACCATCCCCTCGGCTCGAAGATCCCGCAGCGCGCGGCAACCGGCGGAGCTGGCCTGCGCGAGATGATTGTCCGGGTCATGCAGATGGAGGACATCGACGCGGTCGACGCCCATCCGGTCCAGGCTCTCCTCCACCGAGCGACGGACACCGTCGTAGCTGAAGTCCCACACCGGACCAGCCGATGGAACATCCTGGTAGAACGGAACGCCGTCGTGAAACTGGCTGTCGTCCGGCGGGGCGCCTTCGCGCAGCAGGCGCCCGACTTTCGTCGAAATGATCAGTTCGTCCCGCGGCACCTGGGTGATGGCCCGGCCGACCCGCTGTTCGGCAAGTCCGTGCCCATACAGCGGCGCGGTGTCCAGGTAACGGATGCCGTTCGCGAGCGCGCGGCCGATCACGGCGAGGGCGTCCTCGTCGCTGATCGCTTGTTGGAAGTTGCCGAGGACGGCGGTTCCCAGACCGAGTCGAGGAGCGAACAGGTCCGTGCGACCGATCCTGACCGGTGCGGCTGCGGTGATCATGGATTCCTACTCCGACGGTGGTTGCTCGCTTGCGCGACGCCTAGTTCTGGGCTCTGGTCGCGCCGACGCCTTTGATCTGCCACTTCTCCCGCGCTTGTGGGGCGATGGCAGTGGACGCGCCGGGCGCTTGGGGACGTTCGAGGAAGCCGTCATGGACGACGCTGCGGTGCTCGAACGCATCCTGTGTCCACGGAATGAACTCCACCAGCGGCTGGGTCTCGCTGAGGACCGTGCCGACGAGATGCTGATGTACCTGCATCATGTCGCCGGCGTGGGGGACGACGCGGAGGCCGTTCGCCGCGGCGTGACGAGCGACCTGCATCCACTCCGTCACACCTCCGACACGGGTGACGTCGACCTGCACAACGCGCAACGCGTCAGCGGCGATGAAATTCGCGAACGCGTGGTACGAGTACAGGCTCTCGCCGGCGGCGACGTCGACCGTGCTCGTCGCCTGCAGGCGTTGGTGCGCCTGGAGGTCGTCGGCGTGAACCGGCTCCTCGAACCAGTCCATCCCGACCTCGGCGAGCACCGGCAGCATCCGGTTGGCGGTGCTGAAATCCCAGCGCTGGTTCGCGTCGCACATCAACGTGATGTCGGCGCCGATCGCCTGACGCACGGCGCGCACCCGATGGGCGTCTTCACGCCAGTCGGCCTTGCCGACCTTGATCTTGACTCGGCGCCAACCGCGGTCGACGAGTGAATTGAGGTCACGCACGACCTCCGCCACGCTGAGGTTGAGCCATCCGCCATCGGTGTTGTAGGTCTCGATGGCGTCGGCCATGCCACCGAGCAGCCGCCAGAGCGGCAGGTTCGCACGTTGCGCGGCGAGGTCCCAGAGCGCGATGTCAACCATCGACAACGCCATGTGCACAACACCGCCCCGGCCGATCCAGTGTGTCGGCAGCCAGTACAGTCGCTTCCACGTGCCGAGAATGTCCTCGGACGATGCCCCGACAAGGGCCGGCGCGTAATAGCGGTCAATTACGTGGCAGAGCAGTTCGGGCCCCAGATGCACTCCGGAGATGCCGGTACCGACCTTGCCGTCCGCCGTACGAATTTCCACCACGGGAATCGTCCAGGCATTCAGGGAAGCGGTGGAATCCGCCAAGGTCTTGGGAAGTGGCACCGAAAGCGCATACGTCTCAACAGACGTGATGACGCTGCCGTCGTCACCCGGCGTCAGGTCTGCTTGCGCAGGCGAAAGCAGGCCGAACACGTCATCTGGCATCTCAAGTCCCACTTGGCGCCCCTTGTCTTACGTGCGGATCACACCCCCGGGTCCAGCAGAGATATTCAGGCACGGGGGATTCCGGTTGACAACGCCGTATCACGAATACCTGCGTTCCGTACGACGAATACAGCTACCCCCGGCCCCAGCTGAGCTCCGCGGGGCGCCCGGGCACCCCGGGGCGAGGCGCCGCTGGCCAGGCCGGCCTTCTCGGCGGCTGGGCTAGTCTTGCGCCGAAGGAGGCACCTGGGGATGGACGTCGAGCTGGCCTGGCTTCGATCTTGGATCGAAGTGGTCGACTCTGGGGGATTTGCCCGTGCGGCTGCCCGGCTGCACGTGTCGCAGCCCCGAGTCTCCGCACGGGTGGCCAGCCTTGAGCGAGCCCTGGGATGCGTACTGATCGAGCGGCGGATCCGTCCGCTCACGCTGACCGACGAGGGCCGGCGGCTGCTGCCGAGGGCGCGGATGATCGTCGCGGCGCTCGACGACGCGGTCTCGGACATGCGCGCGACGGCCGGCACCCTCACCGGAAAGCTCGCCATAGCGAGCTTCGCCAGCGCCAGCTCCGAGTTCCTGCCCGGCGTCCTGAGGAAGCTGCGCGACGCGAATCCGCTGCTTGAGCTGGCGGTGCTCGACGGCGACGTGCAGGTCATCGAGGACAGTCTGTCCGAGCGGCGGGCAGCCGTCGCGTTGCGCCCGCTTCGACCCGAGCCCGCCGATCAGGCACTGGTCCGCCGTGGCATCTGGCGAGAACCCTTCGTCGTACTGGCGCCCCCCGGGCATCCCGTACTGGGTAACGACTCAATTACGTTGGAGAACGTTGCGGCGTATCCGGTCATCACGATCGGCGACCCCCTCGGTGATCCGAGCCTCGGGTACGAGGCGTGGTCAGCCATGCAATCCAGCCGGATCGAGCCGGCGGCGGGCATGGTCTCGCACCAGCCGACGACGCTCGCCGCGATGGTCCGGGGCGGGCACGGTATCGGCTTGCTGAACAGCCTGGCGGGTGCGATGGTGCGCACCGACGGGCTTGAGGTCCGGGAGGTCGCGAACCGGCACCTCTATCGCGACGTGGGCCTCTGGTGGCACGCGGAACGGCCGCTCAGCCGCGCGGCACAGGCATTCATCGATCTCGTACTGGACGGCGACCGACCTGCCGGGACACTGCCGATCCCGACGGACTGAGTCTCGTTCGTTCCTCGTGTGACGCTCGCGCCGTACGAACTCACCGCTCGCACTGCGCCCGCTGACTGTCGGACCTGGTCGCCTTTCCCGGCGACCAACCGGGCACGCCGCCACGATCAACACAGTCCGCCCAACGCTTGCCGACATCAACTGCGCCCGTCGTCACCGATCGGTTACGCCGCGCGTGGCCTACGTCGATCGACGCTTCGACAGCGCCGGCAGCGCGTCCGAATAGTTCAACAAACGTCCTTATTCGCCGCGCGAATCGAGCATATTCGCGATGCGGCGTTGCGACGGGTGGCCGCACCGTGCCTCAATGTCTGCAACATTTCGAGCAGATGACCTGCGCGGGCCGCACTGTTAACAACCGCATCCCGCGTACGTAGACATGCACGAGTCTCTGCGGCCTGGGACTGCCGTCGGCGCCCCGGCGGCGGATTGACGGCAATGCTGGGAATAGGTGGCGCATGGACATTTTGGAAGCACCCGCATATCACGCGTCGAGCCGCGGCGGGCGTCAGTGCGTTCGGTGGCGGTCGCCGATACACGAGACGGCCCGGCGCGCGAGTCGCGGGATTCTCCTCGATCATCGCGTCCGCCGATTCACGCGGGCTCGCGGCGCGCGTACTCACACGGCGATCATGCGGTCTCTTGCGCCAGCGAAGGAGAGCCGACTGTGGTCGTAACAAGCGCGAGAAGCAGTGTCGCTCCGGGGCGTCGCGGCCGCCGTACGGTCCGCAGCAGCCCATCACGCCGGGACGACGGTCGCCTGGCCCTCATCCTGATCCTTCCGGCCGCGGTCGGATTCGGCGTCTTCGCGGCCTACCCGTTGCTCAGCGGCATCTATCTCAGCTTCACCAACTTCCGGATCCTGACCCCGGCTACGTGGGCCGGTACCGCCAATTACCGCCAGTTGCTCTCGGACAGTGTGTTCTGGGATTCGCTCCAGACGACGGTCTATTTCGTGGTCCTCTCCGTCAGCGTCGGAATGCTGGTGTCGCTGGCCACCGCGGTCATTCTGCACCGACTGACGAAGTCGCCGGTCGTGCGCGGTCTCGTGCTCCTGCCGTTTCTGATCTCCGGGGTGGTCGCCGCCCTGGTGTGGCAGTGGATGCTGGATCCTGGGCTCGGCATCGTCAACGTCGCCGTCAAGGCACTGTTCGGCCACGAAATCCTCTTTCTCGGCTCCCAGGAATGGGTGATCCCCTCGCTCGCCCTGATTGCCGTCTGGAAGTCGATGGGATACAACGCGATCCTGATCTTCGCCGGCCTCCAGACGATCCCCGGCGAGATCTACGAGGCCGGACGGATGGACGGGGCCGGCGAGTTCCGAATGTTCGCGAGGCTCACCCTCCCCTTGCTCCGCCCGATCATGGCGATGGTCATCATCCTGACCATGATCAGTTCCTTCCAGGTCTTCGACCTCGTCGCCGTTGGTACCAGTGGCCAGGGAGGGCCGGCTGGAGGGCCGGCCAACGCTTCGAACGTTCTGCCTCTCTACATATACAAAACGGGGTTCACCCAATTCAACTTCGGCTATGCAATCACGATGTCGATGGCGCTCTTCGTGATGCTGCTAGTGATCACCTTCGCCCAGATGCGTCTGCTTCGCGCGAACGATTCCGACACGAACTGAGAGCGGCCCGATGACAACAACAATCGCGGACGAAGCGCGCGAGGCGACCGGACGGACGCCGGCCGCGAGTAGCAGGCGACCGCGCCGCGTTTCGGTGGGAAAGATCGTCGCCTGGACCTACCTGGTGCTCTTCCTCTTCGTTACGGTATTTCCCTTCTACTGGATCCTCCGGACGGCTCTTTCCAACAACTACGCGCTGACCCGCAACCCTTCCTCGCCAGTACCCGTCGATTTCACGCTCGGACCATTCAAGCGAGTTCTCGGGCTGGCAACACGTGCCGAAGCCATCGCTGAGGGAGGCTCGGGCGCCTCCATCGACCTCGCGCTCTATGTCCGAAACTCCCTCATCTACGCGACCACGCTCACGGTCATCGTGGTCTTCTGCTCACTCCTCGCGGCGTACGCCTTCTCCCGCCTGCGGTGGCGAGGGAGAAACCTGGTTTTCTCGATCTTCCTGAGCGCTCTCATGATTCCCGGGATCATGACGCTACTGCCGAACTTCGTCCTGATACACGACCTCGGCCTCACCAACACGTTCGCCGGACTCATCCTCCCGGGTGCGCTGTTCTCGGCGTTCAACATCTTCTTCCTGAGGCAGTTCATGCTAGGACTGTCCGATGACATCGAGGACGCCGCCCTCATCGACGGTGTCGGTCGATTCAGGTTGCTCTTCCGAATCACCGTCCCCATGACGTCCGGGCCAATTACCACAATCTCGCTGCTCACGTTCATCGGCGCCTGGAATGACTACTTCTGGCCGTTGATGGTGGCCAGCGACTCGAGCGTGCGGCCGCTGACGGTCGCCCTGGGTGTCTTCCAACAGGCGTCGATCCAGACCCAGCCCGACTACGCCGGGCTTATGGCGGCCGCGCTCGTTGCCGCCTTCCCCATGCTCGTGCTCTTCATGGTCTTCGGAAAGCGCGTCGTCGACTCGATCGGGTTTACCGGCATCAAGTAGACCTCATCCCGAGCCGCCTGGCCGCCGCAGCACATGGAACCAGTGGCCTTCCGGGCGACCCGTGGCGTCTCGACAATCGAAAATGCTAGAAAAGAGGAATGGAATGAGAATCAAACGGATCGCCTCCGCCGCCGTGTGCGGCGTCGCGCTGGCGGCGTTGGCCGGCTGCGGCGCGGGCTCCTCCGACACCTCGGATGGGAAGGTTACGGTCAACTGGTGGACGTGGTCCCCGGAACAAGCCGCCGCATATGAACAGTGCTTCCCGGCGTTCGAGCAAGCCAACCCCAACATCAAGGTCAAGATCTCGAATTACAACGTCGGCGACTACTTCACCAAACTCACTGCAGGATTTGTCTCCGGCGCCGCGCCCGACGCCTTCATGAACAGCGTGACCTACCTGGATTCGTACGCGAGCCAGGGGCAACTCCTGCCGCTGGAGGACCACATCGGCCGCGACGGCTTCGACATGAACCGGTACTCGATCGGTGCGAGCGCCTGGAAGTACAAGGACGGAAAGCAGTACGCCCTGCCGATGGACTGGGCGACCGGGGTGCTGTACTACAACCAGGATCTGCTTACCAAGGCCGGCTACGCCCCGAAGGACGTCAACGAGCTGACCTGGACCGCGAACGACGGCGGCAGCTTCTGGAAAATGGTCAAGCATCTGACGGTCGACGAAAGTGGTGTTCGTGGCGACGAACCCGGTTTCAACGCGGCCAAGGTGAAGACCTACGGGATCGCCAACCTCGAGACGACCGGAGATCCGTTCGGCCAGAACTACTGGGGATGGCTGCTGCCCAACGACGGGATCAATATCCCGGACGCCAACCAATGGCCGACCGTCTTCAACTACGCGGACCCGAAGGTCGTCCAGTCCCTGAAACTCGTACGCAGCCTGACCAATGATGGCTTCTCGCCGAAGTTGAAGCAGTTCACCACCGGCGGCACCGAGCAGCTCGGCTCCGGCAACGTCGCCATGATCCTGGGCGGCACCTGGGACGCGAACGCGCTCGCAAAACTGCCGAACTTCAAAGTTGGCATGGCGCCGCTCCCCGCCGGATCGGCCGGCAAGCGTGCACTGATGTCGAACTCCAACGGCAACAACATCTGGGCGGGAACCAAGCACCCGCAGGAGACCTGGAAGTGGATCTCCTACCAGGGGAGCGAGGCTTGCCAGACGAAGGCCGCCGAGTACAACGGATCGTTCCTTCCCTCCATCGCCGCGTCGATGGAGGCCCTCGGCAAGAAGCAATCCGGTCAGGGAATCGACTTCTCAGTCTTCACGAACTATGTGAAAAACAACGAACTCTTCCCCTCTCCGGTGTACAACAACGGCGCCGCGTTGAGCGACGCGATGGTGCCACAGTTCGAGGCCTACTTCACGAACAAGGCTGACGAGAGCATCTTCCCGAAGATGCAGGAGCAGAGCAAGACGCTGCTGGCCGCGAAGTAGGTTCCCGGCCAATCCTCACCTCAAGCGTGGACAGGGAAACATGCAGACAGTGACGCCGACCGCCGAGATTGTCGCGCTCCACGGCCGGAACGCATCCGTGCTGGTCGAGCTATCACGCCCGATACCGCGGATCCTGCATTGGGGTCTGAACCTGGGAGAACTGGGCGTCGACGAGCTCACAGCGCTTCACCGCAGCTCGATCCCGTCGTCCACGCACAACTCCACCGACGATCCGCGGTACTTCACCGTACTGGCCACCGAAGCCGACGCCTGGTCGGGCACACCCGCCGTTGAGGGGCATCTGCGGGACGGTTCACCGTTCCCCAGATTCGTGTTGAGCGATCACTTCTTCGATCCCACGAAGATGTCGTTGCAGCTCACACTGGCCGACCAGGCGTCCGGCCTCACCGCGGCACTGACGTACCGGCTCGACGAGCACGACGTCCTCGCCGTGGACATGTCCATCTCCGCGGACGCGAGCGCCGCAACCCCGTACCACCTCACCGCGCTCACCGCGCTTCTGCCCCTTCCCGAAGGCGCCGTCGAATGCGTCGACTTCACCGGGAAGTGGGCACGAGAGCGGAGTCCGCAGCGCAGCCCCATCCTGCCTGGCACGCGGTTGCGGGAGAGCCGCCGCGGGAGGCCGTCACTCGACTCCCCGTACCTGCTCATGGCTGGAACCGCATCCTTCGGCTTCGGACACGGCGAGGTGTGGGCGGTGCACCTCGGCTGGAGTGGTAGCCAGCGCTACCTCGTCGAACAGTTGCCGGAAGGAGCCGGCGTCCACCGCTCGGTCCTCGGTGCCGGCGAACTCCTCCTGCCCGGTGAGGTCGTCCTGAACCCGGGCGAAACGTACCGCAGCCCGACGGTCTATTTCGCATGGTCGAACGCAGGCATGGACGGCATCGCCGAGGCCTTTCACGCGATGCTCCGAAGCCGACCTCGCCGCATGACACCCAGACCGCTGACCCTGAACACCTGGGAAGCCGTCTACTTCAACCACGACATCGACACGCTGCACCAGTTGGTCGAGCGGGCCGCACGCGTCGGAGTCGAGCGCATCGTGCTGGACGACGGTTGGTTCACCGGACGCCGCAACGATACAGCGGGCCTTGGCGACTGGTACGTCGACAAGGATGTGTGGCCGGACGGGCTCTGGCCGCTCGTTGACGCGGTCCGTGACAAGGGAATGCAGTTCGGTCTCTGGTTCGAGCCGGAGATGGTGAACCTCCGCTCTCGCATCGCTGCCGATCATCCAGAGTGGCTGCTGGCTCCCGCCGAAGGCGAGGGGCCAGCCATCCGGCACCAGCACGTGCTGAACCTCGCCGACGAAGACGCATGGCATTACGTACTGGAGCGCATCGACTCGATCGTGACCGAGTACCAACTCGACTACATCAAGTGGGATCACAACCGCGAGCTCCACGAGGCGGCGCTCAGGCGCGCTTATGGACGTGCCGGCGTACGGGCACAGACGCTCGCGCTCTACCGCATGATCGACACGCTGCGGGACCGGCATCCGGGACTGGAGATCGAGTCGTGCGCGAGCGGTGGCGGACGCATCGACCTCGGCATCCTTCAGCGCACCGACCGCGTGTGGGCATCGGACTGCAACGACCCGGTCGAGCGGCAGGACATCCAGCGCTGGACCGCTCAGCTCATCCCGCTCGAGTTCATCGGAACACACCTCGGAGCGTCGGAGTCGCACACGACGGGCCGGGTAACAGCGCTGTCGTTCCGCCTGGCCACCGCGCTCTTCGGCCACGCCGGGATCGAGGCCGACCTGACGGCGTGCTCGGCGGACGAGTTGAGCACGATCGCCGCGTGGGCCAAGCTCTACAAGGAGCTCCGTGGTCTGCTCCACTCCGGCCGACTCGTCCGGGCCGACCTCGCCGACGCGGCGACGCTCCTGGACGGAGTCGTGGCCCACGACGGCACGGAGGCCTTGTACTCATGGGTGCGGCTGGCCACGTCGAATCCCGTTCAGGCCGGGCGGATCCGCCTACCTGGTCTCGAGCCGGCGCGATGGTACCGCGTTCGCGTCCGCACGGAGGTCGGTGAGTCCTCGCTGCACGAGGGGGCCCCGATATGGCTCGACTCCGCCTGTCGGGACGGCTTCGTCGTCTCCGGCGTTATCGCCACAGAGATCGGCCTACCCATGCCGACACTCAACCCGCAGCAGGCCATGCTCCTGCACGTGGTCAGCGACTGAGAACGAAGGAAGCCCATGCTCACCATTTCCGGCGGGGAGCCGCGGACCGCCAGCACCGAAGCAGCGGGCATCCTGTGGTACGACCGGCCCGCGGAACGCTGGTTCGAGGCCCTGCCGATCGGCAACGGCCGGCTCGCCGGCATGGTCTACGGAGGAACCGACGCCGAACGCGTACGCCTGTCCGAGTCGACCGCGTGGTCGGGAGCGCCGTCGACAACCGACGTGAGCCCGACCGCACTGGGAGCGCTGCCCACCGTACGTCGGCTGCTTTTTGCCGGGTGTCACGCGGAGGCCCAGCAGTTGGCCAACGAGCACCTCCTGGGAAGGCCGGTGTCGTTCGGCACCAACGTCCCGTTGCCGGTGGTCCGTCTCGACTTCGAGGACAGCGAAACTCCTCGAAATTACCGCAGAGCCCTCGACCTCGACACCGGTATCGTGTCTGTCGAGTACGACCAGGACGGCACGCATTTCGTCCGCGAGACCCTCGCGTCGCACCCGCACGGCGTCATCGCCCTGCGTATCACGGCAGATCAACCGGGCGCCGTCAGCTTCACCGTCAGCCTCGATGAGGCCACAGTGCCCGGCCGGACGATAGGAACGGACACCGGCATTGCCTTCAGTGGCCACGCCTTCGAGTCCCTACACAGCAACGGACGTCAGGGTACGGCCCTCGAGATTCGGGTCCAGGTGGAGGTCGAGGGCGGAGCCGTCCGGCGGCAAGCCGCTGCGTTCGAGGTAGTCGAGGCGGATTCGGCCCTGATCCTGATCGGTGTTGGCACCGACTGGGCGGGCGACGACCCGGTTAACCGGGTGGACACCCTGGTTGCCGCAGCCTCCGTCGCCGGCTACGAGGCACTGCGCGCACTGCACGTTCACGACCACAGCAGCATGATGCGGCGGGTCTCGCTCGACCTCGGCGCCACGGCGGAGGATGTCGGCGATCTCCCGACCGACCTGCGGCGGGAGCGGTTCGCCAAGGGGGAGCGGGACGACGGCCTGATCGCCGTGTACTTCCAGTACGGGCGGTATCTCACCGTCGCCGGATCCCGCGCGGACTCCCCGCTGCCGCTTGCCTTGCAGGGGCTGTGGAACGACGGGCTCGCCAGCAGCGCGCCGTGGACCAACGACTTTCATCTGGACATGAACACGGAGCAGAACTACTGGGCCGCGGAACCGACCAACCTCGCCGAGTGTCAGGCGCCGCTCTTCCGACTCATCCACGGCCTCGCCGAGACCGGACGCGCGACGGCTACTCAGATGTACGGCGCGCCCGGCTGGGTCGCCCACACCGTCACCAACGCATGGGGGTACTCCGCCCCCGGGTGGGGCGCGGGCTGGGGCCTCAACGTCACGGCTGGGGTGTGGATCGCCCTGCAACTGTGGGAGCACTACGAATACGGCCGCGACGAACAGTTCCTCCGCGACCAGGTGTACCCGGTGTTCCGGGAGGCCGCGCTGTTCCTGCTCTCCTATCTGGTGCCCGAGCCGGACCACGGTTGGCTGGTTGCCGGCCCCTCGGACTCACCCGAGAACTGGTACGTCGCCCCGGACGGCACCCACTGCTCGATCGCCATGGGCAACACCGTCGACCGGGTCTTCGCCGAGGCGGCACTGCGAATCTGTGCGGAGGCCGCCACGATTCTCGGCGTGGACCCGGAGCTACGCGAACGGATCGCGGTAGCCCGCGCACAACTGCCCCCGTTCCAGGTGGGCCGACATGGACAGCTCCAGGAGTGGCTGCACGACGTCGATGAGGCGGAGCCGGCCCACCGACACACCTCCCATCTCTGCGCGCTCTTCCCCGAACGGCAGATCACGCCGCGCGCCGCCCCCGGTCTGGCCCGGGCCGCCGAGGTCACCATCGAACGTCGGCAGAGCGCGGAGGGGTGGGAACAGACCGAATGGGTGGAGGCGAACTTCGCCGTCTACTTCGCCCGTCTCCTCAACGGCGACAAGGCACTGGCCCATCTCACGAACCTCATCACCGATGCCAGCGAGGCAAACCTGATGAGCTACTCCGCCGGCGGAGTCGCCGGAGCCGCTCAGAACATCTACTCCTTCGACGGCAACGCCGGTGGCACCGCCGCCGTGGCGGAGATGCTGCTGCAGTCGGACGGCGAGGAGGTTGAGATTCTTCCCGCACTGCCCGCGACCTGGCACAACGGTTCCGTCCGAGGGCTGCGGGCACGAGGTGGTTTCACCGTCGATATCACCTGGCGCGACGGACGCCTACACCACGCCCGGATACGGTCAGCGCGAACGGCAGCATCTCGCGTCCGCTACGGCGACGAGACGATCGAGGTCGCGTTCACGCCGGGGGACGAGGTCGCCGTCCGGCTCGAGTGACAACCAGGCTACCGCCATCACGACGCCCGCCTCGTTGTGCCGGCTCAGCGGCCGGTGACCGTCACGCGGGCTCATCGACTCTTCGAGACACACATCCGCACCGGTTTCGACCGCAAGCGGCATCACCCCGGCCATCGGCCGGCCCATATCCGTAACAGGCACCACCCCCGGCTCCCCCAACCAGGAGGTGTGACTGTGAAGTCACCGTTACGCACCACCCCACAACGAACCGCGCGACGCGAAAACCGAGCCCGTAGCGGCATGGCCCTGGCCGCCACCATCATCGTCGCCCTCGGCGCGGGCGCCGTCCCGGCGCTGGCTGCCGAACCCGATCCGAAGCCACAGGCTGCCGTACCCGGCCCGAAGCCGAGCCCCGCGCCGAACGGTGCGACGTCCGGCGCCACCACGAAGGACCCGTCGCCCGCCGACCGGGCGGCCGCGCAGAAGGCGGCCGCCGCGGCGGCCGCGCAGGGCATCGCGGACCGCCCCTACATGGGGTGGAGCAGTTGGAGCCTGCAGGCCACCAACTACCCCGGGGTCAACCCGAACGGACCCGCGAGCTGGCTGAACGAGGCCAACGTCCTCCAGCAGGCCGATGCCCTCGCCACAAAGCTCAAGCCGTACGGCTACGAGTACCTCAACCTCGACGCCGGCTGGTCGACTGACTACAACGGGACGCCCCACCTGGACGGGTACGGGCGGGGGATCGCCTCGCCCCAGCGGTTCCCGCACGGCATGAAGTACGTGGCCGACTACATCCATGGCAAGGGCCTGAAGGCCGGCATCTATCTCGGCGTCGGTCTGGACAAGCCCGCGTACGGCAACGGCACGACACCGATCTGGAACGCCTCCGGCTGCACCACCGGCGACATCGTCTACCCGGACCTGCGTACGACGAACGGCTGGGACAGCGCCTACAAGATTGATTTCGCGAATCCGTGCGCCCAGCAGTACATCGACTCGCAGGCACAGCTGTTCGCCGATTGGGGCTACGACTTCGTCAAGCTCGACGGCGTCGGGCCGGGCTCGTTCCGTAGCGGTGACAACTACAACAACGTCGCGGACGTCGCCGCCTGGCAGGCGGCCATCGCCAAGACGGGGCGTCCGATCCAGTTCATCGTGTCCTGGTCGCTGGACCGCAACTACGCGGCCGACTGGAAGCGGTACTCCAACGGCTGGCGGATCGACACGGACGTGGAGTGCTACTGCGACACCCTGGTGACCTGGAACAGTTCCGTCAAGATCCGGTGGGACGACGTACCCGGCTGGACGCCCTGGACCGGACCCGGCGGCTGGAACAATCTCGACACGCTCAATGTCGGCAACGGCCAAATGGACGGCATCACCGAGGACGAGCGGCAGAGCTACATGACGCTGTGGGCGATCTCGGCGGCCCCGCTCTACGTCGGTGACGACCTCACCAAGCTCGACGCGTACGGCCTCTCCCTGCTCACCAACCGCGAGGTGATCGCGATCGACCAGCAGGGTATCCCGGCCCGCCCGGTGACGCCCACCGGCCCCGCGCAGGTCTGGGGCATGAAGAACGCCGACGGTACGTACACCATCGCGCTGTTCAACATGGGTAGCTTCCCCACACAGGTGACCGCGAACTGGAGCAGCTTCGGCTTCGGTGGGAAGGCCGCCGTACGCGACCTGTGGCAGCACAAGGAGCTCGGCGACCGGGACGGCGGCATCTCGGCGACCCTGCCGTCACACGGCTCCCGACTGTTCAAAGTCACGCCCAAGAACGGTGCTGTCAAGCTGGCCAGCTACGAGGCGGAGGCCAGCACGAACACCGTGGTACGTGGCGCCGCGGTCTCCGGCTGCGCGAACTGCTCCGGCGGCTCGAAGGTCGGCAGCCTCTACAACGGCGGCGCGCTGCGCGTCAACGGCGTCACCGTGCCGAAGGCGGGCACTTACCAGGTGAACATCCGCTACGCCACCAACGACCCGCGCTCGGCGACCGTCTCGGCCAACGGCCAGAACGCCGTCACCCTGGCCTTCCCGCCGAGCGGTGGTTGGGACATCCCGGCTACCGTGACCGTAGCCCTGCAGCTGCGTGCCGGCACCAACACGATCGAGATCGACAGCACCACGCCGGTCTACTCACCCGACATCGACAAGATCGAGGTACCGCTGTCCGGACGGTAGGCGCGGCTCGTCTGTGAGGGCTGGAGCGGTGCCGCCGCTCCAGCCCGCACCGCATCCCAGCGGGCGACCGGCGGCGGCTCGGTCCGGAACCCGGATCGGGGGAGCGGGTTGGGAGCAACAGGGTGCACTGAACAGCGTCGAACCGCGCCGAACGGCATCGAACGGCGCTCAACTGCACCCAGCCCTGCCCGCGGCTTCTTGTTTCCGCAGGTCAGAGTCGGTGTAGCGTCCTGTTTCACACCGAAGACGTCGTGGCAGCCGCCG
Source organism: Micromonospora sp. NPDC048909 (assembly GCF_040649635.1). Lineage (NCBI taxonomy): Bacteria > Bacillati > Actinomycetota > Actinomycetes > Micromonosporales > Micromonosporaceae > Micromonospora > Micromonospora sp. NPDC048909. The sequence continues at coordinate 470 of NZ_JBEZFU010000015.1, read as the reverse complement.
CGCATCGGAGGTAGGCGATTGCTGCGGCTAGGCGCTCGGGGTCGTCGCGGAAGCTGCCAAGACCGGTGTTACACCACTGGCAGAGTAGACCGCGCGGGCCTCTCTCGATCAGGTCGATGTGCGACCTCGCGGATCACCCGGTCGAGGGCTGTCGTCGGTCCGCCGGCGCTACCGTTGGCCGCCGGGCGGCAGTAAACGGCGCTCGGTGGGGGAGCTGACCGATTTTGCCCAGGCTTTTGGTTGAGCAACGCACGGTCAGCAGGGGTTCGGTTGAGATCGGCTGGGCGCTACAGCAACTCTAAGCCGGCTCCCAGCTTTCCCCATTACGTTGGGTAACCATCGAACACCGGGTGGTTCCCCCGATGGGGCGTGAAGGGCTGGAGCGGGTGCAACGACGATCACGGCGCATTCTGATCACTGTGCTGGCGGCACTGCTGGTGCTGGGCGGCGGGGCGACGATCGCCATCGGG
>NZ_JBEZFU010000014.1:0-152316 GCF_040649635.1 Micromonospora sp. NPDC048909 | reverse complement strand
GGGGGGCGGCCCCCGGGGGGGGGGGGGGGGGGGGGGGGGGGCGGGGCGCGCCCCCCCCCCCCCCGGGGGGGGGGGCCGGCCGGGCGCCCCCCCCCCCCCCCCACCGGGGGTCACGCTGGTCAGCACCAGCCGTTGATCGGACCGTTGACCCCGGTCCAGAGGTACGCGTCGGAGACCCAGCTGCCGTCGCTGAGCCGGTCCCAGAGCGCGGTGGTGCCGTAGCGCCCGGTGTGCGAGGTGCCGTTGGCCGCGGTGCCGAACGCCCACCCGGCACCGCTCCGGCTGACCGTGACCCGGGTCTGCGGGTCGGCGTGTCCGGCGCGCGCCGGCCCCCGCAGCCGGTCGGCGACGGCGTCGGTGAGGGTCGCGGTGGCGGGCGGCGGGGCGGCGGGTGCGGCGGTGGCCGGCCCGGCCACGACCGGACCGGTGAGCGTCAGCAGGGCCAGGGCTGCGCCGCCGGCCCATCGTCGGGTGCGCATCGTCGGCGACCTCTCTTCCTTCGCGTTGGGTTGGTCAGGCCGGCACGACGGTGAGGTGTGGGCCCGCGGCCGGCGGCTGACCGGCGAGGCTGAGCAGGGTGTGCCCGGTCGCGTCGTCGACCACGGCGACGCGTACCGACTCCGGTGCCGGCTCGACCAGCGGCACGGCGAAAACGGCGGTCACCGCCCGACCCTGGTAGCGCGCGGCGTGCCCGACGAAGCGCCATCCGCCGTCGTCCCAGTGCTCGCGCACGTCGGAGCGGAGCAGCGGGGCGACCCGCCGGTAGGCCTCACTGAGCTGGAGCTGCTGCACGCTGGCGAGCAGCGGCACGCCGGAGCCACCGCGCAGCGGGTGGGTCAGCCGGACGCGCAGTTGGCGCAGCGGCAGCAGCCAGGCCCGGTCCAGCTCCGGCGAGAGGGCGACCACCGCCGCCAGTTCGACCAGCAGCACGACCGCGCCGGCCACCGGCCGTCCGGCGAGCGCGGCGAGCCAGCCGCCGGTGGCCAGCGTGCCCAGTCCACCCGCCGCCACCAGCACCCCGGCGCGGACGAGGCTGCGCCCGGAGATCGGGGTCGCCTGGGCGCTCAGGCAGCCGCAGGAGGACGTCGGCGCGGCCCGGCGGGCGTAGCCGAGGTAGCCGAGGAAGCCGACGGCCAGCACGGTGGCGGCGACCGCCTCCAGCGCCAGCACGGGCGGCAGGAGGAGCAGCGCGCCGAGGGCCAGCTCGACCCCGCCGAGCAGCCGGTACGCGGGCAGCGCCCGACGCTGCCCGAGCAGCCGGGTAAGCACCGAGCGCTCGACGGTCGCGGCGGCGTGCCGGTTGAGGAGTTTGACGCGGGCGGACCAGAGCAGCACCACGCCGACGACCAGTGGTTGCAGCGCCGCGATCATCTCGATCATGGGTTCTCCCCTCGGTTGGGTCGGCCGGGCGGCACCCGGGCGGTGGCGGTCGTGTGGCTTCGCGCCGCCCGGGTGTCGCGCGGTCAGGCGGCGGCGTAGACGGTGGCGATGTCGATCTCGTTGGTGTCCGGGTGCCAGGCGCCGAGGACCTGGACGTGCCGGCCCACTCGCAGCAGCGACATGTCGCTGACCGCGGGCGTGCCGTTGTAGACGGCGGCGGAGCGGTCCGGCACCACGTGCGCGACGATCCGTTGGCCCTTGTGGTCGAGGTGCAGCAGGTTGCGGCCGACCGACGCGATGTGCCCGTGCAGGTTGACGATGTTCACCCAGACCGAGTCGGCGGCGAGCGTGCCGTCGGGCAGGCGTACGCCCCGGGCGTAGAGCCCGTCGCCGACGGCGACCCGGTCGAAGGTGGTCGGGTGCAGCTTCCAGATGCTCGTGCCGTCGGTGATCCGGATCGAGTGCAGGACGGTGTCCGAGCCGGTGACCAGCAGCATGCTGCCGGAAATCTTGCTGATCCGCCCCTCGGCGAAGTTCGGGTCCGGCAGGCCCGGCCCGACTGCCGTCGCCTCGGCGGCGAAAGCCGCCTCGGGGGCGAGCGAGCCGAGCCCGGTGGCCCCGACCACGCCGCCGAGCGCGGCGGTGGCGAGCAGCCGCCGACGGTCCATCCTCTGGTGCATGGTGGCGCCCTCCCGTTCAGACGGTGTCGACCGAGCAGGGCCGCAGCCCGGTGGAGAGACTGGCGATCACGCTGTACGCCGCCGGCGTCAGGTCGATGATCCGGTTGCTGCCGCAGGCCGAGCCGCAGCAGGTGCGCTCGCCGCAGAACAGGTCGGTCTGCGGCCCGCAGTCGGCGATCGTGGTGCCGATCCGAGCGCCGTTGCACAGGTTGGTGGTGTAGTGCCGGAAGCCGCAGCCTCGGCGGCTCATCCCGGTGACGCCGCAGGCGTCGGGGCGGGTGATGGCCAGGCAGGCGTCCGAGGTGTTGGGCCAGGCGTGTTGGTAGTTGCCCGATCTGCAGGTGCCGCAGGCGCCGCCGCCGGCGGATCCGCACGGGCCCCAGGCGCTGCCGCAGCAGAACCAGGACACCTCGCCTCGCAGAGCTGCCATGGGTGCCTCCTTCCAGAGACAACAATTGACAGTGATGGATATAGACGGAGATTGTTGTGTTACAAACCATCGAAGTCAATCAGTGTGGCGAAGATTTCCTTCAACCGAATCCGGCGCCGTGTCGTGGTATGAGCCAGCTGGTATAGAGACAGCTCGATCGGTTGCGCATAGGTTGACGCTGACCTGCCCGCGGCGAACCCAGCCATGCCGCGGCCACCCGCAAGGAGGCACGGATGAGACGAAGCCTCGCCGCCGCGGCAGCAGCCATCCTGCTGCCCGTCGGTGCCCTCACCGCAGTGGCGTCCCCCGCCGCCGCGGCGCCGAGCAGCCCCGGTGTCGCGGCCGGGCCCGACACGACGTCGTCGCCGATGCTCGCCGCGATGCAGCGCGACCTCGGCCTGACCGCCGAGCAGGTGCGCGACCGGATCGCGAAGGACGAGAAGGGCAGCCGCACCGACACCGCCCTGCGCCGGTCGCTCGGCAACGCGTACGCCGGCGGCTGGCTGGCCGGTGGCGCGCTCGTCGTCGCGGTCACCGACCAGGCCGCGGCCGACCGGGTCCGGGCCGCCGGCGCGCAGCCGAGAGTCGTCACCCGCAGCGGCGCCGAACTCGAACGGATCAAGTCGGCGCTCGACTGGCACGCCGCCAAGGCGCCCGCCGCCGCTGTCCCCGGCTGGTACGTCGACGTGGCCACCAACACCGTGGCCGTGCTCGCCCGCGGCGACACCCGCGCGGCCACCGCCTTCGTCCGGGCGAGCCGGGTCGACACCGCCGCCGTCCGGGTGGTCGGCACCACCGAGGCCCCGCGCACCTACTACGACGTGCGGGGCGGCGACGCGTACTACATGGGTGGCCGCTGCTCGGTCGGCTTCTCGGTGACCGGCGGGTTCGTCACCGCCGGGCACTGCGGCACCACCGGCACCGCGACCCAGGGCTACAACCAGGTCGCGCAGGGCACCTTCCGCGGCTCGTCGTTCCCCGGCAACGACTACGCCTGGGTGCAGACCAACTCCAACTGGACCCCGCAGCCCTGGGTGAACAACTACTCAGGCGGCAACGTCACCGTGGCCGGCTCCACCGAGGCGGCGGTCGGCGCGGCCATCTGCCGCTCCGGCTCGACCACCGGCTGGCGCTGCGGCTCGATCCAGGCCAAGAACCAGACGGTCAACTACGCGGAGGGCTCGGTCAGCGGCCTGACCCGCACCAACGCCTGTGCCGAGCCCGGCGACTCGGGCGGCTCGTGGCTCTCCGGCCAGCAGGCCCAGGGCGTGACCTCCGGCGGCTCCGGCAACTGCACCTCCGGCGGCACCACCTACTTCCAGCCGGTCAACGAGATCCTCTCCGCGTACGGCCTGACGCTGCGTACCAGCGGTGGCGGCGAGCCTCCGCCGCCCACCGGGTGCACCGGCTACGAGTCGACCTACACCGGCTCGGTCTCCTCCGGTCAGAGCGCGATCCAGCCGAACGGCAGCTACTACTACTCGTCGGTCTCCGGCACCCACCGCGGTTGCCTCGACGGCCCGACCGGCGCCGACTTCGACCTCTACCTGCAGAAATGGAACGGCGCCGGCTGGGTCGACGTCGCCGGGGCGTACACCCCCTCCCCGGACGAGACGCTGAGCTACGCCGGCACGGCCGGCTACTACCGGTTCGAGGTGCACGCCTACAGCGGCTCCGGCAGCTACTCGCTGGGCGTCACCAACCCCTGAGCCCGGCCCGCGCGCCCGGTGCCGCCCGGGTCGCCGCGGTCGTCGCCCGGTGACGGCGGGGTGCGGACCTCCCAGGTCCGCACCCCGCCGCTCGTCGTCCAGGGCCGGACCGGCTGCCCTGCTATCGTCGATGCGCAGATCACCGATGAGGAGACCAGACATGGCGGGTGACGACGACATCTCCGGGTGAGCCCCGGATCTGATCGGCCGCCGGCACGTGCGCGCGAGCGCCGCCGGGGCCAACGCGTCGTCTCCTTCCCGTCCGCCGCCGGGCGCCCGGACGCGCCCGCACTCCCGTCGAGGTCTCGCACATGCCTCCATCCGCCCTGCTCGCACATGATCTTGTCCGTACCCTCGGCACCCGACGGGTGCTCGACGGCGTCTCGCTCGCCGCCGCCCCCGGCCGCCGGATCGGCCTCATCGGCGAGAACGGCGTCGGCAAGTCCACCCTGCTCCGGCTGCTCGCCGGGGCGGACGAACCGGACGCCGGCACCGTGGTCCGCCCCGCGGACCTCGGCCATCTGCACCAGGAGATGCCGTTCGACCCCGGGTCGACGATCGCCGACGTGCTCGACGACGCGCTGAGCGAGGCCCGCGCCGACCTCGCCGCGCTCGACCGGATCAGTCAGGCCCTCGCCGAGACGCCCGAGGACTCCCCCACCCACACCGAGCTGCTCACCGCGTACGGGGAACGGCTCGACCGGGCCCAGGAGCACGAGGCGTGGGACGCCGACCGGCGCGCCGCGATCGTCGTCGCCGGGCTCGGCCTCGGCGGGACCGCACCCGACCGTGCGCTCGGCTCGCTCTCCGGCGGGCAGCGTGGCCGACTCGCGCTCGCCGCCCTGCTGGTGCGGCGGCCCGCGGCGCTGCTGCTCGACGAGCCGACCAACCACCTCGATGACGCCGCCGCGGCGTTCCTGGAGGAGCAGCTGCGTGACCTGCCCGGGGCGGTGGTGCTGGCGAGCCACGACCGGGCCTTCCTCGACGCGGTCTGCACCGACCTGATCGACCTCGACCCGGCGGTCGACGGCCCGACCCGGTACGGCGGCAGCTACACCGCCTACCTGGGCGAGCAGCGCGCCGAGCGGGAGCGCTGGCGGCGGCGCTTCGCCGAGGAGCAGGAGGAGCTGGCCGAGCTGCGTCTCGCCGTCGGCGAGACCGCGCACCGGGTAGCCCCGGGTCGGGCCCGCCGGGACAACGAGAAGATGGGGTACGGCCACACCGCCGGCCGGGTGCAGCACCAGATCTCCCGGCGGGTACGCAACGCGGCCCGCCGACTCGACGAGCTGGAGCGCGACCAGGTCCCCCAGCCGCCGGAGCCGCTCCGGTTCCGCGCCGGAGCGCTCGCCGCGGCCGACGACGACGGCGGGCCGCTGCTCTCGGTGCGGCAGCTGCGGGTGCCCGGCCGGCTGACGCTCGACCGGCTGGACGTGGCCGCCACCGACCGCCTCCTGGTCACCGGCGCCAACGGCGCGGGGAAGTCCACCCTGCTCGCGGTGCTGGCCGGGCGGCTGGACGCGACCGGCGAGGTACGCCGGCGACCCGGACTGCGGGTCGGCCTGCTGGCCCAGGACACCCGGTTCGACACCCCGGAGCAGACCGTCCGGGACACCTACCAGCGGGCGCTGGGCGCCGATCGCGCCGAGGCCGTACCGCTCAACTCGCTCGGGCTGATCCACCTGAACGACCTGGACAAGCGGGTCGGCGAGCTCTCCGTCGGCCAGCGCCGCCGGCTCGCCCTGGCCCTGCTGGTCGCCGACCCGCCCGAGCTGCTGCTGCTCGACGAACCGACCAACCACCTCTCGCCTCGGCTCTGCGACGAGCTGGAGGAGGCGCTGGGCCCGGGCCCCGGGGCCATCGTCGTCGCCAGCCACGACCGGTGGCTGCGATCACGCTGGGCGGGCCGGGAGATCCGGCTCTGACCGACGGGTTGCGGCGAGTACGGGTTGTCGCGCCGCGTCGGCGGTTCGCGCGGCATCCTGTCGTACCGGGGCGGGATGGTGGTGACCAGCAGCGGACGCCGGGTCCGCGCGACGGGAGGACGTGTCATGTCGTACGGCTACTTCGGTTCGATGCGGGCCCGGCCCGGCCAGCGCGCGGAGGTGGTGGCCATCCTGCTCGAAGGCGTCGACGGTCTGCGGACGGTGGGGTGCCACCTCTACGCGGTCGGCGCGTCGGAGACCGACCCCGACCTGATCCTGGTCAGCGAGATCTGGGAGTCCAAGGGGCACCACGACCGTTCGCTCCAGCTGCCCGAGACCAAGGAGGCCATCGCCCGCGCCATGCCGCTGCTCACCGGGGAGTTCGCCGGCCAGGAGATGACCGTGCTGGGCGGCCTCGGCGTCTGACGGCGCGGCGATCCGGCCGTCAGCTGCCGGGCCGGGTCCGCAGCGCCCGGATGCACCAGTCGAAGACCGGCCCGAGGCTCTCCGTCTGCGACCAGCCGTTGACCACCGAGAGCAGCCGCAGATAGAGCTCACGGCGCGGGTCGCTCGCCGCTTCGAGCCGGGCCAGCAGCCGGCGGGGCAGGTCGGCGTCGTCGGGGCGGCCGCAGAGCCGGGCGTACCGGGCCAGGATCGCGGCCACGACGGCGTCGGCCTGCGGCGAGTCCGGGTCGACGCCGGCCGCGAGCGCCGGCCGGACCTCGGCGCGGACCACCGCCACAGCGTCGGGGCGTACCCCCGGCGCGCCGTCGCGGGCCCGGTCGGCGGCGTGCTGCTCGGCCACCTGCCGCATCCGGGCGCGGAACTCCGGGTCCTGGGACAGCTCGGCCAGCTCGATCCACGCCTGCACCTGCTCCCCCTCGGGGTCGTCGGGCAGCTCGGGGGTCATCGAGCGCCTGATCCCGGCGAACGCCGGGTCGGCGTCGAGGCCGCCGAAGGCGGCGTCGAGGAACTCGCCGATCAGGCGCCGTCGCTCGTCCTCGGAAAGCTTGGCCAGCTTGTGCATCAGGTTCATCTCCTCATCGGTGGCTCCGCGCCGGGAAACCGCGGTCAGCACCGCGCGCCGCAGTCGCAGCGTCCGGATCTGCACGGCGAGCGCCTCGGCGAGCGCCTCGGCCACCTCGGGAAGCGAGATCCGCCGGTCCAGGACCCGGCTGATGGTGGGCAGGTCCACTCCGAGGTCGCGCAGCGTACGCACCAGGTCCAGCCGGGCGACCGCCTCAAGCCCGTAGCGGCGGTGGCCGGCCGGGGTGCGCTCGCACGGCGGCAGGATCCCGCGGTCGGAGTAGAAGCGGATCGCCTTCACCGTCAGCCCGGTCCGCCGGGCCAGCTCGCCGATCGAGTAGCGCGTGTCGCCGTCCATGCCGTCCACCCTCGCCTCTCCCCCTGCGGGAGGTGCAAGCCCTGCCGGTCGGCGGGGCCGCACGTACAGTGGGGAGGGTCCTGGCCCCACTGATCTTGGCAGCTTCCGGCTCCCCCGCACGCCCCGCATCGGGGACCGGCCGCCGACCGGAAGGAGCACAGTGAACACCCACCTCAGGACCGCGCTCTCCGCCGCCCTGACCGCCACCCTCCTGGCCACCGTCGCCGCGACGCCGGCCCAGGCGCACGGCACGCCTCCGAAGCCCACCGTCATCGCCCTGCCCGACGGGTTCCAGCCCGAGGGCATCGCCGCCGCCGGCCGGTACGCCTACTTCGGCTCCCGGGCCACCGGCGCGATCTACCGGGCCGACCTGGTCGACGGCGACGGTCGGGTGATCAGCCCGGCCACCGGGACGCCCTCGCTCGGCCTCAAGGTAGACCGGCGCGGCCGGCTCTTCGTCTCCGGCGGGGCGGCTGGTGACGCCCGCGTGATCGACAGCCGCACCGGCGCGGTGTTGGCCCGCTACCAGTTCGCCAGCGCGCCGACCTTCGTCAACGACGTCGTGCTCACCGATCGCGCCGCCTGGTTCACCGACTCCAACAAGCCGGTGCTCTACCGGGTGCCGCTCGGCCGGCACGGCGCCCTGCCGCCGGCCGACGGCTTCACCACCGTCCCGCTGACCGGCGACTTCCAGCAGGTCGGCACCGGGATCAACCTGAACGGCATCGCCCGCACCCCGGACGGCTCGGCGCTGATCGTGGTCCAGTCGAACACCGGCACCCTGTTCCGGGTGAACCCGGCCACCGGGGCGACCACCGCGGTCGACGTGCCCGGCCAGAACTTCCTCAACGGGGACGGCCTGCTGCTCGTCGGCCGCACGCTGTACGTGGTGCAGAACCGGCTCAACCAGATCGCCGTGGTCGAGTTGAACCGTGCCGGGACCGCCGGCACGCTGACCGGGACGATCACCGACCCCGGCTTCGACGTGCCCACCACCGTGGCGAAGGCGCTCGGTCGGCTCTACCTGCCCAACGCCCGCTTCACCACGACGCCGACCCCCACCACCCCGTACACCGCGGTCGCGGTCTCGCCGCGCTGACCGTCGGCCCGGGGGTGCGCGAAGCCCGCGTGCCCCCGGGCCGCTCATCCTCCAGCCGGCCGGCGGAGTGCGCGTCGGCCCCAGCGGTGACGACGTGAGCCTTCCCGAGGTGCACGCCGTCGCGCTGCGCGACGACATCGTCCTGCTCGTCACCGCCGGCGGTGCCGGCTCACACGACGTCACCGCCGCCGAGTCCCTGCTCCGTCAGCAGTACGACCGGCTGTGACCGCTCCCCCGCCGGGTGGACACCCGGTGATCTTCACCATGCCGGGTCGCCGTCGTCCGGGGGCCGCGTAGATTCGGTGCCACCGGAATCGGCTGCACCCGAGCGCCGACCGGGAGACGGAGGGCGACATGGCGGGGAAGACGCAGACGCCGTTGCGGGTGGGTCTGCTGGGCTACGGACTGGCTGGCCGGGTGTTCCACGCCCCGCTGATCGCCGCGACGCCGGGCCTGCGCCTGCACGCCGTGGTCACCCGCGATCCGGAGCGACGTCAGCAGGTCCGGCGCGACCACCCGGACGCCCGCCTGGTCGACGATGTCGACCTGCTGTGGCGCTCTCCCGAGGCGCTCGACCTGATCGTGGTCGCGACGCCCAACCGGCTGCACGTACCGATGGCCCGGGCGGCCGTGGCCGCCGGGCTGGCGGTGGTGGTCGACAAGCCGCTCGCCGCCACCGCCGCGGAGAGCCGGGATCTCGTCGCCGAGGCGGCCCGCCTCGGCGTACCACTGACCGTCTTCCAGAACCGCCGCTGGGACGGCGACTTCCTGACCGCCCGCCGCCTCGTCGAGGAGGGCACGCTGGGACAGGTGACCCGGTTCGAGTCCCGCTTCGAGCGTTGGCGTCCGGCCATCAAGCCGGGCTGGCGGGAGAGCGCCACCCCGGACGAGGCCGGTGGCGGCCTCTTCGACCTGGGCGCCCACCTCATCGACCAGGCCGTGCAGCTGCTCGGCCCGGTCCACAGCGTCTACGCGGAGGTCGACCGCCGCCGGCCGGGCGCGCAGGTCGACGACGACGCGTTCGTCGCGCTGACCCACGCGGCCGGGGTCCGCTCACACCTCTGGATGAGCGCGGTCACCCCGCAGCTCGGGCCTCGGCTGCGGGTGCTCGGTGACCGGGCCGGCTACACCACGTACGGCCTGGACCCGCAGGAGGAGGCGCTGCGCGACGGCGGCCGGCCGGGCACGCCGGGCTGGGGCGAGGTTCCGCCCGAGCGGTACGGGCGGCTCGGCGTCGACGGTGATCTCCGGCCGGTGCCCACCGAGGCGGGCCGGTACCAGAGCTTCTACCAGCAGGTGGCGACGGCGCTGCGGGACGGCGGGCCGATGCCGGTCAACCCGCGTGACGCGGTGGACACCGTCGCGCTGATCGAGCTGGCACATCGATCGGCCGAGGAGGGTGCGGTGCTTCCGGTACCGCCGAGGTGACCGTGGACTACTACGTGATCCTCGGATCGGCGCCCCGGGGTCGGAACGCCGCCGACACGATCGTGGTCGAGGAGTTCGCCCACGCCGCCGACTGGACCACGTCGGGGCTGCACAGTGCGGGCTGGGCGCCGGATGCCGGCTGGCGGAGTGCCACGTCGGTCAGCCGGGACATGCGCGCCGACCCGCGGCTGTGCGCCCGGGTCGTCCCGGTCACCCGCGACGGCGCGGACGAGGTCCATGGCCAGCTCGGCGGCGGGCCGTTGCCGGCCGAACCGGTGCTGCGCAGCCACTTCCGCGACCAGCAGAGCTTCCCGGCCAGCGCGCCGCTGCGACTCGGCCCCGCCGAGGCCCCCGAGGGCTTCCACGAGCGGCGGGTCTACCGGGTTCTCTTCGCCGGCGACCTGCCCGTGGATCGGTTGACGGACCTCGCCGCGCACTGGCGACCGACGGCCGGTCACGGGGCCACCGACCCGACACCCGGTGGTCGGCGGCGGGTCGGCCGCGACGAGCACAGCTGGACCCTGCGCCGGGTCGGTCGCGACATCGCCTGGGCTCTCGACCTGACCTCGCTGCTGGCGACCACCACCGACCACACCGTCGGGCCGATCCTGCACGAGCTGACCTCCGTCGTACGGCTGCGGGGGCTCGTACCCGTGACCACCGAACGTTTCGCCTGACGGCCGACCCGACCCGGACGGCGGGCAGCCTGTCGGCCGGTGGGGGCGGATAATGGCCGGATGGTGAGCGGCCGCTGGGCAGGCGTGCCACGGCGGGTTCGGCTCCTGCTCACGGCGGCCGTGCTCGTCTTCGCCTACGGCACCGTGGTGCACCTGGTCCAGCTGTGCACCGACGGGCTGCGGCCGTACCCCGCGCTGCCGGCGTGGCTGGCGCTCTACTTCACCTCGCTGACCGTGCTGGATCCGCTGGCCGCGGTGCTGTTGTGGACGCGCCGGGCGGCGGGACTGTGGCTCGGCTGCGCCGTGCTGGTCACCGATTCGGCGGCGAACGCCTACGCCAACTACGTGCTGGACACCACGCCCGGGGTCACGCCGGGGCGGATCGGGCAGGCGGTGATCACCTTGCTCGCGGCCACCCTGGTCGCGGCGGCCGCCCGGCTTGCCCCGTGGATGCGGCCGGCGCACCCCGCTCGGTCACCCGCCCGGCCCTGACCGCTCAGTGCTGGGGTTGGCGGCGCCGGTGGGAGAGGTCGCCGTGGTGGTGCGCACCGGGGTGCGAGTGCGGGTCGGTGTGGACGGTGGCGCTGGTCAGGCGGGGCACGGCGTGCGTGAGCTGGTGTTCGGCGTCGGCGGCGATCTCGTGCGCGGCGGTGAGCGTGAGGGTGCCGTCGACGACGAGGTCCGCCTCCGCGTGCAGGTGGTGGCCGATCCACCGCAGCCGGACCGCGGCCACGTCCCGGACTCCGTCGACGGCGCGCAGGGTGGTCTCCGCCTGATCCACGAGCCCCGGGTCGACGGCGTCCATCAGCCGCCGGTAGACCTCGCGCGCCGCGTCCTTCAGCACGAAGGCGATGGCGACGGCGATGACCAGGCCGATCACCGGGTCCGCCCAGTGCCAGCCGACCGCGGCGCCGCCGGCCGCCGCGACGACCGCGAGCGAGGTGTAGCCGTCGGTGCGGGCGTGCAGGCCGTCGGCGACCAGGGCCGCGGAGCCGATCCGCCGGCCGACGCGAATCCGGTAGCGGGCCACCAGCTCGTTGCCGGCGAAGCCGACCAGGCCGGCCACGGCCACCCAGGGCAGATGATCGATCTCGGCGGGTCGCAGCAGCCGCGTGACGGCGGTCCCGGCGGCCAAGAGGGCCGAGCCGGCGATGACTGCGACGATGACGATGCCGGCCAGGTCCTCCGCCCGGCCGTAGCCGTAGGTGTAGGCGCGGGTCGCCGCCCGCCGGCCGAGCAGGAACGCGATGCCGAGGGGCACGGCGGTCAGCGCGTCGGCGATGTTGTGCAGGGTGTCGCCGAGCAGGGCGACCGATCCGGAGAGGACGACGACGACCACCTGGGCGGCGGCCGTAACGCCGAGCCCGACCAGCGAGATCCACAATGCCCGCAGCCCGTCCCGGGAGGCCTCCAGCGCGGGGTCGACTTTGGACCCGGAGTCGTGCGAGTGCGGGACGACGGCGTGCCGCAGCCGGTGCCACCACCCGCGGCCGAACGGGCCGTCGTGCCATTGCCGCCGGTCGGATCCGTGGGAATGTGGAGCGTGCTCGTGGTCGTGCATCCGTTCCCCCAAACCGTCGGGAGGTCCGTTCACCGCCGGTCACATTAGGTGTCCGGATGCCTGCGCGACAACGTTGCAGCTGCCACTGACCTGCAACAACGCTCCCGTACCGGCCCTTCCGCGGTCAGGTTCTCAGGGCGGAAGGGCCGGTCGCTCGCCTGCGTCACGGCGGGTGGCCGCCGCCGGCCGAGGTCAGAAGGAGTACGGGCCGAACCGGCCCCAGGCGACCACGGCCGAGAGTACGAGCAGCACGACGTTGGCCGCGAGGCGCGGGTATTCCCGGCGGCGCCCGTGCACGACGATCGCGCCGACCATGGTGATCACCAGACCGAGCGCGGCGAGCGGCACCAGCACGGGTGCGATGTCGAGCAGGGCCGGCAGGATCAGCCCGACCGCGGCGAGCACCTCCAGACCACCGATGATCTTGACCGTCTCGGGACGGTAGTTCTCCGCCCAACCCAGGCCGGAGGCGACCAGCTTCTCCTTCGGCTGGATGAGCTTCATCAGCCCGACGCCGAGGAAGAGGACGGCCAGCACGGCCGCGATGATCCACAAGACGATGTTCATGGGGCTCCACCCTGTTGTCACTTCAAGCGTGAAGCGGAACCTACGCCGGATTTCGCGGGAACCACGGTGGCTCGACGCTGAGGAGCGGGGATCAGCCACTTCGAGTACCAGGTGTTGGCCGGGCTCTCCGAATCCCCCGACCGGACGCTGCGGATGAGCGAGCTGGCGGTGCTCGCCGAGGGGTCGCTCTCGCGGCTGTCCCAGGTGGTCGGCCGGCTCGAGCGCCGCGGCTGGGTACGACGCACGCCCGATCCGACCGACGGCCGCTACACCCTGGCCGTCCTCACCGAGGAGGGTTGGGCCAAGGTCGTCGAGATCGCGCCCGGGCACGTGGCGGAGGTCCGGCGGCTCGCCTTCGACCCGCTGACCAGAGCCCAACAGCGCCAGCTGCGCGAGATCGGCCGGCGCATCGGGCGGGCCGTCGACCCGGACGCACCCTGCCCGGGTGACCGCTGCGGCTGACCGCGCGGCAGTCGACGCGTCCGCAGGTGGACGCGTCAGGAACGCCGGCCACCGGCGGCGGAGCCGGTGACCGCTGCCACCGGGGGTCGCTCACGGCGTCCCGCCATCGGCCAACGCCGGCCCGGCCGCCGCCGGCAGCAGGTGGCGGACCTCCGGCTCACCCTCGGCGAGACGCCGGGCACGGTCCTCCGCCTCCTGGTCGGCACCCGTCAACCGCCCGCCGTGCTGGCGCAGGTGCTCGTCCCACGAGGGCACCAGGTAGACCTCGACGAAGCGGTCCGGGGCCTCCCCCTCGCGGAACAGCCCCCAGCGCATCGCCCCGGTGCGCTGTCGTGAGCCGCGCACCAGGTCCATCGCGTCGAGGAACGCCTGCTCCCGGTCCCGCCGGACGAGGTAGGTGACCACCACCAGCACCGGCCCGACCCGGGGATCCGGCTCGTGCGCCAGTCGCAGCCGGGGCCAGTAGGTCGCCGGGTCCTTGTTCACCCCCCGCAGCTCGGGCAGCGGCCAGATCTGCGAGGTCACCGAGCCGATCAGCATCAACACCCCGGCCACGATCAGCGCGTCGACCAACCCGGCGAGGTCCGCCAGCAGACCCCAGGCGAACGCGCCCACCGCCTGGCCGCCGGCGAAGACCACCTGGTAGACGGCGAGGCCGCGGGCCCGCACCCAGCCGGGCAGGAAGATCTGCATCTCGGCGTTGACGTTGGCGAGCACGACCACCCACGCCAGACCGGCCGGCAGCAGGGCGACGAGCACCACCGGCACGACCTCGACTGTCGCCACCACGATCAGCGCCGCGCCGTAGAGCACCCCGGCCACCAGCAGGAACTGGTTCGCCGACAGCCGGGTCCGGACCCACGGCAGCAGCACGCCGCCGACGATCGCGCCCACCCCGAGCGCGGCCAGCAGCATGCCGTACCCACTGGAGTTCAGGCCGAGCCGCCGATTGGCCACCAGCGGAAGCAGCGCCCACAACGCGCTTCCCGGCACCAGGAACACCAGCGCCCGCCGGAGCAGCCGGCGGACGATCGGCGAGTGCCGCACGTACCGCCCACCGGCGCGCAGCGCGGCGGTGAACCGTTCGGGCACCTCGACGGCCCGGGCGTTCCCCGGTCGCCACCGGACCAGCGCCACCGCGAAGATTCCGAAGGCCACCGCGTTCAGCCCGAAGACCGGCGCGACGCCGGCCCGGGAGATCAGCACGCCGGCGACGGCGGGTCCGACAGCCCGCGCCACGTTGACGCTGATCGAGCCGAGCGCCGAGGCCGCCCGCAACTGCTCCCGAGGCACCAGTTCCGGGATTACCGCCGCCCAGGCCGGCAGGGTGAGCGCCTGCCCCACACCGAAGGCGAAGGTGAGCGTGAGCAGCAGCGCCGGCGGCATCCGGCCGGTCGCGGTGAGCAGGGTCAGCCCCACCGCCACCACGACCAGGAAGAGCTGCACCGAGATGAGCAGGTTACGGCGGTCGAACGTGTCGGCCAGCGCGCCGGCCGGCAGCGCCAACAGCAGGACCGGCAGCAGGCTGGCGGTCTGCACCAGGGCGACCAGCGTCGAGGCGTTCCGCTCGTCGATCAGCAGCCACTGGGCGCCGACCGTCTGCATCCAGGTGCCGACGTTGGCGGCGAGCAGGGCGAGCCAGAGGTTGCGGTAGACCGCCGTCTTCAGTGGCGCCCACGCCGAGACCGGGGCCTCGGCGGTGGTGCCACCGGGCGTCACCACCGCCCGTCGGCGCGCAGCACGCGCTCACCGGAGACGTAGAGGTCGTCGGGGGCCAGCCGGAGCAGCCGGACGAGCTCGGGGGCGACCTGCTCGGGCAGCGCGTACACCTCGTCGAGGAACTCGTCACCGACCCGCTCCTGCAAACGGGTCGGCATCGGCCCGGGATGCAGCTGCATCACCTTGATCCGGTTGCTGTGCTGCGCTTCGGCGACCGACTCGATCAGGCTGGCGCCGTAGCTCTTGGTGGCCCGGTAGACGGGGATGCCGGGGCGGGGCTGCGTCACCGCCATCGCGCCGACGTAGACCACATTCCCGAAGCCCTGCCGGTGCAGGTGCTCCAGCGCCTCCTTCAACACGTACGTCGTGCCGAGCGCGTTGACCTCGACGGCCCGCCGGATGCGCTCCGGGGTGAGGTCCGCCAGGTCCCCACCGGCCCACATCGAGGCGCAGAGGGCCACCGCGTCGATCGTGCCGTACCGGTCGGCCACGTGCGCGAAGGCGTCCCGCACCTGCTCGTAGGAGGACGTGTCGCAGACGCCTCCGTCGCAGCCCAGCTCGCCGACCGCCGCGTCGATCTCGTCCGGCACGTTGCCCAGCACCACCACCTGGTCCTCGACCGCGAGCAGCCGGGCGGCCGCGAGACCGAGCCCGCTGGTGCCACCCACCACCACGACGGTCCTGGTGCCCATGTCCCTCCAGCCCTCGCCAACCGGAACGCCTGAGGCTTCCCGCTCCGCTCGGCTCCACACCCCCTCGCCGGACCCGGGCCGCCCGGCGATCGGGACAGCCGGCACCCGGCCGGAGCGGCGGTGTCAACCCGCCCGGAACGGGCCGAAGGCGTGCCGGACCACCCCGTTGGCCGCGTCCTGGTCGAGACCGGCCGCCACCATCAGGTCACTGGCGGTGGTACGGACCTGGGCGACCAGGACCGACCCGGAGAACCCGACGCCGGTCCGGTACGCCCGACCCGCTGCCGCGACCGCCCGACACATCTGCTCCCGCGCCTCGTCCGGTTCGTCCGCGCTGGTGAACTCGCGGCGCAGCACCCGCACCGCCTCCGCCAGCGCCGACACCGCCTCCGGCAGGGCGTCGGGCACCGGCTCGTCGTCCTCGATCAACGTCACGGTACGGCGGATCAGGGTGCCGCTGTTACGCATCGCCCGGTCGATCGGCTCCGCCGCCTGCGCGTACCGGCCCACCGGTCCCTCCCGGCTCTCCCACCGCACCGGGGAGAGCGTGCTCGCCTCCCGCGCGGCCTGCGCGGCCTCGGTGAAGGCGCCCACCTCACTCTTGTTGTCCCGCAGCCGGTCGAGGGCCGTCTGCGCGGCGGCGGCGTCGCGGTGGATCAGCGCCTCGGCGGTGGCGTCGAGCTGGGCGATCAGCAGATCCAGTGCCGGGACGGCCGCCCGGTTGATCACCCGCAGCGGGTTCAGCGGCAGCAGCACGGCGGTGACCACGAGCGACACGGCGCCGCCGACGAGTGCGGCGAAGAACCGGGGGATCTCCAGGTTCGGCACCGACGAACTGAGCGTGCCGATGAGCACCGCGGTCGCGGCCGCCTGGACCACCACCGCCGGGCTGCCGCCGACGAGCACCGACACGACGATCGCCAGCACCACGACCAGGCCGAGCTGCCACGCCCCGACCCCCAACAGAAATATCAGCAGGTCACCGATGAGCACGCCGACGGAGACCCCGACGATCAGCTCGACGGTGCGGCGCAGCCGCTGGCCCGCCGACGCCGCCAGCGCGATCACCGCGGAGACCGGGGCGAAGACCGGCTGCGCGATGTGCAGCAGACTGTCGGCCACCCACCAGGACAGGCCGGCCGCCAGCCCGGCCTGCACGGCCAGCCCGACACCGGCACGTACCCGTCGCAACCGGTCGCGCAGCGTCCTGGTCGTCCGGCGCCGCGCCTGCGCGAGAGTCGCCGTCACACCGTCGCCGTGGGCACTGGCACCGGCCGAATCGCGGTCACTTCCCCGCGCACCGGCGTAGGCCACGGCGGCACCTACCCGGTGTCGACCGGATGAATCATCACCGCGCCCGTCCCGTTTGCGCTTGCCGGCCTCGGGAAGGCCACCGGGAACGAACTAACCAGGTGCCACCGTCGGCGCCGCGAAGGGAGTTCGCCATGGCTGACAACCAGCGCCCACTGTCCGGCAAGCGGATCGCGGTCCTCGCCACGGACGGTGTGGAGGACATCGAGTACACCAGCTCCCGCAGCGCCGTCGAACAGGCCGGCGCCGAGGTCCACCTGATCTCCCTGCACCCGGGCGAGATCCAGGCCATGAACCACGACATCAACCCGGCGAACCGCTATCCGGTGGACCGGCCGGTCGAGCAGGCCGACCCGGCCGACTACGACGGTCTCATCCTGCCCGGCGGGACGGTCAACCCGGACCGGCTCCGGATGAACGAAGCGGCGATGGCGTTCGTCCGGGCGTTCTTCCAGCAGGCCAAGCCGGTGGCGGCGATCTGTCACGGCCCGTGGTCGCTGGTCGAGACCGGCATGGTCGACGGCCGCACGGTCACCTCGTACCCGAGCCTGCGGACGGACATCCGCAACGCGGGTGGAAAGTGGGTCGACCAGCAGGTCCAGGTCGACAACGGCCTGGTCACCAGCCGCCGCCCGGACGACCTGCCGGCGTTCTGCGCCAAGCTGGTGGAGGAGTTCGCCGAGGGTCGGCACACCGGCCGGATGGCCACCGCCTGATCCGACCCGCCGGCCCGGCCGGGGCGCCACTCCCCCGGGTCCGGTGCCGGCGCTCGTCCGCCCGCGAACCACCGGTGGCCGATGCGCGACAATCGACGCCGTGCGGTTCGGCATCCTGGGCGCGACCGAGGTGTGCTCCGCCGACGGGCACCGGCTGGCCGTCGGCGGGCCGAGGCTGCGCGCGCTGCTGGTGCTGTTGCTGCTCGATGCCGGGCGGATGGTGCCGCGGGAACGCCTGATCGACGGGCTGTACGGCGGCGAGCCGCCGGCCGGCGTGGCCAACGCGCTCCAGTCGCAGGTGTCCCGACTGCGCCAGGTGCTCTCCACCGGACCGGTCGACCCGGTCGAGTTCCACCCGGCGGGCTATCGGCTCGCGGTCGACCCGGAGGACGTCGACGCGCACCGGTTCAACCGGCTGGCCGACGCCGGACGGGTCGCGCTCGCGGCCGGCGAGCCGCGCCACGCCGGCGAACTGCTGAGGGAGGCGCTCGCGCTCTGGCGCGGGGAGCCGCTGGCGGACGTCGCCGACGCGCCCTTCGCCGCGGCCCCGGCGGCCCGGCTCATGGACCGCCGGCTGGCCGCGGTCGAGGACCGGATCGAGGCCGAACTCCTGCTGGCAGTGGCGGAGCCGGGAGCGGCGGGACACGCCCAGCCGCTGGTGACGGAGCTTCGGGAGCTGGTCGCCGCCAACCCGCTGCGGGAACGCCTGCACGGTCAACTGATGCGCGCGCTGCACACCGACGGCCGGCGGGCCGAGGCGCTCGCCGTCTTCGCGGAACTCCGCCGGGTACTCGCCGACGAGCTTGGCACCGACCCGTCGGCCGAGCTGGTGGCCCTGCACACCACCCTGCTGCGCGACGAGGTCGACCCACGCGCTGCGGCGACTCCGCCCCGGCTTCCCCCGCTGCCGCACCAGCTGACCAGCTTCGTCGGCCGGGTGGACGAGCTGCGCCGCCTCGGTGCGCTGCTCGGCGAGGCCCGGTTGGTCACGCTGCACGGCCCGGGCGGCGCCGGGAAGACCCGGTTGGCGATCGAGGCCGCCGAGCGGCACGGCGGGGAGGTCTGTCTGGTCGAGCTCGCCGCGGTGCCCGCCGGGGCGGCGGTGGCCCCCGCGGTGCTGGCCGCGCTCGACCTGCGCGACGGGGCGCTGCGGCGACCCGGCGGGCCACGCGACGGCGCCGACCGGCTGGTCATGGCGCTCGCCGACCGACGGCTGCTGCTGGTGCTCGACAACTGCGAGCACGTGGTGGCCGACGCGGCCCGGCTCACCGCCCGGCTGCTCGGCGCCGCCCCCGGGCTCCGTGTCCTGGCCACCAGCCGGGAACCGCTCGGCGTGACCGGCGAGGTGCTCTGCCCCCTGCTCGGCCTGCCGGTGCCGCCCGAGGCCGCCCCACCGGAGCAGGCGCGGGGGTACGCCTCGGTGCGGCTCTTCGCCGATCGGGCCGGCGACGTGGCGCCGGGCTTCACGGTCGACAGCGGCACGGTGGCCGCGGTGCTGCGAATCTGTCGTACCCTCGACGGCCTGCCGCTCGCCATCGAGCTGGCCGCGGCCCGGTTGCGGGCGCTGCCGGTCGGCGAGGTCGCGGCCCGGCTCGACGACCGGTTCCGGCTGCTGAACCGGGGCAGCCGGATCGCCGAGCCGCGGCACCAGACGCTGCGGGCGGTGGTGCGGTGGAGCTGGGACCTGCTGGACGAGCCCGAGCGGCGGCTGACCCGCCGACTCGGCGTCTTCGCCGGTAACCCCGATCTGGCCGCTGTGGAGCGGGTCTGCGCGCCGCTCGGCGCGGACGTGCTCGACGTGCTGACCAGCCTGGCGGAGAAGTCCCTGGTGGACGCCGCCGACGGTCGCTTCCGGATGTTGGAGACGGTCCGCGCGTTCGCCGTCGAGGAGCTCGCCGAGGCCGGCGAGGCCGACCGGCTGCGCCGGGAGCACGCGGCGTACTTCCTCGATCTGGCTCGGGCCGGCGACCGTGGGCTGCGCGGCGCGGGCCAGTTGGAGTGGCTGCGCCGGCTGGACGCCGACCGCGACGACCTGCACGCCGCGCTCCGCCGGGCGACGGCCGACGGCGACACCGGCACCGCGCTGCGGCTGGTCGCCGCCCTCTCGTTCTACTGGTGGCTGCGCGGCCTGCGCGGCGAGGGAGCCGAGCTGGCCGGCCGGCTCGTCGACCAGCTGGACGGGCCGCCGCCCGGGCTCGCCGAGGAGTACGCGCTCTGTCTGCTGGTCACCGGGGTGGGTGCGATCGGCGCGGACCGCCCGCACCTCAGCCGGGCCAGCGACATCCTGTGGGGCCTGGGCCGGCCACCTCGGCACCCGTTCCTGCTCTACCTCTCCGGAATGGCCGCCGGTCCCCCGTCCGCTGAGCGGCGGTCGATGCTGGACGTCCCGGAGAGCCGGGAGGTGCTGCTCGGCGCCGACCCGTGGAGCCGGGCGCTGGGGTCGCTCGGCATCGCGATGGTGTGGCTGCTCGACGGCGGCTATCCGGATGCGCGCGCGCAGCTGTCGGTCGCCCTCGACGGGTTCCGCACCCTCGGTGATCGGTGGGGCATGATCCTGGTGCTGAGCACCATCGCGGAGGCCGCCTACCGGGTCGGCGACCCGGCGGCGGCCACCGGGCCGATGGCCGAGGCCCTCCTGCTGGCGGACGAGCTCGGTTCCACCCTCGACCTGGCCGAACTGCTGCGTACCCGGGCAGACGGCCGGCTCGGGGTCGGTGACCTGGACGGCGCGGGCGCCGACTACCGGCGGGTGGTGGGGGTCGCCCAGTCGGCCGGTGCGCCGGAGCTGGTCGCCGCGGCTCACCTGGGACTCGGCGAGATCGCCCGCCGCCGGGGCGACCTCGCGCGGGCCCGGCACCTCTGCGAACAGGCGGTGGCGGAGTGCCCGGCCGGTTGGTTCGGCGCCGAGGTGGTCCGGTTGGCGGCGCTGGTCGCGCTCGGGCAGATCGCCGACGCGCTCGGCGACGCGCCGGCCGCCCGAGCCCGTTACCAGCAGGTGATCGGCGCGACCGTAGGAATGTGGGACGTGCCGACCGTCGGTGCCGCGGTGGAAGGCCTGGTCGCTCCGGTGCTGCGGCGCGGCGACGGCGAGCGGGCCGCGCTGCTGCTCGGCGCGGCGTCGGCGCTGCTGAGCGACTCCGGTGCCGCCGGCGCCGCCCAGGGCACGCCGGTGGCCGCGGCGGCCCGGGCGCGGATCGGCGACGTGACGTTCGATCGGGCCTTCGCCCGGGGCGCCGGGCTGGGCCAGGAGCAGGCGGTGGCGCTGCTGGCGGTCGGCTGACGGCGGCCGTCAGCCGACGGTGCGCGACCGGTCAGCGCGTCCGGCGAGGCTGCCGGCATGACCAACGAGACATCGGCCGTCCTGGCCGAGGGATTGCGCAAGACGTACGGGCGGACGCCGGCTCTCGCCGGGTTCGACCTGACCGTGCCGGCCGGCACGGTCTGTGGGCTGCTCGGCCCCAACGGCGCGGGCAAGACCACCGCGGTGCGGATCCTGGCCACCCTGCTGCGCTTCGACGCCGGCCGTGCCCGGGTGGCCGGGTACGACGTGGCCCGGCACCCCGACCGGGTCCGTGCCCTGATCGGGCTGGCCGGGCAGTACGCCGCGGTCGACGAGATCCTCAGCGGCCGGCAGAACCTCGTGCTCTTCGGCCGGCTCCGGCACCTGCCGGCCCGGGTGGCCCGGCGCCGGGCCGACGAGTTGCTCGACCAGTTCGGGCTCACCGACGTGGCGGACCGCTCGGCCGGCGGGTACTCCGGAGGGCTGCGTCGCCGGCTCGACCTCGCCGCCAGCCTGGTGACCACACCGAGGGTGCTCTTCCTCGACGAGCCGACCACCGGGCTGGACCCGCGCAGCCGCAACGGCGTCTGGGACGCGGTCCGTTCGCTCGTCGCCGACGGCACCACCGTGTTGCTGACCACCCAGTACCTGGAGGAGGCGGACCAGCTCGCCGACCGGATCTCGGTGGTGGACGCCGGCCGGGTGGTGGCGGAGGGCACCTCGACCGAGCTGAAGGCGCGGATCGGCGCGGACCGGATCGAGCTGGTGGTCCGCGACGCGGCGCAGCTGCCCGTCGCGGCGGCCATCGTGGAGCGGATCGTCGGCGCGCCGGTGACGGTGGACCCGGAGATCCGCCAGCTCGGCGCGCCCGTCGTCGACCGGATCGCGGCGCTCGCCGACACCATGCGGGCCCTTCAGGACGCCGCGGTCGCGGTCGAGGACGTGATGCTGCGCCGGCCCACCCTGGACGAGGCGTTCCTCCGGCTCACCGGGCACGACGTCGAGCGGCGCGACCGGACGGAGGTGCCGGCATGACGACGGCTGGCCGGCTCCGCTGGGCGGTGGCTGACGGCTGGGTGATGGCCGGGCGGAACATGCGGCACGTGGTCCGCTCGCCCGAGGAGATCATCCTCTACTTCAGCCTGCCGATCATGTTCGTACTGGTCTTCGGCTACGTCTTCGGCAGCGGGATGGCGGTGCCCGGACAGGGCAGTTACCGCGAGTTCCTGCTGCCCGGCGTCTTCGTGATGACCATGCTCTACGGTCTCGGGGCCACCGCGTCGGGGATCGCCCTGGACGCGAACCGGGGGGTGGTCGACCGGTTCCGGTCGCTGCCGATGGCCCGGTCCGCCCTGCTCACCGGACGGGCCACGGCCGACCTCACCCGGGCCGTGCTGGAGCTGGCCACCCTGGTGGTCTGCGGCCTGCTGGTGGGCTGGCAGTGGCGCAACGGACTGGGCGATGCCCTGGTGGCGGTCGGTCTGATTCTGCTGCTGCGGCTGGCGCTGACCTGGATCGGCATCCTGCTGGGTCTGCTCGTGCCGAATCCGGACACCGTCGGGGTGATCGTGTTTCCGCTCGCGTTTCCGCTCACGGCGCTCTCCAACGTCTTCGTCGCCCCGGACCTGATGCCGGACTGGCTCGGCGCGATCGCGGCGTGGAACCCCCTCTCCGCCACCGTGGCGGCGGCCCGGGAGCTGTTCGGCAACCCCGGCATCGGCGGCGATTCGTGGGCGGCGCAGCATCCGCTGCCGCTGGCGGTCGGCTGGCCGGTGCTGCTCATCGCGCTGGCCGCGCCGCTCGCCGTCCGCCGCTACCGGGCGTTGAGCCGCTGACCGCGCGAGGTCGCGGCCGGCCGGAAACCCTGACGACCGCGATACCTCAGCGGCATAAATATGCCGCTGAGGTATCGCGCGGTCGATCGAGCCGCCGCCCTCGGCGGCCGCCGCCGGGGGACCACCGCCGGGGGACCACCGCCAGGGACCACCGCCGCCGGGGGCCGCCGCCGGGGGCCGCCGCCCGCCGGTCAGGCCGCGCTGGGCAGCCCGGGGTAGAGCAGCTCCGGGCCGCCGGAGAGGGCCGACTTGACCCTGCGGCTGGTCTCGTCGAGGACCAACTCGAGGGCGCGGGACTCGATGCCGTCGAGGGCCTGGCCGGCCACCCATGCGGGGTCGACCTTGTTCGACTTGTCGACGTAGTGCGCCATGTCGGTGTCCATGTAGCCGACGTGCAGCGCCGTCACGTCGATGCCGGCAGGGGCGAGCTCCTGCCGGATCACGTTGGTCATCGCCCATGCCGCCGCCTTGGCCGCGCTGTACGCGCCGTATCCCGGGAAGTGGGCCCAGGAGAGCGCCGACAGGATGTTGAGCACGGCTCCGCCGCCGTTGGCGGTGAGCACCGGCGCGAACGCCCGGCTGACCTCCAGCGTTCCGAAGAAGTGCGTCTCCATTTCCAGCCGGATGTTGGCCGGATCACCGGTGATCAGCGGGGTGCGCGTGCTGATTCCGGCGTTGTTGATGACCAGCGTCACGTCGGAGGCCGCCGCGGCGGCCTTGGCGACCGAGGACGGGTCGGTGATGTCGAGTTCGAGCGGGATCACGCCCGGCAGGTCTACCGACGAGGGGTTACGAGCGCCGGCGTAGACCTTGGCGGCTCCCCGGCTGAGCAGTTGGGCGGCGATCTGTCGCCCCAGGCCGCGGTTGGCGCCGGTGACCAGGGCGACCGAGTTACGGATGTCCACGAGTGTCTCCTTGGAGCGGATGCTGCTGGGTTGGAAAGCCCAAGTTAGCCGACCTGAGTAGGAAACTGCAACCCAGCGGTAGACTGAACGGCATGGCGGTGGCCGGGACCGGGAAATTCGACGAGTACTGCTCGATCGCCCGCGCGTTGCAGGTGGTGGGCGACAAGTGGACCCTGCTCATCCTCCGGGAGGCGGCGCTACGCGGGGTGACCCGCTTCGCCGACTTCCGCGACCGCCTCGGCATCGCGCCCGACATCCTGACCGGCCGGCTGACCGGCCTGGTCGACCAGGGTGTGCTGGAGAAGCGGCCCTATTCCGAGCCCGGCACCCGAACGCGGCACAGCTACCACCTCACCCCCGCCGGTGAGCAGTTGCGCGTGGTGCTGGCCGCGCTCCAGCAGTGGGGCGACGAGAACCGGCCGCCGTCCAGCGGGCCGAGCACGCTACGGCGGACGGCCGACGGCAGCCGGCCGGTACGGGTCGCGTTCGTCGACGACACCGGCGCGGTGGTTCCGCCGGAGCAGGTGGTGTTCGCCCCGGCCTACCCGGGGGCGGGCTGACCGGACGGCCGACTACCGGAGCTCGGCGACGTCGGGCGCGGCGAGGACGAGATCGAGCTGGGCGTCCAGCGCGGCCAGCGCCTGCTCGGCGGTGTAGTGCCCGCCGAGTAGATAGATGCCCAGGCCCTCCATGAGCGCCAGCAGGCCAGCCGCTCGCTCCTCCCGGTCGGGGCCCGGGAGGAGGTGGGCCATGAAGGTCAGCATCTGTCGGGTGCCCTCGCCGATGCCGGCGGCGGCATCGGGCCGTACCGCGGTGTAGGCGAGGAACGCCAGCGCTACCTGCCCGTCGGCGCGCGACTCCTCGGTCAGCGGCAGGACCGCGGCGATCATCGCCCGCAGCAACGGTCGCGGCGCTGGCCGCTCACCCAGCTGGCGGATCGCCTCGGTGATCCGGGCCTGGTTGCGTTCCCGCACGACGGCCATGGCGAAGGCCATCATCTCGTCCTTGGTACGGAAGTAGTGCTGGACCAGCCCCGGTGAGACACCGGCCTCGGTCGCCACGTGGCGCAGGCTGACCGCCTCCATGCCCTGCCGCGCGGCGACCCTCATCAACGCGTCGGCGATGAGCGTGCGCCGCTCGTGGCGGTCGACCTTCTTGGGCATGGCTCCCATGCTGTCATGACGAGGTGGTCGGGTTCTGATCGTCGCGGCCCGCCCCGAGCGGCGGCGTGCCGGGTCACCCCAGGGTCACCGTGCCGGCTGCGGCGTCCACCGTGATGATCTGCCCGGTGCGGATCGCCCGGGTGGCGCCGGGGACGCAGATGACGGCGGGGATGCCGTACTCGCGGGCGACCGTGGGGCCGTGCGCCATGACGGCGCCGGTCTCGGTGACCAGCCCGGCGGCGGTCAGGAAGAGCGGCGTCCAACCGGGGTCGGTGGTGGGGGCGACCAGGATCTCGCCGGGTTCGAGGTGAGCGGTGGCCGGGTCGCGAACGACTCGCGCCGGCCCGGTCGCCACCCCGGCCGCGGCGCCAACGCCGCGCAGCGCCCCGTCGGGGGCAGCCGCCGCCGGCAGGACGGCCTCGAGGTCGGTGCCGTCGGAGAGTACGGCCACCGGCACCGTCCTGCGGCGTAGCTCCCGCTGGTGCACCTCCCGGCGGGCGATGACCGTCGGCCGGTGGTCGGCACCCTGCACGGCCGCCGCCACCTCCTCCAGGGTGAGGAACATGATGTCGTCCGGCTGCGCCAGCAGCCCGCCGTCCGCCAGTTCGGCGCCGATGAGCAGCAGTTGCCGGCGTACCTCGCGCAGCCGGTACAGGCCGCCGAACTTGCCCGCCTCCCGTAGGCCGGCGAGCGACCGCGCCCGGCGCAGCAGGAAGACGGCGAGGCGACCCCGGACCGGCCGCCGGCGGCGGACCCGCGCGGCGATCTGGTCGAGGGTGGCCTCGGCGGTGGAGGCCGCCCGGGCGAAGCGCCGGTCGGGCGCCTGCTCGGAGTCGGTGACCCGCAGATAGTTGGCGATCATCGCGAAGACCGGCGTCGGATCCTCGTCCCACCGGGGCACCCCGAGGTCGACCTCGGCGACGGCGCGGTGACCGTAGCGGTCCAGGAAGGCCGACAACCCGATGTCGGGCAGCGTGCCATGCCGGTAGCGGGCGGCGAGCTCCGAGGGTGGGGTGGTCAGCAGCAGGTCGCGGTGCTCCCGGCCCCGCTGGCTGAGCCGCCACAGGGCCAGGTCCATCTCGATGGTCACGTTGTGCGGCATTCCGCCCAGCACCGTGTTGATCTCGTCCTGGCTGGCCACCCCGCGCAGCAGCCGGGGTGGCAGCGCGACCGCCAGCATGCCGGCGACGATCGGCCAGACGAGGTCGTGCACGCTCGCCGTCGGGTCCTCCGCCTGCACGAACCGCAGGCGGTCGGCGGCGGTGCCGAGCCCGGCCGGAGCGGCCGACCCCAGTTCGAGCCGCTCGATCTCCCCGAACAACCGGAGGCGCGCGGCCTCGGGCCGGGCCATTGCCCGGGTGACCCCGGCGAGCGCGCGGACCGCGGTCCGCGCGCTCGGAGCGCCACCGCTCCGGCCGGATCGACCGCCGGGGCGCGGCGCGAAGCGGGGGTCGGCGAGCACCTGCTCCATCACCGCCTGCGCACGCGGACCGAAGTCCACCGCCATCAGGCTGACCAGTCGCTTGCGGGTGGTGGGGCGCCGGACGAGGTCGGTCAGGTCGCCGTAGAGCCGCCCGCCGATGTCGGTGACCTCGACCTTGAGCCCGAACCCGGCCAGCATGCCCGCCACCATCGACTTCAGGGTGGACATGCCCATCGGGGTGACCGGCTGGAGCATGCCCTGCACGTGGCCGAACTCCAGGTAGACGCGGGGCTCGGGATCGTCGGTGGCCGGCGGGAGGGGGAAGAGGGTGGTGATCGGCCGCGACTGCAGCAGCCACAGCACGCCCTGTCGGTCGTACGCCCATTCGACGTCCTGCGGGCGGCCGAGCTGGCGCTGGAGCCGCTCGCCGACCTGGCGCAGCTCGGCGAGCTGGGCTGCGGACAGCAGCCCCCGGTCGGGTCCGGACGAGCCGTCGAGGACGTACCGGTCGACGTCGCCGGTGCCGTCGACCACGGTCGTGCCCAGACCGGCGGCAGCCTCCACCACCATCTCGGTGCGGCGGCCGGTGACCGGGTTGGCGGTGAACAGCACCCCCGCGACCGTCGGCTCGATCATGCGTTGCACCACCACGGCCATCCGTACGCCCCGGTGGTCGATGTCGTGGGCGTCGCGGTAGGCGACCGCCCGCGCGGCGTGCAGCGAGTGCCAGCACTTCTCGATCGCGGAGAGGAGTTCGGCCACGCCCTCGACGCCGAGGAATGTGTCCTGCACCCCGGCGAAGCTGGCGTCGGGCAGGTCCTCGGCGGTGGCGCTGGAGCGCACCGCCACCGGACCGCCACCGAGCTGCCGGTACGCCGCCTCGATCTCGGCCTCCGGCAGGACACCCGCCTGGTGGACGGTGGTGGTGACGCAGAAGCCCTCGGGCACCCGCTCACCCAGCCGGATCAGCTCCCCCAGCCCGGCCGCCTTGCCGCCGACCAGGTCGATCATCCCGCCGGTCAGCTCCGAGAGTGCGATCACGTGCATGAGGGCCCCTTCTTCGCAATACAAGTGCATTGCAAAACACCGTACGCGTTTTACGATGCAGGTGCAATGCGAACCCCGCGCGCTCTGCTCAGTCGGTGGGCCGGGGGTGGGAGCGCGACACGCAGTAGACGTCGCCGGAGTTGGCCGTGTACGGCAGTGACCGCAGGTACGCCGCCATCCGCGCCGCGGACATCCACTGCCCGGAGGCCAGCGCCATGGTGTCGCCCAGCGCGACGTTGTAGGCGTGCACGCCGAGCGCGCTCAGCCGGCGCAGGCACCGCTGCGCGACCTCGCGCTCGATGGTGGTGAACTCGAAGGAGAGCGCGGGCAGCGGGCGGGTCAGACCGCTCAGCACCACGTCCTCGAAGCCCTCGACATCGATCTTCACGAAGGCGGGTGCGCCGTGCTCGGCGATCAGGCCGTCGAGGGTGACGGAGTCGACCTCGATCTGCGCGTCCCACCGCTCGTGCGCCCACCCGGCCGCGCCGTCCGCCGCCCGGATGAAGAGCGGCGAGGCCGTCGAGATCGTGGGGTTCGCGGAGTTGACGTTGAACGGGATCCGCCCGGCCTGGCCACCGCAGACCGCCTCGACCACCGTCACCTCGGGATCCCGGGCATAGATCGCCCGCAGGGCCCGGATGCAGGGTGGCTGCGGTTCCACGGCGATCACGCGGGCGCCGAGCCGGCGGAAGCTGCCGACCCGGTCACCCACGTGGGCGCCGACGTCGAACACCAGGTCTCCGGGCCGGACGAACCGTGCGTAGAAGGCGTCCATGGCCGCCTCGCGAGCCGGATCGCCGTAGTAGACCTCCAGCGACCGGCGAAGCGAGACGGTCTCCGGATCCGTCTTCAACGCCTCGATCGCACCGGTTCGGGGGTCCACTGGCGGAATCTAACCCGGCCCGCGCGCGGGCGGGTTCACTTCCGGCCAGCCCGTCAGGGGGCGATGCGCAGCCGCCGGACGTGGCTGTCGTCGTACTCCTCGAAGCGGAACCGCAGCCCGGCGAAGGGGCTGCCGGGGAAGTCGCCGGTGATGGTGGCGGTCACCACCGTGCCCTCCGGGGTGTCCTGCACGTCGGTGATCTCGTACGACACCAGCGGTACCTCACGGCGCCAGACACGGATCTCCTCGATGCCCCGGTACGTCTTCCCCTCGTCCTCGACCACCGCGTCGTCGGCGAAGAGGGCGAAGTAGGCATCCTTGTCGGGTTGGCCGGCCAGCTCGAAGTAGCGGCGGATGAGGTCGGGTGCGGTGGGCATGCTGCTGCTCCTTGACGGTGGTGGGACGGGTCAGACGGTCGGAATGGTGCCGCCGTCGATGACGTGCTCGGCACCGACGATCGCCGAGGCGCGGTCGGAGACGAGGAAGGCGACCAGGTCGGCGACCTCGGCCGGGTAGGCGGGGCGACCGAGCGGGATGCCGCCGAGGCTCGCCATGAGCTGCCCGAGAGCGGCCTCGCGGTCGACGCCCGACGCGCTGGCGAGCCGGTCGATCAGCGCCTCGGCCGCCGTGGTCTGGATGAAGCCGGGTGCGACGCTGTTCACCCGGACGCCCTGCGGGGCGAGTTCGTTGGCGAGCCCCTTGCTGTACGTGCTCAGCGCGGACTTCGCCGCGGCGTACGCCAGGGTCGCCTGGTACAGCGGTTTGCGCCGCTGGATCGAGGAGACGTGCACGA
Organism: Micromonospora sp. NPDC048909; assembly: GCF_040649635.1. Classification (NCBI taxonomy): domain Bacteria; kingdom Bacillati; phylum Actinomycetota; class Actinomycetes; order Micromonosporales; family Micromonosporaceae; genus Micromonospora; species Micromonospora sp. NPDC048909. The sequence continues at coordinate 123,250 of NZ_JBEZFU010000014.1, read as the reverse complement.
TCGCGCCCCGCCCGGCCTGGATCATGGCGGGAACCAGCCGGCGGTCGAGCCGGACGGCGCCGAGCAGGTTCAGGTTCAGCTCGTCGAGCCAGATTTCCTCGTCCAGCGCCACGAATCCGCCGCCCGGGGCGTGCGAACCGCCCACCACGTGCACCAAAATGTCCACGCCGCCGACAGCGGCCAGTCGGTCGGCCACCGTCTCCGCGCCGCCGACGGTGGCGGTGTCGGCGGCGATGAAGAGGTCGGGGTGCGGGTAGTCGGTCGGCTGGTTGCGCGCGGTGACCCACACCGTCGCCCCGGCCTCGCGCAGCCGGTCGGCGATCGCTGCCCCGGCCCCCTTGGAACCGCCGGTCACCAGGGCCCGTCGGCCGGCCAGGGAGTCCCGGTCCGCCAGGGTCTCGGTCATGGTCTCTTCCCCTCAATGGGCAGCACGACATGGACGCGCGACGGCGTCGTACAGTTACTGCTGAACTAGAAGTAAGTCGCTTCGACATTAGCACCCACTCGGGGAGGCAACCATGGCAGGGAAGATCCGGCTTGAGGACCGGGAGTGCCCGCTCTCCGCGACGCTCGGCGTGGTGGGCGAGTGGTGGACCCTTCTGATCCTCCACGACGCCTTCGACGGCTACACCCGGTTCGAGCAGTTCCAGGAGAACCTCAAGATCTCCTCCAGCATCCTGACCAGCCGGCTGCGGACGCTCACCGCCAACGGGCTGTTGGAGCGCCGCCGCTACCAGACCCATCCCGACCGCCACGAGTACGTCCTCACCGAGCTGGGCCGCAGCCTGCGCCCGGTGATCGTCACGCTCGCCGCCTGGGGCAACTCCCGGCTCCAACCCGAGCAGCGCAGCATGATCCTGGTCGACCGGGAGACCGGCACCGAGGTCGAACCGGTCGTGGTGGACCGGGCCACCGGCCGCCGGCTGGATCCGGAGAACTTCGTCTTCGCCGCCGGCCCCGCGGCGAGCGACATCATGCGCACCCGCTACGCGGGCGTCGTCCCGGAGCAGCCACCGAACGAGCGTGATTGACCGCCCGGGCCGTAGCGCATCGGCGGTTAACCAGGTAGAAACATGCCGATCCCTTTATTACCGCGTGATGCAAGTCGGACGGACCGGAGAGCGCTCTCACAGCGCGCTCCCCCACCCCACGTCACCGCGTCCGGAGCCCGTTCTCCGGCGCGGCGGAGAGGACGAACCGGATGACCCACTCCCTCGGCGTTCGGCGACTCGGCCGGGCGCTCATCCTCGGCGTCGTACTGACGACCGCGGTCAGCACGACGGGCACGGCGGCAACCGCCACCCCGCCCCGGCACGGTCCGCCGGACTTCGGACCCAACGTGACCATCTTCGACCCGAGCATGCCGGTCAGCGAGATCCAGGCGACGCTCGATGCGACGCACGCCCGACAGGTCGGCAACGAGATGGGCACCGACCGGTACGCGTACCTGTTCAAGCCGGGCAGTTACGGCACCCCGGAGCAGCCACTACAGATCAAGGTCGGCTACTACACCGAGGTCGCCGGCCTCGGCGCGTCCCCCACCGACGTCCAGATCAACGGCAAGATCGAGGTCTACAACCGCTGCCTCGAAGGCGGCGGCACGGGCAACTGCATAGCGCTGGTCAACTTCTGGCGCACGCTGTCCAACCTCTCGCTCACCATCAACGCGGCGGGGCAGGACGGCTGCCGGTCCTCGGCGAACTTCTGGGCCGTCTCCCAGGCGGTGTCGATGCGCCGGCTGAACATCAACGGCGGCGGACTCTCCCTGATGGACTACTGCACCGCCGGCCCGCAGTACGCCAGCGGCGGCTTCATCGCCGACTCGCGGCTGCCCGCCACCACCAACGGCTCCCAGCAGCAGTGGCTGACCCGCAACAGCGAGGTCGCCGGCTGGTCCAACGGGGTGTGGAACCAGGTCTTCGCGGGCGTCGTCGGCGCCCCGGACGACGCCGGCTTCCCCGACCCGCCGTACACCACCCTGGACAGCACCCCGCTCAGCCGGGAGAAGCCCTACCTCTTCGTGGACGGCAAGGGCAGGTACAACGTGCGGGTGCCCGCCCCGCAGCGGGACAGCCGGGGCGTCTCCTGGGCCGACGGGATGACGCCGGGCCGCACCATTCCGATCGACGATTTCTTCGTGGCCCGGCCGTCCGACTCGGTACGCGTCATCAACAGCCAGCTCGCCCGCGGCAAGCACCTGCTCTTCACCCCCGGGGTGTACGACATCGCGCACAGCATCGAGGTCAAGCGCCCGAACACGGTGCTCCTCGGCCTGGGCCACACCACCCTCACCGCGGTGAACGGCTCGGTGCCGCTCGACGTCGCCGGCGTGCCCGGGGTGATCGTGGCCGGGTTGACCATCGACGCCGGCCTGCGGGAGTCGCCGGTGCTGCTGCGGGTGGGCCAGAAGCACGGGCGCAACGCCAGCACCCCGTCGAACCCGATCACCCTCTCCGACGTGTACTTCCGGGTCGGCGGCCCGCACATCGGCCGGACCAACATCGCGCTCGAGGTCAACAGCGACCACGTGCTCATCGACCACACCTGGGTCTGGCGCGGCGACCACGGCGTGGAGGGCTTCACCGAGGGCGTCAACGGTGACACCGAGCGCTGGCGCACCAACACCGGCCGCTACGGGGCCGTCATCAACGGCGACCACGTGACGGCCACCGGCCTCTTCGTGGAGCACTTCCAGCGCTACAACACGGTCTGGAACGGCGACGACGGCACGACGATCCTCTACCAGAACGAGCTGCCGTACGACCCGCCGACACAGGCCGACTGGATGAACGGCGACGTCGAGGGCTGGGCCGGGTACAAGGTCGGCGACCGGGTGCGGAAGCACACGCTCTACGGCGGCGGGGTCTACGTCTTCAACCAGAACAACCCGTCGATCCACACGGAGAACGGCTTCGAGGTGCCGGAGCGGCCAGGGGTGCGGCTGCACCACATCATGACCGTCAACCTGAGCGCCGGCACGATCGACCACGTGGTCAACGGCGTGGGCGAGGCGGCCGACATGAACCGGGTCGGCGCACCGGTCTACCTGGCGGAGTACCCCGTCTCGTAGGACGTCCCGCCATGCCGACGTGGGCCGGAGCTTTCCGAAGCTCTGGCCCACCTCGTCGGATCCGGCCCGGTCAGGCCCGTTGCAGCACCGGGCTGGGCTCCAGCGCCACCTTGAGCCAGCCGGGGCTGCGCAGGTCGAACTCGCGGTAGGCGGCGAGCGCGTCGCTCAACGGCTCGTGCTGCGTCAGCATCCTCGCCGGATCGACCAGTCCCGACTCGACCATGGCCAACAGCCGCGGGATGTAGCGAGGATGGTTGCCGTTCCCGGCCTTGACGGTGAGGTTGCGGCTCAGCACGGTGCCGATGGGAAAGTACGTGTCGGTCACCGGATACACCCCGACGACGCCCAGGGTCCCGACCTTGGCCAGGCTGTCGATCGCCCAGGAGTGGGCCTGGCTCGGTGCGTCGCCGGGCTTCCAGCGTCCGTCCTGCTGGTTGGTTTCGGGGGCGATCCGCCGCAACTCCTCGCGGTGCCGCTCGTCCGCCTGGCGGGCCGAGGCGGCGGCGGGTCCGGACTTCGCACTCTCCGCGTCGACGCCCACCGCGTCGATGGCACAGTCGACGCCTATGCCGAGGGTCAGCTCCATGATCGCCTCGACCGGGTCGACCTCGTTGAAGTTGACCACCTCCGCGCCGAGCGCCCGGGCCCGTTCCAACCGGTCGGCGTGACCATCGACGGCGATCACCCGGGCGGCGCCGCGCTGGAACGCGGAGAGGACGGCGAACTGTCCGACCGGCCCGCAGCCCCAGACCGCCACCACGTTGCCGTCCGACACATCGGCGATGACCGCGCCGAAGTAGCCGGTGGGATAGATGTCCGACAGTGGAATGGCCTGCGCGTCGGAGACCGAATCCGGGAGCCGGAACAGGTTCGTGTGCGCGCACGGGACCCGGGCGTACTCCGCCTGGAGGCCGTTGAACGGGCCCTGCTGGTCGGGAGATCCGAAGGAGCCGGTGCCGGACCGGGGGCCGTACGGGTTGATGTCGTCGCACTGCGCGAAGTAGCCGCGACGGCAGTAGGCGCACGAGCCGCAACCGAGGACGGCGGAGATCAGCACCCGGTCGCCGCGCTTGAGGTTGCGGACGTCCCGGCCGACTTCTTCGACCACTCCCACACCCTCGTGCCCGAGGATCCTGCCCGGCCTCATCCCGGGCACCGTGCCCCGGATGAAGTGCAGGTCGGTGCCACAGATCGCCGCGGTGGTGATCCGCACGACGGCGTCGGTCGGTTGCTCGATCCTGGGCTCGGCGACAGTGTCGAGGCGGATGTCACCCGGGCCATGGAACACGACTGCTTTCATCGACAGGTCTCCCCTTCCGAGCGCGAGGCGGTCTTCTGGGCGCCGGCCCACCCGGGTTCCCTCCGCTCCGGCGGCTACCCCTGCCGTCGCCCAGCAAACGGCGCAGAGCCGGGGCCGATGTCGGAAAGGCTCACTCGATCGGCTCGAAGACCGCCCGTACGCAACCGTCGAGCCTGTTCTGGAACAGCTGGTAACCCTGCGGGGCCTGGTCGAGCGGCATGGTGTGCGTCGCGAGATGTTCGGTGACCAGTTCGCCGCGGGCCATCCGCTCCAGCAGCATCGGGATGTAGCGCGGTCCGTGCTGCCGGGCGCCGCGCAGGGTGAGGCCCTTGTCCACCACCGCCGCGAGCGGAAATCTGTCCACCGGACCGGCGTAGCCGCCGAGCAGGAAGACGCTGCCACCCTTGCGGCAGTGGCGGATCGCCTCCCGGGCCGCGACCGGCCGGTCCGGCTCCGGGCGCAGCTGCCGTCTGACCCGGTCGTACCAGGACCGCGGCCCGGTGCTGGGCGCCTGCGTGCCGACCGCCTCGATGCACACGTCGGGGCCCCGCCCGCCGCTGTGTTCCCGCAGCTCACCGCCGACGTCCTGGGTCCGATGGTTGAGCGTCTCCACGTCCAGATGGGTCCGGGCCATCGCCAGCCGGTCGTCCAGCCGGTCGATCACGATCACCCGTTCGGCGCCGAGCAGCACCGCCGCGCTCGCCGCCAGGTGGCCCACCGCGCCCGCGCCCCAGACCGCGACCACGTCACCCGGTCTGACGCCGCCGAGGTCGGCGCCCATCCAGCCGGCCGGAGCAGAGTCGGAGGCGAAGAGCGCCCGGTCGTCGCTCACCCCGTCCGGAATGCCGAAGGCGCCCTGGTCGGCGTAGGGCACCCGGATGTACTCGGCGTGGCTGCCGGCGAAGCCGCCGAGCGCGGGCGAGGAGCCGTAGCAGCCGCCGGGGGCGAAGCCCCCGGTCGCCTCGGTGATGGCGTTGTCGCAGAGCGAGTGCTGCTCCTGCCGGCAGTGCCAGCATCGGCCGCAGGAGATGAACGAGCAGACCACCACCCGGTCGCCCACCCGATGGCGGCGCACCCGCGGACCGACCTCGACCACCTCGCCCAGGAACTCGTGGCCGAGGACGTCGCCGCGCCGCAGGAACGGGCGGTGGCCGCCGAGCAGGTGCAGGTCGGATCCGCAGGTGACGCTCTTACGCACCCGGATGATGGCGTCCTGCTCATTGCGCAGCTGCGGGTCCGGGACCTGGGTCACGCGTAGCTCGGCGGCGCCCTGCCACACCACGGCCTTCACACTCGCCCCTCTCGGCAGCCCTGCCGCGTCGGTTCGCCGTCGTCACCGGCCACCGCGGATCCCTCGCCGGGTGCCCCCGACCGGCGCCCGCAAACCGTGCGTACGCGCATGGCCCTGCCATACCGCCATCGGCCGGGCGGGGATCGCGCCGGCCGCGACACCACCCGTCGCCATCATCGAGATCTTGACCGGCAAAACCGCAGGTCATAGGCTTCGATCAATGTGAGCCATTCCCGAGAAGGGAACCTGCATGGCCCCGTCGAAGCGTCCACTCCGGATGACCCCCGCACGCCGACTGGCGAGCGCCTCCGCGATCGCGCTCCTGGTCGGCATGACGCCGCTGCTGGGCGGCGCACCGGCCGCGGCCCGGCCGCCCTCTCCCCCGTCGTGCAGCACCGACCCCACCGCCCGACTGTCCACCGTGCCCAGCCCGGAGGCCGTGCTCGGCTTCCCGCTCGGCGTCGGCCAGGAGCGGGTGGTGACCAACGACGAGATCCGGACCTACCTGGGCGCCGTGGACACCGCCTCCAACCGGGTGGTCACCGGCGTACTGGGCAGCAGCGTGCTCGGCCAGCCCCTGCCGTACGCGGTCGTGTCGCACGAGCGCAACGTCCGGCCGGCCGCGCTGCGGTCGATCGCCGACGACATCCGGGAGCTGCGCGACCCGCGCCGCACCAGCCGGCGGGAGGCCGCCGGGACCGCCGCCGACCGCCCGGCCATCGTCTGGGTCGCCGGCAACGTGCACGGTGGCGAGAAGAGCGGCGCCGACGCGGCCCTGAAGACGCTGTACGAGCTGGCCGCGGGCCTGTCCTGCCAGGTCGCCCAGCGCAACGAGAACCTGGTCACGATCATCGTGCCCACCCAGAATCCGGACGGCCGCGACGCCACCCGGCGGCAGAACGAGTTCGGCTTCGACCTGAACCGGGACTGGTTCGCCCGCACCCAGCAGGAGACCGACAGCAAGCTGGAGCTCATGCGGCGCTACCCGCCGCAGGTCTTCATCGACGCCCACGAGATGACCGGGCGGCAGTACTTCTTCCCGCCCAACGCCGACCCGATCCACCACGAGATCGCCGGCGAGGCCGTCGACTGGATCAACCGGATCGGCGAGGCCAACAAGGCCGGCTTCGGCTACAACGGCGCCTGCGGCGGTGCCGTGACCACGGAGTGCTACTTCAACTACTCGACCTACGACCTCTTCTTCATGGGCTACGGCGACACCGTTCCGGCCGCCGGCTTCGGGGCCGCCGGGATGACCTTCGAGAAGGGCAGCGCGTCGGCGGTCGCCGACCGGGTCCAGCAGCAGTTCCACACCCAGTGGTCCACTCTCGGCTGGGCCGCCGCGAACAAACACGAGGTGCTGACCGACTACTACCGGATCTGGACGGACGCGCTCGCCGAGGGCCGGGCCGGCGCGCTGGAGCCGAACGAGGTGGTCCAGCCGACCAACACCGTCCAGTTCCCGGTGCCGGACATCAAGATCCGGTCGTACTTCCTGCTGCCCGACCGGCAGCTCGCCGACGTACGGCAACTGGTCGAGCGACTGCGCCGGATGGACGTCGAGGTCTACGAGGTGACGCGGCCGACCCGGGTGCCGACCGCGCGGATCTTCGGCGGGCGCAGCGCCACCAACGTCACCGTGCCGAAGGGCGCGTACTGGATCCCGATGGACCAGCCGCAGAAGCACTGGATCCAGGCGATCATGGGCGAGGACCCGTACACCCCGTTCCCCTACTTCTATGACGTCTCGTCCTGGAGCAACCCGCTGCTGATGGGCGTGCCGACCATCTACACCGGCGACGACGTGCGACCGAAGGCCCAACTGGTGCGCGAGATCTCCGGCGGCAGGACCTCCGCCGCCTGGCCGTGGGGCTCGTACGGTTACCGGCTGGACTCGGCCGCGGCTGCCGAGTTCACCTTCCAGCTGCTCGGCCGGGGCGTACCGCTGGTGCGTGACCTGGACACCAGCGTGGTCCGGCTGGCCGCGACCAGGCTGAGCCGGACGGTGGACGACCTCGCCGAGTCGCTCGGGGTGACCCTGACGCCGGGCGGGCCGGCCACCGGCACCCGGCTGGAGCTGCCCGACGTGGGGCTGTTCCAGGGCACCGGCATCTCGACCACCTCCGGGTCACACGGCGAGGCCCGGTACGTGCTGGGCGAGCGCTGGGGCCTCGACCTCACCCCGGTGACCACGGCCGACATCAACGACAACACCGCGGCGTTCACCGGGCGAACGGTGCTGCTGGTGCCGGACGGCAGCAACCCGACCGGCGGGCTCACCGCCGCCGGGCAGGCCAACCTGCGCGCCTGGATCGCCGAGGGGCACACCTACCTCGGGTTGCGCAACGAGGGCACCCGGCTGGCCCGGGCCGCCGGGCTCACCTCCACCACCGAGGTGGCGAAGCCGGCCGGCTACCAGGTGCTCGGCTCGCACCTGCGGGTCGACGTCGACCGGGACAGCCCGGTCGCGGCCGGCCGGCCGGCGGAGGACTTCGAGTTCAACAACAGCGACCCCATCCTGAGCAGGAGCACCACCGGCACGAATGTGCTCAGCTACCCCAGGGGTGACACCTTCTGGGCCAACGGCTACACGGTCGGCGTCGACGCGCTACGCGGGACGGCGGCCTTGGTCGACGAGCCGACCGGCTCCGGCCGGGCGGTGCTGTTCGCGTTCAACCCGCTCTTCCGGGCCTACAACGAGAACGGGCTGCACCTGGTGGCCAACGCGCTGCTCTACCCGGCGACGGCCGGCGCGAGCGAGCGCAGCGCACCGCCGACCGGGGCGGGGGTCGATCCGGCGCGCGCCCGGGCAGCGGCCGCGCCGGTCCCGGCGGATCTCGGCGGTGAGTGGCGGCCGATCACCATCGAGGTGGCCGAGGCTGACCTGGCCCGGACCGGGTCGGTCGTCGAACGGTTCACCGGCGCGGCCCGCACGTCCGTGGCCGGTGGATCGGCCTACCTGGTGATTCCGAACCCGGCGGGGCTCCAGGTCGACGAGCACCCGTTCCTGGGTGACCTGGTCCGTGCCCTGCGGGAGGCCCGCGTGCCGCTGCGGTCCGTGGTGGGCTGACCTGCCCCGGCGGTGGTCCGGCCGGGCCGACCGGACCGCCGCCGATCCGTGTCGTGCAGCTCACGCCTCGGGTGATGGACGCCGTCGCACGCGCGCCGCACTCTTGGAAAGCTGATTCCAAGATGAGGTGATGGTAGCCATGGAGCTGCGCTCAGACGCTGTCGTGTTCTTCGGCGTGACCGGAGATCTGGTCGCCAAGAAGCTGTTCCCGGCGCTCTACGAGCTGACCCGACGCGGTCGGCTGGACCTGCCGGTCATCGGGGTGGCCCGATCGCGCTGGGACGACCAGCAGTTGATCACGGCGGCCCGCAAGTCGGTGGTCGAGGCGAACGACCGCGTTGACGACGAGGCCTTCGACCGGCTCGCCGGGAACCTCACGATGATCTCCGGTGACTACGCCGACCCGGCCACCTACCAGCACCTCGCCGAGACGCTCAGCACCGCCGAGCGGCCGCTCTTCTACCTGGCCATCCCGCCGGCCGTCTTCGGCGCGGTGGTCGACGGCCTGGCCGCCGTCGGGCTCGCCGCGCGCGGCCGGGTGGTCGTCGAGAAGCCGTTCGGCCACGACCTGGCGTCGTCGTACGAGCTGAACGGCGCCCTGCGGGCGGCCTTCGCGCCGGAGCGGATCTTCCGGATCGACCACTACCTCGGCAAGGAGTCCGTGGAGGGTCTGCGGGTCTTCCGCTTCGCCAACCGGCTCTTCGAGCCGCTCTGGAACGCCGAGCACATCGACAACGTCCAGATCACGCTCGCCGAGGGCTTCGGCACCGAGGGTCGCGCCGGGTTCTACGACCGGATGGGCGCCACCCGGGACGTGCTGCAGAACCACATGCTCCAGGTCGTCGCCCTGCTCGCGATGGAGCCTCCGACCGGGGCCGGCGACGACGCCTTCCGCGAGGAGGAGGTCCGGGTGCTGCGCCAGATCGAGCCGCTGTCGCCGGAGTCCACCGTCCGGGGGCAGTACGCCGGCTACACCGACGAGCCCGGGGTGGCGCCGGGCTCCCGCACCGAGACGTTCGTGGCCACCCGGTTGCGGGTGAACTCGCCCCGCTGGGCCGGGGTGCCGTTCTACCTGCGCACCGGCAAGCTGATGCCGGGCACCGCCACGGAGGTGGTGGTGGAGTTCAAGACGCCGCAGCGCGACCTCGTCCCGGCCGCCGACGGAGCCGGCACCCAGCCGAACCTGTTGCGCTTCCGGCTGGGCCGCAACGACGGGATCACCCTGTCGATCCAGGCCAAGGATCCCGGCGCCGAGGTGGCGTCCCGACCGGTGGAACTGCCGGTCGACTTCGACGCGGCGCTCGGCCACCGCCGCGAGGCCTACGAGCGGCTGCTCGACGACGCCCTGGAAGGGCGGCATCTGCGCTTCGCCCGCGAGGATGCCATCGAGCAGGAGTGGCGGATCGTCGAGCCGGTCCTGGACCTGACCGAGCCGGTCGCGTCGTACCCCAGGGGCAGTTGGGGCCCGGCGGACGCGGAGGCGATGGCCGGGGGATGGCACCCCCCGACCCTGCGCTGAGGTCACGGGTCGGTGGGGCGGGCGGGTCCGCAGCGCCGCGGGCCCGCCCGACCCGCCCGCGGCCTGCCGCTCAGAAGGCGACGCCGCACCCGGGAACGGGCCCGCGCACCGGCGCTACGCTGGGACGATGACCGACGCCGCAGCCCCCGAGGGTTCGGCACCGGCCGCGCCCCGGCTCACCGCCGCGGGCCGCCGAACCCGCGATCGGATCGTCGCGACCGCGGCGGAGCTGATGTTCGCCAAGGGCGTGGCGGGCACCAGCATCCCCGACGTGCAGCAGGCGGCCCGGGTCAGCGCGTCGCAGATCTACCACTACTTCGGCGACAAGAACGAGCTGGTGCGCGCCGTCATCCGCCACCAGGTCGAGCGGACCATCCAGGGCCAGCAGCCGCTGCTCGACCGGCTGGACAGCATCGAGGCGCTGCGGGCGTGGTGCGCCGCCACGGTCGAGGTGCAACGGCAGCGCGACTGCGCGGGCGGCTGCGAAGTGGGCTCGCTGGCGAGTGAACTGGTCGAGACCTGCGAGACGATCCGCGCCGACCTCGCCGCGGCCTTCGACCGGTGGGAGGCGCCGATCCGCGAGGGGTTGCACCGGATGCGGCAGCGTGGCGCGCTCGTCGCGCACGCCGACCCCGACCAGCTGGCCACGGCGCTGCTCGCGGCGGTCCAGGGCGGTCTGCTGCTCACCCAGGTCCGACGCTCCCCGACGCCGTTGCAGGCAGCGACCGACGCGGCGATCGGCTACATCGAGACCTTCACCGCCTGACGAGCGACACCACCGCCGTCCGGTATGGACGGCTTGCGCCGCACCGGCCTCCGCGATCGACGTACGGGTGCACCGGCCGCGGTCTGACGGGGCTGTCCGACCGGCCGCCACCCGGGTACCGTCCGGATGATCGCGGTCGATGGCGGACGCGGTGACCGGTGCGGGCGCCCCGACGGGTGGCCGGCGACAGGCCCGGCGTCCGACGGACGGAGGGGCGCATGCGGAAGATCAGAGCTGGGCTGTGCGTGGCGGCGATGCTCGCCGTCGGGCTGGTGGCCGCGCCGCCGGCGTCGGCGGCCGACGTGGGCAGCGCCACCGTGGTGCCGATCCAGGTCACCGGGGATCCGGCCAAGCGGTTCAACCTGGTGCTGCTGGGCGACGGCTACACCGAGGCGGACCTGCCGGCGTTCCGGTCGCACGTGGACAAGCACCTCAACACGCTCTGGACGATCGAGCCGTTCAAGTCCTATCGGAGCTACTTCAACGTCTACGCCGTGGAGATCGTCTCGGCGGAGTCCGGCGTGGACTGCGACCCCGGGCTGACCGATCCGCAGCGGGACACCGTGCTGGACATGGGCTTCTGGGGCGGCTGCAACCCCAACAGCGTGCAGCGCCTGCTGTCGGTCGACGGCGGGGCCGCGAACACCTACGCCAACCTGGCGACCGGCACCAACCCGGGCAACCGGCAGCTCATCGCACTGGCCAACAGCAACACCTACGGCGGCGCGGGCGGCACCAACGCCACCGCCTCCGGGGGCAACGCGCTCTCCGCGCTGATCAGCCCGCACGAGATCGGGCACTCGCTCGGCGGCCTGCAGGACGAGTACGACTACTACGCCCGTGGCGTCGCCGGTGACACGTACACCGGGGGCGAGCCCTCCTCCGTGCACCACACCGTGCTCACCGAGCAGCAGATGCGTGACACCCGGGCCAAGTGGTGGCGCTGGCTGGGCGAGCCGAGCGAGTCCGGCGGCACGATCGGCCGCTACGAGGGCGGCATGTACCTGCAGCGGGGCGTGTGGCGACCGAGCCAGCACTCGATGATGAAGTCGCTGGGCTTCTACTTCGACCAGGTCGCGCGGGAGCGGATGACCCAACGCATCGCCGCCCGGGTCGGCATCCTGCAGGACGCCACGCCGACCGACCGGCCGATCGGCGCCGACCGGGTCGTCTGGGTGGAGACTCTGCACCCGGTGAGCCACGAGTTGAGCGTCACCTGGTCCGTCGACGGCGCCGCCGTACCGGGCACCGGTAACGCCCGCAGCCTCGACCTGCGCGCGCTGCGCCTCGCCGCCGGGACGCACACCGTCACCGCGACGGTGACCGACCCGACCCCGTTCGTACGCGATCCGGCGATCCGGGACTCGCCCGCGCTGACCCAGCGCCGGACGTGGACCGTCGACACCGCGCTGAGCACCCCGCCGGCCGCCGGCCCGTTGGCGATCACCGCGGCCACCGCGACCGACCGCCCGGTCGGCGCCCGGGACACGGTGTACGTGCAGGCGAACCACCCCACCGACCGGGTGCCGGCGGTGCGCTGGACGCTCGACGACCGGCCGGTGGCCAACCCGGGCCACGACGGTGACCTGGAGCTGGCCGCGCTCGACCTGGCCCCTGGCGCCCACCGGCTCACGGCCACGGTGCGCGACCCGGCGACGCAGGAGTCGCTGACCCGCAGCTGGACGGTCGACGCGACCCGGCCGCAGGTCGACTACGACCTCTCCGAGCCGCTGTTCACCACGACCAGGCCCGGCAAGCCCACCGAGTACCTGTACAACGGCCCGTTCGGCATGAAGCTGACCGGCACGGACGACGGCCAGGGCCAGGTCACCCCGGAGTTCCGCCTGGACCGCGACGGGTGGCACAACTACTACGGCTGGCCCACCGACGCGCAGGCGCCCTTCCTGTTCACGGCCACCGGGACCGACGTCGACGGCCTGGTCTACGGCAACCTCGGCTCGGGCGGGCTGTCGGTGTCGCCGTTCGCCACGCGCACCCCCGGCTACGGCCGGCACATCATCGAGTACCGGGGCATCGACGCCGTCGGCAACATCGGCGCGGCGAAGGAATTCGTGGCCACGCTGATCCCGTCGCCGCCGGCGTGCACCGACGTGATCTCCGGCCGGTACACGGGTGCGCTGGTGGTCACCTCCGGGGTCACCTGCCTGCGCGGGGCGACCGTCTCCGGCGCGGTGGTCGTCCGGCCCGGTGCCGCACTGGTCGCCGAGCGGTCCTCGATCTCGGGCAGCCTGGCGGCGACCGGGGCGAACGCCATCGAGCTGCTGAACACCACCGTGCGCGGTGCGGTCACGGTGACCGGCACCACCGACCACGTCACGGTGGTGGGGACCGAGGTGACCGGGGCGATGCTGCTCTCCGGCAACGTCACCGGCACGACCGCACCCATCGTTGCCGGCAACGAGGTCACCACGCTGCACTGTTCCGGCAACAGCCCCGCGCCGGTCGACCTCGGCGCGCCGAACACCGTCTCCGGCGCGGCGTCCGGCCAGTGCCGCACCCGGTGACCGCCCGCTGACCGGTCACGACCCGGCCCCCGCCACCCGCGCAGCTCGGTGGTGGGGGCCGGGAACGTGATCGGGATCGGCCGCGACCCGCCTACAGCGCCGGATTGGCATCCGAGCCACGCGGATGCAGCAGCCCGTCGTAGATGGCGATCCCGGTCAGGATCAGCGCCGCGCTGACGACCGCGGCGACCGGGCGCAGGAACATCATGGGCGGTGCCGCCACGGCCAGCGCCACGACGCCCAGGATGAGGGCACGGCACCGCCCTCCGGCCGCCCTCGTCGTCGGCTCGAGATAGTTCCGCCCGATCAGGAAGAGCGCGGGGCCCCCGAAGATGACCACCAGCAGCGCCCAGTCGATCGGTGGGTCCGGCTCCTCGATGACCTGCCCGAAGCCGACCGCGGTGCAGATGATGCCAGCGACGATGAGCAGCAGGCTGAAGCTCGCCCACTGGGACAGCTGCAGCTCCTCCCCGGCGGAGCTGGCGGAGGCCGCCCGGATCGGCCCGATGTGGTAGAAGTAGATCCGCCAGAACGCCACCACCGCCAGGAACGCGGCGACCAGGACGATGGTCCGCTCGGTCGAGAGGCCCGGAAAGCTGACCGCGGCGCCGGCTTCGAGTACGACCTCGGCAAGAGCGATCATGAAGATCTGGTTGTACCGCTCGGCGAGGTGCCCGAAGGCGATCCTGACCCCGCCGCCCCGGTTCGCGCGGATGGGTGTGGGCCAGTTCGTCGCGGCGCCGAGGACCTCGATGGACAGGGCGATGGTCCAGAACACGCCACGACCGAGGCCCCCGCTGGCACCCCCGGCGATCCAGAGCACGCCGGAGACCAGGTGCCAGGTCAGCACCCGGGCCGGCCCGCGCTGCATCGGGTGGCCCCGTAGGGCCACCGTCAGGTAGAGCGGGCGGCCGACCTGGAGGACCACGTACGTGATGGAGAAGATGACCCCGCGCTCACCGAACGCCTGCGGCAACGAGACCGCCAGGATCAGCGTGCCGAACATCGTGGTCAGCAGCAGCACCTGAAGGTCGGTGCGGCCAGGGTCGAAGGTGCTCGCCATCATGGCGTTGAGCGACCAGATCATCCACATCGCGGTGAAGATCAGCAGCGTCTGGCCGGACTCGGAGAGCAGCGTGTGCCGGACGATGGTGAGGTCGTCTCCGATCCGGCCGGCGAGCCGGGCGAGGGCGAAGACGTAGACGATGTCGAAGAGCAGCTCGAGGACGGTCGCCCCGCGCGGACTCGTGCTGTCTCCGAGCCCACGGAACCCGGCGCGGGTCAGCATGTCCGTCTTATAGCGATTCCTACCTCCATTGCGGTCAGTTCTACCACGATCGTTCAGGACCCCGAGGCGACACCGATGCCAGCGACAGACCCACCTCGACCGGGTGACGCAGCGCGGCCGGCACGGTTGCCAAGACCGGGCAGATTAATCCATACTTGTGGATGTTCCTGAGCCGGACATGATCGGGTCGCCGGGCAGCCTCGATCGCACCCCTGCCTGCATCGGCCTTCCGGAGGAACCCCCCATGAGAGTCAGGCTCAGATTGCTCGGCGCCGCCCTGACGGCCGCCGCGCTCACCCTGCTGGCCGCGGTGACCGCCACCGCGCCGGCGTCGGCGGCATCGCTGACGGAGGTGACCAACTTCGGCACCAACCCCAGCAACCTGCGGATGTACCTCTACGTGCCGGACCGGGTCGCGCCGCGGCCGGGGGTGCTGGTCGCCGTCCACTACTGCACGGGCAGCGGGCCGACGTTCCACTCCGGCACCCAGTTCGCGTCCCTGGCCGACCGCTACGGCTATCTGGTGATCTACCCGTCGGTGACCCGCAGCAGCCAGTGCTTCGACGTCTCGTCGCCACAGGCCCTACGCCGGGACGGCGGTAGCGACCCGGTGGGGATCATGTCGATGGTCAACCACGTCCGGCAGCGGTACGACGTCGACCCGGCCCGGATCTTCGCCACCGGCGTGTCGTCCGGGGCGATGATGACCAACGTCCCGCTCGGGCTCTATCCCGACGTGTTCAGCGCGGGCGCCGCCTTCGCCGGCGTGCCGTTCGGCTGCTTCGCCACCACGAACGGCTCGGAGTGGAACAGCGAGTGCGCCAACGGCGAGGTCGTCCGGAGCCCGCAGGCCTGGGGCGACCTGGCGCGCAGCGCGTACCCCGGTTACACGGGCAACCGGCCGCGGATGCAGCTCTGGCACGGCACGAACGACGAGACGCTGCGCTATCCGAACTTCACCGAAGAGATCAAGCAGTGGACCAACCTGCACGGTCTCGGCCAGACGCCGACGTACACCGACACCCCGCAGTCCGGCTACACCCGGACCCGCTACGGCGGTAGCGGTGGCACAGCGCCGGTCGAGGCGATCAGCATGCAGGGCGTCTCGCACAACCTGCCGGTCGACGCCGCCCAGGCGATCCGCTTCTTCGGCCTGGACACGTCCACCCCGCCGCCCACCACACCGCCGCCGACCACTCCCCCGCCGGGCGGCGGGACCTGCCGGGTGGCGTACGCGGTGAACGCCTGGAACAGCGGACTGACCGCGTCGGTGACCATCACCAACACCGGCGCCACGACGGTCAACGGCTGGAGCCTCGCCTTCACGCTGCCCGACGGCCAGGGCATCACCAGCGGCTGGAACGCCTCCTACGCTCCGGCCAGCGGCGCGGTGACCGCCCGCAACGTCTCCTACAACGGGACCATCGCGCCCCTCGCGTCGGTGAACATCGGCTTCCAGGCCACCCACACCGGCGACACCGGACGGCCGACGTCGTTCACGTTGAACGGCGCGAGCTGCGCGGCCGCCTGACCGGTCGGCGAGCGGCGGTGGGTCGGCCGGACGTTCCGGCGCCCGCCGCCGCGCGGTCGGCGGGAGGCCGCCCGGCACCACGGCGCTCAGCCGGCCAGGGCCGCCGGCACCGGCACTCCGAGGTGGGTGAGGAGCGCCGCGACCTCGTGGCCGAGCTCGACGCCCACCGCGGCGACGTCGTCGTTGCCGAACGAGGCGAACGCGTGGCTCGGCTGCTCGATGTGGAAGCGCGTGCCCCCGCCGTCGTCGTCGCTGGTGATGGCGGTGCGCAGCGGCGCGTAGAGCATGACCGCGGGGTCGTGGCGGAACATCCGCTCGGCGGTGGTGTGGTTGCCCATCAGGTATTCGACGCAGTGCCCCGGGTCACCGGCGAGCCGCATCATCGGCTGGAGATCTCCGCTGCTCCAGTAGATCAGGAAGTTGTACGGCGCCCGCTCACGCATCAGGTCGAGCACCTCCGGCCAGGGCGCCTTGCGGGCCACCAGCGCGTTGAACGCCGCGGCGTCGTACGGCGGCACGGCCGCCTCGTACTGCCGGCGGAACTCGGCGAAGGAACGGTCGACCGGGATGTCGAACCGCAGCGCCTGGTAATGGTGCTCGCTCGCCACCCCCGCTGGCATCATCCCGAACCTCCGGTTTGATCACGGCTTATGCGCATCTTATACCGGTTTTGCAGGCGGGCCGCGGGGAGCCGTGCCTCTGCCCCCGCCCAGCTGGACGGCAAGCCGGGGGAAGGCGGCACCCGAACCGGGTGCCGCCTTCGGTCGATCCGCGCTACGCGATGCGGCGGATCGCCCGGACCGCGACGTAGACCAGCACCAGGGCGAGGAGCACGAAGATCCCGGTCTCGATGCCCTGGAACAGCCAGAACCGCCCCGCCGGCTGGTACAGCTGCCAGTTGTAGGCGCCGGGCTCGACGCCCAGCTCGGCCCCGCAGCCTCGGCCGGTCGGCCCCAGGGCGCCCGGCGGGCACTGCAGTCGGGTGTCGCTCGCCACCATCTGTCCGTCGGCGTTGCGGACGCCGCTGGAGAGGATCCAGTTGCCGCGACCGCCCACGGGTTCGCCGGTTCCCGTCAAGGGGAAGGTGAGCGTGCGGGCCGGCTGGTAGTGCGGTCGCGCCAGCACGGCCACCGCCGCCCGTACGCCCACGTAGCCGACCAGGGTGATGGCCATGGCGGGCAGCATCCGACGCCAGAGGGTGCCGGCGAAGATGCCGAGCGCCACCGCGAAGAGGGTGTAGCCGATCGGGACGATGCCCTGCAGGTCGAAGACGATGTAGCCGAGCCGGCCCTCGTGAGCGGCCTGGGTCAGCGGGTCGACCCACCACGACATGCCCAACCCGTAGCCAACCGCGGCGGTCAGCACGACCGCGCCGGCCAAGCCGAGCTTCACCAGGACCCATCGCCGCCGGCTGATCCCCTGGGTCCAGACGAAGCGGTGCGTGCCCTGCTCCACCTCGCGGGCGACCAGCGGCGCGCCCCAGAAGAGGCCGACCAGCATCGGCAGCATGACGAGCAGCACGGCCACCAGGTTCAGGGCACCGTACCGGCTGGTGAACCGGCGGTACCCCGCCTCGCAGGCTTCCACGGTCGCCGGTGCCACGTCGGCCCGCGCCAGGTCGCGCACACAGGCGGGCAGCCCGAGATCGGCGAACGTGCTCCGCATCGCCACACCGATCGGGATCATCACGGCGGCGAGCAGCACGAACCCGAGGAGGGTGAACAGCAGTTGCTTGCGGTGCTGCCGCCAGGCCAGCCAGATCATGCCGGTACCCCCCACTCGGTGTGGCTCGCCGTGGTGTCGCCGTCGGCCAGATAGGCCAGGATGAGGTCCTCCAGGCTGACCTCGCGGACCGTCCACGACGGATCGGTGATCGGCCCGTCGGTGCGGACGAGCAGGGTGGACTGCCGGTCGGTGTGGCTGGCCCGGACCACCGCCGCGACCCCGCCGAGCGGGCCGCCGTCGTGCCGGGGGCCGATGAGTTGCCGATGGCCGGCCACGATCTCGTCGACCGGGCCGACGAGCTGCACCCGGGCGGCGTTCAGCACGATCAGGTAGTCGCAGACCCGTTCCAGGTCGGCCAGCAGGTGCGAGGAGAGCAGGACCGTGGTGTCGGCGTCGGCGACGCTGCCCATCAGCGACTGGAGGAACTCCCGCCGGGCCAGCGGGTCCAGGCTGGCCACCGGCTCGTCGAGCAGCAACAGCCGGGGCCGCTTGGCCAGCGCGAGCGCGAGGGCCACCTGTGCGCGCTGGCCGCCGGAGAGCTTGTCGACCGGCTTGTCGGGCGGGATGCCCAGCTGGGCCAGCCGGTTACGGGCCAGCGCCCCGTCCCACCGCCGGTTCAGCTTCTCACCTGCGGTGACCAGCTCCGCGGCGGTGAAGTCCCGGAACAGCGGGGTGTCCTGGGCGACGAACCCGATGTCGGCGAGACTCTCCGTGTTGTTGTAGGGCGAGTCGCCGAACACCCGGACCGCCCCCGCGTCGGGCCGGAGCAGGCCGACCGCCAGGTGCAGCAGCGTGCTCTTGCCGGCGCCGTTAGGGCCGACGAGGGCGGCGATCCGCCCGGCTGGCAGGCGTAGCGAGCAGTCTCGCAACGCCCAGGTCTTTCCGTACCGCTTGCCGAGTCGGTCGGCCTCCAGGACCACGTCCATCTCTGTCCTCTCATTCCGCTCGCGCGGACTCCTTCTGCGGTGTGTCGTCGGCGAGTGCGGCCCGCATGGTGGTCTCCACCAGGGCGATGACGTCCTCCGGCGTGAGCCCGGCCGCCCGCGCGCGGTGCAGCCAGGTCTCCAGGTCGGCGCGCAGCTCGGCCTGGTTGGGCAGCGACGCGCCGGCCAGGGTGCGCTCGACGAACGTGCCGACCCCGGGTCGGCCGGCCACCAGGCCCTCGATCTCCAGTTCCCGGTACGCCTTGAGCACCGTGTTCGGGTTGATCGCCAGCGACTGCGCGACCTCACGAACCTTCGGCAGTTGGTCGCCCGGCACCAACAGGCCGACCCGCAGCGCCTGTTTCACCTGCTGCACCAGCTGCATGTAGGTGTTCACCTTGGACCGACTGTCCAGCACAAACTCGATCACTCGAGACGATCCTCTCTATTGTCCTACGGCAGTAGGACAAGTCAGAGCATCGCCTTGAGGAGAGTCGCTGTCAAGGGCATTGCCGGCGCGTCCCCCGCGTGTCGGTGCCGGAGTCGCCGGTCAGCATGGGCGCAGTCGGTAGCGATTCGGCCCGCGACCCGCACCGGCGCTGGGAGACTCATCCGGTGGGTCGCTACCGGTGGCGGGGGACGTTGGGGCCGGCGGTGCCCATCGCCCCGGGCACCCGCGCCGACAAGTTCGAGCTCTTCTTCGACCTGGTCTTCGTGGTCTCGTTCTTCATCATCACCCGGGCCACGGCGGCGAACGTCACCCCCCGGGAACTGCTGCACGCGCTGCTGGTGCTCGCCGTGCTCTGGTGGTGCTGGGTGGTGCACAGCGTCGTCGCCAGCCGGGTCCGGCTCGGTGAGGGCTTCGTCCCGGTGGCGATGGTCCTCGGCATGGCGGCGCTCTTCACCTTCGCGCTGGCCCTGCCCCAGGCGTTCGAGGACCCGCAGCACGGCGGTGCCGGGCCCATGCTGGTCGCGGCCAGCTACGTGGCGATCCGCCTCGTCCACCTGCTGCTCTACCTGCACGCGGTACGGGGGAAGGCGAACTCGCGCCGCAAGATGCTCCAGTTCCTGCCGGAGATGGCGATCACCACGGTGCTGTTGATCGTCGCCGCGGTACTTCCGCAGCACCTCGACGATCCGGGGCTGGCGGCGCTGGTCCGCGACGGGCTGTGGGTCGCAGTCGTCGTCATCCAGTACGGCAGCGGACTCCTCGCCGGCACCTGGGGCTGGGAGCTCCCCTCCGCCGAGCACTGGACGGAGCGCTACGACCTGATCCTGATCATCGCGCTGGGCGAGTCGGTCATCTCCGTCGGCGTCGGCGGCAACCTGCTCGGCAAGCCGGTCACCTGGCAGGCGATCCCGGCAGCCATGCTCGGGATCATCTTCACCGCGGCGCTGTGGTGGGCGCACTTCGACTTCGTCGGGCCGGCCGCCCGGATCGCGCTGCACGCGGCCAGGGACGGCCCCCGGGTCGCGATGGCCCGGGACGCCTACGCCTACCTCTACCTACCGATGATCGCCGGCGTGATCCTGTTCGCCATCGGCGCCGAGGAACTCATCCGCGTCATCACCGACCCGGCCGGCGGAGTGGGCGAGCCGGCCCACGGTCCCGCCGTACCGATGCTCTTCGGTGGGGTCATGCTCTACCTCGCGGCCGACCTGGCGTTCCAACTGCGCACCCTGCGCACCGTCACGTGGACCCGGATCGGGGTGCTGGTCGTCCTGGCCGTCGCGCTGCCGATCGGCGGTGAGCTGCCCGCGCTCGCCGCCCTCGCCCTGCTCACCGCCATCTGCGTGGCGCTGGTGACGATCGAGGCGGTGGTCTTCGCGGACTCCCGGCGCGCCCTGCGCGCGGTCATCCTCGAGGAGAAGACCGCGCACGAGGCGCACGAGGTCGCCTGGCGCGCCCGCTGGCACGAGGGCGAGCCGCCCACGGCGATGGACTGAGCACCGACGGTCCGGCCGAGGTCCCGCCACCGCCATCCGAGTGAGCCGGCACCGCCGCTGCGGGTCGGCGGGCACCCGCCCGGAAACGCCGAGACCGCCGCCGTCGGATGACGGCGGCGGCCCCGGTTGGCGCCTTGGAGGTCAGCGGCGGGTTGTCACGCCCTCGGGCGCCCCGTCGACGGAGACCTGGTCGAGCGCGGGCGCCCCGTCGACCGCGTCGGCCGCGACGGCCGCCGAGCGGGCCGCGTCGGGCAGGTCGAGGCTGGTCCGCAGGGTCACCGGCTTGAGCAGGAGACCGGCGATGACGCCCACGACGGCGATGGCGGCGGAGATCAGGAAGATGTGTCCGGTCGCGTCGCCGTACGCGGCGCGGACGATGTGCTGCACCGCCTCGGGCAGGGCGTTGAGGTTGAGGCTGCTGGTCTCGCCCGAGCCGCCCCCGGCGGGGATCCCGGACGCCGCGAGGTCGTGGGTGATCCGGTCGGTGACCTGGCGGGCGAGGACGGCGCCGAGCACGGAGACGCCGATCGTGCCGCCGAGCGAGCGGAAGAACGCGACGGTGGAGCTGGCCGCGCCGATGTCCTTGAGCGACACGGTGTTCTGCACGGCGAGGACGAGGTTCTGCATGGTCATGCCGACGCCGGTGCCGACGATGAACATGGCCGCGCCGACCAGGTAGAGCGAGGTCTCGTGGTCGATCGTGCCGAGCAGGGCGAAGCCCGCGACGAGCAGGATCGCGCCGCTGACGATGTACGGCTTGATCCGCCCGCTCTTGGTGATCAGCCGCCCGGCGACGATCGAGGAGAGCAGGACGCCGGCCATCATCGGGATGGTGAGCAGGCCGGCCTCGGTCGGGCTGTAGCCGCGGCCGATCTGGAAGTACTGGCCGAGGAAGACCGCGCCGCCGAACATCGCCATGCCGACCGCGAGGCTGCCGAGGATGGCCAGGGCGGTGGTGCGCTCGCGGACGACGCTCAGCGGGACCACCGGCTCGGCCGCCCGGGACTCGACCCAGACCGCCAGGGCGAGCAGGACGAGTGAGCCGCCGACCATGGCCAGGGTCTGCCAGGAGAGCCAGGCGAACGAACTGTCGACGAACGAGATCCAGATGAGCAGCACGCTGACGCCGGCGGCGATGAGCGTCGCGCCCAGGTAGTCGATCTTGACGTTCTCCCGGCGCACGGTGGGCAGGCGCAGGGTGGCCTGCAGCAGGACGAGCGCGACGAGGGCGACGGGCACACCGACGAAGAAGCACCAGCGCCAGCCGAGCCAGGAGGTGTCGACGATGAGCCCGCCCAGCAGCGGGCCGCCGACCGTCGCGACGGCCATCACGCCACCGAGGTAGCCGTTGTACCGGCCGCGCTCGCGCGGCGGGATCATCGCGGCGATCGCCACCTGGACGAGGGCCTGCAGCCCGCCGACGCCGATGCCCTGGAACGCCCGGGCGGCGATGAGCTGGCCGGCGCTCTGCGAGAAGCCGGCGACGACCGAGCCCAGCAGGAAGACGACGATGGCGATCTGCACCAGGGACTTCTTGTTGAACAGGTCGGCGAGCTTGCCCCAGATCGGGGTGGTGGCCGTCGCCGTCAACAGGGTCGCGGTGACCACCCAGGTGTACTGGGTCTGCGACCCGTTGAGCGAGCCAATGATCTTGGGGAGTGCCGTCGAGACGACGGTGCTGCTGAGCATCGCGACGAAGAGCACCAGCAGCAGGCCGCTGAGAGCCTCCAGCGTCCGCCGGTGGGTCATCGGCGCGGCGGCGCCGACGGTTGTGGTGGGTGCGCTCATCGCGCTGCCTCCAGGTTGTCGTGGTTTCCGAGGGCGATCTCGATGTCGCGGGTGAACCGGTCGAGCGCGGCGCTGAGCGCCGTGACCTCGCCGGGAGTCCAGTCGACGAGCGCCCGGTCGAGCACCTCGCCGTACCAGTCGAAGGTGTCGGTCAGCGCGGCCCGGCCGGCCGGGGTGAGCGACAGGAAGCTGGCCCGCTTGTCGTTCGGGTCGGGTCGCCGCTGCACCAGGCCGTGGGCGACCAGGGCGGCGACGGCGCGGCTGACGGTCGACGGGTCGAGCCGGGTCCGCTGGGCCAGCTCGCGGGCGTGGCAGCCGGTGGAGAGCCGGTCGATCTGCAGAAGGATGCCGACCAGGCCGGACGGCACAGCCGGCCGCTCGTCCGCCCGGCGCTGCTTGATCAATCGGACGCCGGTGAGCAGACCGTGCAGCCGGAGGCCGAGTTCCCGTACGGATTCGTCCACGTTCCCTCCCCGAGCCGAGATGGTTGCCTCAAACAATCATCTGCCAATCTTGCCCATCGGGCAAGTTTGCTCGTTGAGAACTCCATCACGGCCACGTACCCTTGGGAGCCATGGACGAGACCACGGGGCTGCGGGAACGCAAGAAGGCAGCCACCCGCCTCGCCCTGCACGAGGCGGCCCTGCGGCTCGCCATCGAAGAGGGGCTCGACCGGGTGACGGTCGAGGCGATCGCGGATGCCGCGAACGTCTCCCGGCGCACGTTCTCCAACTACTTCTCCAGCAAGGAGGAGGCCCTCTTCCACGGCGACACCATGCGGCTGAGCCGGATGTTGGAGCTGATCCGCGAGCAGCCGACCGACGAGCAGCCGTGGCCCGCGCTGACCCGGGCGGCGCTACGCCTGACCGAGGAGGCGTTCCACGACGCCGACCCGTCCTGGCTCACCCGCCGACGGCAACTGCGCGGGCACCCCGGGCTGGCCGCCCACCAGGTCGCGGCGTACGCCACCATCGAGCGTGAGGTGGCCGCGGAGCTCGCCCTCCGGCTGACCGGCGCCGACGTGACGCTGCGGTCCCGGGTGCTGGCGTCGACCTTCCTGACCACCGTGCGGGTCGCCGTTCAGCACTGGTACGAGCATCCCGAGCGCCCGCTGATCGACACGGTCCGCGCCGCGCTCGCCGTGGTCGCCCCCGCCTCGGCCGGCACACCCGTCGCCTGAGGCGGCCGACACCCGGCCCACGGCCGCGAACTCCCCCCGCATCACCGGCCCGCGTGTCAGTGGCGGGCGTATCGGCGGCGTGAAATGTCCGGCGCCGGGCGTCTAGAGCGCGTGAAGATCCTTGCCCAGGTCGGCCCGGCTGCGATGTGCTGGCTGACGTCGGGGTGAGAGACCCCGGCCGAGGTGAGAAGGACGACGGTGGCGAGGTCCAAGCGACGCATCCCGGCGGGCGTGTACGAGCCCGGCGGCGGCGTGCGGACGGTCGGTGTGGCCCAGACAGCGCCCGACCGTCCCCCGCGTCCGGGTTGCGTACGCCCGTAACCCCGTCGCTTCCACCGCGCCGCGCGGCGGGTCCGGCTCGGTTCGACCCGGACCCGCCGCGCGTCCCTTCCCTGGAGAGAGCGCAGCCGTGTACGACGACAGCGGCGCCGTCACCGTCACCGACCGAGGCAAATATGTCGAGGTCACGGTGCGACGGGACGGTCGCCTGAGCGCGTTTCAGATCAATCCGCACGCCATGTACGACCTGACCGCCGCCGAGCTGGCCTCGGCGTGCCTGGAGGCGGTCGAGCGGGCCGACTCGATGCGGTCGCACCCGGGCCGGGCCGCGATCGGTCGACGGGAGGAGCACTGATGTCACGCGCGGCAGCCGAAACCTGCGGGCCGCCCGTGGCACCCGCCCCGACAGCTGAGACCCGACCGACAGGAACCGATTCGACGAACGACGTCCCCGGGACCGCGCTGGTCACCGGCGCCGCCAGCGGCATCGGCCATGAGGTCGCCCGGCAACTCGCCAACGCCGGCTGGCAGGTGCTGCTGCACGCCCGTACGAACGCCGAGGGGCAGGAGGCGGCGCGCCGGCTCGCCGGGACCGGCGTCGACCCGGAGCTGCTGGAGCCGGTCGCGGCGGACTTCGCTCGGCTGAGCCAGGTCCGCTCGCTCGCCGACACGGTCGCCGCCCGGACCGCCGGGCTGGACCTGCTGGTGAACAACGCCGCCCTGCTGGGCAGCGGGCGAAGGGCCCTCACGATCGACGGCAACGAGCTGACTTGGCAGGTCGACTACCTAGCTCCCTACCTGCTCACCCGGTCGCTGCTGCCGGCGCTGCGGGCGACCGGTCGAGCGCGGGTGGTGAACGTGTCGTCGAGCCTGCACCGGATGGGCAACCTGGCGTGGGGCGACCTGAACGGCGCCACCCGCTACGCCCCGGTCGCCGCGTACGCCCAGGCGAAGCTCGCGCTGATCATGTTCGGCGTGGCGCTCGGGGGGCGGACCGGCGCGGACGTGACGGTGGCGAGCGTCCACCCCGGCGCGGTACGCACCCGCCTGATGGCCGCCTACGGGCGCAGCGGTGGGCCGGTCACCGACGGCGCGCTGGCCGTGCTGCACGCGGCCACCACGGAGGTCACGCCAGCCAGCGGCGGCTACTACGAGGGTCTGTTGCCGGCGAAGCCGGCGTCGCTGGTGGCCGACCCGGCGGCGGTGGAGCGGCTGTGGCGGCTCACCGAGCGGCTGCTCGGGCTCACCGCCTCCGCCCGGGCGGCATGAACGGCGCGCGCCCGGGAAGAAGCCGTTCGCCACGGTGGGTGACGGCGGGAAGGCAGTAGTACGAGTGACGGAGCGGGCCGGGTGACCGGACCGGGCAGCGCCGGCCAGGTCGACGGTCCCGTGCTGTCCCGGCCGGTGGTGGTCCGGCTGCTGGTGGTGCTGGCCGCCGCGTCGGGCTGCATCGACGTGTTCTGCGTGACCCGACTGGGCGGCTTCTTCGCCAGCGTGATCACCGGCAACCTGGTGCAGCTCGGCCACGCGGTCGCCACGACGAAGCCGCAGCTGGTGGCGGGCGGGGCGACGGCGGTCGGCGGCTACGCGCTGGGCGTCGCCGGAGGCATGCTCCCGCTGCGTCGGCTCGGGTCGGGCTGGCGTCGGCGTACCGCAGGGGTGGCGGTGGCCGAGTCGGTGCTGCTGGCCGGCGTCGCGGTGGGCTGGTGGGCGACCGGCGGGCGGCCCGGGTACGCGTTCGGCTTGGCGCTGCTCGGTGCGGCGTCGGCGGCGAGCGGGGTGCAGAGCGTGATCACCCTCAGCGCCGGGATCCGCGGCGCCGCGACCACCTACCTGACCGGCTCGCTGACCGAGGTGGTCCGCGGCGCGGTGCTCGACCCGCATCGGATCGTCGCCGGGGCGGGCGGGATCTCCCGGCTGTTGGGGCTCTTCGTCGGCGCGGTGCTCGGCGCGCTGACGCTGACCGTGGCGCCGAGGTGGGCGCCCGCGCTCGCGGCGGCGCTGGTGGTGGCGGTCGTGGTCGTAGCCGTGGGACTGGCCCAGCGGGGCGCGACCACCGAGCGAGGGAGGCACGGATGAGAGCCGTCGTCTACGAGGACGTCCGGACGGTCGGGGTGCACGAGGTGCCCGACGCGACGCTGGAGGCGGAGACGGACGCGCTGATCCGGGTCACCTCCAGCGCGCTCTGCGGCACCGACCTGCACATGTACGACGGGCGCACCGTAGCGAACGCCGGTCTGGTGCTCGGGCACGAACCACTGGGCGTGGTCGAGCGGGTGGGCGGTGCGGTGCAGACCATTCGGCCCGGGATGCGGGTGGTGATCCCGACGCACCTCTTCTGCGGCACCTGCGCGATGTGCGCCCGGGGGCTCTCCGCCGCCTGTCTGCGGGCCCGGGCCGAGGGGCCGGGCGCCGCGTACGGCTACGCCGGGATGGGCCCCTACCGGGGCGCGCAGGCCGAACTGCTCCGGGTGCCGTGGGCCGACGCGAACTGCGTACGCCTGCCGGGTGAGCCCGGCGACGCCCGTGAGGACGACTTCGTACTGCTCGCCGACGCTTTCGTCACCGGCTGGCACGCGGCCGCCACCCTCGCCGGGGTCGAGGCGGGCGACACGGTGGCCGTGTTCGGCGCCGGCACCATCGGCCTGCTCAGCGCGTACTCGGCGGTGATCCTGGGGGCCCGCGCCGTGTACTGCGTCGACGGGGTGGACGCCCGCCTGGACAAGGCCGGTGAGATCGGGGCGACGCCGGTCGACTTCCGCCACGGTGATCCGGTGGAGCAGATCCTCGCCGACCGGGCCCGGGCCGGGCTGCCGCTCGGCGAGGAGAAGCTGGGCGGAGTGGACAAGGTCATCGACGCGGTCGGGTTCCAGGCCCGTGACCGGGAGAGCCCCGAGCGGGAGCGCCCCAACCAGGTGATCGCGGACGCGGCCCGGCTGGTCAACCCGACGGGCGCGATCGGGGTCGCCGGGGTGTACCCGGACAACGACCCGCACCCGGCTCCCGGCGCGAGCGGGCACGAGGAACTGACCGCGCCGTGGGGAACGTTGTTCAGCAAGGGCGTGTCGGTCCGCTTCGGTCGTACCCACGACCGCCGTTACACCCTTCGACTGCGTGATTTGGTGGTCTCCGGCCGGGCCCGACCCGGCGTCGTCGTCACCCACCACGGCTCGCTCGCGGCGGCGCCCGAGCTGTACCACCGCTTCGACCGGCGCGAGAACGGCGTGATCAAGGCGGTGCTGCACCCGTAGCCGGACGCTGGCGTTGCGGAACAGTTCCGGAACATCCGGCATCCGCGCCACTCCCCGGACATCGATCATTGGTCGCAGTCTCCGCCGTCGCCGCGCAGTCACCTGTTCGAGCTGGCACGGCTTCCACCACGGTTGTCAGAGCAGCGGGGCTTAGCTCTCGTTAACTTTCCGGAAATTCTTGCTCGTCAATGCGGGCGCTGCCATACTCCACATCCACCGGAGTCGATTCCTCAAGGCCCGCACCCGCCGTCCCGGGTGCGGGCACCTCGACGGTCCCGACCCGCCACCACCACCCAGGCCGCCGCCCCCACGGCCCGGCCTGGCTCCCAGAGAAGGGAAAAGCATGATCGAGAGGTGCCAGGGGAACATTCGTCCGAAGTCCGGTCCCCGAGCGCGTACGGCGGTCGTCCTCGCCGCCGCGGGTCTGCTCGCCGTGACCACCGCCGCGTTCCTGCCGGGCACGGCTAGCGCCGGGACCACCCTGGGTGCGTCGGCGGCGGAGCGGGGCCGGTACTTCGGCACCGCGGTCGCCGCGAACAAGCTGAGCGACAACACCTACGCCACGATCCTGAACCGCGAGTTCAACTCGGTGACCCCCGAGAACGAGATGAAGATCGACGCCACCGAGCCGCAGCAGGGCCAGTTCAGCTACGGCGCGGCGGACCAGATCGTCAACCACGCCCGCAGCCGCGGAATGCAGGTGCGCGGCCACACCCTGGCCTGGCACTCCCAGCAGCCCGGCTGGATGCAGAACATGTCCGGCAGCGCGCTGCGGCAGGCGATGCTCAACCACGTCACCCAGGTGGCGACCCACTTCCGCGGCCAGGTCGTGGCGTGGGACGTGGTGAACGAGGCGTTCGCCGACGGCAGCTCCGGCGCCCGCCGCGACTCCAACCTCCAGCGCACCGGCAACGACTGGATCGAGGCCGCGTTCCGGGCCGCTCGCGCCGCCGACCCGGGCGCGAAGCTCTGCTACAACGACTACAACACCGACGACTGGACGCACGCCAAGACCCAGGCCGTCTACAACCTGGTACGCGACTTCAAGCAGCGCGGCGTGCCCATCGACTGCGTCGGCCTCCAGTCGCACTTCAACAGCGGCTCGCCCTACCCGGGCAACTACCGCACCACGCTGTCCAACTTCGCGGCGCTCGGCGTCGACGTGCAGATCACCGAGCTGGACATCGAGGGCGCGCCGGCGGCCACCTACCGCAACGTCGTGCAGGACTGCCTGGCCGTCTCCCGCTGCACCGGCATCACCGTCTGGGGCATCCGGGACACCGACTCCTGGCGGGCCTCGCAGAACCCGTTGCTCTTCACCGGCAGCGGCGCCAAGAAGCCGGCGTACGACGCGGTTCTCGCCGCGCTCAACGGGGGCTCGACCCCGCCGACGACCGGGCCGCCGACCCCGCCGCCCGGCGGCGGCTGCACCGCGACCCTGCGCGACGCCACCCGGTGGAGCGACCGGTTCAACAGTGAGGTGACGGTCAGCGGGGCGAGCAACTGGACGGTGGTCGTCGCCGTCACCCCGCCGCAGAAGATCTCGTCCACCTGGAACGGCACACCGAGCTGGGACACCAGCGGCAACGTCATGACCATGCGGTCGAACGGCAGCGGCAACGTCTTCGGCTTCACCACCATGGCCAACGGCACCTGGACCCGCCCACAGGTCCGTTCCTGTACCGCGTCCTGACCAGCGACCCGCGCACGAAACGGGGCGGCGACGGTTTCCCGTCGCCGCCCCGTTTCGTGCCCGGTGCCCGCCCGGCGCCGGCTGGCGCGGTGGTGCCGTCAGACGCGGCGGCGGCCGTAGGCGCCGGCGGTGATGGCGACGCCGATCGCGGCGAAGACGACCTGGATGATCAGCTCGATCCAGTCGACGCCGCTGGTGTCGTCGACGCCGAGCGCACCGGCCACGATGGTGCCGAGGATGGCGGCGAGCACGCCGATCAGCAGGGTGAGCCAGATCGGGATGTTCTGCTTGCCCGGTACGACCAGCCGACCCAACGCGCCGATGATCAGACCGATGATGATGGCGGTGAAGATGCCGGTGACTTCCACGAGAGCCGTCCCTTCCGAGGGGTGTTGACGGCCCGATCATTGCCCTGGGCAACATGCTCCGAAACCCGCGTGCGGGCACGCGAGATCCGGGCCGTCGAGGCCGGCTACCGGCGCCCGGCGCGACGCGACCGGGTCACCGCGACCAGACCCCCGACGAGCAGCGCCAGCCCCAGGCCACCGGCCGCCACCACGGCGGTGCCGATGCGGCCGGCGGTGCGGTCGCCGTCGTCCGCCGTGCCGGCGGCCGGTGTCGGGGCGCCCGGCGAGGCGGCCGGCGCGGGCTCCGCCAGGGGGTAGCGCAGGATCACCGGCCGCGTGCCGGCGACGGCGGCCTCGGAGACGGTGAGCAGGGAACCCCCGTCGCGGCTGTAGGAGATCGACTCGCCCTGCGGCTCGTCGGGCAGGGGCGTGATCCGCGGGGTCCCGGTGGTCAGGGCGGTGATCACGTCGCCGCCGGTGACGTCGAACTCGAACGCGTCGGCGTACGTCCGCAGCACCACCCGCCGCCCGTCCGAGGCGGTCGCCGCCCCGGTGACCGAGGACCGGCCGAGGACGCCGTACGGGTTGCTGGTCGTGGTGGCGGGCAGCCGCACCTGCCCGACCCGGGTCAGCGCCACCGTCGCGCCGGGCCGCAGGGCGGTGCTCGGGGTGTAGAGCACGGCCGAGTACTTGGTCACGATCACCGGCCGGCCGTCGCCGGTCACCAGCAGCGCCTCGGCGTCGTGCGCACCGTCCGGGTAGGACATCCGGTACAGCACCGGCCGGTCGGCGCCCGGGGCGAGCCGCCACACCGCGATGGTCTGCCGGGTGCGGTCGTTGTCACCGATGTCGCCCACCCAGATCGTGCCGTCCGCGCCGACGGCGAGATCCTCGGTGTCCCGCGGCCGCGAGGGGTACGGCACGGCCCGTGCCACCGCGCATGCCGAATCCAGGAAGAAGATGCGGCGGCGGGCCGCGTCGTCGGCGCCGTCGTTCATCATGACGAACCCGTCATCGGTGGCCACCATCCCGGAGATCTCGGCCAACCGGCGATCACCGAGCTCGCAGATCGGGATCGCGGGGGTCGGGGCGGGGGACGGCTCCGCCACCGCCCGGCCGGGCACCGCCACGCCGGCGAGAATCGCCACCGCGCCCACCGCGGCGCGCAGCCTCCGTACGCTCTCCGCGCCTGGCCGCATCGCCCGCCCCTTCCTGTCGCCTTCCGGACCCCGTCGCCGCCGTGGTGTCGGCGCCGTCAGGAGCCGGCCCGGTCCTCGTCGTCCCGGCCAGCCTCGGTCGCCGCCGACGAGCCCGGACGTAGCCTGACACGGGTGATGGCGCGGCCGGTCACCTCGGTCACCTCCGCCGTGAACCCGGGCAACTGCACAACCTCCCCGGCGGTCTTCGGGATGTGGCCGAGGTGGGTCAGCACCAGGCCCGCGACCGTGGTGTAGTCGCCCCCCTCGATGGTCTCCTCATCGAGCTCGACGCCGACGTCGGGCAGGTCGTGCACGGGAAAACCACCGGGCAGCAGCAGCGACCCGTCGGGGGCCCGGACGACCGCCTGCACGTCACGGTCGGTCTCGTCGTAGATCTCACCGACGATCTCCTCGATGAGATCCTCCATCGTCACGATGCCGTCGATGGAGCCACGCTCGTCGACGACCAGGGCGAACTGCTGGCGTTGCAGGCGCAGCTCCCGGATCGCCTCGGTGACCTTCAGGGTCTCCGGCAGGTAGAGGGCCGGATGCGCGCGCTCACCGACCGGCCCGTCGGCGTCGAGCAGGTCGCGCAGGTGCACCACGCCGAGCGTGTCGTCCAGGCCACCACGGCCGACGATCGGCGCCCTCGTGTGCCCCGAGGCGCCCAACTCCCCTAGAGCCTCGCGGGCGGAGAGCGACGCCGGCAGGGTGACCACCTCCCGGCGGGGCACCAGGATCTCCCGCAGGATCCGCTCGGCGACCTCGAAGGCCCCACTGATGATCATCCGGTGTTCGGGGGTCAGGCTGCGCTGCGCGGCGACCATGTCCCGCAGCTCCTCGGTCGTGACCTCCTCACGCCGGGCGCGGGGGTCACCGCCGGTCAGCTGGACCACGACGTCGTTGGCCCTGCCGAGCAGCCAGACCGCCGGGCGGGAGAACATCGACAGCGCGTCCAGGGGCCGGGCGACCAGCAGCGCCCACCCCTCGGGGCGCTGCAAGGCGATCCGTTTCGGCGCCAGCTCCCCCAGGACGAGGGTGATGAAGGTCAGCACGACCGTCACCAGCACGATCGACACGGGTTTCGCCGCCGAACCGAGGAACCCGAGCGGATCGACGAGTGGCGCGGCGAGCGACACCGCCGCCGCCGCGGAGGCCAGGAAGCCGGCCAGCGTGATCCCGATCTGGATGGTGGCCAGGAACCGGTTCGGGTCGCGCGCCAGCCGGGCCAGGACCCGTCCGCCCCGGGAGGCACGCTCCAGGCGCTGCAACTGACCCTCGCGCAGTGACACCAGCGCCATCTCGCTACCCGCGAACACCGCGTTCACCAGCACCAACACGAGCACCAGCGCGACCTGCACGCCATAGCCGCCCACGGCCTGTTCGACGCCTCCCTGGCCCGGACCCTCCGGAGCATCAACCGTACGGCGGCAGCCATGCCCCGAACGGACCATCGGGCACATCGAGGCATCACCCGCCCGGATCGGGGAATCCTCGGCCGGTGCCGGACCCGACCAGCCTGCCCTGGCCCCTGCCGTGGAGCATCGCCGTGTTCGCGCTGGCCGGTGCGATCACCGTCGCCGGCAGCATTCGGCTGGCCGGCCTCGGCGACGCCCTGGCCGACCGCACCGGCTGGGGCGAGGCGCTGTTCGGCGTGGTGTTCTTCGGCGTCGTCACCGGTCTGTCCGGCATCATCATGACCATCGTCGCCGCGGGCAGTGGCGAGGCCAGCCTCGGCTACAGCAACGCCGTCGGTGGCATCGCCGCCCAGACCACCGCCGTCGCCGTCGCCGACGCCTTCCACCGGCGGGTCAACCTCGAACACGCCGCCGCCTCGCTGTCGAACCTGCTCTCCGGCTGCCTGCTCATCGCCCTGCTCGCCCTCGCGCTGCTGGCCAGCTACATCCCGGAGACCACCGTCGCCGGAGTCGACCCGATGTCCGCCGTGCTGGTCGGCACCTACGTCGGCGGCCTGGTCCTCATCCGGCGGGCCGGCGCGCAGCCGATGTGGCAGGCGATCGCCACCGCCGAGACCCAGCCGGACGTCCCGCACAACGAGAGCCCGCTGAACCGGCACTCGCCGCGATGGTTGTGGAGCCGCTTCGCGGTGGTCGGGCTGCTCGTCGCCGCCGGCGGCTGGCTGGTGGCGCTCGCCGCCAAGAGCCTCGTCGACGTCACGGGCCTCACCACCGGGTTCGTCGGCGGCGTGCTCATGGGGATCGTCAACGCGCTACCGGAGACGGTCACCGCCATCGCGGCCGTCCGCCGCGGCGCCGTCACCCTGGCCATCGCGGCCGTCCTCGGCGGGAACATCCTCGACGTGCTCACCCTCGTCGCCGGCGACCTCGCCTACCGGCAGGGCTCGATCTACCACACCGCCGGCGACGACGAACTGCTCGCCACCACCACCAGTCTCTTCATGACCGCCGTCCTCCTCGGTGGCCTGTTGATCCGCCAGACCTGCGGTTGGGGCCGACTCGGCTTCGAAGGCGTCCTGCTGCTGGCCAGCTACGCCGCCATGACGGCCGTCCTCGCGTTCTGAGCGCGGGTTGCCGGGGACGGGCCCGCTGACTCACCGGCCGGACGACCGGTGGCGGACGGTGGTCATGCTGAGAGGGTGATTCGCTTTCTGCTCAACGTGCTGTGGCTCATCTTCGGCGGCGGGATCCTGCTGGCCATCGGGTACGGAATCGCGGCGCTGATCTGCTTCCTGCTGGTCGTCACGATCCCGTTCGGGGTGGCGTCGCTGCGCCTGGCGTCCTACTCGCTCTGGCCCTTCGGCCGCACCCTGGTCCCGAAGCCGGGCGCCGGGGTCGGCTCGGGTCTCGCGAACGTCCTCTGGGTGGTGCTGGCCGGCTGGTGGCTCGCGCTGTCCCACATCGTCGCCGGCATCGCGCTCTGCGTCACGATCATCGGAATCCCGTTCGGCATCGCCAACTTCAAGCTCGTCCCGGCGGCGTTCTGGCCCCTCGGCCGCGAGGTGATCGACGCGCCCTGACCCGGCGGGTGCGCCCACGCAAGATCCGCGCAACTTCCCCGAAGATGTCGCCTTCCGAGCCGTGAAGGCAGCAACCAACGGGATGTTGCGCGGATCTTGGCATCGGTGGCGCTGGGCGGCAGCGATCAACGTCGGGCAATCTAGACGGGGCGACGGACGGATCGCGCGAGCCGGGACCGACCCACCCATCAGCTTCGGAGGATGAGCATGGCAGGCATCAGGGCAGGCAACCGTTGGCGTTGGGCATGCGCCGCGCTGCTCACGGTGGGCGCCGCCGCCGGATGCGACGGTGGCGACCCGGCTCCGTCCGACCCGGCCGGCCCGGCCACCAGCAACGCGGCCAGCGCCCCGGCCGGGAAGCCCGACCTCGACGCCGGCGAGCAGGTCGCGCAGGGCGTCGACGTGCCCTGGGGGCTGGCCTTCCTGCCCGGTGGTGACGCCCTGATCGCCGAGCGGGAGACCGGCCAGGTGCTGCGGCTGGCGCTCGGCGGTGCGGCGCCCCGGCAGGTGCACCAGATGTCAGGCGTGGCGGCGGGTGGTGAGGGCGGGCTGCTCGGGCTCGCCGTCTCGCCGGGCTTCGCCACGGACAACCTGGTCTACGCCTACTTCACCGCCGAGCGGGACAACCGCATCGTCCGGTTCCGCCTGGACGGTGGGCAGCCCGAGGTGATTTTCGACGGCATCGCCAAGGCCGGATTCCACAACGGCGGACGCATCGCGTTCGGCCCCGACGGGATGCTCTACGTCGGCACCGGGGACGCCGGTGAGACCGACCGCTCCCAGGATCCCGCCAGCCCCAACGGCAAGATTCTGCGCCTGACGCCGGACGGCGCGCCGGCACCGGGAAACCCGACCGCCGGGTCGCCGGTCTACAGCCTCGGGCACCGCAACGTGCAGGGCCTGGCCTGGGACTCGGCGGGCCGGCTCTTCGCCACCGAGTTCGGGCAGAACGAGCTGGACGAGGTGAACCGCATCGAGCCGGGCCGCAACTACGGCTGGCCCCGGGTGGAGGGCAAGGGCGACACGGACGGCGGGCGATACACCGATCCGCTGGTCACCTGGCCGGTCCGGGAGGCCTCACCGTCCGGCATCGCCATCGCGGGCGACACGGCGTACGTCGCGGCCCTGCGCGGCGAGCGACTCTGGACCGTTCCGCTCGACGGCGACCGGATGGGTGATCCGTCGGCGCAGCTCGCGGAGCGCTATGGCCGGCTGCGGACGGTGCAGGTCGCGCCGGACGGGGCGCTCTGGGTCACCACCTCCAACACCGACGGCCGGGGTGACGTCCGCGACGGCGACGACCGCATCCTGCGGTTCCCGGCCCGCTAGTCCCGCCGGGCGTGGTCGGCGACAGCCTGGCCGGTCGGCGCCGCGGTCCGATCGGCACCGTGGCCCGATCGACACCGGCGATGATGGTGAGGTCCGCCGCCCCCTGGAGGTCCGGCTGCCGCAGGACGCCGCCATGGAGCAGGAGCGGCACCTGGCCGACCGGGTCGCCACCGAGTCCGCGCTCGCCGCGCTGCCGCAACTCGCCGCCGACCTCGACACCGATCCGCAGGTCGTCGACCGGCTGCGCCGCGAGTTCGAGAAGCGCCTGCGTTTGCTGCGCGCGACCCGCGGCGAGGCCGACGACGAGCCGGCGCTGCGCTACGACGAGCAGTACACCGCGCTGCGCCTGGCGATGCTGGCACACAAGCGCGCCACCGTGGTCGCACTCCGCGACGAGCGGCGTATCGACGACGACGTGCTGCGCCAGGTGCAGAGCCGACTGGACATCGAGGAGATCCGCCTGACCCGACGCGAGGCGCCGGACTGAGCACGGCCGCGGGTGAGCCCGGAAAACCCGCGCCGCCTCGACTCGGGCTGACGTACGTTGGCGCGATGGGGGAAGCGGCTACCGTAGTCGATCGTGCGGTGACCACGCGTGGCGAGCTGGTCCTTCGGGAGAGCGCCGGCCACTACGAGATCATCAGCAACGGGGTGTTCCTCATGGACACCCGCGCCGGCGCGTCGGAGCGACTGCTCGTACGGGAGGCGCTGCGCCTGCTACGGCCCGGTGCCCGACTGCTGATCGGCGGGCTCGGGGTGGGCTTCTCGCTGGCCGAGGCCGCCGCGTCCGCGCTGCCCGCGGAGATCGTGGTGCTGGAGATCGAGAAGACGATCATCGACTGGCATCGGCGCGAACTCGCCGCCTTCAGCGCGAACGCCCTCGACGACCCCCGGGTACGGGTGGTGAACGAGGATCTGGTGACCTGGCTGCGGCACACCCCCGAACCCTTCGACGCGATCTGCCTCGACACCGACAACGGCCCGGACTGGACGGTGTTCCAGCAGAACGACGCGCTGTACGACGAGGACGGCACCGAACTGCTGCGCGACCGTCTGCGCGACGGTGGCGTGCTGGCCATCTGGAGCGCGGCAGCGGCGCCGGTGTACGCCGCCCGGCTCGCGGCGCTGATCGGCCCGGTCACCGCCCACCCGGTCACCGTCACCCGCGGCGAGCCGGACGTCGTCTACCTGGCCCGGCGCAGCCGGCCCGGCCACGTCGGGTGATGTGACCGTCGTCACGTCGACGTTCTGTCGGCATCCGCCGGCCCGCCCCGACCACCCGGTGAGCGGGCACCCGGCCGGGTGCCGCCCGACGGAGGAGAACGATCCGAGATGACGAAGGTGACCGCACAGCTGTCGGTGTCGGTGGACGGGTTCTACGCCGGCCCACGGCACACCGGGGACGGCGACTGGATGCAGTCGGCCGAGAGCGCCGGATTCTTCCGGCTCACCCGCTGGGTCACGCACGCGACGGCGTGGCGCGAGCGGCAGGGCTTCGCCGGCGGCGAGCAGGACACCAACTCCGACGTGGTCGCCGAGTCGTTCGACGCGGCCGGCGCGTACGTGATGGGACGGCGGATGGCCGACGGGGGTGAGGTGCCCTGGGGCGAGGAGCCGCCGTTCCGCGCGCCGGTCTTCGTCGTCACACACCGCCCCCGCCAGCCGCTGCTGCGCGCAGGTGGCACCAGCTTCACCTATGTCACCGACGGCGTGGCCAGCGCCGTCGAGCAGGCACGCGCCGCCGCGGGCGACCGGAACGTCGCCGTGGCCGGCGGTGGCAGCCTGGTCCGCCAGGTGCTCAGGGCGGGCCTGCTGGACGAGTTGGAGCTGCACGTCGTACCGGTCGTGCTCGGCACGGGTCTGCGGCTCCTCGACGCCGACCTCGAACTCGGTGAGAAGGAGGCGATCGAGCTGACGCCGACCCGGGTCATCCCCACCCCGGAGGTCACCCACATCCGGTACGCGGTAGGCGGGCGCGCCCCGCTGGTGCTGGACGACCGGGGCTCCGGGGGTGGCCCGACGAAGATCACCGGGTGACCGGAGCACCATCGACCGCCGCCGACGGCCGCCTCCTATCCTGACCGGATGGAGCTGGAGTTCAGCGGCGAGATCTGGTTCTGGCGGGGGCCGGCGCCATGGCACTTCGTCACCGTCCCCGAGCCGCAGAGCGGTGAGCTGGAAGCCGCGTCCGCGTCGGTGACGTACGGCTGGGGCATGATCCCGGTCACCGCCCGGATCGGGGACAGCGGATGGCGGACGTCGCTGTACCCGAAGGACGGGCGGTACGTCGTGCCGCTGCGGACGTCGGTACGCCGGGCCGAAGGGCTCGAGGTCGGCGACGTGGTGCTGGTCCGCCTGACCGTGGACGTCTGACCTGACCCCTCGACGGGATCGGGTCAACGGTCCGCCGGTGTGCGGTGGGGCGGTGGGGCGCATTTCGGCCAACGATGCGAGCGCGGCGAGGCGAGCCGCTATGTTCGGATAGTCCGAAAAGCCGGGAACAGCCTGGAGTGGTCAGATGTCGCACCATCTCGACACCCCCCTCGCCGCAAAGAGCGGCCAGCTCTTCATCGACGACCTGTTCGTGTTCGAGGGCGAACGCGGCACCGTGCTCGTCATGGACGTCAACAGCTCGGTGACGAAGGCGGACATCAAGCGCGGCTTCCACCACGAAGCGCGGTACGAGTTCAAGATTCACTTCAACGGCGCCGAACTGGAGGAGCTGACCTACCGGGTCGCCTTCGGCGAGCCGGACGGCTCGGGGCAGCAGTCGCTGACCGTGCACGCGCTCACGGCCGCGGAGGCGCGCGACGACGGCGCGACCGGCACGATGCTCCTGCAGGGGCGGACCGGCGAGATGGCGGAGGGCACCAACCTGCGCGTCTGGGCCGGGCGGATCAACGACCCCTTCTACATCGACCTCGACCAGCTGGCGACCGTCAACGCCGCGTTCAAGGACGGCGCCAAGCTCGACCGTGCGAAATGGCGACCGGAGAAGGCGAAGAACAGCTTCGCCGGCACCACGGTCGAGTCGATCGTGTTGGAGATCTCCCGGGACGAGCCGATGCTGCGCGACGGCATCCAGATCGGCGTCTGGTGCCGCACCATGCTGGCCACGGACGCGGGCGGGTGGCGGCAGATCAACCGGGCCGGGCACCCGATGATGTGGCCCATCTTCTGGCCGACCGACACCGACTTCTCCGACCCGGCCAACGTCCGGCACCCCTGTGACGACCTGCGGGCGGACGCCCAGGGGATCGCCGCGACGGTGGCCCGGGTGGTCGCCGCGAACGGGACGGCGACGGACCCGGACGCGTACGGCTGGAGCGTGGCCCGGCAGGTCTACCCGGACCTGCTGTCGTACCAGGTCGGGACGCCGGCGAACTACGGCTTCGCGGTCCGCAACGGGCGCACCATGGCCGACAACCCGCCCGAGGTGATGTTCTCCATGGTGCTGAACACCGCGATCACCTCCGGCCTCACCTCGGAAACGACCAAGGACGCCCGCTCCGACACCTTCCCGTACGTCATTCCGGCCTGATGATCTGCCACCAGGCGCTCTGACCCGACCGCCCGCCGCCGGGTCGACCCCGACGTGCCCTTCGACACCTCCCCGGTCACCGGCGCCGAGTTCTGGGGCGAGGCGATGGCGGGCCTGGCCGCGTACCCGCAGCGGTACCCCGACCAGCCGGAGGCTGCCGCGATCCCAGCCGCGTTCCAGCAGGCCGTGACCGCCACCGGCGACGAGACCCTGACCGCCGGCCTGCGCGCCGCCGTACCGGTCTACTTCGCAGACTTCTGGGGCCGGCGCGACGAGTTCGCGCCGCTCCAGGCGGCGGTGCGGTTCTGGGCGGAGCCGGCCGGGGCGCAGGACCCGACGCCGTTCGACGTGCGGGACCGCCTCGACGAGATCGTCGTTCCGACCGTGGTGATCGTGGGGGCGCACGACTTCATCTGCGGCGTCCGGTGGGCCGAGCAACTGCACGAGGGCATCAAGGACTCGCGCCTGGTGGTGCTGGAGCAGAGCGGCCACTTCGGGCACGTGGAGGAGCCGGCGGAGTTCAACCGGGTTGTGGCGGAGCTGCTGGATCGCTGAAGCGCCGAGCGTTGCGGCCCCGCAGCTCGCACGCCGCCCCACGCGGTCGGGGCGGGCCGCGGGGCCAAAGCCGCCCGAGGCGTCTAACCGTTGCGGCGGGTCAGGCTCCAGTAGCCCAGGCTCGGCTGCATACCGAACGCCCGGTTCGCCCGCAGAATGGGCTCGTTGCCATCGTCGTTGTGCGTGGTCACGGCGCCGGCGCCCGCGCGGTGCGCCTGCCACAGGGCGGCGGCCTTCAGGGCCGTGGCCACGCCCCGACCACGCTGGTCCACGGCGACCCCGGTGTAGGCCGTGTACCAGTCACTCGTCCCGGCCTGGGGGTTGACGATGGTCAGCCCGCACGGCGGGGCATCGGGCACGTCGCGCAGCTCGGCCAGCAGCACGACGGCCTCGTCCGGGAACATCCGGCGGGCGTGCGCGACGTCGACCCCCTGGTCCTCGCCGCCGGGCAGCGGCAGGCCGGGCAGCGTACGGCTGATGCATTCGAGGATCACGGCCTCCTCGGCGTCGAAGTCGGCGACGCGGACCCGCACGCCCGCGGCGTCGGCGGTCCGGGCCGCACGTTCGGCCACCTCGCCGCCGCGCCCGGCGAGATCGAACCGCCAGCCCACGCTGTGGCGCGTCACCACCAGGCCGTACCGCTCGGCGAAGCGCCGGCCGACGTTAAGATCGTCGCGGAGCGTGCTGATCAGCACGTCCTCCGGGCCGAGGTTGCGCTTCGCCCAGTCGGCCAGTGCCCCGGCGAGAGCGGTGCCCAGCCCCTGTCCGCGCTCCTGCGGCGCGACCGCCACCAGTGCGGAGACCGTGCCCGGCCACGCCGGCTCGGCGGTGAGCTTGCCAGCGGCGATGATCACTCCCGACCGCTCGGCGACGAGAGCGTGGTGCAGCTCGCCGGGCTCCGCGCTGCCCAGCCGCTCGACCAGTCGATGCCGCTTGTCGTCACCGGCGGCGAGCACCAGCAGGTCGGCGGCGGCGGCGACGTCCGCCGGTCGCAGGGCACGGATCGTGGCGACCGCCTGGGCGGCTTGTGCTGTCACGTGACCGGAAACTACCTGGCGGCACCTGCCGGTCAGCCATGATCTTCGCCACCCGGGACCCCGCCATCGGTGGCCGCGGATGCGGGCCGATCCGCCGGAATTGCGTTCGCGGCGAAAAGGGCCAGATCCACCCGTTTCGCCGGTCCGGCCCAGGGTAGGGCCTTCTGGGCCTGCTCGTAGTCGCACCGTGGAGGGGACCGTCCCGTGGATTCCAGCAAGCCCGCCAAGGCCATCAAGGATGTCGTGGAGAACGCCGCGGGGAAGGTGGCCGATGCCCTGACCCCGGAGGCCCCCGGCGCACCCGGCAGCGCCCCGCCGAGCCTCGATGAGCCGACGGCGCCGCACGACCCGTTGCCGCCGAAGGAGGAGCAGGGCGCTCCGCAGACGCGGACGCCGACCGGGGCGGAGACCGGCGCGCCCACCACCGCGAAGGGTCAGCAGGGCGCCTTCCTCACCACCTCGCAGGGGGCCCGCCTACGCGACACCGACCACTCGCTCAAGGCCGGGCCGCGCGGCCCGGTCCTGCTCCAGGATCACCACCTGCGCGAGAAGATCACCCACTTCGACCACGAGCGCATCCCGGAGCGCGTGGTGCACGCCCGTGGCGCCGGAGCGCACGGCGTGTTCACCAGCTACGGCACCGGCGAGACCGTCACGAAGGCGGGCTTCCTGAAGAAGGGCAGGGAGACCGAGGTCTTCGTCCGGTTCTCCACCGTCCTCGGCTCGCGTGGGTCGGCCGACACCGTCCGCGACACCCGCGGTTTCGCGACGAAGTTCTACACCGACGAGGGCACCTTCGACCTGGTGGGCAACAACATGCCGGTCTT
Source organism: Micromonospora sp. NPDC048909 (assembly GCF_040649635.1). NCBI lineage: Bacteria > Bacillati > Actinomycetota > Actinomycetes > Micromonosporales > Micromonosporaceae > Micromonospora > Micromonospora sp. NPDC048909. Next base: position 82,271 of record NZ_JBEZFU010000014.1, on the reverse strand, counting down.
CTTCATCCAGGACGCCATCAAGTTCCCCGACATCATCCATGCCGCCAAGCCGCATCCGGACCGGGAGATCCCGCAGGCGCAGAGCGCGCACGACACCTTCTGGGACTTCGTCTCCCTGCACACCGAGGCGCAGCACCACACGATGTGGAACATGTCCGACCGCGGCATCCCGCGTTCGTACCGGACGATGGAGGGCTTCGGTGTGCACACCTTCCGGCTCGTCAACGACGCCGGGGAGACGGTGCTGGCCAAGTTCCACTGGAAGCCCAAGCTGGTTGTGCACTCCCTGACCTGGGAGGAGGCGCAGATGCTCGGCGGCATGGATCCGGACTTCCACCGCCGGGACCTCTACGACGCGATCGAGGCCGGCGCGTTCCCCGAGTGGGAACTCGGCATCCAGGTCTTCCCCGACACTCCGGAGGAGACCTTCGCCGGGATCGACCTGCTCGACCCGACGAAGATCGTGCCGGAGGAGCTGGCGGCGGTGCAGCCGGTCGGGCGGTTGACGCTCAACCGCACGCCGACGAACTTCTTCGCCGAGACCGAGCAGGTCGCGTTCCACCTCGGCCACCTGCCCCCGGGAATCGACGTCACGAACGACCCGCTGTTGCAGGGCCGGCTCTTCTCGTACGTCGACACGCAGCTCACCCGGTTGGGCGGGCCGAACTTCTCGCAGATCCCTATCAACCGTCCGCACGCCCCGGTCAACGACATGCTCCGCGACGGCTTCCACCAGCACGCCGTCCACGCGGGGGTCGCGCCCTACCGGCCGAACTCGCTCGACGGCGGCAACCCGTTCCCCGCAGGCGAGGGCGACAACGCGTTCGTCGACCTGCCGGTGAAGGTGGCGGAGGCACCGAAGATCCGCGCCAATCCGGCCTCGTTCGACGACCACTTCAGCCAGGTGCGCCTCTTCTGGCAGAGCATGTCGCCGGTGGAGCGGGAGCACATCATCCGCGCCTACACCTTCGAGCTCGGCAAGTGCTACCACCAGGCGATCAAGGAACGTCAGCTGCAGTGCCTGGCCAACATCGACCCGGTGCTCTGCGCTCAGGTCGCCACCGGGCTGGGCCTGCCCGCGCCGGAGCCGACCCTGCCGCTGGCCGACGCCACGCCCAGCCCCGCGCTGTCGCAGCTCGGCCGGGAGTGGCCGGCCGACGGTCGGGTCGTCGGCATCGTCGTCGACGCCGACGCCGACCTAGACGGCGTCAGCCAGGTGCGCCGGGCGGTCTTCGCCGCCGGTATGGTGCCGCTCCTGGTCGCCCCGCACGGCGGCATGGTCGGTGACCTGCCCGTGCAGCGGACCTTCGCCACCGGCCGGTCCGTCGAGTTCGACGCGCTCCTGCTGGCCGCGGCGCCGGCGCCGGCGCCGGATGCGACGCCCGCGCGTGACGAGAAGGCGGGCGCGGCGAATTCGTCGGCGGTGGATAGCCGCGTGCTGCTCCTGGTCGAGGAGTGCTGGCGGCACGCCAAGGCGATCGGCGCGTGGGGTGCCGGGGTCACCGCGCTGGAGCGGGCGGGGGTGGCCGGCACGCCGGGCGTCGTCGCGGGCGACTCCGGCACCGACGTCCTCACCGCCGTTCAGGAGCTGATGGCCGCCCACCGGGTGTGGGAGCGGTTCCCCGTGTCGGCTGCCTGACGCGGTCCGCCCTGATCAGCGATCGACCTCCCCGGCCTGGCCGGGGAGGTCGATCGCCGTCTGCCAACCGTGGTCCTGCGCGTCACCCTGCCCGCGCCCGCTCGCCCGGCGTGACCGGTCCGGAACGCCGACTGACCTCTCCGGCGGGCAGGCCGAAGAGGTCAGTGAGCACAGGGTCTCAGCCCTCGATGTCTCGCGGATCGCGGCTGCGCGGGTAGGTGTTCTTCTCCCCGATCGTGCCGTCCTGCTTCTTGATCACGTGCTCGACGCCCCGGTCGGCCGCCATCTCACGACCGTGGGTCTGCGCGTCCGCCTTGCCGTCGTGGGTGCTGCTGGCCCGCTCGTTGCCCTCGGGCCGGTTCTTCCACTGCCCGTCCTGCTGGTACGTCTCGACGTCGCCCTTGGCCATCGCCGGCTCCTCCCTGCGTCTGACTGTCCAGTGGATACGTTGCCCGGAGTTTCGTCGGGCAAACCCGCAGCCACCATCAGACGAGTTGACGGACGGACACAGTGGAGCTCAGTGCCAATCGCCGATCTTGACATCGTCGGGCGCCGGCCTGCCGCGCCCGGTCTCCACCAGCTCCTTGAGACTCATCAGGAACGTCGCCCACTTCGTGCTGCAGTGCTGCATGAACTCGACCGGCTCGCGCCAGCCCTCGTGCGTGAACTGGACGATCGTGTACTCGTCGCGCTGGTCGAGGCGCCAGTCGACCTGGGTTCCGATCCACTCCTCGGGGCCGTCGGTGACCCGCCACCGCACGTGGCCGGCGGGGTCCAGCTCCAGGACCTCCATGTCGAAGCCACCGACGTCGCCGAACCGGAAAGCCAGCCGCCCGCCGACCTCGCTCCGGCCCACCGTGTCGGTCGTCCACCAGCCGGCGATGCCCTCGGGAGTTGCCACTGCTCGGTAGACGTCGTCGAGCGGAGCGACGACGCCGACCCGGTGCAGGATGTCGACCATCTCATTCTCCTTGGTTGTTGGTCCGGTCGCGTTCGATCGCCTCGGCGATCTGCTTGATGCGGCGCAGTCGGGCGTCCCAGGTGGCGCCGACCGCCGACAACTGGGCTACGGCGCGGGCGAGCTGCGCCTCGTCGACCTGGTAGTGACGCTCGCGACCGGCCGGCGCGGCGTGCACCAGACCGACCCGGTCCAGGACGGCAAGGTGCTTGGAGACGGCCTGGCGGGTGACGGGTAGTCGCTCGCTCAGGGACGTGGCCGTGCCCGGTCCCCCGGCCAGAAGCAGGTCGATCATCGTGCGCCGGATGGGGTCGCCGATCGCCGACCAGAGGTCGTCGTCGACCGCCGTGCTCATGAGGTGGCAACGAGCCGCGCGACGTACCCGCCCAGCTCACCCATGTAGTGCTCCCAGCCGCTCTCGTGGTCGCGGTACTGCTCCTCGAGGCGAGCGATCTCCCAGCCCATCTCCCGGAACCCGGTCTCGGTCATCCGGATCCGGGTCCCCGCGCCGGTGGGGACCAGGTCGAAGGTGACGAGCAACGAGTGCCCACTCCGGTCAGGCTCCGAGAAGCACCACCGGAAGGAGAATCGCTTCGGAGGGTCGACCTCGACGACGGCGAGGGCGACTGTCGTGGTCTCGCCGGTGGCTGCGTCGCGCCACACGAGCTCCCCGGGCGCGCCCACGACCGGCTCGAACCGTGCGTCGTCGGGCCACCATTCCCGCATGTGCTCGGGCCGACTGACCACCTCGAAGACCACCTCGGGCGAGGCGTCGACATGGATGTCGCGCTCGATGGATCCGTGCTCCATACTGACCAACCTTTCGCAACCTTTGGTTGCGTAAAGCTATCGCGGCCGCGCCGCGTTGCGCAACCTTTGGTTGCAGGTTGGATCAGCAACCAACCCCCACCGTCGGCCCGCGCCTCAGGCCGTCGGGTGCTCGGCGTGGGCGGCGAGATCAGCGCGGGTGAGCAGGGCCCGCAGGGAGATGCCCGCCGCCGCCAGCGCCTCGGCCCCACCCTCCTGGCGGTCGATCACGCAGAGGGCCGCGTCGACCCGGGCGCCGAGACCCCGCAGCTCGCCGGCCGAGATCACCACCTGGCCGCCCGAGGTCACCACGTCCTCGACGACGAGCACCCGGCGCCCGGCCACGTCCGCACCCTCGGCCAGCCGTGCCGTGCCGTACGGCTTCGCCGCCTTGCGGACGAACGCGCACGGCAGGCCGGTGTGCCGACCGAGGGCCGTCACCACCGCGATGCCACCCATCTCGAGCCCGGCGAGCACCTGCGTGTCGGTCGGCACCAGGGCCGCCATCCGCGCGGCCAGGGCGTCGAGCAGCACCGGGTCCGCCTCGAACTGGTACTTGTCGAAGTACTCGTCGGCCACCCGCCCCGAGCGGAGGACGAAGCGACCCGTCAACCGGGACGTGGCATGCACCTGGCGGGCGAGCTGATCGAGGTTCACGGAACGACATCCTGACACGTCGAGCCGCGCCTGCTCGCCTAGCTTGTCCGGCGCTCACCCCAGAATCGTCCATCTCGGACAGCGTCGACAGGCACGGTTCGCCCGACGGACGACCGGCGAGCCCGATAACGGCTCGGTTTTCGCTGCTCGGACTTGATACAGTCGCGCTCCCCCTTGATCGAGAAGAGGACATCAGCATGACCGGCACCGGGAGTGAACCTGGCGCGAGCCCGACGCCGGACTCCGTACCGGCGCCGGAGGCGGCACCGACGCCCGCCTTCGATTCCGAGGCGGCACCGACATCCGGGGCGGCGCCGACGCCCGCCCCCGATTCCCCGCCGACCCCGCAGTGGGCTCCCCCACCGGGCGCGACTCCTGACCCCGTGCCGGCGAGCGTCCCGTGGTCCACCACCGCGCCGTCGCCCACCCGCCGCTACAACACCGCCCTCATCGCCGCGGTGACCGTGGCGGCGGTGCTGCTGCTGGCCTGTTTCGGCCTGGGCGGCGGCTTCCTGCTGCTGCGCTCCACGAAGACCGCCGCATCGAGCCCGGTGTCCGAGGCTCCGCTGTCTCCCACCACCGGCGGCGGCCCGACCGCGAGCGCCGAGCCCGGCGAGAGCGAGCAGCCCGCGCCGGAGGGGCCGGAGGCCAGCGCGGACGCCGCCAAGGAGATCAATGATCTGAACCGGGTCTGTGACGAGAACGTCTACTACCCGCAGTCACCGAAACGCGCCGGCAAGGCGCCGCACCCGGTGGTGCTGCTCGTCGCGGACGGCATGGGCGGCGGGAACATCCGCTACCAGGACGGCACCTACTACTACTCGGAGGGCCTGTCGAAGCGGGCGGAGCAGACCTGGGCGTCGGAGAGCCCGAAGAACGTGCAGATGGTCGCCTGCCTGGACCGGGTCAGCACCGGCTCGACGATCCGCCGCTGCAAGTACGACGACCCGAAGCCGGAGACGGTGACGCTGCTGCGGGCGGGGTGGCGTCTTCGGGTGTACGAGGTGGCGACCGGCCGCAAGCTGCTCGACAAGGCCCTGAAGGGTGACGACCAGGCGTGCCCGTCCCTCGTCATGGTCTACGCCGACAAGAAGATCTACGCCGAGGTCAGCGACCGGGCGGCGGTCGCGGCGCTGCGCAGTCTCGTGAACAAGTAACCGGGGCGGCCGTCCAGGGCCACCGTCAGGTTTCGGTGGACGGCCGTTGCCGTGGAGTGGACTGCTCCCCGGCGGGGCTGGCGTGGTATCCGGCGGCCTGGAGTGCGAACAGCTCGGCATACCGACCGCCGGCGGCCATCAGTTCGTCGTGGCTGCCGGACTCGACCAGGGCGCCGTGGTGCAGGACGTGGATCCGGTCCGCGTGCCGGACGTTGGCCAGCCGGTGGGTGATGAGGATGGTGGTGGCCCGCCCCTGCCGGTCCCGGATGGCCTGGAACAGCGCGTCCTCGGCGCGCGGGTCGAGGGCGGACGACGGCTCGTCCATGATCAGCAGTTCGGCGTCGCGGAGGAAGCCGCGGGCCGCGGTGATGCGCTGCCACTGACCGCCGGAGAGGTCCTGCCCCTTCGCGAAGGTGCGGTCGAGCAGCGTCTCGTACCCGTGGGGCAGGTCCTGGATCATGTCGTGTGCGACCGCGCGGGCTGCCGCGGCCTCGATCCGGTCCTGGCGGGCCTCGGTGTCGACGTCGCCGATGGCGATGTTGGTGGCCGCGGTGAACGGCCACTTGTGGTACTCCTGGGTGACCACGGCGATGCGGGCGCGCAGCCCGGCCGCCTCCCACTCGGCGAGGGGTCGCCCGTTCCAGCAGATGACGCCCTCGGTGGGGGCGCGCAGGGTGGCGATCATCGCGGCGAGGGTGGTCTTGCCGGAGCCGTTCTCGCCCACGAAGGCCACCGTCTGCCCCGCCTCGATGGTCAGCGTCACGCCGTCGACCGCCGGGGTGTCCCGGTCGGGGTAGCGCAGGGTGACGTCCCTGACCGCCACCTGCCGCAGCGGCTCCGGCTCGACGCCCGCCGCGCCCGACGCCCCGGCCTCGTCGGGCAGGTAGGCGGCGGCGCGGGTCATGAACCCGGTGTAGTCGCCGAAGTGCTGACCCTCGGTGTAGACGCGGTCCACCTGGAACGTGACGACGGCCAGTGAACGTTGCGCGGACTGCACCGCGATCACGCAGGTCGCGGCAGCGGCGAGAGGGATGTGTCCGTCGATGAGCAACAGCCCGAGCAGGACGTAGACCACGCCGGTGGCCGCTCCCCCGGTCATTGCGCCGACGGTGGTGGTCGTGGTCACCCGGCGGGCGAGGGCGAGCTGGATGTCGGTCTCGACCCCCATCACCCGGTCGTACTGGTCGAGCAGGAACCGGCGCAGCCCGTACGAGCGCAGCTCCGGTGCGGACGCACGTTCGGCCATCAGCCGTTGCAGCAGCCACAACCGGCGACGCCGCACCGACCCGGCCAGGTAGGTCTGGTAGCGCAGGTGACCGGCGCGCAGTGAGGCCCAGGCGTTGGGCAGCGTCGCGACCAGCAACGCGAGCAGCAACAGCGGGTGGATCACGACGACGGCGACCGCCACGGCGAGCAGGCCGGCCAGCCCGGCGAGCAGATTCATCGACGCCTGCACCAGCCAGTTCGCCGACTCGGTGCCGCGTGAGGCGCGTTCCATGTCGTCGGCGAACGCGTCGGCGTCGAACGCCTCCAGCCGCACCGCCGTGGTCGTGCGGAACAGGCCCCGCTCCACCTCCCGGCTCACCCGCGGGGTGAGGCCGTTCTGCGCGTACCCGGTCGCGATGCCCATGCCGGCGCGTAGCGCGGTCGCCGCCGCCAGCGCGGCGAGTGCGGGCAGGGCGGCGACCACCCGGTCCGCGGTGGGCCCGCCGGCGAACAGCTCCACCAGCACCCGCTGCGTCGCCAGCAGCCCGAAGGCGGCCATCATGCCGGCGCCGACCGTGGTGACGGCCACCACCGAGGTACGCAGGCGGTCGGCCCGCCAGCTGATCCGCAGCGCCGCCAGGACCAGCCGGGGAAGCTCCGCGAAGACGGCGAACACCCCTCGCTGCGCCCGCGCCCGCGCTCCCGTCTCCCACCACATCGCCCGCAGCTCCGGCAACACGGACTCGGCCGGCACCGCACCGGGCCGCTCCGTCGGGGTCGATCGTTGCGTCTGGGTACCGGCTCCGGTCACGGACGTTGCCTCCTCGGGACGCGGTGCGTCGGTCGTCGCTCGTGGATCGGTGAGGGCCAGGAAACACAAGCCACCCTCGTAGCTCATCGCGTCCGACCAGCCACCTATGGTCACTGCTGGCGGCGCGACAGTCCACCCGGTAACGGCCGCGCCACGTCCATTACCGGCCCGTGACAATTCGTGGATCGGGTGCGGACATGCGGCTGACAGCTTCTGAAGTGTGATCCGACAGCCGTCAACCCTCGCCGCACGGCCCGCCGAGCAGGCACCCGAGGCGCCACGCGTCCGGTTCCGCCACCGCAGACAGCGGAGCGCGCCCGGCCCGGTCCAGGGGCAGCCGCAGCGAGCCCAGTGGGCCGATGCCGCGAAGGGGGTCTGCATCATCCTCGTCGTGCTGTGGCACGTCGTCGTCAAGCACTACCTGCAGATCGACTGGCACCTCGGCGTACCGGTGCCCGGGCTGTGGGGCGCGCTGGGTGAGCAGTTCCTGCCGCTGAGGATGCCGCTCTTCTTCGTCATCTCCGGCCTCTTCGCGGCGAACGCCGTCCAACGCCCCTGGCGGGTCGTCGCCCGGAACCGGATCGCCAAGTTCCTCTACCTGTACGCCGCCTGGCTGCTGATCCACACCGCGATCCTCGCCGCGGCGCCGAACTTCCCGACGGACCGCGCCACGTCCCCCCTCGACCTGCTGGAACAGCTCACCATCACCCCCTCCAACCTCTGGTACCTGTACGCCCTGGCGCTCTACTTCACCGCCGCCAAAGCCGTACGCCGGGTGCCCCGCGCGCTGGTCCTCGCCCCCGCCGCGGCCCTCTCCGTCGCCGCCGCCGCCGGCCTGCTCGCCACCCCCGGCAACCGTGGCGGCCTCTACCAGAACCTGGTCTTCTTCCTCGCCGGCCTCTACCTGCGACCGCAGATCGAGCGGTGGGCGGCCACCGCGACCCGGCGCCGGCTCCTGCTGACCACCGCCGCCTACACCCTCGCCCTCGCCGCGATGGCCGCGACCGGCGCCCAGCAGTCGCTCGGCGTGTGGCCGCTGGTCTCCGTCGTGGCGGTCGCCTTCGGCATCACCGCCGCCGCCCGGTTGGCCCGGTGGCCCGCCCTCAGCCGGCCGCTCGCCACGCTCGGCCGCAACACCCTGCCCGTCTACGTCATCCACATGCCGGTCCTGGCCCTGCTGCACGTGCTGCTCCTCGGGCCGCTCTCCGGTCTCGACCGGACCGGCCAACTCCTGGTCGCGGTCGGTTACCCGGCGGTGCTGACCGGGCTGGTGCTCGGCTTGAGCCTGGCCATCCACCGCGGGCTGACGGCAGTCCCCGCACCGTGGCTGTTCGACCTTCCCGGCGCCCGCCGGTCGGACCCGCGGCCCGTGGCGGCGGCCCGATGACCGCGTTGGCCGAGGCCGTGGTCGACCTCGATGCGGTCGCCGGCAATGTGCGGACGATCGCCGCGGTGGCCGGTACCGAACTGATGGCCGTGGTCAAGGCGGACGGCTTCGGCCACGGTGCACCGATGGTCGCCCGGGCCGCGCTGGGCGCCGGCGCCGGCTGGTTGGGGGTGACCTCGGCCGCCGAGGCGCTGTCCCTGCGGTCGGCGGGCATCGCCGCACCGACGCTGAGCTGGCTGCACCACCCCGACGAGGACTTCCGCGCGCTGGTCGCCGCCGACGTCGACGTCGGCGTGTCGACGACGACCCACCTGCACGCGGTTGCCGACGCGGCCCACCGGCTCGGCGTGCCCGCGACGGTGCAGCTCAAGGTCGACACCGGGCTGTCCCGCAACGGGGCCGGCGAGTACGACTGGCCCGAACTGGTCGGCTGGGCCCGCAAGTACGAACGGGACGGTGGGGTCCGGGTCCGCGGGGTGTGGTCCCACCTGGTCGACGCGGACGTACCGGGGAGCCCCGCACTGGCCCGGCAGGTGGTGGCCTTCGAGGAGGCGTTACGGCTCGCCCGGCGCGCCGGCCTCGACCCCGACCTCGTCCACCTGGCCAACTCGGCGGCGGCGCTCCGCGCGCCGGCGACCCGCTTCGACCTCTGCCGGATCGGGGTGGCCCTGTACGGCGTCGACCCGTTCGGCGCGACCGGGCCCGGTGAGTTCGGGCTGCGCGGCGCGATGACGCTGCGGTCCAGCGTGGTCAACGTCAAGCGGGTGCCGGCCGGCACCGGCGTCTCCTACGGACCCGAATACGTCACCGGGATTCCGACGACGCTGGCCCTGCTGCCACTGGGCTTCGCCGACGGCCTGCCCCGGGCCGCGCAGGGCCGCGCCGAGGTGTGGCTCGCCGGCCGGCGGTGCCCGATCGTCGGACGCATCGCCATGGACCAGTGCGTGGTCGACGTCGGCGACCTGCCCGTCTCGGTCGGCGACCCGGTCGTGGTGTTCGCCCCCGACCGGGAGGGCCACGCTGCGCCGACGGTCGCCGAGTGGGCGCGGTGGGCGGGCACCAACCCGCACGAGATCTTGACCGGCATCGGGGCCCGGGTGGCCCGCGTACACCGATACGAGAAGGCGGAGAGCTGATGAGAACCCGACTGGCAGTGCTCTACGGCGGGCAGAGCGGCGAGCACGAGGTGTCGCGCCGTTCGGCGGCGAGCATCCTCGCCGGGCTGGACCGCGACCGCTACGAGGTGACCGAGGTGCTCATCGGCCTCGACGGCGGGTGGCGGGTCGACGGCCGCGCCACGCCGCTCGCCCCGGCGATGCGGGTGCTGGGCGCCCAGGACGTGGTCTTCCCGGCCCTGCACGGCCCGTACGGCGAGGACGGCACCGTCGCCTCGCTGCTGGAGTGGCTCCGCGTGCCGTACGTCGGCAACGGGGTCTTCGCCAGCGCCGCCGGCATGGACAAGGCCGTCACCAAGAAGCTCCTCGCCGCCGAGGGCCTGCGGGTCAGCCCCGGCGTGACCCTGCGACCCGGCGAGGACGTCACCCCGGCCGACCGGCAACGGCTGGGCCTGCCGGTCTTCGTCAAACCCGCGCGGGCCGGCTCCAGCCTCGGCGTCACCAGGGTGGACAACTGGGCGCAGCTACCCGCGGCGCTGCGCCAGGCCCGGGAGGTCGACCCGAAGGTCCTGGTCGAGAAGGCGGCGATCGGACGCGAGATCGACGTGGCGGTCCTGCAGCACCCCGACGGCCGGGTGGCGGCCGGACCGCCCCTGGAGATCAGCGTGACCGGCGGTGAATTCTTCGACTACGACGCCAAGTACGACGGCGGAGCCGTCTTCCACATCCCCGCGCCGCTCGGCCCCGCCACCACCGAACTGCTCCAGGACCGGGCCGTCCGTGCCTTCCACGCCCTGGACTGCCGCGGGCTGCTCCGGATCGACTTCTTCCTGCCCGCGGCGGGATCTCCCGAGCCGATCGTCAACGAGGTCAACACCTTCCCCGGGTTCACCAGCGCGTCGCAGTATCCCCGGATCTGGCAGCACGCCGGCGTCGAGTTCGCCGCCCTGCTCGACATCCTGATCTCCGGCGCGCTGGCCGAGCGCGGCCGGCTCCGGCCGGTCACTTCACCGGGCAGGGCCGGGGCCCTCGGGTCCCGTCGGGCCCGATGAGGGTCACCGGGGAGTACGCCGCGCCCTGACCGCTGGCCGCCACGGCATCGGTCACCGTACAGACGATCTGGTCGACCGCGGTCGCCGACAACGTGGTCACCGCACCGGACATCGTCAGCGCGAGGCCGGGCGGATCGGTCGTCGGCGTCACCGCGGTGACCGGGAGGAGGTCGGCCGGGACCTCACTGGTGAACCCCTGGTCCCGCTCGGCCTCGTCCGGACCGGCCACGAGCAACTTGAGCGTCTCGGCGGGCGCGGGTCGCGCTGTGCTCTGGCGCATCGTCAGCTCCAGCTCGCCGTGCCGGACCAGGTAGATGCCCACCCCGGTGGACTGCCCGACCGGTGCCGGGCCGCCGTCGATGACCCCGCTGGGCCGGACCCCGCAGCTGGCCGGGAGCAGGGCGAGCAGGGCGCCACCGGCGAGCAGCGCCCGGGTCGGCCGCCGGCCGGTCACCGTACGCCTCCGGCGGCCGCCTGGTCCGCCGCCGCGCGCGGCAGGCGGAGCGTGAACACCGCACCGCCGGTCGACGCGTTGCCGGCGACCAGGCTGCCCGGCTGCCCGGCGTACCGGTGCAGCCGCGCGTTCTCCCATGCGATGGCGAGGCCCAGACCGCTGCCCTCGGAGCGGGTCCGCGCGGTTTCCGCCTTGTAGAACCGGTCGAAGACGTGCGGCAGCACGTCAGGGTCCAACCCCGGCCCGTGGTCGGCGACCTCGATGACGATCCAGTCCGGCTCGGCGCGCAGCCGCACCGTCACCGGTACCGCGCCGTGCCGGAAGGCGTTGCCGACCAGGTTGGCGACGATCACGTCCAGCCGGCGGGGATCCAGCCGGGCGGTGATCCCCGGTGGTAGCTCCGCGTCCACCCGGTCGATCCAGCCCCGTGCCCGCAGGGTCGCGGTCACCGCCGCGGCCACGTCGATGTCGTCGAGGGCGAGTCGCGCCGTGCCGGAGTCGAACCTGCTGACCTCGATGAGGTCGTTGACCAGCCGGGTCAGGTTCTGCGTCTCCTCACTGACCAGCCGGGCGGCCCGCCCGGCATCCCCGGGCAGCCGGTCGGCCTCCTCGTCCAGGACGTCGGTGACGGCCGTCATCGCGGCCAGCGGCGTACGCAGTTCGTGCGACACGTCAGCCACGAAGCGGCGGGCGTCGGCCTCCATTCGACGCAGCTCACCGACCTGCCTCTCGAGCGTCCCGGCGGTGTCGTTGAAGGTCCGTGCCACGTCGGCCAGTTCGTCGCTGCCCCGCACGGTCAGCCGGGTGGTCAGGTCGCCCTCGCCGAGCTGCTGCGCCGCCCGACCCAGCTCGCGTACGGGCCGCAGCACGCCGCGGGCGGCCAGCAGGGCCAGCAGCACGGCGAGGACCAGGGAGAGCCCACCGGTCACCCAGGCCAGGGTGGCGAGCCGGTCGATGCTCTGCTGCTCCGGAACCAGGCTGCGCACGGTGTAGACCTCGATCCCGGACGGCCTGGACGCGCCGCCCGACCGGTCGATTCGCAGCTGGGTGCCGATGAGCAGGACGGGCTCTCCGTCGCGGGAGACGCGTTGCCAGGCGACGCGGCCGTCCCGAACCGCCTGCCGCAGCTCCGGGGTGAGCGGGTCCGCCACCGTCAGGCCCTGCGCTCGTAGATCGTGGTAGAAGACCACCGCGTAGCCGTCCCGGCCGGAGAGACGCTGAGCGAGCAGGTCGAGGTCGCGCTGGGTGGGCGGAAGCTGGTGGAGCGGGTAGACCGTCGCGAGTTCGTTGGTCAGTGACACCACCGCGGCGTCCTGCGCCTGTTGCAGGATGACCCGCCGGGCCTGGACGTAGCTGCCGCTGGCGACCACCGCCGTGGTGGTGAGCCCGAGCAGCGCGAAGGCCAGCAGCAGCCGGAGCCGCAGGCCCGATGCCCGACCGGCGGCGCGGCGCCAGCCGCTCACAGCGGCCCGAACCGGTATCCGAAGCCGCGCACCGTCTGGACGAAGACCGGCGCCGACGAGTCGTCCTCGATCTTTGCGCGCAGCCGCTGCACGCAGGCGTCCACCAGCCGCGAGTCGCCGAGGTAGCCGTGCTCCCACACGGCCTCCAGCAGTTGCTGGCGACTGAGCACCCGGCCCGGGGTGTGCGAGAGTTCGAGCAGCAGGCGCAGCTCGGTCGGCGCGAGGCTGACCGGCATCCCGGCCTTGCTGACCACCAGCGCTTCCCGGTCGATGGTCAGGGCGGCGTGCTGTTCCGGGCCGGACTTCTCGCCGCCGGCCCGCCGCGACTCGCCGCTGGTCCGCCGCAGCACCGCGCGGATCCGCGCCTCGAGCACCCGGGCCTGCACCGGCTTGACCACGTAGTCGTCGGCGCCCGCCTCCAGGCCGGCCACCACGTCCATGTCGTCGTTGCGGGCGGTGAGCATGATGATCGGCAGATCGCCGAGGGCCCGGATCCGACGGCAGACCTCGAACCCGTCCATCCCGGGCAGCATGAGATCGAGGATCACCACGTCGGACGGGGCCGCGTGCAGCCGCTCCAGCCCCTGCTCGCCGGTCGCCACGGCCGCCACCGTGTGTCCCTGTCGGGTCAGTGCCAGCTGGAGTCCGTCACGCACCGTCTGGTGATCTTCGATCAGCAGGACTCGGGACATGTCGCCAAGTATCGCACCACGGGAAAAGCTCGCATTCTCCTCATTTCCGTCCATCGGGCCGGCCGCGCGAGCCCTCCCCCGCGCCCAGCAGGAGCACCGCCGAGCCCACGGCCAGCGTCGTCGACCCGGTCACCGCCACGATGGCGACGAGCGGCCCGCGGTCGACCGATTCGGTCAGGCCGGGCCCAACCGCCAGAAGCGCCCAGACCAGCACGACCAGTCCCACTGCCGCCTCGACCAGCCCACCCGGCACCCGGCCACCGAACGACCCGCCAGGCGATTCGGTCTCGCCGGAGGATCCGGCCGCACCGAGCGGCTCGATGCCGCCGCCCGGGTCACCCCCAACCCGCCGATGCTCCAGCGCGGCCGCAGCCAGGCAGAACAACGCCACGCTCAGCAGGACGCCGCCGAGCACGTCACTGAACCGGTGCCACCCCGCGATCATGGTGGCCGAGGCGACCACCGAGACACCGACCGCGCCAGGTACCGCGAGCCACCGGCGCGCCCACCCGGGCAGGACCAGCATGAAGGCCAGCACCAACGCCGTCGCGGCGACGACGTGGCCGCTGGGGAAGCTGTTGTGGGTGGTCGAACTCTCGACCTGGAGATCCGGCCGAGGCAGCACCGACTTGGCCGCGCCGGCCACCGCCACCGCGCAGAGCACCAGGCCGACGGCCACCACACCGGCCACCAGGCGCCGGCGGAGCAGCGCCACCAGCAGCACCGCGCCGAGCAGGGCAGCCAGCAGCAGCGGGTTGCCGAAGTGGGCCAGCACCGTCTTGGCCGGACCCACCAGCACGGTCTGCTGCTGGTAGCCGCCGCCCCGCTCGGCGCGCGGCAGGAGCAGGCCGTCCAGCCACTGACCGACGCGGGTGAAGAGGAAGAAAAGGCAGGTCAGTCCCAGGGCGAACAGGTAGCAGAGCGCGGCGCCGAGCAGCGGCCGCCCGGGGTACGCGGCCACCCGGCCGGATGGCCGCCGTCGCGCGGCGGGCGGGGCCGGCACGGGCCGCCGGCCGAGGGAGTGCAGCGATCCGGGTTGCATACCGGCCATCCTCGGTCGGGCACGTCCGGGTGCCGTCCGGGAATTGTCTTCGTTCTGTCACAGTTTCCGGTCGACCGCTGATCGAGTCGGGTGACGGCAACACCCGTCGCGGTCACCCCCGTCGCCGAGCCAGGGCAGGATTGGCTGATGACCACCACCGACCTGCCTGCCGCGATCCGGGCCTTCATCGAGGCGACCAACCGTGGCGACTCGGCCGCCTTCGTCGAAGCGTTCACCGACGACGCGTACCTCAACGACTGGGGTCGCGAGTTCCGCGGCCGCGACGGCGTCCGCGACTGGGACGGCAGCGACAACATCGGCGTGCAGTCGCACTTCGACCTCGTCGGGATCGAGCCCGGGCCCGACCCCGACAGCTACGTCGTCACCCTCACGGTGACCGGCAACGGCTATAACGGCACCGGCCCGATGAACGTCCAGCTGCGCGACGGCCTGATCGCGAGCCTGCGCATCGGCTGACCGAGCTCCGGTCACGCCGTCCGGCCGCGCCGGTGACGAGACGCGCGGGCGGCCCGGCTGGTGGCCAGCCGGGCCGCCCTATCGGTCGTACGGTCAGCCGCCGAGGCTCGCGGCGGCCGAGGCGATCGCCGAGGCGAAGTAGCTCACCTGGGTGTAGACGCCCGGGTAGTTGGGGCGGGCACAGCCGTTGCCCCAGCTGACGATGCCGACCTGGATCCAGGCGTTGTTGGCGTCACGGCGGAACATCGGACCGCCCGAGTCACCCTGGCAGGTGTCCACTCCGCCGCTGGCGTAGCCGGCGCAGATCTCCTCGGCGGGAATGATCTGGCCGCCGTAGTAGGAGCTGCAGGCCGAGTCGCTGACGAACGGGACGGTGGCCTTGAGCAGGTAGCGCTGCTGCGCGCCGCCTTCCCGGGCGGCGCCCCAGCCCGCGACGGTGAAGGTGCCGCTGTCGTAGGCGGTGGTATTGGCGATCTTCAGCGTGCTCAACCCGGTGACCGGCGTGGCCAGCCGGATCAGCGCCCAGTCCCGGCCGTTGCCGTTGTAGCCGGGGGCCCGGTAGACGTAGTTCGAGCGCACGGTGATCCGGCTCGACGACTGGAGGTCGACCACTCCGAGGGTCGCGGTGATGCTGGTGTTGGCGCCGGTGGCACCCACGCAGTGCGCCGCGGTGAGGACCAGCCGCGAGCTGTACAGGGCACCGCCGCAGCCCATCGAGAGCCGCACCATGAACGGGAACTCGCCCTGGGCCGCGCGGGTGCCACCGACGACGTTCGGCGTGACCGTCGGGTCGGCCGCGGCGGCGGGCGCCGCGAGAGTGAGGCTGCCCGCGGTCACCGCAGCCAACGCGGCGGCCAACAGGCCGGTGAGGGTGCGCCAGCGAACCATACGTTCCTCCGCATCAGGACCGGCACGCCTCAGGTGCGCACCTGCTTCAAGATTGCGGACATCATATTGAGATCAATGGATCGGTTGGGCATATCCTCTGGGTCGTATCCCGACGTTATGGAAGCCGGCTGCCGTCCTAGTAGCGGCTGCCCTCCGGCGCGGGCAGGGCGTCCAGCTCGGCCAGTTCCGCCGGGCCGAGTTCGAGGTCGCCGGCCGCGACGTTGTCGAGCAGGTACTTCGGCGTCTTGGTGCCGGGGATCGGCACCACGTACCGGCCCTGAGCGACCACCCAGGCCAGCGCGACCTGCGCGGGGGTCCGACCGGCGTCGTCCGCGATCTCCCGCACCCGGGCGGCGATGCTCAGGTTCGCGCGCAGCGCCTCCTGCTGGAAACGCGGCAGGCCACGGCGGAAGTCGTCCTCGGGCAGGTCGTCGAAGGAGGTGAAGCGGCCGGTGAGGAAACCGCGACCCAGCGGGGAGAACGGCAGGAAGGCGATGCCCTGCTCCGCGCAGTACGGCACCACCTCGGCCAGCGGGTCGCGGGTCCACAGCGACAGCTCGGACTGCACGGAGGCCACCGGGTGCACCGACTGCGCGCGCCTGATCTGCTCCACGCTCACCTCGGAGAGGCCGATCTGCCGCGCCTTGCCCGCCGCGACGACCTCCGCCATCGCCCCCCAGGACTCCTCGATCGGCACCTGCGGATCGACCCGGTGCAGCTGGTAGAGGTCGACGTGCTCGGTGCCGAGTCGGCGCAGGCTCTCGTCGATCGACGCGCGGATGTGCTCGGGGCGGCCGTTGGGCGCGATCCTCGGCGAGTTGCCCGGCCCACCGCTCGGCGAGGTCACCACCAGGCCGACCTTGGTGGCCAGCACGGCGCGGTCGCGGTGACCACCGGCCAGCGCCCGGCCGACCAGACGCTCGTTCGTGTACGGACCGTAGACGTCCGAGGTGTCGATCAGCGTGGCACCCAGATCGAGCGCCTGCCGGATGACCGAGATCGACGTGTCGTCGTCCCGCGCGGCCTTGAGGTCGTAGCCGTGGCTCATTCCCATGCAGCCCAGGCCGATCACGCCGATTTCGGGGCCGTTCACGCCGAGCGTGGTGGTACGCATGGCGGCAACGCTAGCGCGGCCCCGGCGGTCCGCCAGTCGCCGCTGTCACCCGTGGTCCGCTACACCAGGTCGCGCCGCTGCGGCGGAAGTTGCCCGGGACGACTGTCGGGCGCCTCGGTGCCGGCGGGCCGAGTACCGCCGCGGGTCACCAGATAGCCGAAGGCCGCGGCGGTGAAGAACATGACGATGCCGTAGACCGCGCCCGGTACGGCCATCTGGGTGCTGTTGAGCAGCGCCGGGCTGAGCGCGATCGTGATGGCCAGGGTGCTGTTGTGGATGCCGATCTCGAACCCGGCCGCCGTCGCGGCCCTCCGGTCGACCCCGGCCGCCCACGGCACCCCGTACCCGATCGCGAGGCTGAGTAGGTTGAACGCGAGCACGGCCAGACCGACCGAGACGAAGTAGTCGGCGATGTTCTCGCGCTCGCCGAGCACGGCGCCGGCGATCACCGCGACGAGCACGACCACGGACAGGATCCGGACCGGGCGGTTCAGGCGTTCGGCGACGCGGGGCACCCTGGCCCGGATCAGCATGCCGATCGCGACCGGGATGAGCACGATGGCGAACACCTGCAGCACCTTGTCGAACTGGAGGCCGATGCTCGTCCCGTCGGCGAGGAAGTGGGCCGCCGACAGGTTGACCACGATCGGCAGGACGAACACGGCGATCACCGAGTTGATGGCGGTCAGGGTGATGTTCAGGGCGACGTGCCCGCCGAACAGGTGGCTGTAGAGGTTGGCCGTGGTGCCGCCGGGCGAGGCGGCCAGCAGCATCATCCCGACGGCCAGCTCCGGCGCCAGGTCGAAGGCGAGCACCAGGCCGAAACAGATCACCGGCAGCACCACCACCTGGCACACCAGCGCGATGACGGCGGCCTTCGGGTGCTGGGCCACCCGACGGAAGTCCTCAGTGGTCAGCCCGAGACCCAGGCCGAGCATGATGATGCCGAGGGCGATGGGCAGACCGATCAGGGTCAGGGCCGAGTCCATGACACCACATCGTTACCACCCGGTAACGCCCCCACAATCCCCCATCCGGCTCGGCACGACCGCCGGCCGCCGCCCCGTCGACGGCGACCGTGCCGGCGAGCGATCAGCTCGCCCGTAACACCCGGGCCAGGGCGTCCAGCGCGGCGGGGTAGCTGGCCTGGCTCGGGGTGGCGTAACCGACGATGATGCCGCGGGTGTCGGCGCCGTCGGGGACGTGCCAGTGGGCACGCAGACCGTTGAGGGCCAGGCCCTGCGCGGCGGCGCGTTCGACCACCCGGTCCTCGGTGGGACCGGCGTCGGGCAGCTGGATGAGGGCGTGCAGGCCGGCGGCGATGCCGTGCAGCCGGTGGCGGCGGCCGATGCGCTCGATGAGCAGATCTCGACGCCGCCGGTAGTGCAGCCGGCAGGCGCGGATGTGCCGGTCGTACCCGTGGTCGGTGATCAGGTCGGCGAGCGCGAGCTGGCCGATGGTCTCGGTGTGCAGATCGGTGAGGCGTTTCGCTCGGGTGACGGGCTCGACCAGGCGCTCGGGCAGGATCATCCACGCCAGCCGGAGGGCTGGTCCCAGGGTCTTCGCCGCGGTGCCGACATAGACGACGTGCTCGGGGGCCACGCCCTGCAGCGCGCCGACGGGCTGCCGGTCGTAGCGGAACTCGCCGTCGTAGTCGTCCTCGACGACCAGCCCGTCGCGGTCCTGCGCCCAGGCGACCGCTGCGTGGCGGCGCCCGGGCTGCATCGTCACGCCAGTCGGGTACTGGTGCGCCGGGGTGAGCACCGCCGCCCGCGCCGCGGCCAGGCCGCCGACCCCGAGCAGGTCCGCCCGCGCGCCCTGCGCGTCGACCGGCAGCGCCAGGACGTCGGCGCCCGCATGGCGTACGACGTCGCGGTGAAAGGGGAGGCCGGGATCCTCCATGGCGATCGCCCCGCCGACGACGCCGGCCAGCAGCGAGAGGGCCTGGACGTACCCGGAGCAGATGACGATGCGCGCCGGGTCGGCGAGAACGCCCCGGGTGCGCCCCAGGTACTCCACCAGTGCCGAGCGCAGCTCGATGCGGCCCTGCGGGTCCGCGTAGTCGTAGGCCGAGGCGGGCGCGCCGGCCAGGGCACGACGGGTCGCGCGAAGCCACGCGTCGACGGGGAAGGTGGCCACGTCGGGGCTGCCGGGGCGCAGGTCGAGGCGCGGTGCCCGCTCCGGCACGCGGCGCGTGACCGGGCCCGCCGGCCGGGGGACGCCCACCACAGTGGTGCCCGACCCGGTACGGGCGGCGAGATAGCCCTCGGCGACGAGCTGCTCGTAGGCGGCCGCCACGGTGTTACGGGCCAGCTTCAGCTCGGCGGCGAGCACCCGGGTCGAGGGCAACCGGGCCTGCGGAGCGAGCCGGCCGGACCGGATCGCCTCGCGCAGCGCCCGTTCCAGGCCGAGCCGCCGACCGACGGCGGGGTCCAGGTCGAGGTGAAGGTCGACGCCAAAATTGGCCCAATCAACAGTCACGGTATTGGAGCCTAACAGGGTGCCGTTTTGCCCGTACCGTCGTCGTCATGAGCAACGTGATCACCGAAGTCCCCGTCCGCGTCGCCGTCGGCGACCTCGCCCCGCACATCGAGAAGGCCATGAACGCCCTGGACGCGGCGGCCCGCCGCACCCAGCTGGAGGCCGGCCTGCTGGAACTGGTCCGGGCCCGCGCGTCGCAGATCAACGGCTGCGCCTACTGCGTCGACACGCACACCCGCGACGCGACCGCCGGCGGAGAGGATCCCCGCCGACTGCACGCGCTGCCCGTCTGGCGCGAGACGCCGTTCTTCACCGCCCGGGAGCGGGCGGCCCTGGCACTGACCGAGGCGATGACCCGGTTGAGCGAGGCACCGGTCGGCGACGAGACGATCGCGCAGGCGGCCGAGCACTTCACCGAGACAGAGCTCGCCGAACTCATCTGGGCCGTCACCGTGATCAACGCCTGGAACCTGCTCGGCGCCACCGCCCGGCCGTGGCCACTGTCGTGACTCCACCCAGTCGCTGGTCTCCCGATGCGCAGGATCGGGAGACCAGCGACCCCGCCGCGGCCGCCAACGACCGGGCCGGCGCGCTACGCGCCATGCATCAGCCGGGCGCGCCGCTGGTGCTACCCAACGCGTGGGACTGCCTGTCGGCGCGCCTGGTCGAGGCTGCCCAGCTGCCCGCGGTGGCCACCAGCAGCGCCGCGATCGCCGACAGCCTTGGCTACCGCGACGGGGAGGCCACCCCGGTCGGCGAGATGCTCGACGCGATCAGTCGCATCGTCGCCGCGGTGGCGGTGCCGGTGACCGCCGACCTGGAACGCGGGTACCGGATGCCCGCCGCCGAGCTGGTGGAGCGCCTCGCGACCACCGGCGCGGTGGGCTGCAACCTGGAGGACTCGGATCCGCGGACCGGAGCCCTCGTCGACGCCGAGCGCCAGGCGGACTTCCTCGCCGCGGTACGGGCCGCCGCCACGGCGGCCGGCATCGACCTGGTGCTCAACGCCCGGATCGACACCCACCTGGCCGGGCCGGATCGCGAACCGGGCGCCCGCGCGGCCGAGACGATCCGGCGGGCGCACCGCTACCGGGCGGCGGGCGCCGACTGCGTCTACCCGATCCTGCTGCGCGACGACACCGAGATCGCCGAGCTCGTCGCCGCCGGCGCGCCGGTCAACATCCTCGCCGGCAACGGGCTCACCGTCGCCCGGCTGGCCGGGCTCGGCGTGGCCCGGATCAGCTTCGGCGCCCAGCTCTACCAGAGCACCCGCGCCCACCTCGCCGGCCTGATCGGCGAGCTCGCCAACCCTCGCTGAACCGCTGCCGGAGCCGTCGCGGGCGACTCCGGCAGCGGTCCACGCTCACCGCCATCGTTCTGCCAGTGGAGCGAAGGTGTGGACCGCCGGCCTCGGCACTGCGAAGATACTTGCGCTCTCAGTGCAGAAACTCCGTCCACCACCTGGAGGATCGATGCATTCCCGTCGCCGAAGAGTGCTCTCCCTGATGACCGGGGCCGCGCTCGCCGCCGGCCTCGCCGTCGCCGCCGTCCCGTCCGCCGCCGAGGCCGGCACCGCCGAGCCCGCGTACCGCCCAGTGATCTTCGTGCACGGCAGCGCCGGATCGGCGTCGCAGTTCCAGACCCAGGCCAAGCGCCTGGCCAGCAACGGCTACCCGATCGACATCATCGAGGCGCACGAGTACGACTCGCCGAACATCGCCACGATCCTGCCCCAGGTGTACGCGGGGCTGGACGCGCGCATCTCCCGCCTGCTGACGGCGACCGGCGCCGACAAGGTCGACCTGCTCGCGCACTCCCTCGGCACCTTCGTCCTGCAGGGCTACCTCACCAGCTCGCCGGCCCGGGCCGCCCGGGTCGCGCACTACGTGAACCTGGACGGGCGCGTCGCGGCGGCACCACCGGGTGGCGTTCCGACGCTCGCGATCTGGGGCGAGGGCGACCCGGCCCGGGCCGTCGTGGGCGCGACGAACGTGCATTTTCCGGAGCAGTCCCACACGCAGACCGTGTCGTCCGCGGAATCGTTCGGCGAGGTCTTCCGGTTCTTCCGGGGCCGCGCACCACACACGACGCGAATCGTGCCCCAGCTCTTCGGCACCGCCCGGGTGTCCGGCCGCGCGGTGCTCTTCCCCAGCAACGCCGGCGTGACCGACGCGACGCTCGAGGTCTACCCGGTCAGCCCGCTGACGGGCGCTCGGCTCTCGAACCGGCCCACGCACCGGGCGACACTGACCGGCGACGGCTCGTTCGGACCGTTCCCGGTACTCGCCACCGCCCGCTACGAGTTCGCGATCGTGCGCGCCGGTGCGGCGACGCACCACTTCTACTTCCAACCGTTCCTGCGGTCCGACTCGTTCGTACGCCTGGCGACCAGCCGGCCGGGCGAGGGCCTCGGCGGCCTGGTCGACACCAGCGACCGGCACACCGCGCTGACGATCCAACGCCAGAAGGAGTGGTGGGGTGACCAGGGTGAAGCCGGCGACGACCTCTGGATCAACGGCCGTTCCGTCCTGAACCCCGCGAACACGCCGCGCGTCAAGCGGACGATCGCGCTCTTCGCGTTCGACGACGGCAGCGACGGCGTCACCGACCTGTCCGCTCCCCTGCCGGAGTTCTTCAGCCAGACCTTCATCACCGGCATGGACGTGTTCATCCCGGCCACGCCGGCGCACCTCGGCCTCGTCTCGGTCGCGGTTGGCCATCGCGGCGGCGGTTACGACGTGGTCAACGTGCCCAACTGGAAGTCCAGCGAGCATCGGGTGACGGTGAACGTCGACGACTTCTGAGCGGGAGCCGCGGCCGGTTGCCCGGCGCCTACCGGAGCCGTGAGGGCGGTGTCGTGAATGGACGTCCTGCCGGATGGTGGCAAATCCGGGCCGGCGACCCGCCGTACGGGGGACGGAAATCCGGCGAGCGCCAGCGCAGAGTGACGGGACGCATCCGCAACGGAAGGGAAAGAGCATGAGCCGCCGACGCAGTGCCCTTGGCAGGTTCGTCCGCCTGGCCGTCGCGGGAGCCCTCGTCGGTGGGCTCGTGACCCCGGGGGCGGCGGTGGCGGAATCGCCACCGGCCGCCCCGGCTCCCCTCGCCTGGCAAGATCTGGGCACCCTGGGCGGCAGTTGGAGCACGCCCACCGACGTGAACGACGCCGGCCAGGTGGTCGGCACCAGCGTGACCGCCGACGGCCGGGTCCGGGCGTTCCGGTGGCAGCGGGGTGTCCTCACCGACCTGGGAGCGCTCAGCGTCAACAGCGAGGCCGCCGCCATCAACGAGCGCGGCGACGTGGTCGGCGGCAGCGACGACCGGCCGGTCCGGTGGCGCAACGGTGTCCTGACCGACCTCGTGGCCGTGCAAGGCCCGGGTCGAGCGGCCGACATCAACGACCGTGGCGAGGTCATCGGCATCCGCTACACCCCGACCAGCGGCATGTACGGCCAGGGTTTCCTCTGGCGCGACGGACGCAGCGTCGACCTGCCCGGCCTGGGCGGCGACACGTACCCGGTGGCCATGAACAACCGGGGCGAGGCGGTCGGGTTCGGGACCACCGACACCACGAGCGAGGCGGTGCTCTGGCGCAATGGCCGGCTGATCCGGCTGGCCCCGCCCACCGCGCTGGCCAGCATGGCCCACGACATCAACGAGCGCGGTCAGGTGCTCGGCAGCATGAGGGTCGACGACTCGACCTGGCACGGCTTCCTCTGGCAGGACGGGGTCCGCACCGACCTCGGTCCCGTCAGCGCGGTGGGCATCAACAACCGGGGAGAGGTCGCCGCCAACCCGGACGCGACTCTCGGCGGGCGCCCCGTGCGCTGGCACCGAGGCGTCGCCACCGAACTCGTACCTCTCGACGGCCGGTCCGGGCAGGCCTTCGCCATCAACAGCGCCGGCAGCGTGGCCGGGCAGTCCAACACCACCGAGCAGGAGACCCACGGCGTGGTCTGGAGCCGTGACCGCGTCATCGACCTCGGCCCGCTGCGCTACGGGATCTCCATCGGCGGGGTCCACCTCATCAACGACCGTGGGCTCGTCGTGGGCGTGCTCAACCCGACCGGCGACGGATACCGGGCGGTGGTCTGGGACACCGCCCGCCGGTAGCTCCGCCGCCGGTCGGATCAGTCGCGACCGCTGGCCGCGCGCCTGATCAACGCGAGATCGCGTGGCTTCGCGGTGGCGTGGCGGTCCCGTGGACGCGCTTGGCGTGGGCGGCGTAGAGCCGGGGTCCGATGATCGGCATGAGCAGCCGAGCCGGCAGCGGGGCCTCGGCGAGGACGTGCTTGATCACCTCGGGGTCGCCCTCGTACATCGCCATGCCGAAGGTCAGCGGGAGTTGCTTCTTCGGAGTCGCCTTGAGTCCGAGCTCGTTCCACTCGCTCGCCGTGACGTACCGCCGAGCCAGCGGGTGGCTGCGTCAGGCACGACCCGCGGCGTGCCCGCGCACCAGGCGCGGCACCAGCGTCGTGCCGCCCACGAACAGCAGTCCGGCGACCGACAGCAGCGCGCCGACCCACGCCGTTGCCAGGTATCCGTGGCCGCCCGCGATCACGACGCCGCCCAGCCACGCCCCGATCGCGTTGGCCAGGTTGAGCGCGGAGTGGTTCGACGACGCCGCCAGCGCGGGCGCGTCCGGCGAGGCTTCCATGAGCCGGATCGTGAGGCCCGCGCCGAGCACCTGACACACCAGCCCGATCGCGAAGATGAGCAGCACGGCGGCCACCGGTGACGAGGCGGTGAGCGCGTAGAGCGCGAGGACCGCGGTCATCGCGACGAGCGAGCCGATGAGCGTGCCCAGCGCCGACCGGTCCGCCAGCCGACCGCCGAGCAGCGCGCCAACGGTCATCCCCAGGCCGAAGACGGCGAGGACCCACGGCACCGCCCGGGTCGGCATCCCCGCGACGTCCGTGAGGGTCGGCGCGACGTAGCTGTAGACCGCGAACATGCCACCGAAGCCGACGGTGCCGGTGAGCAGCGCGATCCACACGTGGACCCGGCGGAACGCGCCCAGCTCGCGGGCGATGCTGGCGCCGGGCACGGCGGCCACGGGCGGTACCCACCGCCGGACGGCGAGGATCGTCACGACGCCGATCCCGGCCACCAGCGCGTACGAGGCGCGCCAGCCGAACAGCTGCCCGGCGAGCGTGACGAACGGTACGCCGACGATGTTGGCCACGGTCAGCCCGACCATGACGCGACCCACTCCCCGGCCCTTGCGGTCCGGCGGGACGAGCCCGGCCGCCACGACGGAGGCGATGCCGAAGTACGCGCCGTGCGGCAGACCGGTCAGGAACCGGGCGCCGACCAGCGTCCAGACGCCCGGCGCGAGAGCGGTCAGCGCGTTGCCCACCACGAAGGCGAGCATGAGCACGAGCAACAACCCGCGCCGGGGGACCCGGGCCGCGAGGGCCGCGATGACCGGCGCGCCGACGACGACCCCCAGGGCGTACGCGGTGATGCCGTGCCCCATCACCGGGATGGAGACGTGCATCTCGTCGGCCATCTGGGGCAGCAGGCCCATGGTGGCGAACTCGGTGGTGCCGATGCCGAAGCCGCCGATCGCCAGCGCGAACAGCGCCGCCCCGGCCGGACCGCGTGCGCCGGGCGCGTCCTGCCGCGTGGGTCGGACCTGGGTGGTGCTCACGATGATGTCTCTCCGCTCGTCATGGCGTCACCGCCCCGCGTAGGGACCGAATTTCCACGACGGCATGGAGGCGGGGCACGGGCCATGGTGCCCCTCGGTTGTTACCGATCACTCAACGAGAGGTGGCCGGGTGACGCGAATTACCTGCGGGAACACCTCGGCGCCCCGGGCCGCGCGTCCTGCGGTATGTAGCGGAACTTAACGGAGATGCAGAATCTCTCGCTTGTCCTACCAAGGTCGGGCGCGGCACCGTTCAGGTGGGCTGATCAAGGAGATCACGGTGAACGGTGTCAGAGGCAGGACGTGGGCGTCGGCGCGGACAGGCGTGCTCGCGCTGTTGTGGGGATCGACCTTCCTCTGGATCGAGCTGGCCCTGGACGCGCTGACCCCGGTCCAGGTGACCCTCAGTCGGTGCGTGCTCGGGTCGGCCGCGCTGCTGGTCGCCTGCCTCGCCTCCGGTCGGCGGCTGCCCCGGGACCGGGCGACCTGGGGTCACCTCGTCGTGGCCGCCTTCCTCTGCAACGCCCTGCCCTTCGCCATGTTCAGCATCGGCCAACAGAGCATCGACTCCGGTCTGGCCGGCGTACTGAACGCGACCACCCCGCTGTGGGCGCTGCTGATCGGCGTTCTGATCGGCGCCGAGCGCGGGCTGCGGCCGGTCCGGCTGGCCGGGCTTCTCCTCGGATTCGCCGGGGTCGTGTTGATCTTCGCGCCGTGGCGGACGACCGGGCCGGTCGGCTGGGGCGCGCTCGCCGTCCTCACCGCCGCGGCCAGCTATGCCGCCGGCTTCGCGTTCATGGGCCGCAATCTGGTCGGCAAGGGCATCCCCACCATCTCGCTGTCCGCGGCGCAGCTCGTCGCGGCGACCGGCCTGACCGCGCTGACGCTGCCGGCCGGCGGCCTGACCGCGCCCGAAATCGGCCCGAAGACCCTGATCGCGGTGCTCATCCTGGGTGTCGTCGCCACCGGAATCACCTTCCACCTCACCTACCGCACCATCGCCGCCGAGGGCGCCACCAACACGGCGACCGTCGGCTACCTGCTGCCGGTGGTCTCGGTGGCGCTCGGAGTCGTCGCCCTCGACGAGGCCGTCAGCCTCCGGACGGCGGCGGGGATGGCGGTCGTACTCGTCGGAGTCGGCCTCACCCGTCGGCAGCAGGGGTCGCCGGCGCCGGCGGTGAACCTCGGGTCGGGTCGCCGAGAGCGTCCCACTCCTCGGCGGTGGCCGGAAACGGCTGCCAGTACGGCAGGTAGAACGGCCGCCACGCCGGAGTGACCATCGAGAAGGACGGCAACTCCGGGTCGGACTGACGCCGCCCGCCCCCAGGACATCGGCGATCCGTCGCAGACGGGCGGCGTCGCAACAGCCTCAGCGGACCGTGCCGGCGCGGCGCTTGTTGTAGACGTCGAAGGCCACGGCGACGAGCAGGACGAGCCCCTTCACCACCGACTGCGTCGACTGGTCGATCCCCATCAGCTGCATGCCGTTGCTCATCACCGCCATGATCAGACCGCCGACCATCGCGCCCACCACGGTGCCCACCCCGCCGGTGACCGCTGCGCCACCGATGAAGGCGGCGGCGATCGCGTCGAGCTCGAACATGTTGCCGGCGGCCGGCTGCGCCCCGTTGGACCGCGAGGAGTAGATGACGCCGGCGACCGCCGCCAGGAAGCCCATGTTGACGAACATCCAGAAGTTGACCGTGCGGACCTTCACCCCCGACAGCGCCGCGGCCGAGAGATTGCCGCCGATCGCGTAGACCTGCCGACCGAAGACGGTGCGCCGGGTGAGCAGGCCGTAGACCAGCACCAGGACCGCCAGCACGATCAGCACGATCGGAAGCCCACGGGCGTGCGCGAGCTGCCAGGCGAAGTACATGATCACCACGCCGACCAGGGCGACCCGGGCGACGAACAGCGGGAACGACTCCACGGGCTGCTGGTACCGGATTCGCGCGACGCGGGTGCGGAAGCCGCTCACCGCGTACCCGGCCACGGCCACGGCGCCGATGAGCAGCGTGAACGCGTCGTAGCCCTGCCCGCCGAGCAGGCCGTTGAGGAATCCCGCCGCGACGCGCTGATACTCGGCCGGGAACGGCGACAGCGAGATGTTGTCGAGCACGCGCAAGGTGAGGCCGCGGAACAACAGCATCCCGGCGAGGGTCACGATGAAGGCCGGGATGCCGACGTACGCCACCCAGAAGCCGTGCCACGCGCCGACCGCGACGCCGACGACCAGCGCGGCCAGGATGCCGACCCACCACGGGTAGCCCTGCTGGATCACCAGGACGGCGGAGACCGCGCCGGTCAGCGCCACCACCGACCCCACCGACAGGTCGATGTGCCCACCGATGATCAGGATGACCATCCCGATCGCGAGCACCAGGATGTACGAGTACTGCAGGACGACGTTGGTGATGTTCCCGGGGCTCAGCGACACCCCGTCGGTCAGGATCGCGAAGAGGGCGACGATGACGACCAGGGCGACGTAGATCCCGCTCTGCCGCAGGTTGTTCAGCACCAGCGCCCGCAGGTCGCTCGTCCCGGTGTGCAGGGCCGCGGCCGACGTACCGTCGGGGGGCGTCGGGCGCTCCGTCGAGGGGGTCTTGGTGCTGGTCATCCGATGAGCTCCTTGTCCTTGGTCATCAGCTCCATGAGGCTCTCCTGGGTCGCCTCGCCCGCCGGCAGCTCACCGGTGATCCGGCCGGCCGCCAGGGTGTAGATGCGGTCGCACATCCCGAGCAGCTCCGGCAGTTCGGAGGAGATGATGATCACCGCCTTACCGTCGGCCACCAGCCGATTGATGATCGTGTAGATCTCGTACTTCGCCCCGACGTCGATCCCGCGCGTCGGTTCGTCCAGGATCAACACGTCCGGGTCGGTGAAAAGCCACTTCGACAGCACAACCTTCTGCTGGTTGCCCCCGGAGAGCTTGCCGACCACCGCCATGACGCTGGGCGCCTTGATGTTCATTTCCCG
The DNA here is from genome assembly GCF_040649635.1 of Micromonospora sp. NPDC048909. Taxonomy (NCBI): domain Bacteria; kingdom Bacillati; phylum Actinomycetota; class Actinomycetes; order Micromonosporales; family Micromonosporaceae; genus Micromonospora; species Micromonospora sp. NPDC048909. The sequence goes on along the minus strand of NZ_JBEZFU010000014.1, from coordinate 54,239 downwards.
CCGGCTCTGCTCGGCGACCTTGATCTCCTCGTTGCCGTTCACCCAGCCCAGCCGGGACAGCCTGGCCAACGCGGCGGCGGAGACGTTGCGGCGGACGTCGTCGATGAGGTTCAGGCCGAACCGCTTGCGGTCCTCGGTCACGTAGGCGATGCCGTGGTCGATCGCCTCGGTGACGGTACGGGCGGTGACCTCCCGACCGTGCATGAGCAGCCGCCCACTGACGTCGCGGCCGTAAGACCGGCCGAACACGCTCATCGCCAGCTCGGTCCGGCCGGCACCCATCAGCCCCGCGATGCCGACGACCTCACCGGCCCGCACGGACAGGCCGACGCCCTCGACGACCATCCGGTCCTGGACCGGATGTCGCACCGTCCAGTCCTCGATCCGGAGCACCTCCGCGCCCGGCGACGACTCCCGATCGGGGTAGAAGCTGTCCAGGTCGCGCCCGACCATGCCTCGGATGATCCGTCCCTGCGTCACCTCGTCGGCGTGCATGTCGAGGGTCTCGACAGTACGTCCGTCGCGGATGACGGTGGTCGAGTCGGCGATCGCGGTGATCTCGTTGAGCTTGTGGGAGATCATGATGCAGGTGATCCCCCGGTCCCTGAGCTGCCGCAACAGGTCGAGCAGGTGAGCCGAGTCGACCTCGTTGAGGGCGGCGGTCGGCTCGTCCAGGATGAGCAGGCGCACCTTCTTCGACAGCGCCTTGGCGATCTCCACCAGTTGCTGCTTGCCCACCCCGAGCTGGATGACCGGGGTGACCGGGTTCTCGTGCAACCCGACGGACGCCAGCAGCTCCGCCGCCTCGGCGTTGGCCCGGTTCCAGTCGATGAGCCCGCCGCGCCCGCGCCGCTCGTTGCCGAGGAAGAGGTTCTCGGCGATCGACAGGTACGGCACCAGGGCGAGCTCCTGGTGGATGATGACGATGCCGTTGGCCTCGCTGTCCCGGATGCCCCGGAACTGCATCGGCTTGCCGTCGAAGAGGATCTCGCCGTCGTACGAGCCGGTCGGGTGGACGCCCGACAGCACCTTCATCAGGGTGGACTTGCCGGCACCGTTCTCGCCGCAGATGGCGTGGATCTCCCCCCGGCGCACCGCGAGGTTCACGTCCTCGAGCGCAGTCACCCCGGGGAAGGTCTTCGTGATGCGGCGCATCTCGAGGATGGTGTCGTCCATGGTCACTGTCCTCATCGTCAGATCCGGACGCGGTACGTCGTGACACCGGGCCCGGCGGTGACCGCCGGGCCCGGTGGACGGCTCAGCCCTTGGCCTGGCCGGCGGCGACCTCTTCCGCCGTCCAGTAGCCGGAGTCGATCAGCGTAGCCTTGATGTCGTCCTTGTAGACCGTCGCGATCGGCAGCAGGTAGGCCGGGACGACCTTGACGCCGTTGTTGTACGTCTGCGAGTCGTTGGCCTGCGGCTGCTTGTCCTGCAGGAACGCCTCGGCGGCGTTCACGGCCTGGTCGGCCAGCAGTCGGGTGTCCTTGAAGACGGTGGAGCTCTGCACGCCGTCGTTGATCAGCTTGATCGAGGCGATCTCCGCGTCCTGGCCGGTCACCACGGGCATCTTCTTGCTCGCGGCGCCGTAACCGGCGTTCTGCAGCGCGGTGATGATGCCGCGGGAGATACCGTCGTACGGCGACAGGACTCCGTTGACCAGAGCGCCGTCGTTGTAGCTGGAGGTGAGCAGATCCTCCATCCGCTTCTGCGCGGTCTCCTGCTGCCACCGCAGGATGGCCACCTGCTCGATGGCGGTCTGTCGCGACTTCACCCGCAGCGTGCCGGCGTCGATGAACGGCTTCAACGTCTCCATCGCCCCGCCGAAGAAGTACTGGGTGTTGTTGTCGTCGAGCGAACCGGCGAACAGCTCGACGTTGAACGGACCCGTCGCCGCGCCCTTCGAGCCGTCCTTGTTCTGCAGGCCGAGACCGACCAGCAGCGCGGTGGCCTGAGCGACGCCGACCTTGAAGTTGTCGAAGCTGACATAGAAGTCGACGTTCTTGCTGCCGCGGATCAACCGGTCGTACGCGATGACCGGGATCTTCGCGTCGGCGGCGGCCTGTAGCTGACCGCTGAGCGCCGTACCGTCGATCGCCGCGATGACCAGGACGTCCGCGCCCTGAGTGATCATCTGGTCGACCTGCTGCGACTGGGTGGGGATGTCGTCACCCGCGTACTGGAGGTCGACCTTGTAGCCCTTCGCCTCCAGCTTCTGCTTCACCGCGTTACCGTCGGCGATCCACCGCTCGGAGGTCTGGGTCGGCATCGAGACGCCGATGGTCAGGTCGCCGGGCTTCTCACCGCTGGTGTCACCGCCGCCGCCGGCACCCTCACCACCGCACGCCGCCAGACTGAGCGCCAACACCGCACCGCCGAGAGCAACCAGGAATTTCCTGCCCACGGGCGTCTCCTCTCTGGACTCCCCGCCGATCACCGGGGCCACCTGTCACCTTTCCGGGTAGTGTTAGCGCTCACATGCCGCACGTCAACACTTACTCTGAAATACCGGCGTCACGGTCTCGTAACGGAGGCACCCGCCGGCGAAGCCCCACCGGCCGCCATCCACATCGGACATAAGTGGCGGCGATGCCGGCTCAGGGCGAGGTTACTGCCCAACCCATGCGCCAGCTAGCCCCCGGTGCCGCCCGGGCGCCGTCAGTGGCGCGGTGGGGCGACGCTACCGCGGGCGACCAGGGTCGGGGCGATGGTCTGCCGAAGCGCCCCGCCGGTGCCCGATTCGATCTGGGCCAGCAGCAGCTGGAGACTCGCCCGCGCCACCGCGTCGAAGTCCGGCCGGACGGTGGTCAGCGGCGGAATGAAGTACGCAGCCTCCGGCACGTCGTCGAAGCCGACCACACTGATCTCGTCCGGCACCCGCCGACCGGACTCGTGCAGTGCCCGCAGCACACCGAGCGCGAGATGATCGTTGGCCGTGAAGATCGCGGTGACCTCGGGCATCCGTGCCAACAACCGCCCACACCGGTAACCCGAGGCCGCGGACCAGTCCCCCGGCATCAACGGTGGCGGTTCCACCCCCGCGGCCAGCAGCGCAGCCCGCCAGCCTTCGATCCGACCGGCGCCGTCGAACCAGTCGGCTGGCCCCGACACGTGCCAGACGGTGCGGTGCCCGGCGTCGAGCAGATGCTGGGTCGCCGCCCGGGCGCCCGCCACCTGATCGACCGTCACCAGCGGCACCGGCCGGCGCGGGTCACCGTCGACGGTGACCAGCGGGACGTCCTTGGGTAGGCGTTCCAGCGCCTCACCGGCCGACTCCACCGGCGCGATGACCACGATGCCGGCGACCCGGTGCGACAGGTGCCGCTCGACCGCCGCCGAGATGGAACGGTGGTCCAGGTTCCGCACACTGCCCACGCTGACCGCGAAACCCTCTTCCGCGGCGGTCTGGTCGAGAGCGGCCAACAGCGACGCCGGACCATAGAGGGTCGTGTTCTGCGCCACCACGCCGATGACCTGCGATCGGCCGGTCACCAACGCGCGCGCGGCGCCGTTCGGGCGGTAGCCGAGCTCGGCGATCGCCGCCCGTACCCGCAACCGGGTCTGCTCACGGACGTTGGGGTGCCCATTGAGCACCCGCGACACCGTCTGATGGGAGACACCGGCCAGACGAGCAACGTCGGTCATCGCCGGACTGCGCACGGCCATTTTCTTCCTCCGCCCACGTCCGATCCGTTGCCCGCCGACGTCGACTGGAGCGGCCCGGCCCGATCACCCTCGCTCAGCCCACCACACCGGTGCTGAGTGCCAGGTGATCATCGCTGAACCGCCAGCAGTCTACGTCAGCCGCGGGCGGGGCCCGGCTGAGCGACGCGGCGGTGGGGAGGGTGGTGGGGGACGGCGCCCCGCAGCACCGGGTAGGGCTCCGATCAGGGCGCGCTCACAATGTGAGCGCTAACATCCTTCCCGCCGGCGACAACTGCGGGCGTCGAACCCGGCCAGACCTGACCGCTGACGTGACCGGCGGCCCGGCAGCCTTGCGGATCGTCGCGTCAGCGTCGGTCGTCGGCGAAGGCCGTACGTGGGTCGAGAAGCTGTCCTCGTGCGTACTCCTCGCCGAAGGCGTCCGGGCCGAGCGCCTCGATCGCGGCGGCGCGCGCCTTCGCGAGGTCGGCCGCGTCGTCCGGGTCCGGCACCTGGCCGAGCGACGCGAACGCGGCATCCGCGACGCCGATCATCCGCGCCGCCCGAGTGTGATCACCCTCGGCTGAGCCGAGCGCCGCGCCCGCTACGCAGACGTACGGCACGAAGTCGGCCCAGCCGTTGCGGAACACCCGCTCGCGGCCTTCGGCGAACAGCTTCCTCGCCACATCGAGATTGCCCAGGCCCAGCTCGCAGAACGCGAGGTTGTGATACTCCGAGTTGACCATCTTGGGCTGGCCGAGCGCCTCGTTGAGCGCGATGCTGTCCAGGTACAGACCCCGAGCGCGGAGCAGATCGCCGGACATCCGCGCCACGGCAGCCAGCACGTGCCTCGGCCGTTCCTCGAGGCTTCGGTCGCCGGAGCGCAGCGCGACCTCAAGAGCCTCCCGGGCCCGGGCCTCTCCGCCCGCGAGGTCACCGCCACGGATGGCGACCCGGGCCAGGCTGTACCGGGCTTCGACCTCGCCCGCCGGGTCGCCCGCCGCCTGGGCCCGCTCGATCTCGGCCTCGCTCATGCGCACCACGGCGTCGGTCTCACCACGCCGGAAGGCCGAGCGCACGTTGTCACTGAAGTTCATGGGTCCTCGGAGGCGTTCGTCTACCTGCTGTGGGCAACCTACGCCACCGGCACGGTGTGACCGTCGACGGTGGCACCCTGATCGCCTGAGTCCGCAGCCGGAGCGGGCGGGCCGCAGGCACGGCCATCACGGCCGCGACGTGACGGTCCCAGGATCCGTGTGAGCAACCGCCGCGGGCTACGTGGCCGGTCAGGCGAATTGCGGCGCGCGAGACTCGTGGCGCGGTTCGAGCGTGATGTGCGCGGACAGCGCGCGGAGGAAGTCGGGCGCGTCGAAGATCTCGCCGGCGGAGGCGACGCCGCTCGTCCTCGTACGACCGTCGAGAAGGCGACGGACCGCCTCGACCGCCAGCGGTGCGCTGATCGCGTAGATGTCCTGGCCGCTGGCGACGACGCGTCGTTGCCTGTCGCCGGAGCGCACGATGACGTCGACGGTGAACGTCTGCGCGGACCGGCCGCGCTCGTCGACCGCGGTCGGCGCGGGTGCGTCGGGGGCGGCCAGGTCCCGGGCCGCGTCGGTGGTCATGTACGTACGCACCTCGGGGATGGACAGGTGGCTGGGCACGGTGACGATGTCGGCCATCGAGAACTCGCCGAGGACGCTCCTTCGGCCCATCGGGGCGGGAAAGTCCCAGTCCAGGGTCGGCAGAACGCGCTCGTCGACGTAGTACTCCAACCGGCCACCGGTGTAGCGGACACGTTGGCCGCCGCGCCGGTCCCGGGAGACGGTGCCGGAGACGAGGGTCCCGGCCGTGGGGTGCCAGCTGCTCAGTCCGTACGCGACGTGCGCCTCGTCGGCCGCCGTCCAATCGCCCATCGCCGTCGTGACCAGCAGGTCGCCGAGTCCGCCGAAGAAGGCCATCGCCGGGACCACCGCGACGCCGGCGGTCCGGGCGCGCTCGGCGAAGTGCGTGAACGTGTCGAGGTTGGCCTCGATCTCGGCCGCCACATCCACATACGGGATCCGGGCGCGCAGGGCGGCCTCGATCACCGGGGCCGCGGTCGAGGCGAACGGTCCGGCGCAATTGATGACGGCAGCGGCGTCCTTCAGTGCCTGGTCGAGCGAGGCCGGGTCGTCGACCGACGCCACCCGGAGTTCGAGCCCGGGATGAGCCGCCGCCAGCGCCTGGAGCTTGCCCGCGTCGCGACCGAGGAGGAGCGGGACGAACCCGCGATCGCGCAACTCCGTCACCACGAACCGCCCGGTGTGCCCGTACGCCCCGAACACCGCCACGGTCTGATTCGAACCCATCGCAGTCCCTCCCCTTGAAAGATCGACTGAGGAGATCCTCTCCGCACGGCCGGCCCTGGCCTAGTGTCTGGAACGCCATTACCCGTACAGTTTCGGACATGGCCACGATCGCGCTCGCCGCCACCGACGGGATGCTGCACTTCGAGCTCGCCATGGCCTGCGAGGTCTTCGTCCGCGACCCATCGGGCCTGGCGGACCCGTGGTACGACCTCGTGGTCTGCGGCCCGGGCCCGGTCCGGATCGGCAGGTTCCGGGTGGAACCTGACGCCGGGTTGGACCGCCTCGCCCGCGCCGACACCGTGATCGTCCCTTCCGTGGAGGACATCGACGCGGAGGTGCCAGCCGATTTGCTCGACGCCGTCCGGTCGGCCCACCAGGCGGGCGCCCGGATGGTCTCGCTGTGCACCGGTGCGTTCGTGCTGGCCGCCGCCGGGGTGCTGGACGGGCTGCACGCGACCACCCACTGGGCCCACACCGAGGCGCTGGCCGCGCGCTATCCCCGGGTGCAGGTCGACCCGGACGTGCTCTACGTCGACAACGGCAACGTGCTCGCCTCTGCCGGCAAGGCCGCCGCGATCGACCTGTGCCTGCACCTGATCCGCCGCGACCACGGCTCGACGGTCGCCAACGCCGTCGCCCGCCGCCTGGTCGTACCGCCGCATCGCGCCGGCGGCCAGGCCCAGTTCGTCACCACCCCGGTGCCCGCCCGCGACGACCATCCCCTCGCCGACCTGCTGCCGTGGGCGATGGAACGGCTGGACCGCCCGCTGACCGTGGAGGACCTGGCCCGCCAGGCGAACATGAGCTCGCGCAACCTGGCCCGCCACTTCAGGTCGGTGACGGGCAGCACCCCACTGCACTGGCTGTCGACGCAGCGGATCCGCCGGGCCCAGGAGCTGCTGGAGAACACCGACAACAGCATCGACGCCATCGCGCAGGCGGCCGGCATGGGGACCGCCACGACGCTGCGCCGACACTTCCATCGCACCGTCGGCGTACCTCCGGACGCCTACCGTCGCACCTTCCGCAGCGTCGGGCCCTCGTCAGGATCGTGATCGCCGTACGCACAGGCGTCCCCGCGTCGAACGTGCTGGCGCGCGGCGAAGTCGTAGGCTGCGATGCACATGACGGACAGGAGGCTGAGGTGGCCGAAACGACGCTCACCGAGTCGACCGTGGCCGAGGTGATGGCCGAGCTGGCAGCGCTCGAGGACCCGAAGACACGCGAGGTGAACGAGAAACACGGTGACGATCACGGCGTGAACCTCGGCAAGCTGCGCGCGCTCGCGAAGCGGCTGAAGACGCAGCAGGAACTCGCGCGCCGGCTCTGGGCGACGGAGGACACCGCGGCGAGACTGCTGGCGATCCTGATCTGCCGCCCGAAGGCGTTCGAGCGTGACGAGTTGGACGTCATGTTGCGCGAGGCGCGCAAACCCAAGGTGCACGACTGGCTCGTGAACTACGTGGTGAAGAAGAACCCGCACTCCGAAGAGCTGCGCCTGGCCTGGTCCGCCGATCCGGATCCGGTGGTCGCGAGTGCCGGCTGGGCGCTGACCACCGAACGTGTGGCGAAGAAGCCCGACGGCCTCGACCTCGCCGGGCTGCTCGACGTCATCGAGGCAAAGATGAAGGACGCCCCCGATCGCCTGCAGTGGGCGATGAACCACTGCCTGGCTCAGATCGGGATCGAGCACGCCGAGCACCGCGCCCGCGCGATCGACATCGGTGAGCGCCTGCAGGTGCTCAAGGACTACCCGACCTCCCCGGGCTGCACGTCTCCGTTCGCGCCCACGTGGATCAACGAGATGGTGCGCCGGCAGCAGGATATGTAGGGCGGATCCGCGGCCCCGCGACTGTCTGCGTGTGGCGGCACAACCTGCCCCTGGTCGCCCAGCCGCAAGGCAAACGGTCCGCCCGCTGCTGCCGGGCGGTCAGGAATCGTTCGATAGGAAGTCCAGACGCCCACGATCGTCGATGACAATTCCCTGTTCGGTCAGCCGGACAGCGCCAGCAGCGGTGAGCCGCGCCAGAGCCCGGTTGATGGTGACCCGGCTCAGCCCAAGCATGCGCGCCAACTGCTCTTGCGATCCTCGCCAGGCGACCCGATCCGCCGGATCCTGCGCGTTCAGCCAAGCAGCCACTCGAGCGACCGCCGGTAGCGTGACGGCCTGCGCGAGCCGCCGTCGGCTGGCCATGGCGTCCCGCGCGAGCTGTCCGAGCACATGCCTACGCACCGACTGTTCGTCGTCGAGCAGGCGCAGAAACCGGATGCGAGGCAGCAGGCGCGCGGTGACCCCGGTAATCGCCACCAACCCGGTTGACGGCCTGCCGCCATCCAGCACGGCGGACTTGTCCACGATCGCGGGGCCCGTCCACTGATCGGGCCACACCTCACCGCCGGTGGGTGCGGCGTGCGTGGCGACCACGGTGCCGGACAGCAGCAGGACCACGGCGCTCACCTGCTCACCGGCCGGCCGGATCAACGCCCCGGCGCCGAACCGTACCGCGCGACTGTCCCGGGCAACCGCCTCCAGCTCGACCGGGGACAGGGCTCGTAGCGCCGGGATGAGATCCAACGAAGTCATGTATCAAGTGATACAGCGCCGCACGGCGCCGACGTCCTAGCGTGCCCGTGTGTGGATCGTAGAGTTGACCTTCACCAGTGACCCCGAACGCCTGGCCGCACGGGCCGCCCATCGCAGCCGGCTGGCCGCCCTTCACCGCGATGGAACCGTTCGGATGGCGGGTCCCTTCGCCGACGACAGCGGAGCGATGATCGTCATTGACGCGCCCGACCGGCAGTCCGTTGACGCGCTGATCGCCGCCGACCCCTATTTCACCACCCCGGGCGTCACGATCGCGCAGATCCGGAACTGGCATCCGTTCCTGCAATAGCAGTCACCAGCCCTTGCACGTGGGACGCGCTGCACCACCGGACAACCCAGCGCACTGTCGCGATCGGATCTCATCCGGCTCCCCGGCGTCGGATGCGGGGTCGGATGGCAGGTTGCGCAGACTCCGACTCCACCAGCGATGGCCGGAGCACTAAACTCGCGATAACGGTGGGTCACGATGCAAGCACTTTTCGCGACCACCGCTGGTCCTTGAGTGCAGACGTCCTCACAGCAGCGCGGAGGGAAAGAACGACGTGGCCCATAACGTTCACGCGGGAGAAGTTGACGGACTGAAGTTCATCAACCCAAAGGGTCTCTACGATCCTCGGCCGAACGCCTACTCGCACCTTGCGGTATTCCCGGCCGGCTGGCGGATGATCCTTCCGGCAGGACAGGGCGGCGAGACCGAAGACGGCGTTCTGGCGGAGGACTTCGGGACGCAGCTCAGACAAGCGCTGGCGAACACCGCAACTGTGCTTGCAGCCGCTGGTGCCACGATGTCGGACGTAGCGAAGTTCAACCTCCTCGTCGTCGACCACGACGAGGAAAAGTTTGGGGTGGTGAGACAGGAGTTCGATCGTGTGTGGGGAGACCGGAAGCCGGCATGGACTCTGATCCCGGTGCCCGGCCTGGCGCTGGCCGGGATGCTGATTGAGATTGACGTCATCGCTGTGGTGCCGCGCTGAGGCCGTGGACGGGACGGCCATAGAGCGCCCCCGCGGCTAGGATCCACCAGCAGCGACGGTGACGGAGGAACGCAAGTGATCGACGCGGTCTTCTTCGATATCGGCGGGACGATTCTCGACGAGTCCCGCGAGTTCGAGAACTGGGCGGACTGGCTCGGCGTTCCACGGCACACGTTTTCGGCGGTCTTCGGTGCGGTCATCGCCCGGGGCCTGGACTATCAGGAGACGTTCCGGGCCTTCCGGCCCGATTTCGATCTCGCGGCCGAACTCGAGCGCCGAGCAGCTGCCGACAAGCCGGAGACGTTCGGCGAAGAGGATCTCTACCCCGACGCGCGACCGTGCCTGACCTCCCTGAAGGAACAGGGCCTGTTCGTGGGCCTGGCCGGCAACCAGCCAGCTCACGCTGAGCGGATCCTCCGCGCTCTCGACCTCTGCGTGGACGTGATCGGCACGTCGCACGGTTGGGGCGTGGAGAAGCCGTCGCCGGCCTTCTTCGAGCGGGTCGTTCGCGAAGGCGGTGGCAACGCGTCTTCGATCCTGTACGTCGGCGATCGGCCCGACAACGATGCACGCCCCGCCAACGAGGCCGGTATGAAGACCTGCCTGATCCGCCGTTCTCCGTGGGGTCACATCCTCGACATCCCAGCCGTGTCCGAGCAATGCCTGTTCCGCATCGACTCGCTGGACGAACTCCCGAACCTGGTCGCGAAGCACAACGCGGCAGGCTAGTACTCCAGTCGGGGATCGTGATCACGGCTGGGCGAGGGCGTGCCGCGGCGTATTGGCTGTCATGGGCGAGGCTTCATGACAGCGTCGACGTGTATTCAGAAAAGATCTCGCCGAGGACGCGCTGCGCGCTCGCGAAATCCTCCGCGTCCTCGGGGTCTTCGAAGGTGTAGGAGCAGGTAGCGAGCGTTTTCCAGAGGGCCCAGCCACGTCCGCGCGCCCACGTCGCATCATCCACCGACAGCCGCTTGCGGAATGCCTGCCGGCCGTCAGCGGTCAGCAAAGTCCAGGCAATCGCCAGATCGCAGGCTGGGTCACCGACGCCGCATGTCCCGAAGTCGATGACGCCCACCAGCTGCCCGTCAGCAAGCAGAAGGTTTCCCTCGGCGATGTCCCCGTGGAACCAGCGGTCTACACCGTCCCAGCAGGCGTCGAGCGCCCTCGCCCAGATCTCGCGCACCAGCTCGGCATCGACGTGACCGTCCAACTCCGCGAGAGCACGCTCCACCTTCTTGTCGTAGGTGCGCAGGGTGCCGCCCCGGAACCAGTTGTGGACACCCGGCTGCGGACCCTCGGCGGTGTCGACACTCTGCAAGGCCGCTAGGAACTCGGCCAGGTCGATCGCGAATCGCACCGGGTCGGCGATGCGGTCCACGCTCGCACGTTCGCCGTCGAGCCACCGGTAGATCGACCACGGATAGGGGTAACCCGCGTCTGGCCTGCCTTTCGCCACCGGGGCGGGGATGGGCAGCGGCAGCCGAGCGGCGAGGGCCGGGAGCCACCGATGTTCCTTGTCGACCGCCAAGGCGTACTCTGCCGCGCTGGGCAGACGCACCAGCCTTTCGGGGCCGAGGTGGAAGGTCCAGTTGTCCCAGCCGCCGTTGGCCACCGGCTCGATCGGGAGGTCGGCCAGGTGCGGGAACTGGTCGGCGATGAGCCGACGCACCTGTTCCACGTCGACGGTGATGCGCTGCGGCAGGGGACCGAGATCCGGAATATCACTCACTGAACCCTCCTCGCCGTGATGCCGCGGAAGACGGCCGCTGACCGCCGCGCTGCGGTCTGGCTCCGTCCTTCTGAGCCAGAGCGTTCCCGCACGGGCCCGCCGGAATGGTGATCCCGGCGGGCCCCTCCGGCGCGACGGTTCACCGTGTCACGGGCAGGGTGTCCGCGCGCAGACGTCGATGACCTTGCCGGTGAGCAGGAACACCGCCTTCTGTTTCTGGGCCCCGGCCTGGGCGCGTGGGAACTCGTGCGAATCGTCGCCGTACTCCGGCCCGGCCGGGGCGAGGTTGGTCGGCGGTGGCGCGTACGCCGCACCGCTGTTCCAGATCACGATCGCCGAGCCGGTGTACGGATAGCTGCGGATCGGCGCGATGCCCCAGTACGGCTGGACATCCAGTGACCAGCCGTCGGCGAGCGCGGGGGTGTGCAGGCGGGCGCCGATGGTCCGCGCCTGGACCTCCGCCGCGGCCGGCGAGACCTGCTGGTCGCCGAAGGCCACGTGCATCAGCACCTGGTGCGCCGGGGTGCGCGGCAACGGCCGGTCGGTCATGTGCTGGGCGTACCCGTTGGCCTCGGACCGGTCCCACAACATCTGCAGCAGCGCGAGAATCAGCTGCTGGTCGACCTTGTCCGGGTAGTAGCCGTCCATGACTGTCTGAAACGGGGCGAAGTCCACGCTGCGTTGCAGCAGCGTGGAGTAGTTCATCGCCGGCACGCCGAGCACCGACCGGGTCCAGTCCTGGGCGATGGCGGTGAGCGCGCCGCCGTTGATGCCACCCTGGCTGTTGCCGTCGTAGTGCAGCCCGCCGGCCACGTCGATCAGCGGTTGCCCGTCGGCGCCCTGGAACGCCGGGTCGGCGGCGAACCCGCCCGGGTGGATCATCGCCCGGCCCAGGAAGAGGAAGTTCAAAAAGCTCTGCTGCAACCGATCCACCACCGCGGGGAAGGCACTGAGGTCGGTGAAGGCGCCGGCCACGTACGGGACGTCGGCGGCGGCCATGCCGATCCAACTGGTCGCGCAGAAGGTGAAGTCGTACGTGTTCGACATCGTCTTGACGTTGCCGGCGTTGATCTCGGTCGGTCTGCCGAGCAGGCCGTGGCCGTAGAGCGAGAGGTGCGCCGGCCTGGCGGCGGAGGCGCTGCGCGGGATGTTGCAGACGAAGTCCGCCGCGACCGTCGCGCCCGACGGCGTGGGCAGGGCGTTCGGCGTCGGTGCTGTCCCGTCGCCGCCGGCCGGCCCGTAGTGCAGCCGCGAACCGGGTCCGCCGTCGCCGGTCAGATAGGACGGTACGCCGATGGTGCCGGTCACCTGCCGGGCGATCAGCGGCTCCTGCTCCGGTGGATAGTCGGTCACCTGAGTGACGGTGAACGACGGTGCGGCCCGGCGCAGGGCGGCGAACGCACCGTGCCGGACCGCCAGCATCCGCCCGGTCAGACCGTGCCGGCTGGCCACGGTGAAGTCCCAGGCCAGGTAGAGGCTGTGCCGCTTGACGCCGGCCCTGGTCAGGTCGGCGAGGATCCGCTTCATCTGCGGCGCCCGACGATCGCGATGGCCGAGGCCGGCACCGGTCACGTACGCCGTGAACGCCTTCGGCGCCGGGATCAACGCCTCGTTGCCGTCGCGCAGGCCGCGCAGGCCGACGACGTACCGGGTGCCCTCGGTCAGCGCCACCGCCGGCCGGATGATCAGCAGCTGCCGGTCGGGCTGGCCGGCTGCGTGCGCGTCCAGCTCGGCCCAGTACGGCGTGCGCTTGCCGGTGCGGGCGTTGAGCAGCACGATCGGCGCGTCCGGCGCCATCGAGCGGCCGATGTCGGTGACCGGCGCGATCCCGGTCGCCGCGGCGTCGAGGCCGGGCACCCGCACCAGGATCGGCGAGCCGGGACTGAACCCGTCCTGCCGGTTCCATTCCGTCGGGTCGATCGGGGTCCCCTGCACGTTGGCGGGCATCGCGGAGGTCGCGAACCGCACCCGCTTGCCGGTGGGGCTGGTCCGATCCGGCACGGTGAAGTAGTCGTTGGGGAACGGCAGCAGGCAGGCCGTCGGGTCGATCGGGTCGCAGGCCCGGTCCCCCGCCGGTCCGGGAGTCGCAGGCGGCGCCGCGGTGGCGGCCGCGCCGAGCAGGACGGCGCCTGCGGTCACCAGCACGGACACGGCGAGACGGAGCCGTCTGGGTGTGGTCACGCGCATCTCCTTCGACGCGGGAAGGTGGATCGCTGCGGGGTCGACCGTGGTGGATGGAGCGTGGTGTTCTTCCTACGCTCGTGAAGGGATCTCAGCAAGGGCCGGCGCGTCCCCTCCCACCCGGCCGCGTGCCGGGTCCCTTCAAAGCGGGCCAGGGCCGGCTTCCCACATCGGGAAACCGGCCCTTTGGCCTGCCGGGCGGCCTCCGCCCCGGAGGCCGCCCGGCACCAGCGGAGCTTGTCAGGCGCTGAGCTTGCTGGCGATCGTGACGACCCGCTGAGCCATGTGGTCGAGGGCGTTGAGCTGGGCGTCGCCCAGCGGAGCGTCGTTGCCTCCGCCGGTGACGTGCGAGACGCCGTACGGGTTGCCGTCGCCGAACTTCACCGGGTCGGTGTAGCCGGGAGCGACGACCAGCCCGCCGAAGTGGTGGATCGTGTTGTAGAGCGCCAGGAGCGTCGACTCCTGGCCGCCGTGGGCGGTCATGGATGCGGTGAAGCCGGCGTACACCTTGTCGGCCAGCAGCCCCTGCCCCCACTGCGGACCGAGAGTGTCGATGAACTGCTTCAGCTGGCTGGAGACGTTGCCGTAGCGGGTCGGGGTGCCGAACAGCACCGCGTCGGCCCAGACGATGTCGTCGGCGGTCGCCTTCGCCTCGCTCTTCGTGGCGTCGAAGTGCTGGCTCCAGGCGGCGTTGGAGGCGATGGCCTCCGCGGGGGCAAGCTCCGGAACCTGGCGCAGCCGCACCTCGGCGCCGGCCTTCTCGCCAGCCTCGGCGAGCCGCTTGGCCATGGCGTGGACGGTACCGGTCGAGGAGTAGTAGATGACGGAGAGCTTGGTCATCGAAGGCATCCTTTCAAAGTAGTTGCCGATGATAATTTTGCTTCAGCAACAACATGACTCTAGCAACGGCAGCGAGGCGGTCGCCACCGGGCCTGCCCTGGCCGCCCAGGCCGCGAGTCTGGCGAGGCACCTACCGGCTGCCCAGACGGCCGACGCGACGCGGCCCGACCGGCGCGCCGGGCGTCGCCGCTGGTGGCAGGTGAGGCTCGGGCGCGGCGGGGAAAGCGGCCGGATGGCCGACGATGCGCTGACCCTCTTCCTCGCGGGCGACGTGATGACCGGCCGTGGGGTGGACCGGATCCTGCCCCGGCCGGGCCCGTCCGACCTGCGCGAAGGTGCGGTCCGCGACGCGGAGACCTACGTCGGGCTGGCCGAGTCGGTCAGCGGGCCGATTCCCCGGCCGGTGCCACCGCGGTGGCCCTGGGGCGTCGCCCTGTCACTGCTGGACCGGCTGCGGCCGGACGCGCGGATCGTGAACCTGGAAACCGCGGTGACCGGCCGGGGCGAGCACGCCCCGGCCAAATCGGTGCACTACCGGATGCACCCGGACAACGTGTCCTGCCTGGCCGCCGCCCGGCTCGACGTCTGCGCGTTGGCCAACAACCACGTGCTCGACTTCGGCCCGGTGGGCCTCACCGACACCCTCGACGCGCTGGCCGGGGCCGGGATCGCCGCCGCCGGTGCCGGCCGGGACGCCGCGGCGGCGTGGGAGCCGGCCCGGGTGGACCTCGGCCGAGGTCGCCGGGTGCTGGTCTTCTCGGTGGCCGCCCCGTCCAGCGGGGTGCCCCCGTACTGGGCGGCCACCGCCGACGGGCCGGGAGTGGCGTACCTGCCGGAGACCTCCGCCGCCACCGCCGAGCTGATGGCGCGGCGGATCGCCGCCGAGGCCGAGCCCGCCGACCGGGTGCTGGTCTCGGTGCACTGGGGCACCAACTGGGGGTACGAGGTGCCGGCCGAGCACATCGAGTTCGCGCACCGCCTGCTCGACGCTGGCGTGGACGTGGTGCACGGGCACTCGTCGCACCACCTCCGACCGGTTGAGGTCTACCGGGACCGGCTGATCCTCTACGGCTGCGGGGACCTGGTCGACGACTACGAGGGCATCAGCGGGCAGGAGGTGTACCGGCCTGAACTGCGGCTGCTCTGGCTGCCCGCCCTCGACTGGGACACCGGCCGGCTGCGCGGACTGCGGGCCGCTCCGGTGCGGATCCGCCGGATGCGTCTGGAGACCGCGAGCCCCGACGAGGCCCGCTGGCTCGCCGATCTGCTCGGCCGCCTCGGCACCCGTTTCGAGGTCGCCGCCGACGGACTGCTCACCCTGGCCGGCGACTGACCCGGGTGACCCGCGCCGTCCACCGGACGCTTGCGGACCGGGTCACCGTGGCAGGTTCTGCCCGAGCGGTACGGGCCTTGGAACGCGCCGACCGGCCGGTAGGGTCGTCCGCGTGGATCTGGACGACACCGCCGCCCGGCTCGGGGTTCCCGTCGAGGACGTCGACCGCGTGCACCGGCTCGCCGGCGACCGTCCGTCGGCTCCACTGCCCGCCAAGGCCGACGCGCCTGCGATCCTCAACCGGCTCGCCGTGCGGCCGGACGACGCCGCCGAGATCATGGCGGGCTGGCCCGACGCCGACTCTCCGCTGTGGACCCCGGAGCTGCGCTGGCTGCTCGACCGCTCGATCGCCCTGGTCCGCGCCGACCTCGGGGGCCACGGCTGGCTGTCGCCCGGTCCGGAGCTGCCGCGCGAACGGGGCCCCGCCTGGCGGCACCTCTACGTGTACGCGTACCTGGCCCTGGTCGACGTCGTCAGGCAGTACCACCGCGACCACGGCATCGCCGATGCCGTGTCGTGGGTGGCCCTCGCCGACCTGGGCCGCAACCTCGCGATCGACCGGCGGATGCACCGCGAGGGCTGGCCGGTCATGCAGAGCTGGCTGACGCTGCACGCGCGCGGCGGCATCTACGAGCTGGGCCGGCTGCAGCACCAGCGCGGCGACGCCGCCATCGACCTGCACATCCCTGAGTCGGGGCCGATGACCCCGGAGGCGGTCGCGGCGTCGCTCGACGAGGCCCGCGCGTTCTTCCCGCGCCACTTTCCCGACGAGCGCTACACGGCGTTCTCCTGCGGCTCGTGGCTGCTCGACCCGCAGCTGCTGGAGTACCTGCCCGGGGACTCCAACATCGTCCGGTTCCAGCGGAGGTTCGAGCTGGAGCCCTACGAGGAGCCGGAAGGGCTGGACGCCGACGTCGAGGTGCTGCGGTTCGTGTTCCGCACCCTGACCACGCCGCTCGACCAGCTGCCGCGCCGCACCGTGCTCCAGCGCGCGGTCGTCGACCACCTGAAGGCCGGCCGCCACTGGCAGGTCCGCCGCGGCCGCTTCCCGATCTAGCCACACCCCCAGGTTCCGTCTCGCGCTTGGCGGTCGGGGACAGCGCGCAGCCGGTCGCCTCGGCAGGTCCCTCCGGCGAGGGAGTGGCTTCCCCTGTCGGTGGGGCTCGCCCGCGCCAGGGCGCCGCAAGGATCGGATGCATGACGACATCGGCATCGATCGCCGGCAAGACCGGCCACGGCCTGACGTACGCGGTGCTCGGCTGGGCCGTGA
This sequence comes from Micromonospora sp. NPDC048909, assembly GCF_040649635.1. Lineage (NCBI taxonomy): Bacteria > Bacillati > Actinomycetota > Actinomycetes > Micromonosporales > Micromonosporaceae > Micromonospora > Micromonospora sp. NPDC048909. The sequence continues at coordinate 37,317 of NZ_JBEZFU010000014.1, read as the reverse complement.
CGTACGGGGGCGTGCGTCTGGCGTGGACCGTCGGCGAGGCTCCGGAGTTCCGGCAGTTCGGGTCGGACCTGCTCGGTTTCACCGGCTGGCGGTCGGTGGCGTTGTGCGTCGCCGCGGGTGTCCTGGCGGTTGCTCTGGACCGGGCGGCGACTTGGCGTCCGGCGCTGGCAGGAGCCGCCTGGACGCTCGCCGGGGCGCTGATCGCGGCAGCCGCGATCCTGCTGCCGGAGTTGGTGGGCTTCCTGCTGTTCGCGGTCGGACCGTACTTCGACCCGGTCGCGCTCGCCAGCCGGCTCGGTTGTGTCACCGGCACCGTCCTGCTCGGTCTGGCCACCGCCCGCTATCAGCGACGCACCCGGGGCGACTGTCCGGCCTGTTGCCGGACGGTCCGACCGGGTGCGCGGCGCTCAGCACCCGCGCGGTGGGCGCGCTGGGCCGCGTACGCCGCGGTAGCCGGCCTCGTCACCCGCTTCGCGGCCCAGGTCGTGGTGGGATTCGACGGCCTGACGCACGACGCCTCCGTGATCGGGCTTGAGGTCGGCCTGTTGCTGGCTGGAGTGCTGTTGCCGCTGGCGCTGGTACACCGGTGGGGCGAGATCTGGCCGGGGTGGGTGCCCCTGCTCGCCGGCCGCAGGATCCCTCGTCTGCTGTTGCTGGTGCCCGGCTTCGGGCTCGGGGCGGGCATCGTCGGCTACTTCGGCATGGGGCTGGTGCAGTTGATGTCGGGATCGGTAAGCCAGTTCTCCGACACGTTCCTCTGGGTGGCGATGTCGGCGTACTGCATCCTGGGGCTCGGCCTCCTCTCGGCGTCAAGCGACTACCACCTGCGCACCCGCGACGCGTGCAGGGCCTGCGGCCGGTGACGGGTTCTCCTCGGGCGTCACCAGGGGACGCCTCCGGGCGACCCTGCCGAGACGGACCACGATCAGATGCGGCGCAGTGCCAGCGTGACGAAGCCCAGAACGTCGCGGTACCCGCGCAACCACTGATCGCGGTGCTCGCGGGCGACGGTGAGTGCCTCGGTAGCGTCCGGGTGGCCAGGGTTGTCCAGCGCCCACTCGGTGAGCGAGCCGATCCACGACCATTCGTAGTCGTCCCACTCTGCGGCGTCGCTGACGTGGGCGTGGATCGGCGTCCAGCCGGCCTGCTCGGCAGCGTCGACGAGGCCGGCGAGGTCGGTGAATTCCTCAGGCTTCGCATCGAGTGCGGCGAGTGCCTCCGGAGTCGGCGGGACCTGCCAGAATCCCTCACCGACCATGAGGATGCCGTCGGCATTCACATGCTTGCCGGCCAGCTTGAGCGTCTCGCCGAATCCGCCGAACGCGTGCGTCGACCCCACGCACAGCACCAGGTCGTAATCGCCATCCGGCACGTACGTCCGGGCGTCGCGCTCATGCAGTGTGAGCCGGTCGGCGAGCCCGCGTTCGGCGGCGGCGCTGGCGGCGCGTTCGAGGGCGTACGGGCTGACGTCCACGCCGTCCGCGTGCCCGTCGGGGTAGTGAGCGAGGGCCTGCAGTGCCCAGGATCCCGCTCCGCAGCCGAGGTCGAGGACACGAGCCGCCGGTTGGCGGCCCGCTCGGCGCAGGAGCCGGTTGAGGTTGACACCGAAGATCGGGGCCGCGATCGGGTGGTGCGAGTGCGCGATGCTGCTGAGCCGTCGACGATCCACCGCCAGAGTCAACACGAGTCCGGTCGACGCCGCACTCGGGTTGTCATGACACGGCCGAAACCGACGCCTCAGGGTTCTCCGCCTGACCCTGCTCATGGGCGCGTTCGCCAAACGCCGGGAGATGCGGCGATGCCGTAGCTGGATCCTCGACCAGTACGCCCGCAGCCAGGTCATCGCGTCCCTGCCGGCCGCCGAGAGGCCGAGCAGGTGAGGCCGGCGTACGCCCGCGGCGCCAGCCGCCCGCGTCCCGGGCCAGCAGACGGCGTCGTACCCCGGCCACAGTGACCAGCGGACCGGCGGGTTCTTCCGTGGTCGTCCCGGCCGTTGACCGTGTCGTGGCGGCGGGCGCCGCCCGGGGTCGGGGGGCGACCAGCAGGATCGCGCCGAGCAGGGCGAGGGCCGCCACGGCGTCGAGCCAGTAGTGGTTTCCGGTGATCACCACGACGGTGAGGGTGAGCAGCGGGTGCAGCAACCAGAGCCAGCGCCACCGGGTACGGCCGGCCGCGATCAGAACGATGGCGACCACCGTCGCCCAGCCGACGTGGAGCGAGGGCATGGCCGCGTACTGGTTGGAGAGGGTGTCGGTGGCAGGGTCGCCGTAGGCGCTCGGCCCCACCACGCGTCCCGTGTCCAGCACGCCGGTCGCGGACAGCAGCCGCGGTGGGGCCAGGGGGATGAGGGCCTGGATGGCGAATCCCACGCCGGACAGCGCCGCCAGGAGCGTGCGCGCCCACCGGTACAGGGCCGGACGAGTCAGGTACGTGAACAGCAGCAGCGCCGCGGTGGCCGGGAAATGCACCGAGGCGTAGTACCTGTTCGCGGCCCGGACCAGGCCGTCGTGCGACAGGACGCTCCGCTGCAACGTCGCCTCGTCGGGCAGTCCCCACGCGCGCTCCAGCGCCCAGACGTGCGTGGCATGGGCGTACGCCGTGGGCAGGTCCCCGACCACGAGCAGCCGCCCGACCTTGTACGCCAGGAAGAGCGCGGCCACGATCAGCAGTTCGCGGACGGGGTGCGGGCGCTTCCCGCGGTGGTCGGCAGCCACGGCGTTCCTTTCGCGGCGGCGAGGGATGAGCAGGCGCAGGGCCGCTGACGTCGTCTGCGAACGGCGGCGGCTCTGTGGGAGGGCAGGCTGGTCAGACGGGTACGTGCTCCTCCTCATGGACGGGAGGCTTCTCCGGCTCGCGGCCGGGCAGCTGGCGGAGCGGGCGAGGCCTCAGGTGGCGGGTGACCGAGGGGAAGGCCCTCGCGCAGCTGCGCGACGCTGGTCCGGACGAGGTCGGGAAGGGTCGCGTCGGTGGTGCCGTCGGCCCAGAACGTGACCACCGCCCGCATCGTGGCTCCGGGGACGGCAGCCAGCAGGTGCGGAGCAAGGTCACGCTCGACGTCGGCCCCGGTCCGCTCCGCGATGACCTCGGCGATGAGCCGCTCGACGCGCGCGAACGCCGTCAACTGCTGCGCCAGCATCGCCGGGTTCTCGGCGGAGACGCGTACCAGGGCGGCGACGTCGTCCTCGCGCTCACCGAGCACTTTCATGATCGCGTCGGGCAGAACGTGGGCGAAGGAGTCCCACACCGGCTCGCCGGCGGGCCGGGCACGCAGCGCCTCCACGAGCCAGCTCGAGCGCTGCACGATCCCGTCGAGGATCGCCTCTTCCCGGCTCGCGAAGTAGTTGCGGAAGGTCCGCGGTGAGACGTCCACCGTCGCGGCGACCGACTCGGCGGTCACCGCGTCGATCCCGTGCTCGACCATCAGTGACCATGCCGCATGGCTCAACGCCGCGCGGGTCGCCCGCTTCTTCCGCTCGCGCAGGCCAACGTCCGAGGTCACGGCACAACTATCCGCGCGACTTTCCCGACCGGCAAAGTTTCCATGTCGGAAAAATCGTGGAGTGGGTCACACGAGAGCAGCAGGCAGCGTGATGGGGCTGCTGAACCTGTCAGTGCAGGGTGAGCGGGGTTTCGGACTCGATGCGGGACAGCTTCTCCGGGTTACGGACGTAGTAGATGCCGGTGACACGGGCGTCCTCGATCCGCAGCGCGGCGACGCCGTCGATCTCCCCGTCGAGGCGAAACAGCAGTGCCGGGCTGCCGTTGATCACGGTCGGTTCGGTGGTGAGCGTGCCTCCGACCTTTTGCATGCTGCCGATGAACATGCGGATCGCCTTCTCCGCGCCGACGATCGGCCGCCGCGCGGCCAGTTTGAGACCGCCGCCGTCGCTGACCACGACCACGTCGGGCGCGAGCACGTCGAGCAGGGCCCGCAGGTCGTTGGTCTCGACCGCGCGCTGGAAGGCCGCCAGCGCCGCCCGCCTCTCGCTCGGGGAGACCAACATGCGGGGGCGGCGGGCATCGACGTGCCGCCGGGCGCGGTGGGCGATCTGACGTACGGCCGCCGCGCTCTTGTCGACGGCCGCGGCGATCTCGTCGTAGCTGACGTCGAACGCCTCGCGCAGCACGAAGACGGCGCGCTCGGTCGGCGAGAGCGTCTCGAGGACGAGCATCAACGCCATCGACACACTCTCGGCCAGCTCGACGTTCTCGGCCGTGTCCGGCGCGGTGAGCAGCGGCTCGGGCAGCCAGGGGCCGACATATGCCTCCTTGCGCCGCTGCATGGTGCGCAGGCGGTTGAGCGACTGCCGGGTGCTGATCCGGATCAGGTAGGCGCGCTGGTCGCGTACCTGATCCAGATCGACCTTGATCCACCGCAGCCAGGTCTCCTGCAGCACGTCCTCCGCGTCGGCCGCCGATCCGAGGATCTCGTAGGCGACGGTGAAGAGCAGGTTCCGGTGGGCGACGAAGGCTTCGGTCGCGGGGTCACCGGCGTTGTCGCTCATCCCGGCGCCCCCCTCAGGCCGGCCGGCTGGCGACCGCGGGCGCCTCGCCGGACTTGGCGCGCAGCGACTTCTGGCGTTGGCGATCCTTGAACCAGAGGTTGAGCGAGCCGGGTCGGCGCGCCTCGTACGACAGCTGCCAGAGGGTGCTCCTGCACACGGACTCCTTGAGCATCGCCATGGGCCGGCCGCCCAGGTGGAACATCCTCGTCGCAGTGTCGTTCTTCTGGGCGAACTGGACGACTCCGGCGCGGCGGCCCAGGCTGATGCACTGGCCGGCGGACCCGAAGTTGAAGTTGGCGGGCAGCTCGCCGGCGATCCGGCTCAGCACCGTCTCGGCGGCCTGCGGGCCCAGCTGCACCGCGGACTGACAGCTCATCCGCACCGGCACGTCCGATGGTGCCGCCGAGTCCCCGGCCGCGACGACGCGTGCGTCGTCCACGCTCGTGAGCGTCTCATCGGTGAGCAGGCGCCCCAGGGCATCCGTGCTCAGCCCGCTGCGGACGGCCAGATCCGGCACGCCGAATCCCGCGGTCCAGATGGTCACGCCGCTGGCCAACTCGCGGCCGTCGGCGAGCTGGACCGCATCACCCGTCACGCCGGTCACCCTCGCACCGGGGCCTTCGAGCACGGTCACACCGAGCTTGGCGAGGTGCCCGGCCACCGCGCGCCGGGCACGCGGATGCAGGTAGGGCCCGAGCACCCTTCCGCACACGAGGGTCACCTTCCGGCCCAGCTCCGCCAGCTCGGAAGCGGTTTCGATGCCGGTCGACCCGGCTCCCACCACCGTCAGCGCGGCCGACGCCGGCACGGCGTCGATGATCGGCTGCAGCCGCCGCGCCTCCTCCAGGGTGGCGATCGGGTAGGCGTGCTCCGCCGCGCCGGGCACGCTCGGGTCGGCGCTGCCGCTGCCCACGGCGTAGATCAGGTAGTCGTAGTGGAGAGTGCCGCCGCTCGCCAAGGTCACGCGACGCCCGGCCGCGTCGATCCGGGTCACGGTGTCGACCACCAGCCCGACGCCGCCGGCCAGAATTTCCTGGTAGTCCACCACCGCGTCGTCCGACCCGCCGACGAGCTGGTGCAGGCGGATCCGCTCGACAAAAGCAGGACGCGGGTTGATCAAGGTCACTGTCACACCATCGCGCCGCGTCAGGCGGTTGGCCGCCATCACGCCGGCGTATCCGCCGCCGACCACGATGACATCGGTGTTCTCAGCCATGGCCTCTCCTTCGTCTCCAAGGTCGGCCTCAAGACACCGCGCGTCCGGCGGTTTGTGACATCAGTGAGTCGGATCACCCTGACCTCTTCGGTGCTGGCGTCGGCCAATCAGCTGCCCTGACCCGTCCAAGGAAGCGGCGGTGCAGCACGTCGGCCGGCGTCCAGGGCATGTCCTCGGCGGCCTGGACGAGGTAGGAGCCGAGGGCGTGCGGCAGGCGCTGCGCCACCCGGTCCGCGCGATCCCAATACCGCCAGGCACGGCCCGCCTCCCCCGCACGAGCGGCGGTGTAGGCGGCCTCGAAGTTCAGCGCGCCTTGGCTCCCAGCGTCAGTGCCCAGGCCCTGGCCCCTTAGTCGCCGGGGACGATCACCCGCGCGCGGCCGGGCAGCAAGGTCAGCACCCGACGCCCGCCGGTGGCCGGGTCGACGGCGACCAGCTCACTGCTGTCCGCGGTCATGCGTTGCAGCAGGACCTCGGAGCCGGCGAGACCGAGGAAGTACTCACTTTCCGCACCCCGGGGCGGCACGAGGTCGATCCGGCCGGCCGGTCGGCCGGATCGTAGATCGACTCCCACCAACGTCATGGGGGCCTCCGCCCGCGCCCCCTCCGGCTGGCCGGTCGGGACCTCATCCCCGATGACCAGAGCCCACACCGCCGGTGGATCACCGCCGCCGCGCACAAGCGGGACGTGCGCGTTGCGGACGTCGCCGGGGCCCACCTGTTGGGTGGTGGCGAGCGACACCGAACGGACGGTGCGGCCGTCGACGTCCTGAATCGCGATGGTGAGCTGGCCCTGCGGCCGGGCGTTCGGACCGACGTTGAACTCCGCGGTGGCCAGTTCACGCCCGTCCAGGAATGCCAGCATCCGGCGGCCCGGCGTCCCGCGTAACGCCAGCGGGCTCAGTTCCCCGCCAGGCAGGGCGAACGCTGCGTACGCCTCGCCATCGCCGGAGGGTTGCTCGAGCAGCAACGCCCGTCCGTCGGTCGACCACTGCCGCAGCTCGTACCCGGGCGGGACGGCCCGCTCGGTGACCCCGGTGAGGTCGCGGATCCACCACTGCCCGTCGCGGCGCTGGGCGAACCACCGTCCGTCCGGGGAGAGCGCCTGACTGAACTCGCCCACGGTAGCCACCAGTCCGACGCCGAATTGTTCACCGGTGGCAGTCACCAGGTACATCGGCCGTCGGGGAAAGGCGCCGGTCGAGGCGTCGAAGCCATCGGGGTCGTCGATCTGGTAGAGCAGGGCTCCCCGTCCCACGGCCCGGTCGGTGGGCAGGGCGGTCGGGGTGGCCGGCGGCAGCAGCCGGCCGGGCAGCCCGGCGAGGAGTTCCCGAGCCGTGACCGGGGCCGCGACCACGGCGGATGCCGGTGACCGGGTCGCGCCCGTCCGCCATACCGTCACGCCAGCGACCCCGCCGACCAGCACCCCGGCCAGCGCGACCGCCGACCATCTCCGAAGTCGGTGCGGTCCCGCCGGCGTAACGGGTGCCGGTCCCGGCGCCGTGGACTCCATCGTCGTGCCCCCCGATCCGGGCGTCCTGCCCGCGCACAGCACACGGGAGACGCACCGGACCGTCAACGGTCCGGTCGGACCCGACTCCCGATCGGGGCTCAATCGTGATCTTCGGCGATCTCAGCCCTCGGTGAGCACCTCGCGCAGCCAGGCGGCGATCGCGTTCGGGTCCAGCACGAAGCCGATGTGACCGCCGGTGATCATCGTCGGCGCGACGCCGAGCGCGTCGGCCAGTGCTCGGGAGCTGCGGTCGGCCACCGTCTACTTCCATGATCGATCGCTCTAACGGAAAGGAGACGTTCCGCTGGTCAAGCTCACCGTCTCGGTGCTCCATGCCGGTGCAGTGATCGGCCATCTGCCACACATCCGTGTTGGACATTGCCCTGCGGTCGCTACCTGGACGAGCGGCGCGGGCATTACGTCGCCTCGTCGGTGCGGCCGATGATCTATTTCTCAGTCGAACCTTGGTCGACCCCGGCGCCGATCCCCGCGCCCCGTGGTCGGAGCAGCGGATGTGAACCCCGCGACGGCCACCAGCTCGCCGGCGCGGCCGCCGTCCGCTCCCCTGCGCCGCGCGGGTTGCTGGCCGCGCGGCACGATGCACGGGTGGATCTGGCGCGCGAATTTGCTGCCGTTCGTCGAGACGATCGCTGACCTGGTGGTGTGCCGACTCGACGAGTCCGGGCTCACCGCCGGAGTCGAGGACTCCACGCCAACAACGACCTCTGGTTCACCTCTGCTCTGGAGGGGCAGCCGCGCGTCGAGGTGCACTTCGCGGGCACGGGCGACCAGGTGTTGGCCGACGCCTCTTCCTACCCTGGCGCGCCAGGACCGGTCGGTCGCCGCGTCAGCGAGGGCCGCGCGGGTGCTGCGGCGGCGTTTGATCGTCCGGTGGTAACTCTTCGAACACCTCGTCCGTCTGCGCCGGCTGCTTCGGGCCGAACGCGTAACGCACCAGCCAGAACACGATGAGCGCCACAAGGACGACGATCAGAAAGAAGCATGCTATGCCCCCGGTGATGCCCATATACCGAAATTATCGTGTTGTGCAGAGCGGGGGACTCGGTTTCGAGGATGCTCGATCAGGTGAGCGGCAGCCCCGACCAAGGTGACGACCCGGCCCCGCTGAGTGCGCACGAGCTGGCGCTGACGGTCCTGCTCCGCGGGTCCACTCGGCTGTAGGGCCGCGAGCGGCACGACAGCCGCTGCCGGCTGTCAGGTCGGTGCGGACTGGAGGGTGTCCGCGACGGGGCGCCGAGTGGTGACCATCGCTGGGATGGCGGTGAGCGCGGCGACGGCGAGCAGGACTCCGAGTGCGGTGGCGAGCAGCCAGGATCCAGGTGGGTACTGGACCTCGCCGGTGCTGACGAACGCAAGGAGCCCGATGCCGGCCGGGATCCCCGCGACGACGCCGGGTATGGCGGGAAGCAGTTGCGCTACCGCCAGGCCCACGCCGGCCTGCGCGGGCGTGGCGCCGAGCGTCCGCGCGACGGCCAGCGGCTGCCGGGCGTCGAGGACTGCGGTCCAGGTGCTCACGACGGCGTTGATGAGCGCAAGGGTGCACAGCACGACGATGACGACGAGAAGGGCCTGGTCCATTCGCTCGCTGCGGGGGTTGGCGAGTTCCGTGTAGCCGAGGTCGAAGTGCTCCACACGGGTGTTGACCATGAGCATGGCGACGAGCGCGGTCGTGGTGATCAGCGTGTTCACTGTGACCAGCCGGGCGCGGCGCGGCCGGCGGGCGTTGATACGTACCCCGATCAGCAGGGCGGTGGGTAGCCGCCGCGACAGCCAGATGCGCCACCGCCGTCGCCGGGGTGGTGTTGCGGCGTCGGCCAACGCGTGGACGGTGCTGGTGGCGGCGGCGCGCACCACCGGTACCAGAGTCGCCGCTACAGCGATCGTGAGGGCGAGAACCGTGACTGCGATCACCGTGCGCAGCGCGGGTGGCTGGGCGTTGGCGGAGCCGATGAGTCCGGCGCTGGGGCGGATCAGCACGGGTGCGGCGAACCAGCCCGCGGCCAGGCCGGTGGTGGCGGCTGCGAGCCCGATCACGAGGTACTCGGCGAGGTGGACGGCGGCGATCATGGCTGGTCCGGCGCCGACGGCCTTGAGCAGCCCCACCCGGCGGCGCTGGCCGATGATCCGGCCCGCGACGATGCCGGCGACGCCGGCCAGCGCAAGGCCGCTGAGCAGCCAGCTGCCGACGAGCAGCGTCATCCGCGCGTCGCCGTACAGCCGAGCGTTGAGGTAGGCGATCCCCTGCCAGGTGGCGAGGTCGGGGCCGACGCTGTACGTGGTGCTGGCCGCCGGGTCGGCGAGTTTGAGGTTGAGGGTGTATGACAGCGGCCGGCTGCCCGCGAGCGTGGTCATGTCGCTGCGGTCGACCCAGACCAGGCCGCCGCGCTCGACCAGGACGCTGCCCGGGTAGTGCCACCCGGCGTACGGATATGTCGCTCTCGCGGCGGTGACCGCGGTCCCGGTCACGACCAGCGGATGGCCGTCGACGCTGACCGTGTCGCCTGTGCGGATGCCGAGGGCGTCGGCGAAGGCACGCTCGACGACCGCACCGCCGGGGCGTACCCAGGTGCCGTCGGTCACGGCGGGCCGGTCGATCGATACAGGTGCGGGGTCCCGGCCCTCGACGACGGCGTGCGCGGACTTGCCGCGGGCCGTCATCGTCGAATAGGCGATCGGAAAGGGGCCGCTGTGATCGGTGACGCCGGCCGCGGTGGTCATCGACGCGAGTTCGTCCAACGCGGCCTGGCCGGTGGCCAGGGGGGTCACGATCACGTCCGGGCCGGCGGTGGCGGTCCGGGTCTGCTGGTACGGCCGATCGGCAACTTCGTTGAGGGTGAGGCCGAGGGTCAGGGTGGCGGTGGCGGCGGTGATGGCGGCCAGGAGCAGGACGGTTTCGGTCCGGCGGCGGCGCAGGTCCCGCATCAACAACCGGCAGACGAGCAGGAGGCGGCCGGACATGTCAGCGCCGCCGGTCGTAGACGGTGGCGGTGCTGGCGAATCGATTCTCGTCGGCGAACGCGCCGTCGCGCATGGCGATCACCCGGTCGGCGACCGCCGCGATGCGGGCGTCGTGGGTGACCACCACCAGGGTCTGCCCCGCGGCGCGCAGCTCCTCGAACAGCCGCAGCACCTCCAGGGTGGCGGCGCTGTCCAGGTTGCCGGTGGGTTCGTCGGCCAGCACGACCAGCGGCTCGTTGCTCAACGCTCGGGCGATGGCGACCCGCTGGCGCTGCCCACCGGACAGCGCCGAGGGCAGGTGCGCGGCACGGTCGGCCAGCCCGACCCGGTCCAGCAGGTACATCGCCCGCTTGCGGGCCCGACCCGGTGATCGGCCGGCCAGCAGTGCGGCCAGCTCGACGTTCTCCACCGCGGTCAGCTCTTCCATCAAGTGGAAAGACTGGAAGACGAACCCGATGCGGTCGCGCCGCAGCCGGGCCAGGGCCCGCTCGCTCATCGTGTCCATCCGGCACCCGGCCAGCCACACCCGGCCGCCGGTGGGGCGTTGCAGCCCGCCGAGCAGATGCAGCAGGGTGGACTTGCCGCAGCCGCTGGGCCCCATCACCGCCAGCGTCTGCCCGGCCGGAACGTCCAGATCGACCTCGTCGACCGCGCGGACCAGCGCGTGCTCGCCGCCGTACCGCATGCTCAGCCCACGCGCCTGCACTACCGTCGATCCGCTCACGCCCCTGCCTCCCGCTCAGTCCGATCACGCCCAGTCCAGAGGCGCTCACACGCCTCCAGCCAGTCCAGGTCGGCCCGCAGCCGCAGCACGACACCCTCCAGCAGCAACCCGGCAACCGGATCCACCGACCGGTCCAACGCGGCGCGCTGAATGTCGCGAAGCCGGCGCAGCACCTCACGCCGCTGCGCGTCCACCAGGGCCACCGGATCGGCCAACCGGGCGGCCGCGGCAGCCACCAGCTTGAGGTGGAACTCGGTGAGGTCCGGCTTGGGCCAGCTCACCTCGGCCAGCCAGCCCGCGACCCGCTGCTGCCCGGCCGGAGTCAGCGCGTACACCCGCCGGTCGGGCCGGTCCGGCAGGCCCTCGGCCCGCTCCGAGGTCACCAGCCCGGCCTTGCCCAGCCGGGCCAGCGTCACGTAGATCTGCCCGGCGTTCATCGCCTCGCCCAGCGGGCCGAGCGCGGTACGCATCCGCCTGCGCAGCTCGTACCCGTACGCCGGCTCCTTCGCCAGCATGGCCAGCACCACGTCCTGCACCCGGGCATCCCCTTCGGATAGATCGCTAATAGATAGCCGCTAGCTATGGCGCTGTCAAATCTGGTGGTGGAGCTGAGCGGACCACTCGACGGTCGACAGGGCTCGTCCTCGCCGCCCTGACGCAGCTCCGCCGACAGAGTCCAGACTGGGTCTAGCGAAAGCCGAGACTGAGGTACGCGCTGTCGGCGGCGTAGCCGACGTATCGACCGCCCGTGGCCGCGGGTTGAACGCACCTCGGGCGGACCACCCTCGGGGTGATGCAACGCCCAGTGGTCTCGAACACGACCGGCCCCGGTCCCGGAACCAGACCGCCACACCGCCGAGTCCGAAGTGGTCACCGCGGGTACGCCCCGCCCTCATCGCCAGCCCGGTTGGGCGGGGAATCGATCCCGCACGAGTCAACCGGCGTCAGCGATCCAAAAGCGGGCCGCCACGGCGGCACCCGCCCAGACGAGCGATACAAGGGCCACCGGAGCCGGTAGGCAGTTAGCCGTCCGCTGCTCCCAAACTGCTCGCAAAGCAGGGACATTGGCGAAGAAGCTCGTTACCGGAAACTCCAACAACAAGCCTCTGACCTGCGGATACAGATGGTGGGCGATGTTGGGATCGAACCAGCGACCTCTTCGGTGTGAACTCTCGGCGAGCGAGCCGGATCGGGTTCGGTGCGAGGTCAGACAGCCTGGTGGTGCGCTTGTCGGCTCGGTTCGGCTGGCACGGTTGCTGTACTTCGCTGCTGTACTGCTGGCATCAGATAAGGCGTTGGATGCGGACCTTGGGGCGCTCGTTCTTGAGGTGGCCGTGCTTGTGCTGGCGGACCTGCTCGTCCCAGACCTTCTGGTCGTAGTCCTGGTCCGGGGGGATCCACTTGTGCGAGCCGTCGCTGTAGTGGAACTTCTCGTCGCCGGGCCGGAGGATGCTCATCGGGTCCAGCCGAGGAAGCGGTGGTGCAGGTGGCCGGCGGGGACGCGGGCCAGGTCCGGTGCGGCGTCAACGAGCTGGGCGGCTAGGTAGAGGGCCAGCGACATCGGAGCGCGGTCGTACTCGGCTCGCAGCTCCCGTCGCCGGGTTTGGCAGGGCCACTCCCCCGCGCAGCCGCCACACGTCCAGGCCGGCTTGATCGGGTGGTGAGTGGTCATTGCGGCCCCTGCTGGCTGGGCCAGTGGCCACGGTTGATCGGGATGCGGTGACGGCTTCGGCATGGCAGAGTCGCGCCGCAGCGGCAGATGTTTCGCCAGTGCCGCCAGGACCACACGAGCCGATGGCGACGGGCGAGGGTGAGCGCTGCCGCCAGGACGTATTCGTCATACGAGACCCGCTTCATCGGCACGTCACAGCAGCCGGGCCGACGAACGACCGAGTTGCGGAACCGAAAGGGAGCACTGCCGCCTCCTCGTGCCGCAGGTGTCCGGAGGCGTGGATGCCCGATCGCGGGGGACGCGCCGGACATCCACGCCGGCGAGGACGGCCCACAGCGCCAACCGGGGGAATCGACCTCCTCGGCAACCTCCCATAGGTACCGTTGGGTAGTCAAGGGCTGGTGTAGGTGGTCTACTCGTGTTGCCAACCGAGGGGAACACCGTGCCACCGCGTTACCGCTACGAGCAGATCGCCGACGACCTCGCCGAACGCATCAAGTCCGGCGAATTCCCGCCCGGCTCCAAGCTGCCCAGCCGCCGAGAGTTGATCGAGCACTACGGCGTCACTGAGCCCGTGATCGACCGAGCCATGCAGGTGCTAAGGATCAAGGGAATGACCGAAACCCTGCCAGGCGTGGGCGTCTTCGTCGCGGAGTAGGCCCCCTCCCTGCAGCCGATCCCTCAAACCGGGAGGAGAGCGATCCTCGGGTCAGCGGGCGGCCCTGTGGAACTTAATTAGGTCGCAACTGTCGGGGTCGCCTTCAAATCGGTACAGCCAGGGCTCTTCTCGGTTGCCGGAAATCCACAGCTGCAGGTCCCCAAGCCTCAAATCCTCGGTGCTCTTTGAATCGAGATCGAGAGTCCACGTGCCCTCTTCGTTGGCCCCGGGAAGATTGCTGGCGCTGTAGCGCCCATCTTCGCTTAGCTCGACTCTTCCATCGTCAAGACTGGTGTAAACCCCTGCCAGGTCTGACTCGGTGATGTCTTCGGGCGGCTGGGGTGCGCACCCGAAATACCGGCTACATCCTGCGGGGGCCATCAGTATGAGCAAGCTGAACGCCAGGGCCGCGGCGAATCGCGGTCCTCTCCCCATCAAAGGCTCCGTCCTGCCCGGCGGCTCTGTAGCCGGGCGACAGCGGACTCTACAGCGCGCCGCTCCCTGGGAGCACGCTCTGGTCCGCAGTCGGTCAGCACCTCGCGGCCCGCGACCTCAGACCACTTCGGTGTGAACTATCGGCGAGCGGGTCGGATCGGGCTTGACGCGAGGTCAAACGGGCTGCTGAGGCGCATCTCGGCTCGGTTCGGCTGGCGCGGTTGCTGTACTTCACTGCTGTACTGCTGGCATCGGCCGCTCAGCCGCCCTGACCCATCCAAGGAAGCGGCGGTGCAGCACACCGGCCGGCGTCCAGGGCATGTCCTCGGCGGCCTGGACGAGGTAGGAGCCGAGGTAAATGGCCAGCGACACCGGAGCGTCCGCGTACTCTGCCCGCAGCTCCCGCTTCCGCGTCGGGCAGGGCCATGGCAGGCCGCAGCCTCCGCAGCTCCAGACCGGCATGACCGGGCCGTAGGTGCTCACCGCACACCACCCAGGAACCGGGCCGTGCTCGTCCGGGCCTGCCGACTGGTCGCCCAATCCACCTGCCAGCACGGGTACGGAGCCAGCCGCGACCACCACGCGCGGCAGCCGGTGCACATGCCATCGAGCCCTCGGACATGCACCGCGAGGATCGCCTGCTCCCGCCCGTCGTTCACTGCTCACCCTCCCGTGGCCAGTGGCCACGCCTAATCGGAATGCGGTGCCGTGCGCGGCAGGGCAGGTCGGCTCCGCAGCGGCAGACCTGCCGCCACCTCCGCCAGGACCAGACCGGCTGGTGCCGCCGGGCGAGAGTCAGTGCGGTAGCCGAGAGGTATTCGTCGTACGAGACGCGCCGCACGTACCCTCCCTCGTCGATCACGAGGGCGGCCTCTTCGCCCCCGAAGCTGAGAGGGACGCGGCGGCCAGGCGATACCCGCACCGCCCGCCGCATCCCGTGAGGGAGACGCTACGTACGGTCGCGGGGTGGAAGGGGTAAGGTTCGTACCCCTAGATCAAGAGACGAGGCCGACTTTAACCGCGAGGTCGCGGGCGTCGTCGCGGGTGGACCGCGGACCGTCGAGCAGGTCCAGAGTGATCTGTCGGGCGTAGCCGTTGAAGCGGATCGTCTCCGGAGCCGACTCGTACGCCCGCCGGAGCGTGGCCATGGTGGCCTCCTTGTCGTCCTTGCCGTAGTGCGCCCGAGCGACCTCGATGAGGTGGCGTGCCCGGCGCGGCCTCGACGGGATCGCCGCCGCGTCGTGGCGACGTGCCTGCCGCGCCGCTTCGCCGGACTTCTGCAACTCCACGGCCACGGTAACCGCGTGGGCGCCCATGATGACCTGGGAGAACGACGTCTGCGGCTGGTAGAAGCCGTGCGGCAGGCGCTGCGCCACCCGGTCCGCACGATCCCAATACCGCCAGGCACGGCCCTCCTCACCCGCACGAGCGGCGGTGTAGGCAGCCTCGAAGTTCAGCGCACCCCAGAGCGCGAGCAGGTTTGTGCTCCCATCGGCCGTACGCGATTCCAGCGTCGACAGGACGTCGAGCGTCACGGCCATCGCGGTGTCCCAGTCGCCGGCGTCCCGATGCACCTGGCACAGGAACCACCCCGCGCATGCCAACGCCTCTGGGTCTCCGGACTCCTGCGCCGCCACCATCGCACGGTCGGCGACCCGCCACAGCAGTTCGGCGGCGGGCTGGTAGGCAACGAACATCTGCGCGAGCCCGAGCGTCTCGGCCAACAGGGCCTGCGCCTGCCGACGCTCGTCACCCTCGTACGCCAACGCTGCACGCTGCACGTCCCGCAGTAGATCCGGCAACAGACTGCCCAGCACCGTACGGTGGTCCGACGCCTGATGACGTGCCCGCCACGCCGCCGCAAGTCGCCCCCTGAGGCTGTACAACGACTCGGCGGGGACGTCGCCAGCGAGCGTGAAGCGGTTCACGGCCTCCCGGACCGAGGCCAGCGCCGGATGCTCCGGCCCGTTGACTGCGGCAGACCGGTCGCTCAACTCCCCGACCAGGGCAGACACGTCGATCTTGAGGGCACGCGCGATCCGATCCAGCATGTGCACACGCGGCGGCAGAATCCGATCGGTCTCCACCGCCTTGACCCACTCGGCGCTCCGACCCACCAGCCCACCGAGCACCGCACGAGTCTTCCCGGACCGCTCGCGGTAGACCTTCAAACGCTGCCCGAAAGTCAACTCCGGCATGGAATCCATCCCGAACCTCCTCGTAGCGCGGGATGCACCACCGGCCCATCGGCCGCCGTCACGCCCAACGCTACCGACCAGCCCGCCGCCTGATAACCCTCACACGCCACCCACCCAGTCCCGTGGTGGCCTCGACGTCATTGGCCTTGGCTCCCAGCGTCTGCCTGTCTCTATCGGACGAGCACTCGAACCAGCACCCGGGGTAGGAGCGGCAGGAGGGCTTTCGACCTCTCGCTTGTAAGTTCTGGGCGCTCCGTCTGGCCCTGTCCGCGCACGTCTCTGACGTCGGACGTTTGTCCGTCGCCAGCCGGCTTCGACTCTCGCTGTACGGCCCCGTTGCTGTCACCGTTGCTGTCGACAGCAACAGGGCTGACAGCTTCGGTGTGAAACAGGACGCCGCACCGACTCTGACCTGCGGCAACGAGAACCTGCAGGCAGGGGTGGGTGCAGTTGCGTGCTGTTCGATGCCGTTGGGCGCAGTTGAAGGCCGTTCTTAGCAGGGCGTTGCTCCCAATCTGCTCCCCCGGTATGGGGCCTCCTCGGCTGCTGCCAGCCGGGAGCGGCAGTGATCGTCCCGCGGGTCGTTCGCCATGCCTACCGCCCCCGTATGACCCCCGCCAGCGCTCCCCCGGTCAGTGACAGTGACCCCAAGCTGCTCCCGACCTGCTCCCACAGACCCTCGGTCGGCTGGTGCGGGCTCACACACCGGGCCTCGTCAGCGGCCCGGGACCGCCGTCTGGCGCTGGCCGTCTCCCGCCGCAGCCGCTTCAGCTCCGCGGACTCGTCGCTGGTCACACCCGGTCGCTGCCCGTCGTCGACCTGTGCCTGACGCACCCACTTGCGCACCGTCTCCGAGCTGCCCACCCCGAGCCGCTGCGCCACCGCCCGATTGCGGGCCACTCCGACTCGTAGTTCGACCGCACCTCCGCGACCATCCGCACCGCGCGTTCACGCAGCTCCTGCGGATACACAACCGACCTTGCCATCCCTCGATCCTTCCCAAGCAGGGAAGTCCTGCAAGATCCGGGGCGGCGGTTCGCCGGGTGCCAGCAACAATGAGGCGATGACCAGGGCCGCCACCATGTTGACTGCCGCAGCCAGGCGATGCCGGCGTGCTCAAGAACGCCGAACATCAGGTTGTCGGCCATCGCCAGGACCACGACGCCCTGGGCCGAGGCCAAGGCGGTCCAACTCGGCCTGTTGGGCCTCATCTCCACCTGATGGCAGTCCATCAACAGTCAAGCGGGCGCGCACGTCATTGCGGGTCCACTGTCGGGGGTTGGTCGTAAGTTCTGCAGCCGTGAGCGCCCTTCAGACTTACCGCTATCTTCGGCCGTCCACGCTGCACCGGGGTGACCTGGCGCTGCAGACGAGTGGCGGGCCCGCCACCAACCCGCGGTTTTTTTTTGGCTTTCTGACGACTCCGCAGGCGGCGGCCGCCGGGTTACTGGCGGTCGCCGAAGTCGCCCGGACCCGGTATCACCAGCCGGTCAGCCCGGCGAGCCTCGATCCCGTGGTCACCGGTAGCCGGGACCGGCTGCGCTTCGAGTCGTTCTCCGGCTGTTGCGGGGTGTACGCGCGGCTGGACGTCGTGCCTGCCGGGTTCGACGGCGACGTCGTCGAGCACGGCACCACCAACGTCGACGTGAACGCGCCGCTGCGGGAGGCGCTGGCCCGGGTGGGCGGCATCGACCCGCTGCACCTGTCGGTGGGGCCGGACGACCTGACCGTGTCCACTTTCGATGGTCCGGTGTTGGAGAAGAAGGTGCCGTTGCCCGGGCGTTGGCTGCGGGGGTTCGCCGAGGTCCATCTGATCGCTGCGGCCATGGGACCGCGGGCGGAGATCCCGGCGGCGGACGCGGCCGCCTTCCTGCGCCGGCTGCCTGCGGGCAACGACCGGTCGGTGCTCTGGGTGGTGCCGGCTGGGCGCTCGCTGCGGCTGACCTCGCGCCCGGTGCCCGGCGCGGTGTGCCTGGCCGGCGCCGGACGGCTCGCCACGCTGCGTGGGCTGCTCCGGTACGCGAAGACCCTGCGGGTGTACGGGCCACCGGCGGCGGCCGGGTCGCCGCCGCTGCCGAGCGTGTGGGAGCTCGACACCGGCGCGCTGCGGCTGTCGCTGACCCTTTCGCCGGAGCCCTACCGGGGTTTCTCCGGCGAGGGCGGCGCGCTGACCGCGCTCGCCACGGACGACGTCGCCGACGACGCCGCGCTGGTCGCCGCGCTGCTGTCCTGGGACCCGACGATCGATGTCCACGAGCTGGCCGCCTCGGCGGGGATCTCGGCGGGCCGGGTCCGGGCCGCGCTGGCCCAGCTGGGCACTGCCGGTCGGGTCGGCTTCGACGTGGCCGAGGCGGGCTATTTCCACCGGGTGCTGCCGTACGACGCCGGCCGGGCTGAGCGGGACAATCCCCGGCTGGTCGGGGCGCGGGCGCTGGTCGAGGCGGGCGCGGTCACGCTCGACGGCGAGGCGGCGACCGTACGCCACGGCGACGAGGTCTACCGGGTCCGCCGCCGGACGGACGGCTCGTACACCTGCTCCTGCCCCTGGTGGGCGCGGCACCGCGGTCAGCGCGGGCCCTGCAAGCACGCGCTCGCCACCACGATGGTGGGCGCTGCGGTGGAGGTCGGGGCGTGACCGATCCGTTCGAGTTCCTGGTCCGCGGCGACATCGGCGCGGCCGTCGACGCGGTCACCGGCCTCGACGAGCAGGGGCGGCGGTCGTTCGCCGACGGGCTGGTGGCCCACGTGCGCCGGCGGCGCGACAACTGGTGGTGGAACAACGAGGCGACGGCCCTGGCGGTGGCCGCGGTCGGCTGCCTGCCCACCGCCGTCACGGCGGCCGAGCTGCTCGGCCGCCGAAACGTGTCGCTGCGGGGCGCCGACGCCGGGCTGGTCGTCCAGGTCGCGCGGACGCGCGGGGTGCCCTGGCTAGCCGAGCTGGCAGACCGGCTGGCGGACCGGCTCCGCCGGGACGACCCGATGGACGGCTGGGAATTCGTCGCCGAGCTGCTCACCGCCGAGAAAGCGGCGACACCCACCGGTGACCAGTTCGTGGAAGGGTGGCTCGCCCTGATGGCGTGGCCGCCGGAGTGGCAGCGACCGATCCCGCTGGTGGACCGGCTCCGGGCGGACGTGTTCCTCGACGCCCTGGTGCCGCGACTGTTCGAGGTGGACGGCGCCGGGACGCGGATGTCCTTCGACGAGTTCATGACCGACGAGAAGCTCGCCCTGCCGCGCGCGCTGGCGCGACTGGCCGGCGAGGGCCGCCTGGACCGGACGATGCTGCTCGACGGCTGCGTGAGCCGGCTGTTGCGCGGCGACCGGCCGTCCGCGTTGCGCGCGTTCGTCACCCTGCACGCCCTGCTGGAACCCACCGCCAGCGAGGTCGACCGGCATCGCGGAGACTACCTGCGCCTGCTCGCCGACGCCCCCGGGTCCGTGGCGTCGATGGCGCAGAAGACGCTGCGGGCTCTCGACGGCCTGGAGGTCGAGGGGCTGCTCAACGCGTCGCGGGCCGTCCTCGTCCGGCCCGACAAGGCGCTGGTCCGCGCCCAGCTCGGCTGGCTGGACCAGCTCGCCCGCCGACACGCCGACCGGGCGGCGGAGATCGCCGAAGTCATCGCCACAGCGGTCGACCACCCGGCGGCGGACGTCCGCGACCGGGCCGGCACGCTGGCCGCCCGGCACGGGCACGTGGTCACCCCGCGGCTCGTGGTCAGTGCGGTGGGCGACGACCTGCCGCCACCGGCCGGCCCGCTGCCCGCGCCACCGGCCATCACCGACCCGGACGAGCTGGCGGAGGAGACCGCTTCCCTGCTCGGCGGCCCCACGACGGCGTCCGGTCTGGAACGGGTCCTCGACGCAGTGGTCCGGCTCGCCGGTGGCGACCGGGCCCGACTGAAAGACGCCCTGATGCCGGTGCTGCGGCGGCACCGCGCCAGCGCGGAGGAGCACCCGTGGGATCCGTGCTGCCTGTGCGGTCTCCTCGGCGGGGTCCTGCACGCGGCGGCCGACCCGGTAGAGGGGGGCGCACGGCGGGGACGGTGGGCCGCGATGCTGGCGGCGTTGCGGCGCCGCACGCCGGGCGGACCGTCCCTCGATCCACGGGTACCCCCGCCGCACCGGCTGCTACGCGCCCGGCTGGCCGAGATCGGTGACCGCGTCGGCCCGCCCCAGCACCCCGGTCTGCTCGCGGCCCCAACCTCGGCAAACGGCGCCATCGACCCGGAGGTGCTGTTCGACCGCCTGACCCGGCTCGGCGAGCACGGCGCGTGGGAGGTGGACCTGACGCAGGCCCTGCTGCGGCTGCCCGCGCGGGTCGACGAGCCCCTCGCGGCCAGGGCGGCGGCGCTCGGCACGCCCGCCGGTAACCGGCTCGCCGGATGGCTGCGCGCCGGCGGCCTGCCGACCCCGGACCAGCGGGTGGTCACGCTGCCCCGCCGGGAGCGCCGACAGGGCTACGACTGGGGGTACGACGAGCTGCCCCGGCAGCGGACGCACGTGCAGGTCAGCCCGCCGGCGGGCGTCGACGACCCGTTCGGCCTGCTCACCGTGCCTGCCGGAGCCGTGGACAGCTACGTCGGCGGCGCGGCCCTGCTCTGGCCGGCCACGCTGCCCGGCTACCGGGCACTGGTCGCGGCGTACGCGCTGCCCGACATCGCCAGCGGCGCCGACCAGGACCTGTCCGGCGGCGCCGCGATCCTGCCGCTGCTCGCCGAGTGCGGTGGCGACGGCGGTCCCGCCGTCGACCTCGCCCTCGCGTACGGCCTGGGTGCCCGGCACGAATCCGACCGGGTCGCCGCCGTCGACGCCCTGCTGATGCTGGCCGCCGCCGGCGACCTGGACGCTCCCACGGTCGGGGCCCACCTCGGCACCCTCGCCGCCGTCGGTGACCTCACGCTCACCCGCACCCTGCAGCCGCTGCGCGACGCGGCCGCCGCCAGTGCCCCGCTCAGCACCTGGCGCCTGCTCGCCGCCGCGTTGCCCGCGCTGCTCGCGGCGCCGAAGGCCCCGCGCGGCACCCCGGACCTGTTGACCCTGGCGGCGGAGACGGCGGGCGCGACCGGCGCCCGGATCGACGTGCCCGGACTGGCCGAGGTCGCCGCGCGCGGCGGGTCGAGCCGGCTGGTCACCGAGGCGCGGCGCCTGGCCGACGCGCTCGACCGGTGACCGAGCTGCTGGTAGCGAGGCGTGGACGGAAGCCGGCTCACGAGCTCCAGCCCCTGTTCGCCGGACCTCCGCGGCGCTGGTGATGGCGCTGCGGATGGGATCCGCGTTCAGCTGAGGGGACCAGGTTCCTGCTCACCACAGCGGGCAACGCAATCTTCACCAATAAATGGCACGTCCGCCGCTGCGGTGCGGGAGCGACCCGTGACCCCCAGCCGGGGGAGAGACAGCCGGGCGCGCCACCACGGACAGCGTCCAGACTGTGGAGCTGAAGTTGTTACTGCAACTGACGCTAAGCAACTACCGTCAGCGCGTGCTCGATCCCACGATCGTCTTCGACACCTCCGGTCCGCTGGAAAGCCCGCTCACAGACGAGGTTCTGCGGGAGGTGGAAGCGCAGCTTGGACGCAAACTGCCCGCTGCGTACGTCGACCTGGCCCAGCGACACAACGGCGGGGTGTTGGCCTGTGACGCCCACCCCTCGCCCAGCCGAACCTCCTGGTCCGCAGGCTACGTGGCTGTGTACACACTGGCGGCGATCGGTCGGACTGCTTCCTTCAGCCTGTGCGGCGAGCTCGGGAACGCGTTCTGGATTGCGGAGTGGGGCTACCCCGACATCGGCATCTACATCGCCGACTGCCCCTCGGCGGGCCACGACATGATCGCCCTCGACTACCGATCCCCCGGCGAGCCGACAGTCGTACACGTCGACCAGGAGTGGAACTACCAGATCACGGTCCTCGCCCCCGACTTCGAGACGTTCCTGGGCGGCCTCGTCGACGAAACCGAGTTTGATGGGGACGATTGACCGCCCACTCGGCACCTGCGCAGCGATCCTGAGTGCAGAGTGCGCGCCCGTCACTGACGCCTCCGGATCCGCCGAAGAGGTCTTCAGGTCGACGAGCCTGGGCAAAATATTGGCTGTGGGATTGACGTCCCAGATGACGAAACTGCGGCTGGCTCCAGCACGCTCAGCCACAACGCTCCACGTCGATCTACAGCGCACCCGCAGCCGCGGCGTTAGGTGACCCGAGACGCCGGCCGGCGCCAGCCACCCTGGGAGCAGCGAGACCTGACCACCTCGACCTCCACCGGGAGGTCAAGCGCTCGGGAACGCGACGTCGTTGCTGCTCAGCGGCTCGGCCGCGGTACGGCCGGATGACCTCTTCGCTGCGGTGACCACTTCGCCGGCCTGCACCCAATCTGCTTCCAACGCGAGGCCCAGCTACCGCGGCGGGCCCTACCGCTCTGAGCTGCCCAAACTCCCCTACCAGCCGGTATAGAGATCCGTTGAAGTCCGCTCAGAAGCGTTGAGCACTTTGTGCAAAACAGGACGCGCACCGACTCTGACCTGCGGAAAGGAGAAATTTCTGACAGACCAGCAACCACCGCTAACTCGCCGAAGGCACAATGGCGCTGATCACCACCCGCTCTCACCATCGCGACAACCGAACTGGCAGCCGTGTGACCACCATCGCCTGGCCCGACCGCAGGGCGGACATCATCACTGCCCTGGCGGTCCTCTCGACCCTCCGCCCACACACCCCGACGCCGTGGCCCGGCCTGACCGAAGCTGTGCACTGGCTCATCGATGACACGTTCTGGGACCAGCACTCACCCGCCAGCGACATCGGCACCATCCTCGCCAGCATCACCGAGGCCGACGCGATCACCGCAACACTCACACCCCTGTCAGCCATCGTCGACGAACTCGGACCCACCGCAGCCGACGACGACTACCTCACCCACCCCCGATGGCACGACGTCACCCACGCCGCAGCCCACGCTCACCAACTCATGACTGGCCAAACGCCAACTCAACCCGAACACTGAACAATGAACCGCCCCGGGTTTGGTGGCGGCCCGACCTCTTGTGGAGGATCGAGCCATGTCACGCCCTTCCCCTTATCCGCGTGAGTTGCGTGAGCGAGCGGTGCGGATGGTCTCCGAGGTGCGGCCGAACTACGAGTCTGAGTACGCGGCGATCGGCGCGGTGGCCCACAAGCTCGGGATCGGCACCGCGGAGACACTGCGTAAGTGGGTGCGCCAGGCCCAGGTCGACACCGGTGAGCGGACCGGGGTGAGCACCGACGAGTCGGCCGAGTTGAAGCGGTTGCGGCGGGAGAACGCGGAGCTGCGCCGGGCGAACGAGATCCTGAAGCCGGCGTCGGCTTTCTTCGCGGCCGAGCTCGACCGGCCACAGCCACGCTCGTGAGGTTCATCGACGAGCACAAGCAGGTGTTCGGCGTCGAGCCGATCTGCCGGATCCTGCGCGAGCACGGCTGGCAGATCACGGCCAGCACCTACCGGGCCGCCTGCCGGCGCACGCCCTCGACCCGCTCGCGTCGGGACGCCTGGCTCGCTGGCGAGATTCGGCGGGTGCACGCGGCGAACTACGGCGTCTACGGGGCCCGGAAGGTGTGGCTGACCTTGAACCGTGAGGGCATCCCGGTGGCCCGGTGCACCGTCGAACGGCTCATGCGCCAGCTGAGACTACGCGGAATCGTGCGGGGCAAGACCCGACGCACCACGATCGCCGACGAGCACGCCCTGCGGCCGGCGGACCTGGTCCAACGCCGGTTCACCACCGAAGCGCCGAACCGGTTGTGGGTCGCCGACTTCACCTACGTGCCCACCTGGTCCGGCATGGTCTACGTCGCGTTCGTCATCGACGCCTACTCCCGCCGCATCCTCGGCTGGCGCGCCGCCACCAGCATGAAGACCAGCCTCGTGTTGGACGCCCTGGAGATGGCAATCTGGGCCCGCGGCCGCCACGGCGCCACCGATCTGACCGGGCTGGTGCACCACAACGACGCCGGCAGCCAATACACCTCGATCGCGTTCACCGAACGCCTCGCCGCCGCCGGCGTCGACCCGTCCGTCGGATCGGTCGGCGACGCGTACGACAACGCTCTGGCCGAGTCCACGATCGGGCTGTTCAAGACCGAGCTGATCAAACCGCGCGGCCCGTGGCGGACCTGCGACCAGGTCGAAATCGCCACCCTGGAGTACGTCGACTGGTACAACCACCGCCGCCTGCACAGCGGCGCCGCAGACCTGCCACCAGCCGCGTTCGAAGCGCTCTACGATCCCACCAAACACCGGCTGACCCAGCCAGAAACCCAACCCATCTAGCCGCTACCAAACCCGGGGCGGTTCAGGACCCCGCGCCGCGTGGACCGCCACGTGTACCTCAACCTGCCTGTGCGCGGGCGACACATGCCCATGCACCATGCCCATCCGTGCCGCCGACGTGCCGCACGTCTGGGGCCCCGACCATCCGCTGATCACCGGCATGATCGCCGCCGGGTAGAGGACGCCGACGTTTGCTGACACTAGGTAAGGTCGCGGTCATGCGGTTCGATCTGGGAGACGTACCGGCGTGGGCGGCGATCATCGTCTCGTCCGCCGCAATCCTGGTTGCTCTCCGCGCCAACCGGCATGCCAAGGATTCCGCAGCTGCATCCCAAGACTCAGCCGTCTCTTCCCGTCGATCCGCAGACGCCGCCGAGCGGCAGGCAACAGCAGCAGAGCAGGCGCTACCGCCGCCGCCTCAGAAGGTGGCCTGGCGCTTTGAATACAAGTCGAGGCAGGAGTACGTGCTGCGCAACACCGGCACTGAGGCGGCGCACGACGTCGAGATCGACATGAACCGGATCGAATGCATGTTCCACGACGAGATGCCTGACGACCGGGTGGTGCCATCGGGCGCATCCGTCTCGCTCATCATGATGGCTACGGGGTCGGGTTCAGTGCCGAACGAGCTGTGGGTCAGGTGGCAGGGGCAGCCCGAGTGGACGCCCGTCCCGCTTGGTTAGACATCGGGATCTCGGAAATGGCGAGATCTGGGGCAGGCACTGTGGCCGAACCCCTCGACCCGACGTCACCCGCCATGATCTGCGACTAGGCCGCGGGTCGCACGGCTACGCCGGCGACCTGAGGGACGATGGGCTCATGGCTCCCCACAAGATGTACACAACTGACGAACGGCCGTACCACCAGCCCAGGGACTGCCCCGAATGCGGAGAGCAGGAGGAGACCCGGAGCTGGTCAATTGACGACCGAATGGTCGGCACCTTCTACCTGCCTAACGACGCCTGCACCAACCCTGACTGCTCGCGAGGGCGGCAGTCCGGAGACCGTTGACGGCGAAGTCCGGGGCGCGGAATCGGGTTGCGCCCCGGACTTCGCTATCTCGGCGGTGGAGCCGCGGGGGACGCGCTGGCCCTGGAAGACTCCAGATAGCCTGTCCCAGGTGGATCCTGCAGTTGCCGCCGCCTGGGCTGGTGTTGTCGTTGCCTTCCTCGCCGTCACGCTGTCGTACTACCAGACCCGGCAGAACCGTCGGGCCATCGCGGTCGCCGAACGGCAAGCAGCCATCGCCGAGTCAGCCCTGCCGCCGCCGCCTCCTCCTGTCGCCTGGGAGATCCGGCGATCCGGAAATGACGGGTGGGCCATGGTGAACATCGGCACAGAGGTGGCCCACGACCTGGAGATAGACGCGGAGCGGGACGCCGGCGTCCTCCGGGTGGACGACGGGAACTTCCCGGTCCGCCCTGGAGCCTCGATCCCGCTCCGAAACGCGGCAACCTACGGTCAGCCAATCCTGCGCGAAATCTGGGTACGGTGGGCGGGACAGCCGGACTGGGTCGGAGTGCCCCTACCGCCCGGGTGGTGGTGACAGACCTTCCACGGTCTCACTCAAGGAAGCGGCACCATCACAGGTTGCACCTGCCCATCCCAAGACACTCGAATCTCCTGAATGTCGACCATCCCTGCCGCTCGGATGACCACGAATGTCATGGACTCGCCCGGCTGCAGCGTCCGGCCGTTCTCTTCAACCCTGACGAAGCCGCCCTGCTTATGGACGTACACGCCATCCGCCGTCTCCGTACCGACATTGCGCAACACGAAAAGGCTCTTTCCCCGCTGCTCCACCTTCCACGCGACCGGCGGCGGCGGGGGCGGAACCGCGGCCTCCGCCGCCCTCGCCTGACGCTCCGCTGCGTTCGCCGACCGCTCTGAAGCGTCGGCTGACCTCTTTGAATGCCATACGCCCCAGACCGAGACGACCAGTGCGACTCCCGAGATGACCACCGCCGCAATCTCCATGGCAGGACGGTAACCGCGCGGCGCCAATGCTGGCCCGCTCACCGCCGGCCTGTCGCCTGCCGCCGGCCGCCTGAGAGACAATCGACCCGTGACCGACGAGATCACCAGCTGGCTCCGGCAGCAGCTTGAGAACCAGCGGCACACCGCCCACGCACTGAAGACCCTCGCCATGGCCGAGTCACCCGAGACAGCGGCGATCCTCCGCCGGACCAGCGATCAGCTCCAGGCCGACGCTGACGCCAAGGCTCGGCTCCTTACCGGCATCCACGGCCCCTCCGACCGGCTCGTCGACGGCACACCCGAGTGCAAGGGATGCCGGGACCTCTGGCCCTGCACCACCGTGCTGTACCTGGCCCAGCCGTTCGCCAACCAACTCGGCTACCGCAGCGAGTGGCTTCCGTGACCGACGACTGGATCCCCGCCGACGGCGACCTCTGGGGCACCGCCCGCATGATCGCCGCCTACCTCGGAGGCGACGTCACCATCGGCATGGTCCGCAACTGGGCCGCACGAGACGGCCTCCCATCAGCACGAATGCGCGACCGCAACGGCCGCCCAGAGATCCGCTACCCCCGCCAAATAGCGACCAACATCGAGGCCGAGAAGCACCTCAGCGGACGCGGCCGACCCCGCCGACTTGACGAAACGATCATGGCCGCCGCATGATTTGATCACTCCGAACCAGTAGGCGAACCCTGCCCGGAAACAGACTCACCACTCATCACGACGAAGGCCCCGCAGCCAACACTGCGGGGCCTTCGCGTTGGTGGAACTACTTCACGTCGACACTGAACCACTTGTCCGGGCTGAAGACCGCGACCACGTCCGTCGGGCTGATGGATCCCAACACGAACAGGTGACCGTCGCGGACGTCGACCGACGACGCATTCGGATACTTCAGGGTCTGCGTGTGACCGCTACGCGTCCCGTACACGGTCACACCCTTCGTCTCATCACTCATGAGTCGGAACCGTATCGCGAACGTACGACAGCCCCGGCCATCGATACAGCCGGAGGCACCCATGCCACGCCGCCCGCCCGTGCCGGTGCTCGCGCTCCACCTCGCCGTCGTGCTCCCCATCGGCGTCACGCTCTTCGCCCCGCACTGGCCCCGGAGATGACTGAGCCCCCACGCGGCAGCACCGCCCGTCGCGGCTACTCACCGCGCCCTACTCTTCCGGCGCCGGAACGCTGGGCGCGGGAACCTCGTGGACGACTTCGGTCGTTACCCGTCCCGACGGATCGCGCGTGAGCCAAGCAGGTTCCTGCTGATGCGCCTCGGCGGCGGCCAGACGTAGCGCCGCCGTGACGACGAACTCCAGGCAGAACGAGAACTCCTCATCGGTGGGCGCGTAGCCCTTCGGCGCCATGTAGGTCCGCTTCCCATTCAAACTCACGATCAAATGAGGTACGAGGAGGTCGAACCTCAGGTACGTCGGGAAGTCCAGGCCGAGCGCCACCATCCGCATCGCCGGGCGCATCAACCTGGCGGACTCGACCGAGCCCGCCACCTGCGCCGCCACCCTGCGACCCGTGCTAGTGACACGCCCGTCACCAAGCAGCCCCTCAAGCGCCTGTTTGACCTCGTGCGCCGGCACCGAGCGCCACATATCAGGGCCGAAGGCGAACGGGGATCTGTCCGGCATGGTCCACGAGAGGTCGCGCGCGCCCCGGTGGGGATCGAACAACTCGTTGACCGCGTCCCGCAGCTTGACCATCGCGAGGCGAGTCTTCCCACCCGCATGCTCCACCTCGGCGGCGCGCAGCTCGGCTCGCACCTTGGTTTGACTCACCACGTCCACCATCGACACGCCTGTGTAGTCCACGCCAAACGCCGCTTGCACGGTCGCCGACATGAAGGTCGCTGCGTCGCTGCCAGCAAGGGTGATCGTTGACGACGATGGGACGACTCCGTTGTGCTTGAAGTCGTTCCGAGAGCGGTGAAGCCGCTGCATGCCCCGGAACCCGGTCAGGCCGCCCGGGACACGTGGGTCGAGCACCTTCCAGTAGTCCTCGAACTTCTGCGACGACACGCTGTAATGATCTGCGACCAGGAGGAGCAGGCTCTCGACCGCGTCGTGCAGCATCAGCAGGGAGACCGCGGACTGCGGATCAGGCAACTGCGCCTGGGCATCGGCGAGTCGGTGTAGGTAGCGGATGAATGCGAGACGCCGGGCGGTCGCCGGAGCAAGAGTCACCCCAGCAACTTTGCCACCCTGCAGGTACTCCGCTCAATGCCGTTTGGGCTGGCGCTACGGCAGGTCGCGGTGGTGGCCAGCGTGTCCGTACGTAAGCGGGCTCTTGCGCGCGCCGCCTAGCCTGATCCGGTGCCCCTACCGCCTGCCACGCTGGTCTACCTGGCAACCCGGCCATGGGAACTGGGCGACGTAGCGACCTGGCTCTCCGCCATCGCCAACATCGCGACCGTCATCCTGGCGACGGCGGCGGCCATCGTCGGCTACCGCGTGTACAAGGTCGAGTCCGGACGGGACGCACGAGCCGAGCTCGACCGACGCGAACGCGCAGCAGACGACCGCCGAGCCCAGGCCGCTCTCGTCTCCGCCTGGTATGGACGAAGCGCAGAAGCAACCGATGCGTTCGGGGGCCAATGGAGGACGTACGCCTGGGGCGGATGGGTCCTCAACGCGTCAGACTCGCCGATCTACGACGCGCGCATCACCTTCCTGCTCGCGGACGGGGAGGACCACTACGAATGGCCCGCCGCCACGATCCGGGTCATCCCGCCTTTCAGGGGCGAGCAGTTCGTCAAAGTGGACCCCGAGGTCCGAGAGTCCATCAGCGAAGAGGACTGGAAGCACAACCTCGAGGTCACCCTCGTCTTCCGCGATGCGGCCGGACGGCGCTGGCAGCGCGGCCACGACGGCTACCTCCACGAGGTGTAGCGCCCCACACCAGGAAGCAGCCGTGGAGGTGACCATGCCCAGACCCGGCAGCACCACCGACCGCGCGGCCCTGACAGCGGGCACATGGGGGTTGATCGAAGGCACTCACACCGCGCCGGCGGGCGCCGCTCAGGCGCTGCTGGTCGCGGCGAACATGACCGGCACCCCGCCGGCGGGGCATCAGTGCTACGTCGACAGCGCGACGATCCGGATCGGGATCCCCGAGGTCGCCAGCGTCGATCTGTATCGGCGGCCGATCACCACCCCGACGATCGCCGCGTACGACTTCGAGACGGCCGACATGTCCGGGTGGGGTGCCCCGCACGCTGGCGTCGCCGTGCGCACCAACAGCAAGTCGCACCAGGGCAGCTGGTCGTACCAGTTGACCAGCGACGGCACGGATGCGCTTGGCTCGCACGTGGAGACGGTGAAGATCCTGTGCACGCCGGGCGCCGAGTACATGGTCGACGAGTGGATCGCCGGGTCGTCGGCGGCGAAGGACACGTTCGCGCAGCTGCGGTTCTACGACGCCGGCGGCGGGTTCCTGCAGGCGAACAACGGGATCGGGAAGCCGCCGCCCGGGCCGGGCGCGTGGGAGTACCGGTGGGCGGTGGGGACCGCCCCGGCCGGCGCGACGCACATGACGCTGCTGGCGGTCCTCGACAGCTTCCCCACCGCCGGCGACACGATCTGGGTCGACGAGGTCCGGGTGCGGTTGGTGAACCGCGCCGCCGGTGTGCGGGTCGCCCAGGGCCTGCCGGCGAACGCCGTCTACGACGACTGGCGGGGCGTCATCTCCGGCGTGCCGTACGAGTACCGGGCTGAGGTCCGCAGCGTCATCGGCACGACCGTCGGCGGCGTCTGGACCCCCTGACCTGTGCCCGGCCGCCGCCGGCGGCCGGGCCTTCCACCTCTCGCCGCCGCGGCCGGGCCGTCCCGCCGCAGCGGCGCTGTCTCTCCCGGAGGTATCGCAGTGCCGTGGACACCGATCCGGACCATGCGGCGTGGCCAGCGCCCCGACTTCACACTGCGCCGGCAGCCGCCGAACAACTACATCACCAACGCGCAGCAGTGGCTGATGGACCAGCTGCTCGACCTGGAGCCGGGCAGCGAGGACGTCGACGGCGGCCGGTACGCGCACAAGCCGGGCTATCACGACACGGTCGCCCACAACGACGCCCGGTCGGGTGTCGGTAAGGACTACTCGGCGCGCGACCCGGAGGACCGGCGAGGCCCGCACAACAAGACGCGGGCGTTCGACTGGACGTTCCGCGACGCGCAGGCCGGCCGCTTCGCCGACTTCGAGAAGTACGGCGACCGGCTGCTCGCGGCGTACCGGGCCAACGATCCGCGGCTCGCCGGGTGGCGCGAGTACCTGGGCCGGGTGTCCAAGGCCGTGACCATCAACGGCAAGAGCACACGCCGCGTCGGGATCGACTTCCGCAAGCGGTCCCTGCGGATCCCGGACTCGACGCACGAGTGGCACGGCCACGGGTCGGAGGACACCGAGCAGGTCGAGTCGTTCGCGAACAAGTGGAAGCTGCTGACCATCCTCGCCGGGTGGTCGCTGGCCGAGTGGCAGCAGAGCACGACCGACACCGGGGAGGACACCATGGCGATGAGCCAGGCAGACAAGGTCGCGTGGGCGACCACGAACCGCACCGACGCGCTGCTGTCCGGGAAGGACGCCAGCTACCAGATCGAGGGCGAGAAGACCCGCCGCAATGAGCCTAACCAGGTGGCCCGGGCGCTGGCACGGATCGAGACGAAGGTCGACGCCGCGATCAAGGCCGCGCAGGGCGGCGACGGTGAAGAGATCCTGGCGCGCATCAACGAGGTTGCCGCGGAGTCGGCGCAGCGCGACGCGCAGACCACCGCGGAGCTCGCCGCGCTGGCCGACCAGCTCGACCAGGTCGCCGAGATGCTTCGGAAGTTGGAGTCCGGGGAGCTGACCGCGGAGCAGGTCCTGGTGCAGCTGCGCGAGTTGCTGCCCGTCGCCCCGACCAGCTGACGCACCACCCACGGGAGGACCGCCGGTGGCCGGCGACGACATCACCAACGCCGAGCTGGCCCGCCGGCTCGATGCGATGCGCCGGGACGTCCACGACGACCTGGCCGAGATCAGCCGGCGAATGGACTCGTACGTGCTTCGCGAGGTGTACGCCGCGGAGCGCCTGGCGATGGAGACCCGCGTCGGAGTTTTGGAGGCGCGCGTGAAGGACGGCGAAGAGCAACGCCGAACGCTGACCCGGTGGCTGATCACTTCGGTGGTCTTCCCGTGCGCGGCCCTGATCGTGACCATCTACTTCAACCTTCAGGGGCCGAGATGATGACGACTGCGGGTGAGCATCGGGCGCGTCGGTGGAGCCGGTGGCGGGACTGGGCGGCGATCCTGGCCGCGGTCCTGGTTGCCGCGCTGATCGCGTGGGCTACGTACCAGATCGGCGTGCTGCGCGCACAGAACGAGGCGCTGGCCAGCGCGTTGGATCAGCAGCGCCAGCAGGCGCAGGACTCCGGCCAGAACCCCGTCGCACCGCCAGCGGAAGACATCATCCGGGACCCGCAGACCGTCACCGGACCGGCGGGACCTCAGGGTCCTCAGGGGCCGCGCGGCTTTGACGGTGTCGACGGGAGTAGCGGTCCGCCCGGGCCGACCGGTCCACCGGGTGCTACCGGTAGACCCGGTGTCGCTGGCGAGAACGGGACGGATGGAGCTGTCGGACCAGCCGGTCCGGCGGGACCTCCGGGGCCAACTGGCCCGACGGGGCCGGCGGGTCCGCCCGGTGACCAGGGCCCGCAGGGCGAGGCCGGGCCGGCCGGCACGCAGTGCCCGGAGGGAACCACCCCGCGGACCGTGACCGTTGTGACGACCGAGGGCGCGCAGGAGATCGCCGCTTGCGTTGCGGAATAGGGCGTGGCGGTCAGAGCCGGGCGGCGATGAAGACACCGCCGCCCGGCTCGGCCAGCTACGACCGCCGGTTCTTCCCGGAACGTCGTAAGACGATCGCGATGGCGCTGACTGCGGCCAGGACGATCGTGCTGATCGCGGGGATCACCACCTGTGCCACGTTGCTGATGTCCTCGACGAGCTTCACCACGTAGACCAGCGAGCCAAGGCCGGCCATCACGACCAGGACGAGGGCGCCGACCAGCACTTTCTCCGTGTCGTTCGTCCCGTTGGGCTGGTGCGGTCCCGACCGCCTATGTAACGTTGTCATCGGTCGTTACTCCTTGATGTGCATTCTTCCGGTGGACATTGACTGGGACGCGACCCGTCAAGGCGGACCCGGGGAAGGCAGCCCCGGGCACCCGCCTTGACTTGCTTATAGGCGTGGGTCTTTGCCCTGCTGAGAACCCTAGCCGGCCGGTGGAACAATCCGCTGCACACAGCCCGTGGTGATCGGACCGCGGTGAGTAGCGAATCATCGATGCACCCGCCCGCCGCTAATCGACCCACACCCGATGACCTGCGCAAACGTCCAGGCAGTCGAACCACTGTCCGAAAGCGCTCGGCCCCTGCTCTCCTTCGGCTG
The DNA here is from genome assembly GCF_040649635.1 of Micromonospora sp. NPDC048909. NCBI lineage: Bacteria > Bacillati > Actinomycetota > Actinomycetes > Micromonosporales > Micromonosporaceae > Micromonospora > Micromonospora sp. NPDC048909. The sequence continues at coordinate 4,704 of NZ_JBEZFU010000014.1, read as the reverse complement.
ATAGCAGCCACTTCAATCATGCGGAAAACGTGCAGCGGGAGGGGTCCACGCCACCTGTGCACGCTCCGGGACGACCCGAGTGATCTACAGCTAGGTGTAGAAGGACCCGGTCATCAGTCCCGGTCGTACCGGACGCCCATGCCCTCGAATCGTTCCCGAGTCTCGGCCGCATGCTGCCCGGCGACCCCCATGTCGGCGCCGGCCGCCTCCAGCAGCTCGATCGTTGGGCCGCTGATGCCGTGCGGGTCGGCCATCGCCACCCCGGCCTGGATCCCGAGCAGCCGCGGGTCCTCCGTCACCGCGTGCACCGCGGCGACCGCCTGGTCGCGCGGAGCGTCCCGATCGCTGCCATTGCCGTACCGGCCGGCCACCCCCGGACAGCTCGGCGAGCAGCAGCCGGTCCCGAGCCGGCAGTGAAGGCACATGTACCACCCGATGACCGTACCCAGGAGGTACCGATGAACAGCAGGCCCCGCCCCGTTCTCATCTATGCCACGGTGATGGCCGGCCTCACCGCGCTAACCGGCTACGCCGGCCTCGACCAACTGATCCCCGCGCAGGCCGTCTCCTGGCTGGCCCTCGTGACCGTCATCGTCGGCGCGGTCGGCGGCGTCCTGGTCCAGAGCCAGGTGACGCCGCTGTCGGCCCCGCAGATGAAGGACGGCCGCCAGCTCGTGCCGACGCCGCTGGCCCGGGTACCAGGCCGCACGATCCGCGGAGACGTGGACTAGATCTCGTAGAAGTGCCGGTAGCTGATCAGCTCGTCGGTGAACTTCTTGTGCAGGTTCGTGGCGCGCTTCACGATGAACTCCTTGTACGAGTCGCCGCCCTCACTGAGAGCGGAATCGACACACCGTCGACGTCGAGGATGAAGAAGCCCTCGGCAGCCTGGGTGATCCAGGCTGCCGAGGGCTTCCTCGGACGTGCTACCGCCGGCCGACCATCTGGTTGAGCACCGTGAGAACGCCCACGGCGACGAGGGCCGGGGTCCCGACCTGCGGGTGCTGGAGCGCGACGTAGAAGGCGAACAAGGCCGTCACCAGCAGCGCTAGTCCCCTGGGCGACACGTCACTGTTCTTGGGGGCCTTCTTACGTCGACTCTCATCGCGTCGTATGGTGGGTCTCATTGCGAGTGGGTTCCTCTCTCTTCTTGCCAGACGGGTCAGGGCGTTGCTCGTAACGTGGCACCCGCGCCAACGGGTGTTCGCTCGCGACGGCACCCGCGCCAACGGGTGCCGTCGCTGTTTTCAGCCGGCTACATGGCCGCCCTCGGCGTCGGTCGACCACGGCACGTCGTTCGGCGCCTCGAAGTGGGTCCACGCGACGAGCTTCACCTGGGGCTGCACCATCTGCACCATCTCCGGCATGCCTGGGACTGTAGTGGTGGCGGCGGCACGACCCAAGTCCGGCTCGCCCCGCTGCAACGTCCGTCCCCCGCCTGGCACGCCGGGTGATGCTGGCCGGCCAACCCCTACAGATCTAAAGGCGACCGTCCTGTTACGACGCCGGCCCGCGCTGGGCGGAACCCCTAGGTTGAGCCGCCCCGACAGCATCGCCTTTGGCGCGGTCGACCTGTCGGTGCTCACCTCGCTGGCGTCGCGGCGGCGAGCCGGACTCGCCGACCCTTGTCGGTGGCGCGCTGTAGCGTCCCTGCCGGCTGGTACGAACGAAGCGCCCCCGCTTGGCCATCCAGCCAGCGGGGGCGCTTCGTGCTGACCGGGCTCAGCACTGTCAGGGATGCAGCCAGTGCCAGCCGCTGGCGCAGTCATGGGTGTCGAAGATGGCGCCCTTCGGCACCACGACCTCCAGGTAGCTCGTCGCATAGCCGCCGTCGTCGAGGCCGTACTCCGGCGGCTTCGACAGGCCCCACATGCAGTCCGACATGCCGGGACCTCCCTCGGTCGCCCACGAGCCCGGCTCGACCAGGTCGCCCTTCTTGCACCACTCAACGTTCTTGCAGCTCGACCCGGCGACGTAGTAGCCGCACCTGCCCTCTCGCACGCAGTTGCCGCCGTCGTCGGTCATGACCGTCGGCAGCTTCGGCTTGTACGCCGGCGAGACGCTCACGGATGGGCTCAGCGACGGGCTCGGGCTCGGCGACGGCGACGCGCTCGCCACGGCCGGGGTCGGCGACGGTGCGGCAGCCAGCTCGGGGGCGCCGCCACAACCGGCGAGGGCGACGGCGGCGAGCAGCACGGCGGGGAGGATCAGGCGGGATCGGATCATTGTTCGTCCTTCTGGCGGGGCCGAGTCATGTCGTATAGCGCGTCCTGCGGGGCGGCGCGGGCTAGGTACTCGCGGCGCCACCGCCGCCACTTCCGCCGGCATCGGCCGCACGGATTCCGCAACAACCGCCACCGACCGCACTTCGAGCACCTCACCCGCGGTCCGCCCTGGCAGCGGTGGTGAGGTGTCGGTCGCGGTCCATGCCGGGCACCGTACCGGCGCAGGTCAACACCATCAGTCCATCGTCGGATCACTGACCGGGCGGCGTGTCGATGTAACACCCTGCGCAGACAGCGGCTCCTTACCGTAGGGCAGGGGCCACTTCGTGCTGTGCGGGATCAGCGGCGCTCGCACACGGTGCCGTCACCGTCGCGGTCCCGGTACCAGTCGTACTCCGGGTCCTCACCCTCCACGTACGGGCCGTACCCGTTGCCGTTGGCCTCCGCGCACGTGTCGAACCGCGGGTCGTTTTTCGGCGCCGGCGGCGGAGGCTTCCGCGTCGGGGACGGCTTCGGCCGGGCGGTGGTTCGCTTCGGCGTCGGCGACGCCTTCACCACCGTGCTCTTCGTAGTTGACGGTGCCACCTGCTGCGCCGGCGTGGACGGCGGGGCACTGCTGGCGACCGCTGACGAGTTCACCACCGGCCGGGCTGGCGGGTCTTCGTCGTCGCTGACGGCACCGATCACACCGCCGCAGCAGCACATCATCAGGACGGTGGCGACGATCCCCCACGAGATGGCGCCGAACGGGCTCGTGATGTGGATCGGGCCGAGGCGGAAGTTCCAGCGGACCTTGCTCACGACACGTCGACGATCTTGCAGGTGATGGTGCCCGACGTCGACGCGTTCAGGATCGTCGACTCCTCACCGCGCACCGTGTCACCCGCCGGCACGCTGCCCACGTACGCCGTGTCCGTGTCCAGCCGTGCACCGGACGCGTCCCGGTACTCCACCTTTAACGTCACCCGCCGGTCCTCGTTGCCGTTGTTCGTCACCGTGTAGCCGATCGTCGCGACCGAGCTGGTGCCGCTGCACGCGGTGACCTGAACGTCGAGCTGTTTGACGGCGTTGTTGTCGCTGACCCGACCGACCGTGACGAGGCCGACGCAGATGGCGCCCATCAGGGCGACGGTTCCGAACACGACGAGGAAGATCCCGCCCGGGGTGGCGAGGAAGTGCTTCTTCCGCGGCGGTGGCGGCGGTGGCGGGTAGTAGCCGGGTGGCCCGGAGGCGGGCGGGTACGGCGGCTGTCCGGGCGGGGCCGGCGGCGGGTAGTAGCCGGGCGGCCCGGAGACGGGCGGGTACGGCGGCTGCCCGGGCGGGGCCGGCGGCGGGTAGTAGCCGGGCGCCGATACTGCAGGATGGTGCGGTGGCAGCCCGGGAGGTGGCGGGGGCTGCGGCGGCGTGGTCATGGCGGGCACCGTACTCCTTGCGGTCAGCTGGTAGCAGCCTGCGCGGGCCGCTCGCGGGTCTTCGGTACGTTCGGTCGCCCCGGTCGTGGCCGATCCGCTGGCGTGGCCGCGGCCGGTCGGTCCACCCCGGACCAGTCGCCCCCGGTCATCCCGACCGGGCCGCCGGCACCCAGACGTACACCCACGGCGGCCCGGCGCCGGCGACTGGCTCAAGCTCGTACGCCCCGTCGACGTCGGCGTCGAGCAGCTCCCCGCCGTATTCGACCCACAGCCAGTTCTGGTCGATGATCTCGGGCGGGACGCCGTCCTCGTTGACGGGCACCAGCAGGTTCCGGCCGTCGACGGGGCCTCCGACGGCCGGCACGTCGACCCGCTCCCACATGCCCCGATCATCAAGGGGCGGGCCCGGTGGCGACGCGGTTTCACCTATCTGGCCAGCGGCGGATGCTGCGACCAGCAGTGCGCCAGCGCCTCGAGCAGCGGCACCGCGGTTTCCGCCGGCAGCTGGCGCAGCTGGTCGACGGGCGGTACGAGTAGCGCCCCGCGGCTTCGGTTTGGATGCCGTACCTACTGCGCGAGACTATGGGTGAATGGCTGAGAACATTCGATTCCTCCTCTGCGTGGAGGTCATGGTCGACGACCCGGTGGGCTTCCAGGCCGGACAGCTGGAGATGGTCTTCAACGAGTCGACGGGCGAGGCGGAGCCCATGGGCGCCATCGGACGTGACATTGAGGAGCAGGTCGGCATCGTGGCCATGGAGGCTGCGCTCACCAAACTCAGGGACACGGCGGGCATCCGCCCGATAGGGGGATCCACTCTGCCGTGGAAGAAGGCCGAGGACGGGTCCTTCCCGGAGATGACGCTGCCGCGGATGCCGTCCCGCGCGGAGATCGAGGATCGGGCACGGCGGCGCAGCGAGGGCAGCGCAGACCAAAGCTGACGGACCCATCTCGGTACGGATCAGCCGGCCGTCCACATCGCCCGGCTGATTCAATCTCCGTACGGACCTACACCGGGCGTCGGGGCGGCCGATCGGCCCCCCCCCCCCCCCCCCCCCCCCCCGCCG
>NZ_JBEZFU010000013.1:0-164231 GCF_040649635.1 Micromonospora sp. NPDC048909 | reverse complement strand
CAGCCAGCAACAGGCCGACCTCAAGCCCGATCACGGAGGCGTCGTGCGTCAGGCCGTCGAATCCCACCACGACCTGGGCCGCGAAGCGGGTGACGCACCGGTGGCGCCGCTGGCCGCGACCGCCAGCAACGTGCACATCTTCTACTACTCCTGGTACGGCAACCCCAGCGTCGCCGGCAGCTACCGGCACTGGCCGCAGGGCGGCCACACCCCGCCGCAGGACATCGGCGCGAACTTCTACCCGACGCTCGGCGCGTACGACTCCGGTGACCCGGCCGCCGTGCGTCGGCACATGGCGTGGATCCGCGACGCCGGTGTCGGCGTGCTCGTCCACAGCTGGTGGGGCCAGGGCTCCTACGAGGACAACCTGACCCCGACCGTGCTCGACGCCGCGGCCGCGTACGGCCTGCGGGTCGCCTGGCACCTGGAGCCGTACGCGGGCCGAACCGCCGCCTCGACCGTGGCCGACATCAACTACCTGCACAACCGCTACGGCAGCCACCCGGCGTTCCACCGGGACGCGGCGCACGGCAACCGGGCCCCGTTCTACGTCTTCGAGAGCCTGCGGATCGCCGACTGGTCGCCGCTGGCGCAGGTCCGCGACACCAGCATCGTGCTGGCCCAGACCACCGACACCACCAAGGTCGCCCACTTCGGCGGGATGTACACCTACGACGGGATCGCCGGGGCGACCGCGCCCGGCTGGGCGTCCGCCAGCGCCTTCTGCTGGGCCAACGGCCTGGTCTGGGCCCCCTCGGTGGCCCCCGGCTATCTCGACGACCGGGCGGTGCCGGGCAACACCACTCCCACCGTCGACCGGGCCAACGGAGCGATGTACGACCAGCAGTGGTCCAACGCGTTGAGCCCGTCGCACGGCGGCCCGCCCACCTGGGTCTCCATCACCTCGTTCAACGAGTGGCACGAGGGCTCGACGATCGAGCCGGCGAGCGCGAACCCGCCGGCAGGGCACGGCTACCTGACCTACTCGGGCGCGTACGGCCGGACCGGCGCCGCCGCCGAGACCGCCTACCTGGACCGCACCCGGTACTGGGTCAACCGGTTCGATCCCTCCGTCGACCCGGCGCCGAACCCGGACCGGCCGGTGAGCCTGCGGTCGCACGCCAACGGCCGGTACGTCAGCGCCGCCGGCACCGCCCCGCTGGTCGCCAGCCAGCCGGCGGTCGGCCCGACCGAGCAGTTCGACCTCGCCGATCTCGGCGGCGGCACGGTGGCGCTGCGCGCCCGCGGCAACGGTCGCTACGTGGCCGCGGAGAACGCCGGAGCGGCTCCGCTGGTCGCCAACCGGGCGGCGGTGGGGCTGTGGGAGACGTTCCACCTGGTACGCAACGGCGACGGCAGCGTGAGCCTGCGCGCCGCGGTGAACGACCGGTACGTGGCGGCGGAGAACGCCGGGGCCGCGCCGCTGGTCGCCAACCGGACCGCGATCGGGCCCTGGGAACGGTTCGACCTGGTCGGCGGCTGACGGCCGCCCGGGCGTGGCGCACGTGGTTCTCGGGGCCGTGCCGGCCGACGGTGCCGGGTGCCAACGCCTGAGCCACGACAGGCTCCGGCCCGGCGGATTCCGCCGGGCCGGAGCGTGGGTCGGAGCGGTCAGATCCTCAGTGCGCCCAGCCGGCGGCGTGCATCGCGTTGTGGAACCAGCCGTCCGAGTGCATCAGCCCGAACTCGTCGTCCATTGTCGCCCCGGGAAGCTGGGCAAGGTTGGCGATGACGACCGGCCGAACGTCCATGGTGGAGGCCGGCTGATTCGGTAGCTGGGCCATGACGCTCCCTGAGAGTCCGCTCGACGTCGAACGAGCGCGGGCCCCTGACACGCTTCCTCCCGCTGCCTAGGCGCGGCCCGCAAGCCCGCCGGCGGTCCGGCGGCCGGGTGTCGGCAATCCGTCGTTGTCCCCCAGCGGAGCCGCTCCGTAACGTCGCGGCTACAGATCGCCGCCACGCGGAAGGGCCCCCTCGTGACCGAACTCGTCGCCGCGCAACTCGTCGTGAACAGCAGGATGCTCTACTTCGGCTGGACTCCGGCCGACCCCGAGGCCGTGTCCGCCCTCGTTCCCGAGGGACTCACTCCGGCCCCGAACCGCCAGGTCTTCATGAACCAGTACGTCGTCGACGACGCGACGCAGACCTCCGGCTTCGGCGCCTACTCGCTGACGTATCTCGGGCCCGATCTGTCCGGGGTGGACGCTCCGGACGGGGTGACCCCGGGCCGCTGGTGGACGCACTACTTCAACTCGAGTCCCGCCGTCCGCGCCTACGCCGCCACACGAGGCGTACCCGCCACGGTGGGAACCACCACCATCGAGCTGAGGGGCAACCGGCTGGTCGCCACCACCGAGTCCGACGGCGTACCCGTGATCAGGACGACGGCCCGTGTCGGTCGTACCGGCGACGCCGTGAACCGGGGACAGCTGCGCTACCTGACCCACCTGGACGGCGAGCTGCTCAGCGGCAACTATCCCTTCGTGGCCGAGCCGGTCGACCCCTTCGAGGTCGAGTCGCTGGAGTTCCTCGAGCCCGATCACCCGGTGTACGCGCTGCGCCCGGCCGAACCGCTGGACGTCACGTGGGGCTTCTACTCACCGCGCGCGTCGTTCGCCTACCCCGGTGGCGAGTCGGTACTCGGCTGAACGACTCCGAGCGCCGCTCGTCACCTGCCACCGCCCCACCAGCACGGCCCGGTCTTCGGTCGGGCCGTTGAGCTGGACGTCCTCCGCCGGCCGCTCGACGGCCGCCTGCCACGCGCCGAGCGATGACGAACGCCACCCACCTGCGCGGCTTTCCGGCACGGGAGTCAAGACTGGGGCATGGAGTTCTTCTGCTACCACCGCGACCGGCACGGCTCCGCGGCACTCCGTGACGAGCTGCGGGAAGAGCACTGGTCCTACATGGACCGCTTCGCGGCGGAGATGATCGCCCGTGGCCCGACCCTCGCCGACGACGGCACGCCCACCGGCAGTGTGCACATCGTCGACCTGCCTGATCCCGCCGCCGCCCGGGCGTTCGCCTTCGACGAGCCCAACTACCAGGCCGGCGCGTACCGGGACGTGCTGCTGCGCCGGTGGCGTAACAGGCTGGGGCGCACGATGTGGGACTTCCCCGCGGGTCGGACCGGCGGCAACCGGTACCTGGTGCTCGGTCTCGGCACGGGGCAGGCCGCCGACCTGGCCATGCCGTCGGACCGCGACGGGCTGATCGCGTACGGACCGTTGCTGTCCGACGACGGCGACAGCTGGCTGGGTACGGCGGCGTTGGTCCGGGCGTCGGATCCGGACGAGGCACGCGCGGTCCTGACCCCGGACCGGTACCCCGACATCGAGGTGCACAACTGGATGTTCGGCGGCCGGCCGTCCTGACCCGACCGGCTCCGGCCCCGGGTCCGCGAAAACCCAAGGATGGCGGTTCAAAAATTGCAAGCTCTTGTTAAGAACTTGCAAGGGCTCATTGATTTTCCGTAGGCTGCTCGCGTGACCGAACTCCCCCTGGTCGAGGCGAGGAACCTAACCAAGATCTATCCATCGCGGGGCTCCACTGCGGAGTTCCGCGCCGTCGACGGCATCGACTTCGAACTCCAGCGGGGCGAGGCCTTCGGACTTCTCGGGCCCAACGGCGCCGGCAAGTCCACCACCATGCGCATGATCGCCGCGACGTCGCCGATCAGTGGTGGCAGTCTGCGGGTGCTGGGCATGGACCCGATGAGGCAGGGCCCGCAGATCCGCGCCCGACTGGGCGTCGTGGCGCAGGACGACTGCCTCGACAACGAACTCACCGTGCGGGAGAACCTGCACATCTACGGGCGATACTTCAGCCTGCCGCGCGCCGTCATTCGCGAGCGCGCGACCCGGCTGCTGGACTTCGCTCACCTGCAGGAGCGGTCAGGCGACCAGGTCGAGACGCTCTCCGGCGGCATGCGCCGGCGGCTGACCATCGCCCGTTCCCTGATCAACGAACCCGACATCCTGCTGCTCGACGAGCCGACAACCGGCCTCGACCCGCAGGCCCGGCACGTCCTGTGGGACCGGCTCTTCCGGCTCAAGCAGGAGGGCGTCACGCTCGTTCTCACCACGCACTACATGGACGAGGCCGAGCAGCTCTGCGATCGGCTCATCGTCGTCGACCACGGCCGGATCGTCGCGCAGGGCTCCCCTCGCGAGCTGATCGCCCGGTACGCCACCAGGGAGGTTCTCGAACTCCGTTTCCACCTCGACGAGCGGGACACCGCGGCGGAGAAGCTCCGCACGTCGGCGCTGGCCACCGGCGGCAGCGACACCGACGGACGCGTCGAGCTGCTCCCCGACCGGGTGCTGGTCTACGCCGCCGACGGGGAGGCGGCCCTGGCCGCGGTGCACGCCATGTCGATCACCCCGCTCACCGCGCTGGTCCGCCGCTCGACCTTGGAGGACGTGTTCCTCCGGCTCACCGGCCGATCGCTCATCGAGTAGCAGGAGACCACTGGTGCTTCGCGCATTCGGATACTGGATCATGCTCTATCGGCGCACCTGGCGTGGCTCGATCGTGATCAGTGTGCTGAACCCGTTGCTGTTCCTCATCGGCATCGGCGCGGGCCTGGGTGCTCTCGTCGACGACAACGCTCCGGCGCAGATCGCCGGCGTCTCCTATGCGGCCTTCTTCGCGCCGGGCATGCTGGCCGCGGCCGCGATGCAGAGCGCTTTTCTGGAGGGGTCCGCCGGAGTCGCCCGAGCCGCGACCTTCGGGGCCTACCGAGGGGCCACCCCGACACCGCTCGAACCGGAGCAGCTCGCCGCCGGGCACCTGCTCTTCATCGCGTTCCGGGTGCTCACCGCCAGCGGTGCGTTCATCGCGGTCATGGCCGCATTCGGACTGATCAGGGGCTGGTGGGTTCTCGGGGCCCTGCTCGGGGCGACGCTGACGGGGGTCGCGTTCGCGGCGCCCGCCGCCGCGTGGGCGGTCGGCGTGCGCAAGCTGCGTCACGTCGACACGGTGTTCCGCTTCGTCATCATGCCGCTCTACATGTTCTCCGGCACCTTCTTCGCGGTCTCGCAACTGCCGGAGTGGATCCGGCCGCTGTCCTACGTGTTGCCGCTGTGGCATGGAGTGGAGCTGTGTCGGACCCTCAGCCTCGGCACTGCGACGATCACCGGCAGCTCGGTCCACATCGCCTACCTGCTGGTCCTGGCCATCGGCGGGTTCCTGGTCGCTCGGATCACCTACCGCCGGAGGTTGCACGGATGACGGCCGACGTCCAGCGCGCCGCGGAGTCACCGATGACCACCGTCACCGCGCCCGGGTGGGCGGTGCGCCGGTCCCTGGCGCTTATCGAACGCAACTTCATGATCTATCGCCGGTCGGTCACGCCGCTGCTCAACGCGCTCGTCGAACCGATCCTGTACCTGCTGTCGATCGGTGTCGGCGTCGGGTTGCTGGTGGGCACGGTGCCCGGGGTCGATGTCCCCTACGCCGTCTACGTGGCCCCGGCGATCCTGGCCACGACCGCGATGAACACGGCGTTCAACCAGACCAGCTTCGGCGTCTTCGTCCGGATGAAGGTGGAGAAGACCTACGAGGCGATCCTGCCGACGCCGCTGTCCGTCACCGACATCGCGGTCGGTGAGGTCACCAGCGCGATGATCAACGCGTTGCTGACGTCGATCGGATTCCTGGCCGTCATGGCGATCGGTGGGCTGATCACCTCGGCCTGGGTGCTGCTCGCGCTACCGGCGTCGGTGCTGGTCGCGTACGCGTTCGCCGCCGGCGGACTGGCTGTCACGACCTACCTGCGCGACTTCCCCGACTTCCAGTACATCCAGCTCTTCATGCTGCCGATGTTCCTGTTCGCGACCACGTTCTACCCGCTGTCGGTCTACCCGGAGGCGGTACAGCCGCTGGTCCGGGCCCTGCCGCTCTATCACAGCATCGAGCTGGTACGCGAGCCGGCGCTGGGACACCTCGGCTGGGACCTGCTGATCCCGGTGGTCTATCTCGTCGCCTTCGGTTCGATCGCACTGCTCATCGCCACCCGGCGGATGACCCGGGCGATGCTGCGCTGACAGCGCACGCTCGTCCAGCGCGGCAGCTGGAGGTGTCAACCGGACCGGAGGCGGCCCGAGCTTCTACCGGATGCGGGCGGCAGGGGCTCGGTATGCCGCGGCGGTGAAGGCGTGCAGGGCTATCTCGGCCGACTGCTCCAGTTGGCTGCGCTGCGCGCCGGCCGCCGCGTGGACGGCGTGGCCTTCGGTGACGACGCTGAGGAAGCGGGCCAACGCGGCGGCGTCGACGTCCGGCGGGAGATCGCCCTCGTCGACGGCGCGGGCGAATCGGGCGGCCAGGGCCTGTTCACCGGCCAGCCGGCTGGCCGCCAGGAACTCGGAGATGGCCGCGTTCTCGGTGCCGCAGGCGGTGCCGCCCTGAACGGAGAGGCATCCCGCGGGACGGTCAGGCCGGGTCAGTGCCACCACGTTCTCCCGTAGCAGGACCGCCGCCACCTCGTGGGCCGTCGGCTGATCCAGCGCGTCGCGCGCGTAGGCCATCTCGACGTCCGCGTACCGGGCGACCACCTTGCGAAACAGGCCCTCCTTGTTGCCGTAGGCGGCGTAGAGGCTGGGCTTGTTGATACCCATGGCCGCGGTGAGGTCGGTCAGCGAGGCGCCCTCGTAGCCGTGCCGCCAGAACACCTCCATCGCCCGGTCCAGGGCCTGTTCGGTGTCGAATCCGCGCGGTCGTCCGGTTTGCGTCACGTCGTGCACCCCCTCCTGGCACCAACGATACCGCCGCTCCAACCGATCGGTACAGAAGTTTGGGGATGGGCGGAGGACCCTGCTACGTTGTTTTGTACTGAGCGGTACAGAACCACGAAGGGGGTCGAGATGGACAACGTGAAACGCAGCCTCGGCACGGTCGGGATCTGGAGCATGGAACTGCGCGGAGCAGCCCGGCCCGAGGTCCGCGAGGCCGCCGCCGAGCTGGACCAGCTCGGCTTTCCCGCGCTCTGGATCCCCGGCCTGGACGGCCGGGGCGCGTTGGACGACGTCCAGCACCTGCTGATCGCCGCGCCACGCGCCACCGTCGCCCTCGGTGTGCTGTCGATGTGGGATCAGGACCCGGACAGGTTGGGCGACCGCTGGTCCGCGCTGGACGCCGCGTACGGACCCCGCGCCCTCCTGGGCCTCGGGGTCAGCAACGCCCATTCCGCTGCCAACGCCGGCCAGGTCTACGGCAGGCCAACCGTGTCGATGAGCCGTTTTCTCGATGGCCTCGACGCCGCACCCCGTCCGATTCCGGCCAACCGGCGTCTCCTCGGCGCGCTGGGGCCGAAGATGGCCGATCTCGCCACCGCACGGACGTCCGGCTGGCACCCGTTCCTGGTGACTCCCGAGTACTCGGCGGTGCAGCGGGCGCGGGTGGGCGAAGCCCCGCTGATAGCTCCGCACCTGGCGGTGGTCCTGGACCGCGACCCCACCCGGGCGAGAGCGGCCGCCCGGGCCGGTGTCGGGATGTTCATCGGATTCCCGGCCTACCGATCCAACCTGGCCCGCCTGGGTTTCGGCGAGGAGGACCTGATTCCGGGCGGCAGTGACCGGCTCATCGACGCTTTGGTCGCCTGGGGAGACCTCGACGACGTCGCCGAGCGGATCCAGGCCCACCTGGACGCGGGCGCCGACCACGTCACCCTGCACGTCCTGCGGCCCGACGCCGACGACGGCGCCGACCTGCCGCGGCGGCAGTGGCGGGAGCTCGCCACGCTGCTGCCCCGCTTCACTCCTCGCACCGCGCACTGACCAACCCCGCTGACCCGCGTGCCGAACACCGGATCAGTGACGTACCAACCCATCCCGCAGCACGGATCCTGAAGGAGCACCACACATGGCACAGCTCAACGGCAAGACCGCCCTCGTCACCGGTGGCACCACCGGCATCGGCCTGGCCGCGGCCCGCCGCTTCGCGGCCGAAGGCGCGCACGTCTTCATCACCGGGCGCCGCCAGCAGCAGCTGGACGAGGCCATCGCGGCCATCGGCCTCGGTGTCACCGGAATCCGCGGTGACGTGAGCAACCTCGACGACCTCGACCGCGTCGTCGACGCGATCACCGCCCGCGGCGCGGGTCTGGACGTGCTGTTCGCCAACGCCGGCGGCGGCGAATTCGCACCCCTGGGCAGCATCACCGTCAAGCACTACACGGACATCTTCGACAGCAACGTGCGAGGCACCGCGTTCACCGTCCAGAAGGCCCTGCCGGTGCTGAACGACGGCGCTTCGGTGATCCTGTCCGGCTCGACCGCGGCAACGAAGGGCACCCCGGCATTCGGTGTCTACGCCGCCTCCAAGGCCGCCATCCGCTCGTTCGGTCGTACCTGGGCCGCCGAGCTGACCGGCCGCGGGATCCGGGTGAACACCCTCATCCCGGGCCCGACCGAGACTCCGGGTATCGCCGGGCTGGCCGCCAGCCCGGAGGAGGCCGCCGGTCTGCTGCAGATGCTCGCCGCCACTGTGCCGATGGGGCGGATGGGCCAGCCGGAGGAGATCGCCAACGCCGCGCTGTTCCTCGCGTCCGACCAGAGCAGCTTCATGACCGGCGGCGAGATCTTCGTCGACGGCGGCGCGAACCAGGTCTGACCGCACCGGTGTCCGGAGCCGTCGCGGCGGCTCCGGACACGGGGACCGAGGTACGGCCGTCCGATCCTCGACGACGAGACGTCGGCAGCTTCCACAACGCGCCGGCCGCCCCGCCGAGACACCCGGGCCCTCCTGATCGTTGAGCCAGTACCCCAGACCGGGGCCGCGGCGAACTGGAGGACAACGTGCCGGACTATCCGAAGGCGATCGGCCCGGACGACCGTGTGGAGCCGGTGCCCCGTCGGATCCGCGCATACCTGGCCGGTGAGCTGGTGCTGGACACCAGGCGGGCGCAGTACGTGTGGGAATGGCCGTACTACCCCCAGTACTACATCCCGCTCGCCGACGTGAACCGTGACCTGTTGGTCGACGAGCATCGCACCGAGCAGATCCGCTGCGGGACCGGACGGGTGCACGGGCTGCGGGTCGGCGAGGCGTCCCGTCCCTCGTCCGCGCGGCACTACGGGAAAGACGCGCTGCCCGGCCTGGCGGACACCGTCCGGTTCGAGTGGGCCGCCATGGACAGCTGGTTCGAAGAGGACGAAGAGGTCTTCGTGCACCCCCGCAACCCGTACGCCCGGGTGGACGCGCTGCGCTCCACCCGCCGCGTACGGGTGGAACTCGACGGGGTCGTGCTGGCCGAGTCGGCGTCGCCGGTGCTGGTCTTCGAGACGGGCCTGCCCACCCGCTACTACCTCAACCGGACCGAGGTGAACTTCGGGCACCTCGTGCCGTCGGAGACGAGGAGCGCCTGCCCGTACAAGGGCCGGACCAGCCGCTACTGGTCGGTGCGCGTCGCCGGCACGGTCCACCCCGACCTGGCCTGGTCGTACGAATTCCCCACCGGTGCGCTGCTGCCGATCGCCGGGCTGGTCGCCTTCTACAACGAGAAGGTCGACCTGATCGTGGACGGGGAGGCACTCCCCCGGCCGAAGACGCACTTCTCCTGAGGCCCGACCCGACGCAGTCGGGCTCGCGGACGCCGGCAACCCGGTCCGGGCGCGGCGTGAGAAAGTGACGGCGCGCCTTCAGCAACGAGCGTAGTGGCCGACAAGGGCTTCGGTGATCGCCAGGTTCCACTGGAACGTCTCCTCGCGCGCGGCGGGCCACCGAACCACGTGGCAGGCTGCACAGGCAGTGGCACGGCGGGTGGCACTGGAGGCGCCACGGCTCGCACGACGGCCGGCACCCCCGCAGGGTCGAACGGGTGGCGCGCTGGGTCGACCTCAGCCCAACCGAGCAGGGGGTGTCCGCGCCGAGGCGCGGAGTTGTCGCTCGCCATCGGTCATATCCTATGTGCGGGCGGACAACGCCACGGGCAGGCGCCACCCCGGCTGATGCCGCTCGGCCGCCGATGGGTGTCCTACGTCCGCGCCCCGGCCGGCTCGGCGACGATGAGCCCGGCCGGCGCGGCCAGCGGCAGGTGGGCCACCTGCCGCCAACCGGTCGCGTCGAGCCACTGTGCCGCCTCGCCCGCCTCGTAGGTGTCGCCGCCACTGATCATGAGGAACTCTCCGCCGCCGAGGCGGGTCGCCGGATGGGGCGCCGACGGGTCGCGCCACCAGTCGACCAGCAGCAGCCGGCCCTCCGGTGCGACCGCATCCCGCAGCCGGGTCAGCAACTCGGTGTTGCGCTCCGGGGAGAACAGGTGCAGGAAGTTGGCCACGATCAGCACGTCGTGCCCGGCGGGCAGGGCGTCGACGAAGACGTCCGCGCCGACCAGGTCGAGCCGGTCGGCGAAGGCGTCGGCGGCGAGCTGCTCTCGGGCGACGGTCACCACTTCGGGCAGGTCGAGCAGGGTCGCGGTGAGTTGTGGATGAGCGCCCAGGATCGGCTTGACGAAGGTGCCGATGCCGCCACCGATGTCGAGCACCCGGCGGTGCGGGCCGAAGTCGTACGCCTCGGCCAGGTCGACGGCAGTCTCCGCGGTCACCAGGGCCACCGACGACTCGTACGCCTGGACCTGCGCTTCGGTGAGGTCGCCCCGGACGCCCTGCCGGGTGCGGAACACGGTGGAAGCCCGGGCCCAGGCCGAATAGCTGACCGTGTCCCAGTAGGTCAGCATGGGTCGCATGTCGAGTGGCCCTCGGCCGGCGAGGAACGCCTCGGTGTCGGCGGCGTTGCGGTAGCACTCGCCGTCGTGTTCGAGCAGGCCGGTGGCGACGAGCAGGTCGGCGAGCGCACGGGCGCTGCGCGCCGGGATTCCGCAGCGTTCGGCGATGCTCGACGCGGTCGCTCCCCCGGGGGGTACGGCGGCGAAGAGGCCGACCTCGGCGGCGACGAAGAGCGCCTTGGCGGTCATGAAGCCGGAGGCCACGCCGGTGATCCGCGCGGGATTCAGTGGCGGTGCCGGGTCTGCGCCCTCCGGCTCCGACCCGCGAGGCGGTGGTGCGAACACACGCTGGATCTGCTGGTCGGCCACCGATCCCCCCGAAGATCGCTATTCATCTATTTACCCGCCCCATGCTACGGCCAGGCCCGTCGGGCCGGCCACCCCGTCCAGGACTCGCGCCCGGCGCCGGGCGTGGCGGAGTCATGGGCGCCCGAGCCGCCGATTCCGCCGTCGTCAGGGCGTGTCGGTGCAGGTGTCGGTGGCGTGTCGGGGCGATGTCAGGCGACCGGCGCACGCTCTGAGGCATGACAGCTGACCTGGTGATCGAGGCCGAGGGCCTCGTCAAGAACTTCGGGAAGACGAGGGCGCTACAGGGCGTGGACCTCGCCGTGCCCCGAGGGACGGTACTCGGGGTGCTCGGCCCCAACGGCGCCGGTAAGACCACCGCCGTGCGCATCCTCTCCACGCTGCTGAGCCCGGACGGCGGCACCGCCCGGATCAGCGGCTTCGACGTCGTCCGCGAAGCCGAGCGGGTCCGGCAGAGCATCGGCCTCACCGGTCAGTACGCCTCCGTCGACGAGGACCTGACCGGGCGGCAGAACCTGGAACTGTTCGGCACCCTCCTGGAGCTGGGGCGCGTCGGCTCCCGACGACGGGCCGCCGAACTGCTCGACTGGTTCGACCTGGCCGACGCCGCCGACCGGCAGGCCAAGACCTACTCCGGCGGCATGCGGCGCCGGTTGGACCTGGCCGCCAGCCTGGTCGGCTCGCCGGATGTGATCTTCCTGGACGAGCCGACGACCGGGCTCGACCCGGCCAAGCGCGAAGACATGTGGGACGTCGTCCGGTCGCTGGTCACGAACGGGTCGACCGTCCTGCTCACCACGCAGTACCTGGAGGAGGCCGACGCGCTCGCGGACGCGATCACGGTGATCGACCACGGCCGGGTCATCGCGCACGACACACCCGAGGGGCTCAAACGGGTCGTCGGCGGCCAGACGCTCGAGGTCCGGCCGTCCGACCCCGCGCAGCTGTCCCGGACCGCGGCGATCCTGTCCGAGGTCAGCTCCGGCGCGCAGGCCGACGAGATCCGCAAGGGCGTGCTCGCGGTACCGGTCACCGACGACGCGGCGCTGACCGAGAGCGTCTCGCGGTTCGCCGCCGCCGGCATCACGGTCACCGAACTCTCCCTGCACCTGCCGAGCCTCGACGAGGTGTTCTTCACCCTCACCGGGCGTACGGCATCCGAGGACGACACCACCAACCGCACGGAGGTCGCGGCATGAGCACCCTGGTCGGCGCACCACCCACGGCGAGCCCCGCGCTCTCGACGGCCGCCCCGAATCCACGACCCTTCCGGCTGGTCCGGCACTCGCTGGCGCTCGCCAAACGCAGCCTCATCAAGACCTGGCGTACGCCCGAGGCGCTGATCGACGTCACACTGCAGCCGGTGCTGTTCCTCGTCATCTTCGTGTACATCTTCGGCGGCGCGGTCGCCGGATCGACCCACGACTACCTGCAGTTCCTGTTGCCCGGCATCCTGGCGCAGACCATCGCCACCGGCGCCATCGCGATCGGCGTCAACCTCAACACCGACATCGCCAAGGGCATCTTCGACCGGTTCCGGTCGCTGCCGATCCCCCGCTCCGCACCACTGGTCGGCGCGGTCCTGGGCGACGTCGTCCGGTACGTGATCGTCACGGTCTCCACCCTCGCGATCGGCTACCTGCTCGGGTTCCGGATCGACACCGACCCGCTCCGGGCGATCGCCGGCTGCCTGCTCGCGGTGCTGTTCGCGCTCTGCCTGAGCTGGCTGCCGGTCTTCGTGTCGATGAAGGTGCGCACCCCGGGCGCCGTGCAGGGCCTGATGTTCGCGCTGATCATGCCGCTGAGCTTCGCGTCGAACGTGTTCGTCAGCGCCGACACCCTGCCCGGCTGGATGCAGGCCTTCGTGGACGTCAACCCGATGACCCACCTGGTGGCGGCGGCGCGCGGGCTGTTCCTCGGCACACCGCTCGGCTCGCACGTGTGGTGGACGCTCGCCTGGTGCGCCGGCTTCGTGGTGGTGTTCATGCCGCTGGCGCTGCGCGCGTACCGCAAGAAGATCTGACCTAGGCGAGCAGGTCGTCCATCAGCTCGCGGATGCGGGCGACGGCGTTGGCGACCGGCCGCCCGCGCCACGCGGCCAGCAACGGCTCACGCTGCTCCTCGTTGCCGAGGGCGGCGCTGAGCCGTTCGGCGTCGCCGGGTGGGAAGAACGTCCCGACGTGGGTGCCGATGCGCGTCCCGAGCGCGAACAGCTCGCGCACGGCCTCGACGTCACCCCGGTGCGCCGCGAGTTCGGCGCCGCCCTGGGCCCACGCACCGATCACCGGCAGGTCCTTCGAGGAGAGCGCCTCGTCCCGGGCGAGGGTCAGCAACGCGGCGGCGTCGACGTCGGCGTCAACTCCGGAGACCGGCCGCACCTGGGCCATCCGCAGGTGCAGGACCGCCACCGCGACCCGGAGTATGACGCGCGGCTGCGGCGGCGCCCCGGTCCACGCGGCAAGGATCCGCTTCACTCCCTCGGCGTGGGCGAGGGTCTCGTCGTACCGCCCACGCTGCCAGGCGAGGTGGGCCAGCCCGAGGCGCGCCTGGGCGCTGTCCAGCTCCTCGGCCTCGCCCGGGGTCGCCGTCTCGACCAGCCGCCGCTCGGCCTCCCGGTCACCGGCCAGGGCGAGCTGCATGTCCAGCCGCACCCAGATCGACCTGGCGTCCTGCGTGGCGCCGACCAGTTCCATGTGCCGGATGCTGCGGGCCAGCCAGTCGGTCGACCGGTGGTCGTCGCGCGGGACCAGGAACTGCCCGACGGCCCCCGCCGCCATCGCCATGCCCCAGTGGTCACCGGCCACCTCGAAACGGCGGTACGCCTGCTCGGCGTCGTCCACCGACGCCTCGGGCATGCCACCGTTCTCCCGGATCGCGGCGCGGGCGAACAAGCCGAGCCCCTGCACGTACGGGTCCGGGTCCGCGATCAGCTCGGCGGCACCCTTCATGCTCTCCTCCGGATCGGAGGTGTCGAACCCGGGCAACGCCGACGCGAGCGCGGTCTGCCGGGGCGACACCTCGGCCGGCCGTTCGGCGAGGACCATCCGCAGCGCCCGGCGGGCGAGCACGGCGAGCCGGAGTTCGCCGCTGATGCCGGCGTTGACGCCGATCAACAGGCACGTCCGGGCGATCCGGTCGGCATCGGGCAGCGGCCGGCCGGTGGACCGGCCGTACAGGATCGCGGAGCGTCGCCGTCGGTCCGGGTTCTCCACGTGCAGCAGACCCCGCGCCCACCCGAGAACCTCGAGGTGCAGGCCGCGCACCGTCCAGAGGTAGAGCAGCGCCGTGGCGACGTCGATCGCGGCCGGCTCGTCGTCCTGTCCCAGCGCCCAGCGCAGACCCGCGATGAGGTTGTCCTGCTCGGCGGCGCAGCGGGCGAGCGCCTCGATCTGACCGGCGCCGACGAACCGGTCGGCGAGCGCGACGGCCTGCTCCCGCGCCCACCCGACCAGGCCGGCCATGGCCACGTCCCGGTCGCCGGCCGCGTCGAGGCGGGCCTCGCCGTACTCGCGGACGGTCTCGAGCATCCGGTAGCGGGGCGGGCCCTCCCCCTCGACCAGGGCCAGCAGGGACTGCTCGACGAGCGTCGCCAGGCCACGGCGTACGTCCGGGGTCCCCGCGACCGCGGCGGCGAGGTCCGCGGTGAACGGCGCGGGGATGACGGCCACCCGCTGGAGCAGCTCGCGGTCGTCGGGCGCGAGCAACTCCCGGCTCCAGTCGACCATCGCCCACAGACTCGCGTGCCGGTCCGGCAGGCCGCGCAGGGCGTCGTCGAGCAGCGCGAACCGGTCGACCAGCCCGGCGAGCACGTCGTCGATCGGCATGTGCCGCAGTCGCGCGGCGGCCAGCTCGAGCGCCAGCGGCAGGTTGTCGAGTCGGTGGCACAGTGCGAGCGCCCGCGCGGTGTCCCAGGTCGGCACCGCGCCGCCGGCCCGCGCCCGCGACTCGAGCAGCCCGAGCGCGTCGGCGTCCGGCAGCGCGGTCAGCCGGTGGACCAGCTCGCCGGCCAGGCTCAGCGGGGCCCGACTCGTCGCGAGCACCGCGACCTCCGGCGAGGTCACCGCGACCAGGTCCGCGACAACGGTGGCCACCGCGTCGAGAACATGCTCGCAGTTGTCCAGCACGATCAGCCCGTCGAGGTCCGGTGCCACGGCGCGTAACCGTTCCTCGGGGCTGAGCACCCGCCGTTCGAGGCCCAGGTTGCCGCCGGTCGCCGAGGTGTCCGCGCCGCCGAGCGCCGCGAGCACCGTGGGCAGCACCTCGTCGGGTGAGCGTAGGCCAGCGAGTTCGATCACACGTACGGCCTGACCGGCCGCGGCCGCGCGGCGCGCCACCTCGGCGGCGAGCCGGGTCTTGCCCGCGCCGCCGGTCGCCACGATCGTCACCAGGGCCGTCTCGGTGAACGCCTCGCCCACGGTCTGCACGTCCCGCTCCCGGCCGACGAGGGCGGTCACCGGCCGACGCCACGCGGCGGGCAGGGCGATCCGCGCCGGCTGCCTGGGCGGCGCCACGACGGCCGGGGTGGTGAGCTCGCCGCGCAGCAGCGCCAGGTGGACCTGCGTGATCACGGGCGACGGGTCGGTGCCGTACCGGTCGGCCAGTTCGGCGCGAAGCCGCTCGACCACCTCCAGCGCCTCGGCGTCCCGACCTTGAGCGGCGAGCACCCGAACGAGCAGGGCGGCCGACGGCTCGTCCGGGGGCGTACGCGCGACGAGCCGGCGCAGGTCGGCCTCGTCGAACGGGCCCGCACCGGCGAGCGCCGCCTCCGCGCGCAGCGCGGCGACATCCGCGAACAGCCGGGCGTCCTCGGCGGTGAGCAGTTCCGGAACTTCCGGGAACAGGGCGCGGGCCCGCTCGGCCGAGTCGCGGGCGGCCAGCACGTCGCTGGTGCGGAGCAGGGCACGCCCCCGCTCCACCAGCGCCCGCGCCTCGATCGCGTCGACGCTGATGTCCTCCGCGGGCAGGCGGTATCCCCCCGGCACCGCGACCACCGGTAGCCCGAGTCGGCGCACCCGGGACACGAGCGCCTGGACGGCGCCGGGCGCGTCGTCGGGCGGCGTGCCGCCCCACACCGCGTCCATCAGCAGCGTGGTGGAGACCGCCCGGCCACGCGCGTCGACGAGCGTGCGGAGCACCGCCGCGAGCCGCTCACCCCGGACCGGCCGGCCGTCGACGGCGAGCGGGCCGAGGATCGTGATCTGCACGGACCCAGCATCCCCCACCCCCGCACCGGACTGCCGGTCGCCCGCTCAATCGCGGGTGCCGGCGGCCGCCCCCCGTGCCGCCGTGGGTACGCCGTTGCCGCCCGGGCCACCGCCGTCGCCGGCTGTCAGCCCCCGGCGCCCTCTGCCTCCCCGTCCGGCGTGAAGGCGCCATCCGCCTGGCCGGTGTCGAGGTACACATGTTGGTGCCCCTGCCCGGCATCGATGTTGATCTGGTCGAGCTGCGCCGCGGCCACCGACCACGTGGTCGTGGCGAGGGTGGCCTGACGGGCCGCCAGCAGCAGGTGGTCCTTGCGTCCGGGAACGGGCGCGGTCGCGGCGAGCGCAACCGTGTCGACCGCGACGGCGGCCTGCTCGACGGCACCCCGCAGGCCCCCGCGTGCGACGTTGGTCGCGGTCGTGCCCGACGGAGGGTCGGCGAACTGGTCAAGTTGCTGGCGCATGGTCTGCTGCCACTGGCGGACCCGGGAGGCCTCGGGCATGCCTCCAGCTTCCGCAGCCTGCTTGATCGCCAGGATGATCGGCGAGATCTGGTCTCCGGTCCGCCGCGCCATCCCGGTCAGTTCGATGATCTGCTGGACGTCGCGTCGGGCCTCGGCTTCATGTATCTCCGCGATGCTCGCCTCGGTCGGAGTTGGTTGTCCGGCCGAAAATCCGATCAGCCCTCCGATGAGGCCCGAGATGAGCACCGCGACGGCGACGCCGGCCAACAGCTGAGTCTTGTAGCGCCGCTGTCCGGGTGGCGGCTGGGCCAGATAGGAGGGTTTCCCAGTTCGACGCGACATGGTGTGCCTCCTACCGGTCCGGCTGTTGGCCGGGAGACTAACCCGCTTCTGAGATGGCCGTCGATAGTTCGGTTCTGGACGCCCAAACTTTGGTCGGTGACGACTGAAGCGGTCGCGGTGTGCACTTCGGTCGACGCCCGGCGGAGCACGAGCGCCTCGTTCCCGGCGCCGGCGCGGTGCGGTGCCGACCGCCGAGGGAGCTCGGCTCACCAGGACGCCTTGCGGATGCCCGGCAGCTCACCGCGCAGCGCCATCTCACGGAACCGCACCCGCGACAACCCGAACCGGCTCAGCACGCCGCGGGGCCGGCCGTCGACCTGGTCACGAGAGCGCAGCCGCACCGGGCTGGAGCCCCTCGGCAGCCGGGCCAACCGGCGCACCGCTTCGTCGCGCGCCGTCGGGTCCGTCGCCGGGTGGGCGATGATCCGCTTGAGCTCCGCCCGACGCTCGGCGTGTCGGGCGACGAGCACCGCTCGGCGGGCCTGTCGGTTGCCCAGGCTGGTGCGAGCCATCAGCGCGCCTCGCGGAACTCGACGTGCCGGCGCACGATCGGGTCGTACTTGCGCAGCACCAGCCGGTCGGGATCGTTGCGGCGGTTCTTGCGGGTCACATAGGTGTAGCCGGTGCCCGCGCTGCTGCGCAGGCGGATGATCGGACGTACGT
This sequence comes from Micromonospora sp. NPDC048909, assembly GCF_040649635.1. Classification (NCBI taxonomy): domain Bacteria; kingdom Bacillati; phylum Actinomycetota; class Actinomycetes; order Micromonosporales; family Micromonosporaceae; genus Micromonospora; species Micromonospora sp. NPDC048909. The sequence continues at coordinate 146,532 of NZ_JBEZFU010000013.1, read as the reverse complement.
CGGTCTGGCGGGCCATCAGATCCGCACCCCCCGGCCACGCAGCTCGGCGACGACCTTCTCGATGCCCTTGCGGTCCACCGTCTTCAGCGCCTTCGCGGTGAGGGTGAGGGTGACCCAGCGTCGCTCGGACGGCATCCAGTAGCGGTGGTTCTGCAGGTTCGGATTCCACCGGCGGCGGGTCCGCCGGTGCGAGTGGGACACGGCGTTGCCGAAGCTCGGCTTCGCCCCGGTCACGTCACAGCGTCTGGACATTCGACTCCTTCTCAACACGGCAACCTTAACGGTAACGGTTTTCATTTTTATATCAGCCGTTAGGTCGAGTTGCCGCCGGGGGGCTCACGGTTGCCGGCACCCCGGACCACTCCCCCACGGCGCACGTCGTCGCGGGTCCCACCTGGACACCGGCGGGCGCTGCGGCTGATCTCCACCCGCCTTCCACCGCCGCCGCGGCGGCCGCCCGGCGCGCATTGGACATGGCGAGACGATGTCGACGGGCGTGCGTCAGGACAGACACATCGCGGCGGGTGCGTGCGGCGCCGACGCAGTCGGGCGCCGACGGGCGGCATCCGCCGCGGCGGTCGGCAGAGTGCTGGTCAGACCGCGCAGGCGGCGCAGGTGCCGAAGATCTCCAGGGTGTGACCGACGTCGGTGAAGCCGTGCTGCGCGGCGACCTGGTCGGCCCACCGCTCCACGGCCGGCCCGGCGACCTCGACCGTGCGACCGCAGTTGCGGCAGACCAGGTGGTGGTGATGCTTGCTCTGGCTGCACCGGCGGTACAGCTGCTCGCCCCCCGGCAGCCGGGTCGAGTCGATGTCACCGGCGTCGACCAGCAGTTGCAGCGTCCGGTACACGGTCGTCAGGCCGACCCGCGCGTTGCGGGCGAGCAGCATCTGGTGCAGTTGCTGCGCCGTATGGAAACCCTCGACCTCCCGCAGCAGCGCCAGCACCTCGCCGCGCTGTCGGGTGTTCCGGGTCACATTCGGCATTGCCTGATTCACCGTGGCCGCCACCCTCCGTGATGTCGGCCGCCGTCGACCGGCCAGTTCCGACGCCCGACGCGCTGTCAGTCGGACCATTATGCGTTGAACGACCTCAACCGTGGCCGTGCCATTTCGGACAGACCTCGGCGCCCCGGTCAGCTGGGGCGGGCCAGGCCGGCGCCGGCCCCGCCCCAGCGCTTGACTGCGCGTGACGTCACGGAGAGATTACAACGTCACGGCATCTATCGACATCGACTACCAAAACCGCCAAGGATTCGCTCACGAGCGCCCTGCACCCACAGGGCCCTGTTCTCTGGAGGAAAGAGAACGTGAGTGAACCCCGCAACCTGAGCAGGCGTACCTCGGCCCTGCTCTTCGCGTCGGTCCTGGCGGCCAGCGCCGCGACCGTGACGGGTGGTGCCGCGACCGCGAGCGCCGCCCCGTCCACACCCGACACCGGGCAGGCGACCCCCGCCGAGGCGTTGGGCTCGCACGACGCCAAGCTCCTGGCCGTGGCCGAGGCGAAGCACGCGCCGACGGTGACACTGATCGTGGCCACCGAGAAGGACGACACCAACGCCGTCGCCAACGGGGTCAAGGCCCTGGGTGGAACTGTCAACCGACGCTTCGACCAGATCGGGTACGTCCTGGCCACCGTGCCCACCGCGAAGGTGCTCAAGGCCGCCGCACTGCCCGGCGTCTCCGCGGTCGACCTCGACGAGACCATCCAGCTGCCGGACCCGACCCCCGACGTGGCACCGTCCGGCGCGAAGTCGGTGAAGCAGGCGGCCACGCTCGCGGGCCCCGGCGCGGGCACCGGCGCGACCAACCCGTACATGCCGACCAACGAGACCGGGGCGGTGGCGTTCAAGGCGGCCCACCCCACGTGGGACGGCCGCGGGGTCACCATCGGCATCATGGACTCCGGCGTCGACCTGGACCAGCCGGCCCTGCAGAAGACCACCACCGGCGAGCGGAAGATCGTCGACTGGGTCACCGCGACTGACCCGGTCACCGAGAACGACGGCACCTGGCGGCGGATGAACACCGAGGTCAGCGGACCGTCGTTCACCGCCGCCGGCGCCACCTGGACCGCGCCGGCCGGCGCCTACCGCTTCAACGTCTTCCGCGAGTCCATCACCGCGGCCAGCGACCCGGCTGGCGACGTCAACCGCGACGGCGACACCACCGACGTGTGGGGCATCCTGTACGACCCGCAGACCCACGACATCTGGGTCGACGTCGACCAGGACAACGACTTCACCGACGAGGCCCTGATGCGGCCCTACCGGGAGAAGTTCGACGTCGGGCACTTCGGCACCGACAACCCCGCCACGGCCGTACGCGATCAGATGCCGTTCGTGGTCGAGTACCGCGAGGACGTCGACACCAGCCCGCTGAACATCCCGGGCACGTCCGACTACGTCAACATCGGCATCATCGAGGCCACCCACGGCACGCACGTCGCCGGCATCACCGCCGCGAACGACATGCTCGGCAACACCGCGTTCGACGGCGCCGCCCCCGGCGCCAAGATCGTCTCCGCCCGCGCCTGCTCGTGGGGCGGCGGCTGCACGGCCGCAGCGCTGACGACCGGCATGGCCGACCTGGTCATCAACCGCCACGTGGACGTGGTCAACATGTCCATCGGCGGCCTGCCGACGCTCAACGACGGCTCCAACGCCCGCGCCCAGCTGTACAACAACCTGATCAGCACGTACGGCGTGCAGATGTTCATCTCCGCCGGCAACTCCGGCCCCGGCCTGAACACCGTCGGCGACCCGTCCGTCGCCGAGAACGTGGTCAGCGTCGCGGCGAACATCAGCAAGGACACCTGGCTGGCCAACTACGGCTCGGTGGTCCGCAAGGACAACGCCCTGTTCAACTTCTCCTCCCGCGGCCCCCGCGAGGACGGCGGCTTCAAGCCGAACATCACCGCCCCCGGATCGGCGATCTCCACCGCGCCGACCTGGCAGCCGGGCAACCCGGTCCCCGAGGCCGGCTACCCGCTGCCGCCGGGCTACCAGATGCTCAACGGCACGTCGATGGCCTCTCCGCAGGCCACCGGTGCCGCCGCACTGCTGCTCTCGGCCGCCAAGGCAACCGACAAGGGTGTCACCCCGGCCGCAATGCGCCGGGCCATCTACACCTCGGCCAAGCCGATCGCGGACGTGGCGACCTACGCGCAGGGCTACGGCATGCTCAACGTGCCGGGCGCCTGGAAGCTGCTCGCCAAGAACGTCGAGACGCGTTCGTACACCTCCGACGCCCCGGTCTGCTCGGAGCTGTCGGAGAACCTGACCCGCTACGACCGCGAGCTGAACCGGTTCGTGCCGAACCCCAACCGGGGCGCTGGCGTCTACAACCGCTGCGCTTCGGCTGAGGGCGGGCAGAAGGTCGGCCAGAGCCGGACCTACCAGGTCAAGCTCACCCGGACCAGCGGCCCGGCCGGCTCGGTCAACCACAAGGTGGCGTTGCGCGGCAACGACGGGACCTTCTCCGCGCCGAAGTCCGTCGCCCTGCCGTTGAACAAGACCGTCACGATCGCGGTCACCGCCAAGCCCAGGTCCACCGGTGCGCACGGCACCATCGTGACCGTCGACGACCCGAAGACCTCCGTGATCGATTTCGAGGTCTCCGCCGTCGTCGTCGCGTCCAACGACGTCACCAAGCCCAGCTTCTCGTACTCCGCTGAGGGCTCGGTGCAGCGAAACGGTTTCGTCTCGTACTTCGTCACCGTGCCGGCGGGTGCCGGCGCGCTGCAGGTGAACCTGTCGGGCATCGCCACCGGATCGCAGACCCGCTTCATCGCCATCAACCCGTACGGCGTTCCGGTGGACCCCACCGCGAGCACCGCCTGCTACACCAACTTCTCCGACGCCGCGGCCTGCAAGCCGCAGGAGCGGGACTACCAGAACCCGATCGCCGGGGTCTGGGAGATCGAGGTCGAGGCCCGGCGGACCTCGCCGTCGCTGAACAACCCGTTCCAGCTTCAGACGCGGGTGCAGGGTGTCACGGTCGAACCGTCCGTGATCGACCTGCCGACGGTCACCGCTGGTCAGCCGACCTCGGCGAACTGGACGCTGACCAACGCGTACGGTCCGGTCGCGGTGACCGGTCAGGGCGGCGCCCTGTCCAGCGTGCACACCGAGCGGCCGACCATCGCCGAAGGCGCGCAGCAGGAGTACCTGGTCGACGTGCCCGCGGGCGCGACGAGTTTCACGGCCCGGATCGGCAACACGGCCAACCTCGGTGCCGACCTGGACCTGACGGTGTTCCGCGGCGACACCCAGGTCGGCCAGGCGGCCGACGGTGACTCCGAGGAAGCCGTCACCATCGCCAACCCGCCGGCGGGCAGCTACCGGGTCGTCGTCGACGGATACGCCGTCGACGGGCCGGGCACCAGCACCGCGTACGACTACCGGGACTCGTTCTCGGCCCCGTCGCTCGGTGCGCTCACCGCCCCGGTCACCGCGCTCGCCCTGCCACACGGCGCCACCGCCACCCTCACCGGGACGGTGACCGCCGAGTCCACTCCGGGTGCCGGCCGAGAGCTGTTCGGCGAACTCGCCATCGTCACCGCCGACGGCGCGGTCGTCGGCCGCGGCGCCGTCCACATCGGTGCCGTCAACTGATCGACTGATCCAACGCTGGGGCTCGTTTCCGATCTTTCGGGACGGGCCCCAGCGTCTACACCTGGACGCCTCGGCGCCCGCAGCCGTACCGCGGACCGCCCCAGCTACCCGACCCTCCTGCTCGCACGCCTTCGAAGATCGGCATGAACGTCCAGCAGCGGAAGGGGCTGCGTTGACCGCGCCCGAGCACGTCGCCCCACCGCGCGAGGAGCAGACCGGACCGTCGCAGGCGGTCGCAGCGACCGGCGCGGGCGCAGCCCGATCAACGACGAGGAGATCCCCTATGTCGAGGTCGAGTCGTGGCGAGAGGTGCCGGTGCCGGCCGATCCTTACGAATAGACACCGTTGCAATACGCGTCAGTTCACGCGGGGTCGGGTCGAGCCGACGAGTCGTCGAGCCAGGGGCCGAGCAGGGCCATGGTGCGCTGGTGGAGGTGGTCCCGGAAGCTCGCCTTCCGGACCTGTCCGGCCGGCTCGGCGACCCGCTTCTCGTCGAGGTAGGCCCCGCTGGGCACGCTCGGGTCCTGGGCGGCGTGGATGACGTTGGCAGCCCCGTAGGCCGCGTTCTCACCCTGGACCGCGAACATCGCGTGCAGCAGCCGGGTCTCGACGACTCCCGGGTGGACGCTGACGATCCCGGGCCGATAGTGCCGGGACTGCCTGACGGCGTGGGCGACAAGCGCGAGCTTGGAGCGCGCGTACGCCGCAGCCGGCTGGTAGCCGCGCTCGAACTGCAGGTCGTCCAGGTCGAGATGGGCGGAGAGGTGGGTCGCGGACGACACGTGCACCACCCGGCCCGTCTCGGGGATGAGCGGCAGGAGGCGTTCGGTGAGCAGAACGGCCGCCAGGTAGTTGGTCTGCAGCGTCGCCTCGTAGCCGTCCGCGCTGCGCTGGCGGCTCTCGGCACCGGGACGGCCCGCGTTGTTGATCAGCACGTCGACCTGGTCGGTAAGGTTCGCCACCTGGCGGGCCAGGGCCACGACGTCGTCGAGTCGGTCGAAGTCGGCCGGCGCGTAGACCACCTCGGCCCGGCCGGCGTTGCGAAGCTCGTCCAGCAGCGGCAGCACCGCCGAGTGTGGCTGCGGTCCGTGGACGATCAGGCGTCGGGCCGCTGTGGCGATCCGCTGGGCCGCCGCTGCACCGATCCCACTGGTCCCTCCGGTGAGCACGACCGTTCCGGGTGTCTGGTCGACCATCTCGATCGTCCTCCGCTCACCGTGCGACGTCCGTCCTGCCATCATCGGCCGGGCGGCGCCCCGATGCGGGCTGATTCGGCCCGCGCCTCGCGGACGGGTGGCCCGGCCCGGATCGCCTGATCCCGGGCCGGGCCGGACGCCGACCTGCCGATCAGTTGAACGCGGCGGCGAACATGCCGGGCTGGTAGGAACCTCCCTGTTGATGCACGATGACCGCGAGCCGGTTCGCCGCGTTGATCAGGGCGACCAGGGCGACCAGCGCGGCGATCTGGTCGTCGTCGTAGTGCGTGCGTACCCGGGCCCACGTCTCGTCGGACACGCCGTGGTGGGCGTCGGCGAGCCGGGTGCCCTCCTCGGCGAGCGCCAGCGCGGCCCGCTCGGCCTCGGTGAACACGGTGGACTCGCGCCAGGTGGCGACCAGGTGGAGTCGGACCGAGGTCTCACCGGCGGCCGCGGCCTCCTTGGTGTGCATGTCGACGCACCAGCCGCAGCCGTTGATCTGGCTGACGCGCAGCGCCACCAACTCCTGCGTGGACTTCGGCAGCGGCGACTGCTGGATCACCAGGCCGGCGTTGGCGAACCGTTTGGCGAACTTGACCGCGACCTCGTTGCCGAACATGTCGAATCGGGCATCCATGACTTCGTCCTCTCCCGTGGCGTTGCGCTGGACGAACATGAGATGCCGGCGGCCCGATCCCTGTGACGTGGCGGCTACATGACGCGCGCCACATCGCTCCTCCCGGCCGGCCCGCTCGACCAGGCCGTCGATGCCACCGTTCATCAGCAGCCCCAGCCCTCCAGGGCGAGTGGAAGGGCGTTGTCGAGGCGGATGGTGGAGCGTGTGGGCATGGTTGCATTCCTGCCCGGCGGGCCAGGGGGTAAATCACGCCTCCTCGTCGAGGCTGGCCGGCGATCTGTCGGCGGCCGGCGCCTGCCTGGCCGCCATGCACACGGCACTGGTGCGCTGGGCCGAGGAGGACGGACAGAGCGAGCTGTCCGACCTGATCGCGAAGGCGCTCGCGGCCGCCTTCGGCGCCGACATCGTCGAGACCGGCCCGGCGAACGCGTGAGAAGGACGTTCCGAGGCATGCCGTGACGGCGCTTCCGACGGTTCCACCGGGACTGATGCTGAGTTCATAGGGCGCGTCCCCGGTGCCGCACGACGTCGGCTCCCGGTCGGTGCCGGGGCGAAACGTGTCAGTGAGTTCCGTTCGGGTAGTCCGTCGCATGGGATCGGGGCGGATCGCGGACCACGGGTTCCTGGCGGATGGTCGCAGCGCCGCGTTGGTGGACCGCGGGGGTTCGGTGAACTGGTGGTGCCCGGCACGGTTCGACGCTCCGGCGGTGTTCGCCCGGCTGCTCGACGACGACGCCGGGCACTGGGAGATCCGTCCCGAGGGCGCGTTCCGGACCGAACGTGCCTATCTGGTCGACTCGCTGGTGCTTCGCACCGTCTTCAGTACCGCCACCGGCAGTGTGGCGATCACCGACGCGCTGGCCTTGGAGCCGGGTGCACGCGGCCATGACGTCGGTCTGCACTCGCCGCGAGTGCTGGCTCGGGTGGTGCGAGGGCTCACGGGCGAGGTCCCGATGCGGTTGCACTATCGGCCGCGGTTCGAGTACGGCCGGATGACCGCCCAGCTGGTGTGGCAGGACGACGCGTTGGTCGCCGCCGCCGCGGCGGCCCGGCTGAATCTGCGTACCAGCATTCCGCTGTCCGCCGAGGGCGGCGAGGCGTTCGGATCGTTCACGGTACGGGCCGGGGAAACCCACGGTTTCACCCTCGCGTACGCACCGGCGTACAACGCCGGACCGCCGGCGGTGTTGGATGCCGAACAGGTCATCGACGATGCGGCGGCGGGCTGGCGGTCGTGGCTCGGCCTGCACGACTACCAGGGTCTCTACCGGGAGCAGGTGCGGCGCAGCGCGCTGGTGGTGCAAGGCATGACCTACCGGCCCAGCGGGGCGGTGGTGGCCGCTCCGACCATGTCGCTGCCCGAGGAGCTGGGCGGGGCGCGGAACTATGACTACCGCTACGTCTGGATCCGCGACTTCAGCTTCACCCTGGACGCGCTCTGGCGAGTGGCATGTACCGACGAGATCACCCGGCAGGTGGGGTGGCTGGCACGGTCGATGGGGATGGCCGAGGGCATCGTGCCGATCATGTACGGCGTCGAAGGAGAGCGGGACCTCACCGAACATCACCTCGACCACCTGGCCGGCTACGCGAACAGCCGCCCGGTGATGGTCGGCAACGACGCCTGGCGGCAACGTCAGAACGACGTACACGGTGAGGCACTGAGCGCGGCCTGGCTGATGCGAGAGCACCTCGACCCGATACCGCCGGATTTCCGGGACGTGTTCTGGGCGATGACCGAACGGGCCGCGCGGGACTGGCACCTGCCCGACGCGGGGATGTGGGAGGCCCGTGACGTCGAGCGCCATTACGTGTCGTCGAAGGTGCAGTGCTGGACGGCGCTGGACCGGGCTGTCCGCTTTGGTGCCCGGCTCGGCTCGCAGGAGGACATCGCCCGCTGGACGACGGCCCGGGACAAGGTACGACGCGCCGTGCTCAGCCGGGGTTGGAGCGAGCGGGTGGCGGCCTACACGGGTGCCTTCGACAGCGACGACCTGGATGCGTCGGTCCTGCTCATGCCGCTGGTCGGCTTCCTGCCGGCGACCGACCCGAGGATGCGGTCCACGATTCGGATGGTCGAGGAGCGGCTGTCCCACCATGGCCTGCTGCGTCGCTGGGAGGGCGACCCCGCCGGCTTCGTCATCTGCTCGTTCTGGCTGATCAGCTGCCTCGCGTTGGCCGGTGAGCGCGACCGGGCCGGCCAACTCTTCGAGCGACTGACCGCCCAGGCCAACGACCTGGGTCTGCTCGCCGAGCAGATCGACCCGCGCAGCGGTGAACAGCTGGGCAACTTTCCCCAGGCCTTCTCCCACATCGGTCTGATCAACGCCGCCGGAGACCTCACCGACCTCGACGCCGGACAACGCGACTTTCCGCCGGCACCCGATCGCCTCATCCCCGCCAGTCAGGAAGGCCATCCGGAGAGCGAGCACTGACCAGGCCGGTAGGGCCTGCTCGCGGTGGGCTGACGGCCGTGGCCGCACCAGGAGCTGCGGGAAATCCGAGCGGGACGGGTCAGCGGCCCCGGCGGGCGTTGAGCCGGGCGGCCTGGCGGGTCAGGTGGTCGCGCTCGGCGAGGTTGGCGGCCTTTCGGGCCGCCTCGGCGTACAGCCGTGCCGCCGTCGCCAGGTCGCCGTCGCGCTCGTGAAGATACGCCGCCACCGCCGTGTGGCGGGGCACCGCGTCGTCCAGCGCCGCGAGCGCCGCCAGCCCGGCGCGCGGTCCGTCGGCCTCGCCGACGGCCACCGCGCGGTTGAGCCGGACGACCGGACTGTCGGTCAGGCGCGCGAGTTCGTCGTACCACTCGACGATCTGCACCCAATCCGTTTCCTCCGCGGTGGGCGCGTCGGCGTGCAGCGCCGCGATGGCGGCCTGGGCCTGGAACTCGCCCAGTCGGTCGCGGGCGAGGGCGGCCTGCAGGATCTCGACGCCCTCGGCGATCGACGTGGTGTCCCATCGGCCACGATCCTGCTCGGCGAGCGGCACCAGGCTGCCGTCCGGCGCGGTCCGGGTGACGCGCCGAGCGTGGTGCAGCAGCATGAGGGCGAGCAGCCCCGCCACCTCGGGGTGGTCGATCGCGGCCGCGAGTTGCCGGGTGAGCCGGATGGCTTCGGCGGCCAGGTCGACGTCGCCGGAGTAGCCCTCGTTGAAGACCAGGTAGAGCACGCGCAGCACGGTGGCGACGTCGCCGGGCTGGTCGAACCGCACCCCGGAGACGGTGCGCTTGGCCCGGCTGATGCGCTGTGCCATGGTCGCCTCGGGCACCAGGTAGGCCTGAGCGATCTGGCGGGTGGTCAGCCCGCCGACGGCGCGCAGCGTGAGCGCGACCGCGGACGACGGCGTCAGCGACGGGTGGGCGCACAGGAAGTAGAGCTGAAGCGTGTCGTCCACCGCGGGCGTGGGCCCGGGTGCCGGCTCCTCGTCGACGAGGTCCTCGCGCCGGCGGCGGGCGGCATCCGACCGGGTCGCGTCGATGAAGCGCCGCCAGGCGACGCTGACCAGCCAGCCCTTCGCATCTCGCGGCGGGTCGGCCGGCCAGACGCGGACCGCCTCGACCAACGCGTCCTGCACGGCATCCTCGGCCGCCGCGAAGTCGACTCCGCGGCGGACGAGGATGCCGAGCACGCTCGGCATGAGGCTCCGGAGCAGGAGCTCGTTCACGTCAGTGGCACTCCGTGATGGTGGGCGACGCAGTCAGGAACGGGCGCAGCTCGAGCCACTCGTGGATCGGCTTCCCACCCGCGCCGGGAGCGGCCGACAGCTCCCCGGCCAGTTCGACGGCACGCTCGTAGCTGTCGACGTCGATCACCATCCAGCCGGCGATGAGGTCCTTGGTCTCGGCGAACGGGCCGTCGGTGACCGGCGGGCGCCCCTCGCCGTCGTACCGGACGAACGTCCCCTCGGGGGCGAGGGCCTGACCGTCGACGAACTCGCCGGTGGTCTCGAGCCGGGCCGCGAAGTCGTTCATGTACTGCACGTGCGCCGAGATCTCCTCCGGCGCCCACTGGTCCATGGGCACGTCGTTGACCGCAGCCGGAGCGCCGCGGTAGTGCTTCAGCAGCAGGTACTTGGCCATCGTGTTCTCCTCGGTGCTGGTTGCGACCCATTCTCGTCGCGCTCACACCGGGGACGGAGCCGGCCACCGGTTCTCGACATCGCCGTCCGAAAAACGTCGGTCATCTTGTCGGTGGGCGTTGGCGAACGGCTCGGCCGGAGGTGGCTCACGCGGGTGGGGTGCGCCTGGGACCGCGCGCAAGAACGTAGGCCAGCAGGATCGTCATGATGCCGACGCCCGCCCACATGGCTTGCTGCCAGCCGTCGACGAACGATTCCTGGGCGGCTCGGATCAGCTCCTGCGCCTGTGGTCCGGCTCCACTTGCGATGACAGCAAGAATGAAGGGCTGGTGCCAGTCACTCCGTGCTGGGCGCCGCCCCGGACGACTCGGCGTGCGCCCGCTCCCCGTCCTGGTCGAACATCGTGAGGATCTCGACCGGCCCGCCCAGCGCGCCGATGGAATGCGGGATCATGGTGGAGAACTCCGCCGCCTCACCCGGACCGACCGTCAGCCGGCGCTCGCCGAGGTAGAGCACGGCGGTGCCGCTGAGCACGGTGAACCACTCCCAGCCGGGATGGACGGCCAGACCCCCCGGACCGGTGCGCCGTTCGGGAGTGATCCGCATCTTGGCCACCAGGCGGCCACCGTGCTGAGCCGCGTCGCGCGACAGCACCCAGGTGGTCAGACCGACCTCCTGATGCCGTACCGGCCGGATGATCACGTCGGCGTCATCGATGGGCTCCACGAGATGATCGATCGTGGTGTCCAGCGCATGGGCGAGCGCGACGAGCTGGTCGAGGTCGATGCGGCGGTGACCCGTCTCGATCCGGCTCAGCGTCGACGCGCCGATGTGGCATCGAGCGGCGAGCGAGTCGAGGCTCCATCCGCGCGCCTGGCGCAGTCCGCGGATGCGTTGACGAACGACATCTGAGAGATCGACCTGGGACATGGCCGCCACGATACCCGGCTTCTTGCCGAAATCGCAAAGACCCTTGCCACAACCGAAGCAGACCCTACCGTGGAGCTGAGACAGCTGCCCCCTGTCCTTCGCACAACGTCAGCAGGAGTCGAGCGATGAACCAGCTTCACGGCCAGCAGGGATCGCCGCACGCGGAGCACCCCGCGTTCGGCCCGCAATGGTGGGAGCAGCACTACCAGGAGCACGCGGTGAAACACGGCTCGCCGAGCCCTCAGCTGGTGGCCGAGCTCACCGGCTTTCCCGTCGGGTCGGTGCTGGACGCGGGCTGCGGGCGTGGAGCCGACGCGCTCTGGCTCGCCCGGCAAGGCTGGCAGGTGACGGCGGTCGACGTCTCGACGACAGCCGTCAGCGACGCCAGGGACCTCGCGGCACACCAGGAACCTGACATCGCCTCGCGCGTCTCCTGGCTGGTGGCCGACCTGACGACCTGGGAACCGCCGAAGCAGTACGACCTGGTGGTCAGCCAGTACGTCCACCCCACCATGCCCTTCAGCGAGTTCGTTGCCCGACTGGCCCAGGCCGTCGCCCCAGGCGGAACGCTGCTCATCGTCGGGCACGCTCCCGGCGATGAGCACTCGGCGGCCCACGCCCCCGAGCGGGCCTCGATCGGTCTCGACGCGGTGACAGGTTCGCTGAGCACGGAGTTGTGGCGCATCGACGTGGCGGAGTCCCGGACCCGCCAGGTCGGGCACGGCTCGACAGGGATGAGCATCCAGGACCTGGTCGTCAGAGCCCAGCGCAAGCCGGCCTGAGGACGCTTCCGCGCGTGGCGACCGCGGCTTCCGGCGGACGCGCCCGTCTCGACCGAGACGTCCAGGTGGCTCTTGCCGGCCACCGGTTGCTCGGAGGTGTGACGACAGTCAGTTCGCCGAGGCGGGCCTCATTCCCAGGGAAGTTTGAGCAAAGCGAGTTCGGCCAGCACCTGGGCGCGCTGGCGACCGGCGGGGCCCTGCAGCAGTTTCCCGGAGGTCCGCTGCCCACCCGCGACCTCGTCCAGGTCTGATCAACGCCCCCCGCGGTGCGCGATGAGCTGCTGAACGCATCTGCACCGCACCGCAGCGCCCGGCCGGCGGTGCCCGCTGGGCAGTCCGGCCGGGCGTCGGGGTACGGCCCTCAGGAGCCGCAGGTGTCGAGCATGCTCTGCAGGGCGGACTTCTCCGAGGACTGCAGGGTCAGGCTCCAGTTGTACTTCACGGTGATCCACATCTTGCTGTAGGTGCACCGGTACGACGACAGCGACGGCTGCCACGTCGACGGGTCCTGGTCCCCCTTGGACTGGTTCACGTTGTCGGTCACCGCGATCAGCTGCGGGCGGGTGAGATCATTGGCGAAGCTCTGCCGGCGGCTGGTGGTCCAGGAGTTGGCGCCCGAACGCCACGCCTCGGCCAGCGGCACGACGTGGTCGATGTCGACGTCGGAGGCGGCGGTCCAGGTGGCGCCGTCGTAGGGGCTGTACCAGCGGCCGGAGGTCGCCGCGCACGAGCTGTCGACCACGACCGAGGTGCCGTCGCGCTTGAGGACCTGCTCGCGGGTGTTGCAGCTGCCGCTGGCCGTGATCCAGTGCGGGAACAGGTCCCGCGAGTAGCCACTCGTCGAGCCCTGCGAGGCGACGGTCAGCGCGTTGAGCTGCGACTGTGCGGTCGCCTTCGACGGGATGCCGGGCGGCGTGGCGGAAGCCGGCTGCCCGATCACCACGGCCAGGCAGGCTCCGGCGAGGGCGGCGGCGACGGTGGCGGCAGCCGGGCGCCGCAGGCTTCGGCGGCGGGCGGTGGGTGCGGTGCTCGACATGGTGGGGGCCTCTCGTCAGGGGAATGACAACCGTCCCTGACGATCATGTCGATCGAAGTACGTATCAGTGAAAGGCTGCGGTCCGGCCATTGAGCATTCAGCATCGTCCCGCCCCGCCCCGGTGTTGGCTGGCACGTCGGTGGGCGCTCTTCGGCGCGTGGAAGGCTAGCTCTCCCGGTCCGGATTGGTGAGGGCATCCCACTGCTCGACGCCCGAGATCGTCTGCCAGTACGGCAGGTAGAAGGCTCGACGCTTCGGGTCGGCCACTGTGAACGGCTCGAACTCGGTGTCCGCGATCATCCGGTAGACGAACTCCGTCGTCGGCATGTCGAACCGATGCCACGGATCGCCGCCGTACTTCTGAGCGACCACAGGCCACCGGTCGGGCTCCACCGAACGGTCCGCCAGCCAGTAGTACTGCCCCTCGACCTGGTCGTCACCCCACTGGATCAGGCCCGATCCCTTGTCTGGTCCATAGATCCCGTACGGGGCGTACACACCCGCGAAGGACTCGTTCCGGCAGAAGGCCCAGGCCGCAAGCAGTTGCCGCGAACTGTGCCCGGCGGCCGGCCGCAGCAGATCCAGGTACGCGTAGAACGACCCCGGCACGAACCGCCGACACAGTTGCTTGAAGTCCGACGGCAGGGCGACACCGAGCTCGGCCTCCACCTGCTCCCAGCCGACGGCGCTCTCAGGCTCCTGGCGCCATCCGGTCACCTCGATGATCCGGTCGATCCACGTCAGCTGATCATCCACGGCCGGCAAAGTAACAGCACAGGCCGACACCTCGTCGCCTGCTCCTCACCCGGTCGCTGACAGGGTGCCGGACGATCCCGAGCTGCGAATGATGCGGCGTCGGCGCTATCATCGCGCTGTGGCGATTGGTTGTGATCCTGGGCTGACTCCGGCTGTGGCGTTGTTCCGGTCTCTCGGTGACCCGACCCGGCTGGCCATCCTGCAACGACTCGCGGGCGGAGAGGCGCGGGTCGTGGACCTGACCGGCGAGTTGGGGCTGGCGCAGTCGACGGTGTCGAAGCACCTGGCGTGTCTACGGGACTGCGGCCTGATCGACTACCGGGTCGAGGGTCGACAGTCGTTCTACGCACTCACCCGGCCGGAGCTGCTGGATCTGCTGCGCTCAGCGGAACAACTCCTCGCCGCCACCGGCGAGACGGTCGCCCTCTGCCCGGTCTACGGCGCGCCCGCCGGCCCGTCGGTGCGGGTCCGCGCGTGAGCGTGTCGGTGCTGACCCCGCAACGGCGGGCGGTGCTGTCCCGACGCAGCCTGTGGCTGGCCTACGCCACCGCCGGTTACAACCTCTTGGAGGGCCTGGTCGCCATCGCCGCCGGCGCCGCGGCCTCCTCCACGGCGCTGATCGGCTTCGGTCTGGACTCGTTCGTCGAGGTATCCAGTGCCACCGTGCTCATCTGGCAGTTCCGCGCACAGGTGCCCGAGGACCGGGAGCGGCTGGCGCTGCGACTGATCGGGATGTCGTTCTTCGCCCTGGCCGCCTGGGTGGCCTTCGACGCCGGCCGCTCGCTGCTGTCCGGCGGGGACGCGGACTCCAGCCCGCTCGGGATCGGGATCGCCGTCGCGTCGCTGATCGTGATGCCGCTGCTCGTACGCGCAAAACGCCGCACCGGTCGGGAACTCGGCTCGGCAACGGTCCTGGCCGACTCGACGCAGACCCTGCTGTGCACGTACCTCTCGGCGGTGCTGCTCGTCGGCCTGGTCCTCAACGCCGCCTTCGGCTGGTCGTGGGCCGACCCGATCGCCGCACTGGTCATCGCCGGGGTCGCCGTGAAGGAAGGCGTGGCAGCCTGGCGCGGGGAGCACTGCGACGACTGCGCGCCCCTGCCCGCCGACCCTGCCGGCGGTCAAGCCCCGGGCTGCGCGGACGGCTGCTGCGCCGGCGGGCAGTCGTGACGATGCCCGGGCCGCTTCAGACGCGCGAGGTGAACGATGATGTCGGCGGCAAGCTCGACCGTGCCATGCGCGGCCATCGGCCCTCCGGGCTCGTCCAAATCAGCGCCGCTGCCACATAGACCAGCCCATAGCTTCCACCTGTCCGCAGGTCCTCGAACGCGGCATGCACGGTCTTGACGTTCGCCGGCACGTGCTTCCGCAGCTCGGCGAGCATGGCCACGGGATAGCCGGGCCGAAACCGTTCGTACGCCTCCGCCACGGCTCCGAAGCTCAGGGCGCGACCGGACACGCCGAGCATCCTGACACGCTCTGCGCCGCCCGCGCTCGGTCTTTCAGGCGGGTCAACCCCGGATCGTGAGCAGCGGAGCGGGGTCGGATCACCAGCGGTAGGCCAGGTTCACGGCCAGCGCGGCCACCGCCGTCGAGAAGAACACGGCCCACCCCACGAGCTGACGAGAACCCACTCGCAGATGCGCAACGAGCGCGCCGATGAAGTACAGCACGAGTCCAGCGGCGGCGAGCGTCCCCAGCAGTGGCACCGCGAGCCCGGCCAGCAGCCCCAGAGAGCCCGCCGCCAGCAACATGCCCAGCACCGGTACCCACGATCGGGGCACGCGCTTCATGTCCGCCTGGGCCTTTGGATAGTCGTGGCCGATCAGGTAGGTGACGGCCGCGATGCCGTTGAAGACCGCGGCGACGATGGTGACCGTGATGTAAGCGGCGAACATAGCGCTCCTTCGTGGTTGTCCGCTCACAGGACGAGCTGGCCACCTGAGATGTGACGTGGTGCCCTCAGCGACGGCTCGACGGCCCTGACCCAGGCCGCTCCTATCCGCCCATGCTCGACCGCCCTTCTCGGGTCCCTTCGGCCGGGTTGCGGGCCGCCGCAGGCCGGCACCACTCACCGCTCGCCGGGTGGCACATCGGCCAGCGTACGGCCGAGGGGCAGCCGGACCCACGGATCGCGCGCGGCTGGGTGGCTCCCGGCGCTGCGGCCATTCCGGTGCCGGGTTGTCAGCGGAACGCGTCGACGTGGCGTTCGATCCAGTGTGCGAAGGTGCGCGGGGGCCGGCCGAGCAGCTGCTGGACCTGAGGGCTGATGCGCTGCTCCGCCGGCGTTGGTTCGCCGAGGATGGACAGTGTGCCGTCGACGACGGGCTCGGGCATGAACTGCAGCATCTGTGCACGTGCCTCATCGCGTGTCTGTCCGACGAAGTGGATCGGTTCGGCGAGCGCGGCGGCGAGGTCGGCGGCGCGTTGCCGCGGTGTGCTGAGGGCCGGTCCGGTCAGTTCGTAGAGGTGGCCGGAGTGTGCGTCATCCTGCAGGACGGTGGCGGCCACGTCGGCGATGTCGTCCGGATCGATGAGCGGCAGACCGACGTCGCCGAACGGTGCGGCGACCGTCCGGTGGGCACGGACCGACTCGGCCCAGGCGTACGCGTTGGAAGCGAACCCTCCCGGCCGCAGGATCGTCCAGGCCAGGCCGGAGTTCTCGGCTGCCCGCTCGATCTCGCGCAGCGGTGCGTGTGACACCGACTGCGGGCGTGTTCCAGCCGCCTGCGACGACAGCAGCACCACCCGTTCGATCCCACCGGCCTGGCTCACCTTGAGGATCTGGTGCACGTCCAGGTGGGCGCCGGCGCCGGCGACCAGGAGGAACAGCGTGTGAGCGCCGGCCACCGCGGGCCGGAGGCTCTCCGGCTGGGCCAGATCGGCCTGCTGGTATCGCACGCCCTCAGGAAGGTCGACCGGCAGTTGTCCGCGTGACACCGCGGTCACCGCAGTGGTACGCGCGAGTGTCTTCAGCAGCGAACGACCGACGTTGCCCGTGGCGCCTGTTACGACGATCATGATCAGTCTCCCTCTTGTGCAGGGGTCGCCTCCGGCTGGCGCGACCTCGCGTCGTCGTGCCCGCGTAGCTGCGGTGCGGCGACGTCTGCGGGGGACCGTAGCAACGCCGGTATAGTAGGTACCTAGAAGAAAGTGACTACCCGAGCGGAGCCGCAGATGGCGCAGAGTCAGGCGAAGTGGCAGGCGCCGGTGTCCGCCGATCCGGAGCTGGCCTGCCCGATCGCCCCCGTCGTGGACATCGTGTTCAGTCGGTGGACGACGCCGATCCTGTGGGCGCTGCATGAGTACGGCCGGCAACGGTTCGTCGAGCTGGAACGGCGCCTGTCCACGATCACCCCGAAAGTGCTCACCCAGCGGCTGCGGCAGCTTGAGCGTGACGGTCTCGTGGCACGTACGTACCATCCCGAGGTGCCACCGCGGGTCGAATACGAGATCACCGAACTCGGGGCCAGCCTCGGCCCGCTCTTCGCCCATCTGACCGAATGGGCTGCCACCCACCTCGGCGAGGTCGAGCAGTCACGGCACACCTACGACGCCGCCAGGCAAACCGCTACGCGCTGACATCGGCAGGTGTGTGCGTGCGGCGTCTCGACGCCGCCCCCATACCCGGCGCCACACCGGACCCCCGAACCGTGGTGACCCTGGTTGTCGGGTCACGCGTCCGCGGTGGCCGGCGCTGGTCACGTCGCCGAGCTGGTCGCTGCCGGAGTCGCCGGCGGCGCGGTCGCGATCGCCCGCAGGGTGTTCTTGAACTGCCCGTACCGTTCCGCCCCGAGCAGCGCGGCATGCCGGGCCTCGATCTCGGCGACCACCATGTCGGAGTAGCGCATCAGCGTGCGGCCACGCTCCGTGGGCATGATGAGTTTTGCGCGCCGGTCGGCGGGATCCGCCTCACGCCGTAGGTAACCGAGTTTCTCCAGCTCGTCGACGATGGTGCCGATGGTCTGCTTGTGCCGGCCAGACAGGTGCGCGAGTTCACTGGGTCGGATCCCGTCCTCATCCAGGTACGCCAGGACGGCGCCGTGTCGGGGCGTGATGTCGTCGAAGCCCTCCTCGGCGCTTCGGCGGAACAGTTCCTCCTGCAGGCCGAAGAACAGCTTCGCGGCGAGTACGCCCAGATCAGGGTCCTGCCGCTTGCGCACGCTGCGCTTCATCCGCCCTCTCCCAACCCCGGCCGTCAGGATCCGACTCCCGCCGGCCGCGACCCCTGGCGGGACCGGGCGCCGATCGAAACCGGCGTCCGGACCTGGCCGGCCGCCCACGCCCACACAGGGCAGGTTACTACGAAGATGTGATGGTCATCATTTGTGACAGTCACGAATCCTGACTATGTTCTGGTCCGTACCCGAAAGGATCGAGGAGCGATGAGGACCGTAGAAATCACCCGTCTCCGCGTGCCCGCGGCACGCGCTGACGCCCTGCTGGCCGCGCGACCGGCGATGCTGCGCGACTTCCAGAGCGATCGCGCCGGCTTCCTCGGCGCGCAACTGATCTGGCTGAGCGCCGACGAATGGTTGGACGTCGTCTTCTGGCGTTCCCCCGAGGACTTCGCCGAGTCCCGGCGCCGGGGCGGCAACCGGCCCGGCATCCAGGCGTTCTTCGCGCTGATCGACACGGTGATCAGCGTCGAGGAGGGCACCACCACCGATACGGTGAGTGCGTGATGCGCGCGGCCTGGTACGACCGGCAGGGCCCGGCGCGTGAGGTGCTCCAGGTCGGTGAGTTGCCCGAGCCGCGGCCGGGTGAGGGCGAGGTCCGGGTCCGGGTCTCGGTCTCCGGGATCCACGTCGGCGACCTCGGCAAACGCCAGGGCTGGTGGGGCTCGACGATGCCCTTCCCCCGCGTCGTACCGCACGGGGACGGCGCCGGGGTGACCGACGCCGTCGGACCGGGCGTCGATCCGGCACGGATCGGCGAGCGGGTCTGGGTGTACCTCGCCCAGTCGTACCGGCCGTTCGGCACCGCCGCCGAATACACCGTGGTGCCCGCCCGGCACGCGGTGACGCTGCCTGCCGGCGTGCCGTACGAGCAGGCGGCCGGGCTCGGCATCCCGGGCATCACCGCCCACCGGGCGATCTTCGCCGACGGGCCGGTGACCGGCCAGCGGGTAGTCGTCACCGGAGCTCTCGGCGCGGTCGGCCGGGCCGCGTTGGCGGTGGCCCGCCGGGGCGGCGCCACCGTGATCGCGACAGTTCGCACCCCGGACCAGGTCGAACAGGCGCTGGCCGCAGGAGCGCACCACGCGGTAGACACCACCGGCGACGACGTGGCCGCCCGGATCCTCGAACACACCGGTGGGGAACCGATCGACCGCGTGGCCGCGCTTGCCTTCGACGCCAACATCGCGACCGACCTGGAAATCCTCCGGTACGGCGGTGTGATCGCCACCTACGCCACCGGTGCGGCCGAGCCACGTATCCCGTACTGGCCGCTCGGCTTCAAGAACATCACGGTCCGGTTCCTCAGCAACGACGACTTTCCGGAGCCGGCGAACGAGGCTGCCGCGGCCGACCTGACAGCCGCGCTGGTCGCCGGTGACCTGCGCTACCCGATCGCCGCCCGGTTGCCGTTGGCGGAGATCGCACAGGCCCACGAACTGACCGAACACAGCGCGGCCAGGGGCCGGGTCGTCCTGGACATCGAAGCCTCCCGGTCATCCTGATCATCGGCGCGAACGACGCAGGTCCTCCCGGTCGGCCAGTGCGTCGGGGGCCTGCCTCGCCGGTTGTTCAGCAGAGTGTGGCGGCGAGGCCCCAGCATCACCGGCAGTTCGGCGCCCCGGCTCACCGGGGTGGCTTGGCCCCGGTCTGCTCGCTCGCCATGTACGTCGCGTACCAGTCGGGCCAGTTCTCGTCCCGCTCGCCGGTGCGCTCCTCGTGCTCGCCGTGGGCGGCGGCCGCGCGTCGGAGCGCGCTCGCCAGTTCGCTCGCGGAGCCGAACGACGTCACACCGGTCTCGATACGCCCGGGAAGCCTGGTCGTGATCTCCTGCATCAGCCAGGTGTTGCCGTCCGGGTCGTGGAAGGTGGCGCGCGAGAAGTAGCTGCGCCGCTCGGGATCCGGCCCGTTGACCGGGCCGTTCGGGCTCGGATGGAAGATGTCGCCCACCTCGACACCGGCGGAGACCAGGGCGTTGCGGGCCGCCTCGATGTCGGAGACGATCAGGTACGCCATGGCCGAGCCTGGCGCCGCCGACGTGAGTTCCGGGCCGAACTGCACCGAGCAGCCGGAGCCGTGTGGCGTGAGCTGGACAATGCCAGGCGGTGTCTGGTCGAGCCGCCATCCGAGGCGCCGGTAGAACTCCTTCGCGCGGTCGACATCCGACACCGGCACGACGATCACCTCGAGCTTGAGGTCGAGGTTCTCGATGCTCGTCGTCTCACCCGCGTCGCTGCGAGCATCCTTCGGGCTCATCGCGGCCTCCCTGAACTGATCGCGTCCCCATAGGCTCGCCCGGCGTACCCGTGAATCTCCTGGCCCGCGCGGCGCGACGGCGGCCGTGTCCCCCGGATGGGCACGCGAGCCGCCGTTGCCGAGCGCCGCTGGCGACGCAGGGTCCCGATCACCACGCTAATGCTTCCGCCCCGGCCGGATGCCTCGTTCCGGCATCAGCCGGGCGACCTCTTCGTAGCCCGGCCCGCTCCGAACAGGGCGAGCAGCGCGAGGAGGATGACCTCCTTGCCGTGGGCGGCCGGCAAATCGGGGTGTGGCAGTGGCCAGTGAGCCGGACAGGTAGGGGGCATGGACAACCAAGGAAAATTCGACGAGCTGTCGGACGACGCTCGACCGTGGCTGTTCGCGGTGGCCCGCAGGACCATGGCCAACCAGTCGCGCGGCTGGTTGAGGCGCCAGGCCCTGGACGTCCGACTGGTGTCACTGGAGGCACGCGAGCAGTCCGACGACAGCGTGAGTGTGGCGGCGCGGATCGACCTGGAACGCGCCTGGCACGCGTTACGCCCGACGAAGGAGCAGCAGTCATGGAGCCGAGCATGAGGGACCTGCAGCAGTTGGCCGTGCTTGACCCAGCGCGCGGGCGCGAGCCCAGCCCGGTGGAATGGACCCGTTCCGAGGCGTTCGTCGAGCGTGTGATGGCCGGCCAGGCCACCGGGGAGTCGACTCGCCGGCCGGTGCGGCGCCGGCTGGTGGCGGCCCTGGTCGCGGCCGCCGCCGCGGGTGCCGTCGCGGTCGTGGCCGTGCCCGCCTTGCTGCCCGGAACGGCTGAGGACGCGGTCGCGGCCTGGACGCCCGCGCCCGGGTCGCTCACCGGCGAACAGGTGCTGCCACAGGCCCGGATCTGCGCGGGGAACGACGTAGGGGGCAGCTCCCCGTCGGTCGACCCGGCGGACGTGCTCCTCGCCGAGCAGCGCGGGCTCGCGACGCTGCTCATCATGCGCAAGAGCGGCGGCGTCATCGTCGAGTGCATGAGCGCGGGATCGGGCGACGACCTGCTCGCCTCGATGGGTCTGGCCGACGGCCCGCTGCCGGCGCTGCCCACCGGCACGGTGGACCTGCAGACGATGAGTTCCGTGGGTAGTGGTGACGCCATATGGTCGAACATCGTCGGCCTGGTGTGCCCGGGGGTCACCGGGGTGGACGTACGGCTCGACAGCGGCAGGGTCTTCCAGGCCAGCGTCAAGTCCGGTTGGTGGGCGGCCTGGTGGCCGGGCCCTGAGGGCGGCGAGGTCGACCGCCTCACGGTCACCGTGCACACCGCAACGGGATCGACCAGCTACCGCCCGTCCGAGCTGGCTTGACCTGGACCGGCTGCGGGGCCCGCGGGCCCCGCAGCCGGTCCACCCGCCTCCAGCACGACGTCTGATGCGCTGCCGGCCCGCCGGGCCGCTCCCGTCACGTCGCGCCCTGCCCGATCCCACCTGGCCGTAGTCTCAGCGTCATGACGAGGACCCAGACACACACGCTCGCCGTGCCCGGCGTCGATCTGGTCTACGACGTACGAGGACCGCTTCCGCCGGCCGACGGCCGGCCGGCGTTGCTTCTGATCGGTCAGCCGATGACGGCGGAGGGCTTCACCGCGCTCGCCGCCAACTTCACCGACCGCACGGTCGTCACCTACGACCCGCGCGGCCTGGGCCGCAGCATCCGGACGGACGGCCGGTCCGACAACACGCCGCAGCAGCAGGCGGCCGACCTGCACCTGCTGATCGAGGCGCTCGGTGCCGGTCCGGTCGACGTGTTCGCGAGCAGCGGCGGTGCGGTGACCGCGCTGGAGCTGGTCGCCACCCGACCCGGCGATGTCGTCACGCTGGTGGCGCACGAGCCGCCGATCAACGCCGTGCTTCCCGACGCGGCAGCCGCCGAGCGGGCCCGGGCCGCCTTTTACGAGGCATATCAGGCGAAGGGCTTCGGCGCGGGCATGGCCGCCTTCATCGCGATGACGTCCTGGCAGGGTGAATTCACCGACGCCTACTTCGCCCAGCCCGCGCCCGACCCGGCAATGTTCGGCATGCCGACCGAGGACGACGGCAGCCGCGAGAATCCGCTGTTGTCGAAGAACTCCTGGGCGATCACCGACTACCGCCCCGACCCGGGCCTGCTCAACGCGGCACCGACCCGCATCGTGATCGCCGTCGGCGAGGAGTCGGCGCAGACCTACACCGCGCGTACGGCCCTCGGCACCGCCACTCTGCTCGGCCAGCAGGCAACGGTGTTCCCGAGCCATCACGGCGGCTTCCTCGGCGGCGAGTTCGGTTACGCGGGCAAGCCCGAGGAATTCGCCACGAGGCTCCGCGAGGTCCTGGACGCTGGCTGACCATCGCGGCCAGCCGCGAACCGGGCAGACAACGTCGCGGCGCGCACGCCGCCGTCCGCTCAGGGCTTCCGCTGTCGATTCAGCTCGTCGCGGGCGATGTCGGCGCCGGCCGGCATCACCCGGCCCGCGGTCGTCGACACCATGTCGCGCACCTCGTCCGCGAGCCGGGCCGAGGTGCCACCCGCCGCGCGCAGCTGTTGCAGCCCCAGCCGGCCGAGCACCACGGCCGCGGCCACATAACCAGCGGTGAGACCGGCCGTGGCCAACCGGCGGGGCAGGAACGCCTCCAGCATGCGCAGCACGGTGGCCGAGGCCGCGCCCGCGCCGAGCACCAGGCAGGCACTCGCGGTGCCCAGCAGGACGACGCCCAGGCCGGCCGGACGCAACGTCTCGGTCAGCTGGTCGCGGACGACCCGCACCTCGCCGCGTACGGCGTCGGCCACCTCCGCCGTCAGCCGTTCCGTCGCACTGCCCGTCCGCCCGTCATGCCGGGGTTGGCCCGTCGCGTCGCTCATGGCCCCTCCACCTGTCGAGCTCTTGAACTCGCGGGGTACCCGGCCGGCTCTCGGACACACCCGGCGGGTCGGTCTTTCACTCCTCCGTCACCCGGCGACGGGCCGTCAGGCTGAGCATCACGGTGTCGGCCTGCGGGCGCGGAGCCGAGGGTTCATCGTTCGTCTGCCGCTGATCTCATTCGTTGAGACAGTAGGCGGGTGAACGGCGGCGCTGGGGAAACGGCTTCGCCCGGGCCGACGCCGCCCGATGGACAGATCAAGGTTGCGACGCATGGCGGGGTCACGCGCTCGGAGCTCTTTCTGGATCTGGTCTTCGTCTTCGCCTTCATCAACGTCACCCGGCTCATGTCGGAACGCTCCGCTCTGGACGCGTTACTGCAGGGAGCCGTGGTGGTGCTGCTGCTCTGGCGCAGTTGGGTCGGGTACGCCTGGGCGGGGAACCTGGTCCGGCTCGACCGGGGAGGCCGGCCGGTCGTCGTGTTCGCGGCGGCGACCGCGATCCTGCTCGTCGCTGTCGCCATTCCGGAGGTCTTCGTCGACCAACCGGGTGGGCTTTCCGGACCCCTCGTCTTCGTCGGCGGTTTCCTGGCGGCTCGGGTGGGGTCCCTGCTGATCATCGCCCGCGAGCAGCGAGGCTCGGCGAACTCCGCCGCTCCGGCCCGGCGGGCGTGGCTACCCCTGGCCGGCAGCGCTCCCCTGCTGCTCAGCGCGGCCCTGCTGCCCTACCAACTACCGGCTGGGCGGAGAACGGAAGTTCTCCAACTTCTGCTCTTCGGGGTGGCGATCGTCGTCGACTACGCGGGGTTACGGGCACCCGGCACCGGCAGCTGGCAGTTGACGTCAGTTCGACACTGGGTCGAACGGCACAATCTGATCATGCTGATCGCTCTCGGCGAGACGATCATTTCGATCGGCACCAGCCGTGGCTTCATCGGCGACGATCCGATCACCTGGTCGGTGCTCGCCGGCTCCGCGCTCGGTCTTGTCGTCGTGGCGTTCCTGTGGTGGGCGTACTTCGACATCGCGTCACCCCGTGCCGAGCAGGCGTTGGATGCGACCCCGGCTGCTGCCCGGTCCCGCCTCGCCCGCGACGCCTACACGTTTCTGCACCTGCCGATGATCGGCGGGCTCATCCTGGTGGCGTTCGGGCTCAAGAAGGCGCTGGGCGGGGCCAAGGTCGGCCACCCCGACCATTGGGACGTGGCCGAACCGGCGGTTCTGTACGGCGGCGTGATCCTGTACCTGCTCGGTTTGTTGGCGTTCGAATGGCGCATCGTTCGGCGGGTCGGCCGTGGCCCCGTGCTCGGCCTCGTGCTCGTGGCGCTGCTGATCACGCCGGCCCGCCATCTGACAGCCCTGGGATCACTCACGCTCCTCGCCGGTGCGCTGGTCTGCGTGGTGCTCGCCCACGTGACGGTGCTGCGACGTCGCCACCGCCAGCTGCACCGCGCCGTCGCGGTGACGGCCGGCCAGGAGGTCGACGCCACCCCGGAGGAACTCTTCCTGGATCTGGCCTTCGTGTACGCGTTCATCCAGGTCACCGTGCTGATGACCCGACACCCTTCGGCCGTCGGGGTGCTCCAGGGACTGGCCGTCCTGGCGCTGCTGTGGTGGTCCTGGGTCAACTACACCTGGTTCACCACCACGATCCGCAACGCAGGAACCCTGCTGCGACTGATCGTGCTCGCCGCGGTGGCCCTGATCCTGATGCTCGGCGTCGCCATACCCCAGACGTTCAGCTACGTGCCCCGGGGGTTGCCCGCGCCGCTGATCGTCGTAACCGCGTACGGGGCGGTACGCCTTCTGCACCTGGTGGTGTTCTGGCTGGCGGTCCGCCACGATGCCGCCCTTCGCACCCCTGTGATCCTGGCAGCCG
The DNA here is from genome assembly GCF_040649635.1 of Micromonospora sp. NPDC048909. Taxonomy (NCBI): domain Bacteria; kingdom Bacillati; phylum Actinomycetota; class Actinomycetes; order Micromonosporales; family Micromonosporaceae; genus Micromonospora; species Micromonospora sp. NPDC048909. The sequence goes on along the minus strand of NZ_JBEZFU010000013.1, from coordinate 121,325 downwards.
CACCGACCGGGGTGGGGATGGCCCTGCTGCTGTGCGCGGTGTTGACCGCCCCGACCACCGGCGACCCACTCACCCCGTTGACCACCGTGTGCTGGGTCGTCGCCATCGTCATCGACGTGGGCGGCGGCTACCTCATCGGAGCCCGCAACTGGCGGCTGCACTCGGTCAGCCGATGGATGGGCCGCTTCAACCTGGTCATCCTCGTCGCGCTCGGCCAAGCGGTCGTCTCCACCGGCATAGCCGTGGGCGACCCGCCCATCTCGATCGCTACTCTCGGAGCCGTAGCGCTGAGCGCGGGACTGCTGTCGGCATTGTGGTGGACCTACGTCGGGACGGATGTCGTCGTCGGCCAACGGTTCGCCGAGCTCGCCACCACCCGCCAACGAGGCGCCCTGGCCCGCGACGCCTACGCGTACCTGCACCTGCTCCTGGTCGGCGGTCTCGTGCTGGTCGCCTTCGGGTTGCGCACGACCTTGCCGCAGGGGCGGCATGCGAGCACTCCGATGATGCTCGGGCAGCTCACCCTGGTGTGCGGAATCATCGTGTTCCTGCTCGCCGATCACCTCGTGTGGCGACGCGCGCACCGTCGCGTCGGTCGCCGATGGGCGGTGATCCTGGTCGTCGTCGCGCTGGCCCCCGTGACGACGATGCTGCCGACACTGTGGGCGTTGGTCGTGCTCACGGTAGCGCTGCTCGCCGCGCACGTGTTCGGGCGTTCGGCCACCCCGCCACTGGAGACGGTGCTCACCGACCGGGCCTGAGTCGCCCGAGCCAGAGTCCTGTCGCCGGGCGCGATCCGGTACACCGATGCCCCATCGCGGTGCCGTCACCCGCGGCCTGCGAACTGATGCCTGGCCAGGGCCGTCAGCGTTGGATCATCAGCAGTTCGTAGTCGGCGGCGGTGCGAGGGTCCCGGGTGAGCGAACCGTCGGCGCGGGGTCGACCAGGACGTGCGGTCCGACGTCGGTCGCCTCCAGTAACGCCCGTGGTACCGCCTCTGCCGGGTCGGCCTCGACGGCCGCGTCCTGGCCGACGTCATCCAGGTAGTCGATTCCGAGTGTGTGCCCCAACCGCCGCCGTGTCACGCGACAGCCGTGCCCCGCCGCGAGTGATCCGCATGCTCGGCGAGCCGCCGATCGCCACGCTGCGACCCCGTCCCGTCCCTAGCGGAGAACCCGTGATGCTTCCCTGACCGTACCCCGACGATCCCACCTTCGGCTCCGCGAGCGATCCGGAGCCGGCCGGCGTCTTCCCCGTGTGCAGCCCGGTGGGCATTCCGGCCCGACGCCGCCCGCGATGACGGCTCTGTCGATCACGTCGATGATCCGGGCGGCAGGCGTGGTCACCCTCGTTCTGCGCGGATCGGTGGGCCGCGCCGACGTCGACGCCCTGCGCACCGCGTTGAGCGACGTCCTACGCCTGCACCGGCCGGCGAGACTGGAGCTCGACATGTCCGGCCTCTTCGAGATCGACCCGGGCGTCACCGGCATGATCACCGCGATCATCCTGGACGCGAGTGGAGGGACGAAGATCGGCATCGTGCGGGCGCCGGTCACCGTACGCCATCAGCTGCGGCTCTCCGGTGGAGAGGGTCTGCTGACCTGACCCTGCGCCACCGTGTGCGACGCCAGTCTCGCCGATCGCGAGCCCGAACGTGCCGGCGCGTGATACCTGCGCCTGAATCTCGCCCGCCTCACCTGCGACGCGGTGTGATCAGCCCCGACTCGTACGCCCACACGACCAGTTGTGCACGGTCGCGACAGTGCAGCTTGGTCATCGCCCGGTTGATGTGCGTCTTGGCGGTCAACGGGCTGATCACCATGCGTTCGGCGATCTCGTCGTTGCTCAGCCCCCGGGCGACGAGCTCCACGATCTCCTGTTCGCGCGCGGTCAGCACGTCGCGTCCGGCTGCCGGGTCGGCCGGCGGCGGACCGGCGACGAACTCGCTGATCAGCGTGCGGGTGACCACCGGGGCGAGCAGTGCGTCGCCGCGGGCCACGACGGCGACGGCCTGCAACAGGTCGGCGGGGTCGGCGTCCTTCAGGAGGAAGCCACTGGCGCCCGCGCGGAGTGCGGCGAAGACGTAGGAGTCGAGCCCGTAGTTGGTGAGGATGAGCACGCGGACCGCGGCGAGGTCGGGATCGGCGGCGAGGCGCCGGGTGGCTTCGATGCCGTCGAGTCCCGGCATCTGCACGTCCATCAGCACGACGTCCGGCCGCAGGCGTCGCGACAGTTGTACGGCCGAAGCTCCGTCGGTGGCCTCGCCGACGACCTCCAGGTCGTCCTCGGCGTCGAGCAGGGCCCGGAACCCGGCCCGCATCAGGGCCTGGTCGTCGGCGAGCAGCACCCGGATCATGCCGGCTCCTCCCTCCGGTCGGAGCCGCCACGATCCATGGCGGACTGAACTGGCCGGACGTCGCGCAAGCGTTCGGTCATGCTTGTTCGTCCAGCGGGAACCTGGCCCGTACCGCGAAGCCGCCGTCGTCGCGGGCGGCGGCGTGCAGCGTGCCGCCCAGTCCGGTGATCCGTTCCCGCATGCCGCGCAGGCCCACCCCCGGGGTCACCGGCCGGGCCGGCGTGGCCTGGCCGTCGTCGGTCACCGAGACGGTCAGCTGCGCCGGGGCGTACTCGACGTGGATCTGCGCGGTGGCGGGGCCGGCGTGGCGGGCCACGTTGGTCAGGGCCTCCTGCACGACGCGGTATCCGGCCTGGTCGACCTCGGCGGGCAGGTCCCGGGGCTGACCCGTGACGCTCACCTGCACCGGCACGCCGGCCGTCCGGGTCCGCTCGGCGAGTTCGCCCACCCGGGCCAGCCCGACGCAATCCCCGTCGGAGGGTGAGCGCAGGACGTCCAGCGTCGCCCGCAGTTCCCGCATCGCGGCGCTGCTGGCCTCCTGGATCGCCAGCAGCGTGGCCGACGGTTCCTCGCCGTGCTTGCGGGCCAGGTGCACGGCGATCCCGGCCTGCACCTTGATCACGGAGATGTTGTGGGTGAGTGAGTCGTGCAGATCCCGGGCGATGCGCAGGCGCTCCTCCCCGGCGCGACGCAACGCCATCTCCTCGCGGGTGCGTTCGGCCTCGACCGCCCGCTGCTCGACCTGTTCCAGGTACGCCCGGCGCTGCCGGGCGATGAGCCCGGCGATGTTGGCCGCGAAGAACCAGCCCAGCAGCAGGGCGGTCCGCTCGACGATCTGCTGGCCGGGCCGGCCGGCGGGCGCGACCGAGATGTCGCGGGCCAGGAAGCCGCTCAGGAAGACCAGGCTGGCCAGGGCGGTGACCGATCGGTGCCCCCGCCAGGCGGCGACGTAGACCGCGCCGAGGACGGGGAACGCGGCGGACACCCCGGGGTGCACCCGTAGATGCAGGGCCAGCATCGTGGCGGTCACCGCGATCAGCGCCACCACCGGGTACCGCCGGCACACCGCCAGGGCCGCCGCCATGACCAGGACCAGGGCGACGTCGAGCGCCCGCACCGGCGCGGCGTCCGGCGCGAGCGCGGCGTTGCCGAGCAGGAGGAGGCCGAGGACGAGACCGCTGAGGGCGTACGGCAGATCGCGGCGCATGGTCGCACTGTAGAGCGGCCGTCGTCAGCGGGGCATCCCGCGCGCGCAGTAGTTGAGGCGTACTGCGGACGCGGTATCGGTGGTGGGCCAAGTGCCTGCGGTGGCACGACGTTTTCCGGTCCCGCCGCGGCGAGCATCGAGCCCATGACATACCGCTTCTTCACCCCCACTCCCGCAAAGGCGGCGACCGGTCTCACCGCGGAGGTCTACCGACAGCTGCGCGACGAGTTCCTCGGGCCGGCGCCCACCTTCCAGGCGCTCTCGGCCGTGCCGGAGGTGCTGGCCGCGACCTGGGCGCTGATGCGTGAGGCCCTGCTCGCCGGGGACGCGTCCCGGGTCGACCGCGAGGTCGTCGCGTCGTCGGTGTCCCGGGCCAACCGCTGCCGGTTCTGCGTCGACGCCCACGTGATGCTGCTGCACGCGCTGGGCGAGCACGAGCTGGCCGAGGCGATCGCCCGGGGCGGCACGCCACCGGAGCCGAGGCACGCCGAGCTCGCCGCCTGGGCCGAGGCCAGCCGCAGCCCCAGAGCCGCCGGCTGGACCAGCCCGTACCGCCCGGAGGTCACCGGCACCCTGCTCGCCTTCCACTTCATCAACCGGGTCGTCTCGGCGCTGCTCGACCCCGATCTGCTGCCCGGCGGCCTGCAGCGCTCGCGCGCGGTGCGGTCCGTCGGGGGCCGCCTCTATGCAAGGACGGCCCGGGAGCCGAAGGAGCCGGGCCGCGGCCTGCCGCTGCTCGACGCCGGAACGACGGCACCGCCGGCCTGGGCCGGGGACAGCCCGGTGGGCGTCGCGTACGCGGGGTTGCGGAACGCCGCGCTGCGCGGCGGGGACCTGCTGGGCGACGTGGCTCGCCAGACCGTCACGGCCACCGTGCGCTGGGAGGACGGACGGTACCCGGACCGGCCCGCGGACTGGGCTGTCGACCTGGTCCGGGACGTGCCGGGCGCGGACCGGGTGGCGACACGCATCGCCCTGCTGACGGCGTTCGCGCCCAGCTCGGTCACCGTCGGCGACGTCGCCCTGTGGCGGATGTCCCACCCGGCCGACGCCGACCTGGTGCGGCTGGTCGCGTACGGCGCGATCACGGCCACCGACCACGTCGCCCGGGCACTGGCCCCGGCTCCCCGCTAGGAGGTCACCATGCGCAAGGCCTTGGTCATCGTCAGCACGCTGCTGCTCGTCTCGTTCGCCCTGCAGTTCCTCTTCGCCGCCGTGGGCGCCTTCACGAAGCCCGCGGGCGACGGCGCCTATGTCCTGCACAGCGTCAACGGGATGGCGGTCATCCCCGTCCTCTCCCTGCTCACCATCCTGCTCGCCGCACTGGCGAAGGCACCGGGGCGGCTCGTCGGACTGGCGTTCCTGCCGCTCGGTTTGGTCGTCGTGCAGGTGCTCCTCGCCGCGCTCGCGAACGGGTCCACCGATGCCGCGGGCGCCAGCACTCCGTTCGGCCTCACCATCGCCGCGCTGCACGCCCTCAACGGAATCGTCGCGGTGCACGTCGTCCTCGGCGTCTGCCGGGCAGCGCGGAAGCTGGCCCAGCCCGCGCCGGCCGCCGACACGCAGGTGACCGTCAAGGAGCCGGCATGAGCGTCGGCTCGCTGCTCGCAGCCGATCTGGTGATCGCGATCCTCGCGGCCGCCGGCTGGCTGGGCGGGGGCGCCGCGTCGGCTGCCCGGCGCCGTCCGCTCGCCCTGGGGCTGGCCGCCTTCGCGCTGCTCGCCACGCTCGCCCGCGCGGTCACCATCACCGCGCTCGCCCGCGCCGGCTGGTGGTTCGCGGCGGAGAAGGTCCTCGTTGCCGCCCCGCTGTCGCTCGCGGCGGTGGCCGTCGCCGGGCCGCGGCTGCTGCGGGCCCCGGACGACATCCGGTCCGTCGCGGTCCCGCTCCTCTTCGGCGGGTACGCCGTGAGCGGCGGGCTGCTCGTCACGGTCCTGCACGGCTATCCGGCGTCGCCGGGCGTGGGGCTGCTCGCGGTCGCCGGGGTCGTCGCGGCGACCGCGGTGTCCTGGCGCGCCCTCGGCCGGCGCCCGTCGCGGACAGTGTCCCGGACGGCCCTCGCGGTGGCGGTCGCGGCGCTGGTGACCGGAACCGGGCTGGCCGCCACCCCGGACGCGGCTCCCGGCGTACCCCATGATCACGAATATCGGGACGCGCGGACCGTGGGCGAACCGACCCGGCGGTTCACCCTGACGGCCGGGACCGCCACGGTGAGCGTGAGCGGCCGGGACGTCGGGGCGTGGGCGTTCAACGGGCAGGTTCCCGGGCCGGAGCTGACCGCCACCGTCGGCGACGTCCTGGAGGTGACGCTGCGCAACCGGGACATCGGGCGGGGCGTCACGCTGCACTGGCACGGGTACGACGTGCCGAACAGCCAGGACGGGGTGCCCGGCGTGACGCAGGCGGCGGTGCTGCCCGGACAGGAGTTCGTCTACCGGTTCCGCGCCGATCAGGTCGGGACGTACTGGTACCACACGCACGCGGTCTCCGACGTCGGCGTGCGGATGGGGCTCTACGGCGTCCTGGTGGTGCGCGCGGCGCCGGTGAGCGGCGTCGACGTCACGGTGCCGGTGCACACGCTGGCCGGCCTGCCGTTGCCCGCACCGAAAGTGGAGCCGGTCGAGGCGGGGGCGCCCGTGCGGCTGCGGTTGATCAACACCGACAGCACGACGCACCGGTACGCCCTGGCCGGAACCCCGTTCCGGGTGGCCGCGATCGACGGATACGACCTGCGGGGCCCCACCCCGCTCGTGGACACCGCCGTGCTGATCCCGGCCGGGGGACGCTACGACCTGGTCTTTTCCGCGCCCGCCACACCGGTGGCGCTGTTCGTGGACGGACGGACGGTGTGGTCGACCGGAGGCGTGTCGGCGGCGACCGGCGGATGGCCGGTGCTGGATCCGCTCGGCTACGGTGTCGGTTCTCCGGTGCCGTGGCCCCGGTACGACAAGGAGTTCACCCTCGTCCTGGATCGCGGCCTCGACCTGCACGGACTGCTTCCGCGCTATGCCCACACCGTCAACGGCGCGGCCGATCCCGACATCCCACCGCAGGTCGTACGCCTCGGCGACGTCGTCAAGTTCACGATCGTGAACCGATCATCGGTGGTGCACCCGTGGCATCTGCACGGGCATCACGTCCTGGTGCTGTCCCGCAACGGAGAGCCGGCGACCGGGAGTCCCCTGTGGTTGGACTCGTTCGACGTCCGTCCCGGCGACGTGTGGGAGGTGGGGTTCCGGGCCGACAACCCCGGGGTGTGGGCCAACCACTGCCACAACCTGGCGCACGCCGACGCCGGGATGACCCTGCACCTGATGTACTCGTGACCCGCCGGTGTGGGAGTGCTGACCGCTGTCGCGCGAACGCCACCGGCGACTCCGCCCGGGGACCTCAGTCCTCGTGCGAACCGGCAGCCACGCTGGTCGAGACGGGAGTGCCCAGCTCGACGGTACGGGAGACGGTGCAGAGCCGGTCGTGCGACTGCTGCAGCGCCCGGGGCAGCGCCTCGCGCGCTTTGTCGCCGTCCTCGCCCGCCGGGAACGTCACGGTGAACGCGACCGTGAGGTTCTCCATCCGGTTTCCCCCGGTCTCGTCCCGGATCTTGTCGCCGGTGACCTCGACGGAGAACTCGGTCGGCTCGGCGCGGCGGCTGGTGATGTAATCGACGTCCACCGCGGTGCACCCGCCGATGGCCGCCAGCAGCAGTTCCACCGGCGTGAAGCTGCCGTCCTCACCCGTGCCCATCGACATCGACCCGCCGCGGCTGTTCCGCACGACGTACTGCCCCATGCTGGTGCGCTCGATCTCCACCGAGCGGAAAGTGTCCGCACTCATGACAGGCACGCTACCCAGGTCCGCTGATCCCGGGGCCACCGGCCGGCCGAGCGTCGGACAAGATCCGGCGGGGAGCAGGTCCGCGAACGCGGCCGGCGGGCGGTGATCCACGGTGACCTGACTCCGGCGAACATCCTTGTCGACACCGCGGGCAGCCCGAGCGCCGTGCTGGACTGGGGCTTTCTGACGACCGAGGGCGACCCGGCGTTCGACGCGGCCGTCGCCGCGGCGATCTTCGACATGTACGGCACGAGGCGCCGCAGGTCGAACAGGATCTCCTCGACCGGATCGAGGTGCGGATGGGCTATGACCAGGCCACGATGCTCGTCTATCGGGCTGCATACTCGCTGATCTCGGCGAACGCCTACGATCCGACCGGCCAGGACGGCCACTTCGCCTGGTGCGTGGCAGCACCAAACGGGGCCGACGTCGCCAAGGCCTTGCTGGGCTGACAGGTCAGGACGTGCGTCCGCGGAGCGCTGTCGTGCCGAGACAGCGAGTTGCGCCCCGCGTACGTTGACGCCATGGCGACCTACTGGACCCTGGGCTGCGATGCCGACGATCCCCAGCGGATCGCTGCCTTCTGGGCGCTTGCCCTCGGCTATGTCAAGGAACCCGGTTTCGACGAGCCCGACAACGCCTCCATCGTCGACCCGGACGGCAGGGGGCCCGCCATCGGCTTCCTGAAGGTGCCGGAGGGCAAGTCCGCCAAGAACCGGATGCACATCGACGTCCGGGTGGCGGGCCCCGGTCCCTGGGACATGGCCGAGCGTGCCCGGCTGATCCGGCAGAAGGTGCCCGAGCTGGTGGCCGCCGGCGCGACGGTGGTCCGCGAGGAGTTCTATGGCGACGCGTTGGGGCACGTCGTCATGCGCGACCCCGAGGGCAACGAGTTCTGCGTCGCCTGAGGTCGGCCTCCTTCACCCCGGTCCCGGGCTGACCGCCAGCAGTGCGCCCAGGACATTGGTCGGATCCCCAGCTTCCGGAGGAGGGCCGGAGGTGGTGACCGATGTAGGAAACGGCGCGCCCGAGTCATTTCCTGGTGACGGAGAAACTCTGACAGGAGGGCCGGAGCCAGTGCCAGCCGCGTGGCCGGGCGTCGTGGATCGCGCCGGGCGCGCTGTTCGCGTACCAGCTGGTGCTGGTGTCGGAAGGAACCGACGACAATCCGCCGTCGGTGGCCGTGAGGAACTGATCTCGCGCACGCTGAGCCGGCGGCGGCGGCGCCGCTGCACCGCCGCCGGTTATCAACATTCCGTTGACAACAGTCGGTTCATGCACTGGAATCGGTTCATGACCCAGACGCAGGACGACCCGTTCGCCGCGCCCGACCCGGCCCGGGCGCGGGCCCACCGCACCTACGCGGCGCTCAACCGGATCACCGAACGGCACGCCGGCACCGACCCCCGTCGGCGTCGCTACGCCAACCCGTACGTGGCCGACCCGTGGGAGGCCGTCGCCCTGGTCACGGCCCTGGCCGCCGGCGGGGCCGAGCTCGACGACGGCGAGGAGCCGGTCGACGCCGGCGACCTCACCGCCGCGTTGACCCTGCTGCCGCACGTCCGCGCCGAACTCGACGCGCTGGAGGCGGGCCTGTTGACGCTGGCCCGCGCTCGCGGGCTCACCTGGCAGGCGATCGCCTTCGGGCTCGGGCTGGGAAGCGCGCAGGCCGCCCGGCAGCGCTTCGACCGGCTGGCCGACCGCACCGGAGCGACCGCCGCGGGGCAGTGACCGGGTCGCGGCCGCCCCACCCGCTCTCCTGACAGCGGCGTCAACCCGGGACGGCTCCCACTACCTCGGGCAGACTGTGCGGGAAGCCAACCGACGGGAGGGCGCGATGCGGCGCGAGGAGATGCTGGCGTACTGCCTGGCGAAGCCGGGCGCCTGGCTGGACCAGCCGTGGGAGGGCGACGAGGTGGTCAAGGTGGGCAACCGGATCTTCGCGTTCCTCGGCTCGCCGGCGGCCGACCCGACGATCGGGTTGAAGTGCGGCCCGACCCGGGAGGCGGCCGACGAGTGGCTGCACCGGTACCCGTCCGACGCCCGGGTGATGCCCTACATCGGACGGTCCGGGTGGAACACCCTGCGGCTGGACGGCGGGATCGACGACGAGGAGCTGACCGAGGCGGTCGACGCGTCGTACGACGCGGTGGTGGCCAAGCTGCCGAAGCGGGAGCGGCCGACGGTGTGACCAGCCATGGGGTGCCCGCGCGGCGCCCGAGGGGGCGCCGCGCGGGCGGAGGCTCAGCGGGGAACGACCCGTTCGGCGGCCCACTCCCGCCAGCCGGCCAGCTTGTCCGCCGCGGCGGCGAGCTGGTCGGCGACCGGGCCGGGGCCGGTGGAGCCGGGCGTGATCCGGGCGGCGAGCGCCGAACGGACCGAGAGCACGTCACGCACCGACGGGTCCAGGTGCGCGCTGACCGTCGCCAGGTCGTCGTCGGAGACCTCGTCCAGGGCGCAGTCCCGAGCCACGCAGAGCGCGACCAGCCGGCCGGTGATCTCGTGCGCGTCGCGGAACGGCACGCCCTTGCGGACCAGCCAGTCGGCCACCTCGGTGGCCAGTGAGTAGCCCACCGGCGCGGCGGCGACCAGCCGGTCGACCCGTACCGTCATGGTGGAGATCATGCCGGCCAGCGCCGGCAGCAGCAGCTCCAGCGTGTCGACCGCGTCGAAGGCCGGCTCCTTGTCCTCCTGCATGTCCCGGTCGTACGTCATCGGCAGGCCCTTGAGCATGGTGAGCACGCTCATCAGCCCGCCGACGAGGCGGCCGGACTTGCCCCGGGCCAGCTCGGCGATGTCCGCGTTCTTCTTCTGCGGCATGATCGACGATCCGGTGGCGAAGGCGTCGTCCAGCTCCACCCAGCCGAACTCCTGCGAGGTCCAGAGCACCACCTCCTCGCCCAGTCGGGACAGGTGCACCCCGGCCAGCGCGGTGACGAAGAGGAACTCGGCGACGAAGTCCCGGTCGGCGACCGCGTCCATCGAGTTGGCGAAGGAGGTGCGGAACCCCAGCTCCTTGGAGACGGCCACCGGGTCCAGCGGCAGCGACGAGCCGGCAAGCGCGCCCGCGCCGAGCGGGCTGACCGCCGTACGGTGGTCCCAGTCGCGCAGCCGTTCCAGATCGCGCAGCAGTGGCTGCACGTGGGCGAGCAGCCAGTGCCCGAAGGTGACCGGCTGGGCGTGCTGCAGGTGGGTCATCCCGGGCGCCGGGGTGTCCACGTGCCGCTCGGCCTGCTCGACCAGGGCCTCGGCCAGCTCGACCAACCGGCTGGCCACTCCACGGGCGTGATCGCGCAGGTAGAGCCGCAGGTCGGTGGCGACCTGGTCGTTGCGCGACCGGCCGGCGCGCAGCTTGCCGCCGAGGCTGCCGAGCCGCTCCAGCAGGCCGCGCTCCAGGGCGGTGTGCACGTCCTCGTCGTCGACGGTCGGCCGGAACTGACCGGAGGCGCAGGCCGCCTCCAGGTCGTCGAGCGCGGCCAGCATCCGGCCCAGCTCCTCGGGATCCAGCAGGCCGGCGCCGGCCAGGACCCGGGCGTGCGCCCGGGACCCGGCGATGTCGTACGGGGCGAGGCGCCAGTCGAACTGCACGCTCACCGACAGCCGGGCCAGCGCCTCGGCGGGGCCGCCGGCGAACCGGCCACCCCACAGGCTGGTCCGGTTGGTGGCGGCGCTGTTCTCGGTCAGGCTCTTGTCGTCCACCCCGCCCATTGTGGTCCCCACGGTCAGGAGCCACCCAGCCGGGCGTCCCGGGCGGCGGCCATCTTGCTCGGCAGGCCCCAGAGCTGCACGAAGCCCTTGGCCAGCGACTGGTCGAAGGTGTCGCCGGTGTCGTAGGTCGCCATGCCGAAGTCGTAGAGGCTGGCCTCGGAGCGCCGGCCGGTGACGGTGGCCCGGCCGCCGTGCAGGGTGAGCCGCACCTCGCCGGAGACGTGCCGCTGGGCGTCGTCGATGAACGCGTCCAGCGAGTCCTTCAGCGGCGAGAACCAGAGGCCGTCGTAGACCAGCTCACCCCAACGCTGGTCGACGCTCTTCTTGAACCGGGCCAGGTCCCGCTCGACGGTGACCGCCTCCAGCTCCTGGTGAGCGGTGATCAGCGCGATCGCGCCGGGCGCCTCGTACACCTCGCGGCTCTTGATGCCGACGAGGCGGTCCTCGACCATGTCGAGCCGGCCGACGCCCTGGGCGCCGGCGCGCCGGTTGAGCTCCAGGATCGCCTGGTACGGGGTGACCGTCTCGCCGTCGACGGCGACCGGTACGCCGCCGTCGAAGGTGATCACGACCTCGTCGGCGTCGCGCGGCTCCGCCGGGTCGGAGGTGTACGAGTAGAGGTCCTCGATCGGGCCGTTCCAGATGTCCTCCAGGAAGCCCGTCTCGACGGCGCGACCCCACAGGTTCTGGTCGATGGAGTACGGCGACTTGGCCGACACGTCGATCGGCAGGCCCTTCTCCTCGGCGAAGGCGATGGCCTTGTCCCGGGTCCAGGCGAAGTCCCGAGCCGGCGCGATGATCTTCAGCTCGGGGGCGAGGGCGGCCAGGCCGACCTCGAAGCGGACCTGGTCGTTGCCCTTGCCGGTGCAGCCGTGCGAGACGATGGTGCCGCCGTGCTTGCGCGCCGCGGCGACCAGGTGCTTGACGATCAGCGGCCGGGACAGCGCGGAGACCAGCGGATAGCGGTCCATGTAGAGGGCGTTGGCCCGGATGGCCGGCAGGCAGTAGTCGGCGGCGAACTCGTCGCGCGCGTCGACCACCTCGGACTCGGCGGCGCCGCAGTCGAGCGCGCGCTGCCGGATCGCGTCGAGGTCCTCGCCGCCCTGCCCGACGTCGACCGCGACCGCGATCACCTCGGCGCCGGTCTGCTCGGCCAGGTACGGAATGGCGACGGAGGTGTCCAGCCCTCCGGAGTACGCCAGGACGACCCGCTCGGTCATGGTGTGGTGCTCCCTTCAACGTTCTCTTCGCGGCGGGCCCAGCCGGCGAGCTTCTCGCCGAGTGCGGCCCCGCCGTCGGCCTCGCGGGCCACGACGAGGATGGTGTCGTCGCCGGCAATGGTGCCGACGACCTCGGGTAGGCCCGCTCGGTCCAACGCGCTGGCCAGGTAGTGGGCTGCGCCCGGCGGGGTGCGCAGTACGGCGATGTTGCCGCTGGAGTCGACCCCGTTGAGCAGCTCGTGCAGCAGCCGGACCAGCCGGGCGGGGGCGGCCTCGGCGTCGCGCAGCGGCCGGTGGCCGTCCTCGGGGATCAGGTAGACGGCCCGCCCGTCACCGCCGCGGGCCTTGACCGCGCCCAACTCCTCCAGGTCTCGCGACAGGGTGGCCTGGGTGACTCCGACGCCGTCGCCGGCGAGCAGGTCGGCCAGTTCGGTCTGCGAGCGGATCGCCTTGTCCCGGATCAGCTCGACGATGCGGGCGTGCCGGGCGGCGCGGGTCAGTGGGGTGGTCATCGGATCTCCCTGATCACGGTGGCGTCCGGCGCCGCCGCGTCCGGGTTCGCTTCCCCGAGCAGGAACGTGAGCAGCGCCTTCTGGGCGTGCAGCCGATTCTCCGCCTGGTCGAAGACCGCGCTGCGCGGGCCGTCGAGCACCTCGTCGGTGATCTCCTCGCCGCGGTGCGCGGGCAGGCAGTGCAGCACGATCGCACCCGGCGCGGCCTGCGCGAGCAGTTCGGCGTTGACCTGGTACGGCAGGAACGGGGTGATCCGGTCCAGCCCGTCGGCCTCCTGGCCCATCGAGGTCCAGGTGTCGGTGGCGATCACGTCGGCGCCCTTGACCGCCTCGGCCGGATCGGTCAGCACGCTCACCGAACCGCCGGTGCCGGCGGCGATCTCGGTGGCCCGCGACACCACCGCGGCGTCGGGGGCGAAGCCGGCCGGCCCGGCCACCCGTACGTGCATCCCGGCGGTCACCCCCGCCAGCAGGTAGGAGTGGGACATGTTGTTGGCCGCGTCGCCGAGGTAGGCGAGGTTGCGCCCGGCGGTGCCGCCGCACCGCTCCCGGATGGTGAGCAGGTCGGCCAGGAGCTGGCAGGGGTGGAAGCCGTCGGTGAGCGCGTTGACGACCGGCACGGTGGCGCCTCCGGCCACCTCCGCGATCCGGTCGTCGCCGTGGGTGCGCAGCACGATCGCCGCGACGTAGCGGGACAGCACCCGCCCCGCGTCGGCGAGGGTCTCGCCCCGGCCGAAGTGGGTGACCTGGGTGTCCACCACCAGCGGGTGCCCGCCCAGCTCGGCGATGCCGGCGTCGAAGGAGATCCGGGTGCGCAGGCTCTGCTTGTCGAAGAGCACCGCCACCGAACGCGGCCCGGCGAGGGGCTGGTAGCCGAACCGGTCGGCCTTCATCCGGGCGGCCAGGTCGAGCACGGCCGACTGCTCGGCCGGGGTGAGGTCGTCGTCCCGCAGGAAGTGCCGGATCATGCGTTCGTCTCCGTCGTGGTGGGCTGGACCGGCGTCGAGGGCCGGGGTGACGTCGGCCCCGCCGGGGGGCGCCGCTGGCCGAGCTCCGGCGCGTACGCCGCGACGGGCGCGGCGGCGTCGAGCGCGGCGGGCAGGGCGGCCAGGAAGGCGTCGACCTGCTCGGCGGTGAGGATCAGCGGCGGAGCGAGCCGGAGCACGCCCGGCTGCACCGGGTTGACCAGGAAGCCCGCCGCGCGCAGCGCCTCGCCGAGCGCCGGGGCGACCGGCTCGGTCAGCACCACGCCGAGCAGCAGCCCGGCGCCGCGTACCCCGGCGACCAGCGGGTGGCCCAGCGCCTCGATCCCCCGGCGCAGCCGCTCGCCGACCCGCTTGACGTGGTCGAGCAGGCCCTCGTTGGCGATGGTCGCCACCACGGCCAGGGCGGCGGCGCAGCTGATCGGGTTGCCACCGAAGGTCGTGCCGTGCGAGCCCGGGGTGAGCAGGCCGGCGGCCCGACCGAAGGCCAGCGTGGCGCCGAGCGGCAGCCCGCCGCCGAGCCCCTTGGCCAGGGTGATCACGTCCGGCTCGACGCCCTCGGCCTGGTGGGCGAACCAGTGCCCGGTCCGCCCGATGCCGGTCTGCACCTCGTCGAGCACCAGCAGCGCGCCATGCCGCGCGGTGATCCGCCGGGCCGCGGCCAGGTAGCCGACGGGTGGCACGACCACGCCGCTCTCGCCCTGGATCGGCTCCAGGATGACCATGGCGGTGGCGTCGCTGACCGCTGCCTCCAGCGCGGCCACGTCGCCGTAGTCGACGTGGGTGACCTCGCCGGGCAGCGGGCGGAACGGGTCGGCCTTCGCCGGCTGACCGGTGAGCGCGAGCGCGCCCATGGTCCGGCCGTGGAAACCGCCCCGGGTGGCGACCACGTGGGTGCGGCCGGTACGCCGGGAGAGCTTGAACGCGGCCTCGTTCGCCTCCGCCCCGGAGTTGGCGAAGAAGACCCGGCCCGGCCGGCCGGCCAGCGCCAGCAGCAGCTCGGCCAGGGCGACCGGCGGCTCGGCGACGAAGAGGTTGGAGACGTGGCCGAGGGTGGCGACCTGCTTGGAGACGGCGGCGACCACGGCCGGGTGGGCGTGGCCCAGGGCGTTCACCGCGATCCCGCCCACCAGGTCGACGTACTCCCGGCCGGTGTCGTCGACCACGACGGCGCCCGAGCCGGCGACCAGCGCCAGCGGCGGCGTGCCGTAGTTGTCCATCATGGTCTGGCCCCAGCGCTGCACCAGGCTGCTCATACCTCGACCGCGCCTTCCTTGTTCGCGACTGCGGGGCTCGCAAGCTCACTCCTCGCGCTCACGACCATCGTTCCGAATCCTTCCGTGGTGAAGACCTCGAGCAGCGTGGAGTGGGCGACCCGGCCGTCGACGACGTGCGCGGCGGGCACGCCCCCGCGCACCGCCCGCAGGCAGGCCTCCATCTTCGGCACCATCCCCGACTCCAGGGAGGGCAGCAGCTTCGCCAGGTCGTCGGCGCTGATCTCGGAGATCAGGCTGGCGGCGTCCGGCCAGTCGGCATAGAGGCCGGCGACGTCGGTGAGCACCACCAGCTTGCGGGCCTGCAGCGCGATCGCGAGCGCGGCGGCCGCGGTGTCGGCGTTGAGGTTGTGCAGTACCCCGTCGACGTCCGGCGCGACGGTCGAGATCACCGGGATCCGGCCGGCGTCGATCAGGTCGGTGACGGCCGAGATGTCGACCGACTCGACGTCGCCGACCTGGCCGACGTCGACCGCTTCGCCGTCGACGTACGCCGACCGACGTACCGCGGTGAACAGCCCGGCGTCCTCGCCGGAGAGGCCGACCGCGAACGGGCCGTGTGCGTTGATCAGCCCGACCAGTTCCCGGCCCACCTGGCCGACCAGCACCATCCGGACCACGTCCATCGCCTCTGGGGTGGTCACCCGAAGGCCACCGCGGAACTCGCTGGTGATGCCGAGCCGGCCGAGCATGGCCGAGATCTGCGGCCCGCCGCCGTGCACGACGACCGGCTTCAGGCCGGCGTAGCGCAGGAAGACCATGTCGGCGGCGAAGGCCCGCTGCAGCTCGGGGTCGACCATGGCGTTGCCGCCGTACTTGACCACCACGGTCGAGCCGGAGAAGCGGGCCAGCCAGGGCAGCGCCTCGATCAGCGTGGCGGCCTTGGCCTGGGAGCGGGTGAGGTCGGCGGAGAGGGTCATGAGGAGTAGGCCGAGTTCTCGTGCACGTACGCGTGGGAGAGGTCGTTGGTCCAGACGGTGGCCGCGGCGGCGCCGGCGTTCAGGTCGATCCGGATCGTCACGTCCCGCCCGGTCAGGTCGACCTTCGACCGGTCCTCGGCGGCCGCGCCGGCCCGGCACACCCAGACCCCGTTGACCGCGACGTCGACGGCGTCCGGCTCGAACGCGGCGGCGGTGGTGCCGACCGCGGCGAGGATCCGCCCCCAGTTCGGGTCGTTGCCGAACAGCGCCGTCTTGACCAGGTTGTTGCGGGCCACCGCCCGGCCCACCTCGACCGCGTCGTCCTCGCTCGCGGCGCCGACCACGTCGATGGCGATCTGCTTGGTGGCGCCCTCGGCGTCGGCGATCAGCTGCTGGGCCAGGTCGTGGGCGGCGGCGGTGACCGCGGCGGTCAGCTCTGCCCGGTCGGGCGTGATGCCGGAGGCGCCGCTGGACAGCAGCAGCACGGTGTCGTTGGTGGACATGCAGCCGTCGGAGTCGATCCGGTCGAAGGTGACCCGGCACGCCTCGCGCAGCGCGGCGTCCAGCTCCTCCGGCCCGGCCACCGCGTCGGTGGTCAGCACGCAGAGCATGGTGGCCATGGCCGGCGCCAGCATGCCGGCGCCCTTGGCCATGCCTCCGACGGACCAGCCGCTGCCGGCCACGACGGTGGTCTTCGAGCGGGTGTCCGTGGTCATGATCGCCTCGGCGGCGGAGAGCCCACCGTCGCGGGCCAGCCCACGAACGGCCGTGCGCACCCCGGAGAGCAGCGCGGGCATGGGCAGCCGCTCGCCGATCAGGCCGGTGGAGCAGACCGCGACCTCGCCGGCGCCCAGGATCAGCCGGGGGCTGGCCGCGGTGAGCGTGGCGGCGGCGTGCTCGGCGGTGGCGTGGGTGTCCTGGAAGCCGGCCGGGCCGGTGCAGGCGTTCGCGCCGCCCGAGTTGAGCACCACGGCCCGGACCACGCCGCCGCGGACCACCTGCTGGGTCCAGAGCACCGGTGCGGCCTTCACCCGGTTGGCGGTGAAGACCGCGGCGACGCCCGCGTCCGGTCCGTCGTTGAGCACCACGGCCACGTCGGCCGCGCCGCTGGGCTTCAGCCCGGCGGCCACCCCGGCCGCCCGGAAGCCCCGAGGGGCGGTGACGGTCACGGGGTGACCCCCCAGACCGAGAGGCCGGTGGTCTCCGGCAGGCCGAACATCAGGTTGGCGTTCTGCACGGCCTGGCCGGCCGCGCCCTTGCCCAGGTTGTCCAGCGCGCTCAGCACGATCAGGCGGCGGGAGTCGACGTCGACGGTGGCCTGCAGGTGGCAGGAGTTGGAGCCGAGCGTGGCGGCGGTGTGCGGCCAGCGCCCCTCGGGCAGCACGTGCACGAACGGCGAGTCCGCGTACGCCTCGGCGAGCACCGCCTGCGGGTCCACGCCGCGGGCCGGCACCGCGGTCACCGTGGCCAGGATGCCGCGGGGCATCGGCGCGAGAACCGGGGTGAAGGAGAGGCTGGTCGCCCCGGTCGCCTGCTTGATCTCCGGCACGTGCTGGTGGGTGCCGACCCGGTAGGGCGACAGGTCCCCCATGACCTCGCTGGCCAGCAGGTGCGCCTTCGCGGCCCGCCCCGCCCCGGAGGTGCCGGAGGCGGCGACCACGACCACGTCGGCCGGCTCCGCCGCGCCGGCCGCGATCAGCGGGGCGAGCGCCAGGGTGATCGTGGCGGCGTAGCAGCCGGTGTTGGCCACCCGGGTGGCGCCGGCGATCAGCTCCCGCTGCCCGGGCAGCTCCGGCAGGCCGTAGGTCCACTGCCCGGCGTGGGTGCCGCCGTAGTACTGCGCCCAGTCGTAGGGGTTGGCGAGCCGGTGGTCGGCGCCAAGGTCCACGATCCGGACGTCGGCGGGCAGCTGGGCGGCGAGCGCCGCCGACTCGCCGTGCGGCAGGGCGAGGAAGACCAGGTCCGCCTCGGCCAGGGTCTCCGGTCCGGTCGCGCCGAGCACCAGGTCCAGCCCGGTGAGCTGCGGGTGTACGACATCGACGCGGTGCCCGGCCTGGCTGTGTGCGGTGGCGGCGACCAGTTCGAACTCCGGGTGCCCGGCGATCAGGCGGAGCAGCTCGCCGCCGGCGTAACCGCTGGCCCCGGCGACCGCGACTCGGATCCCCATACTCACCTCCGCATGACTATGCACCGAAGGCTAGCAGCGATGATCTCCGTCCGCAAGTTCATGCAGCGGATTGCATGAAGATGAGAATTGGCTTGCGTCACCCCTGACCGAGACGCGAACGGGCCCCGGCCGTCAGCTGACAGCCGGGGCCCGTTGATCCGTCTCAGGCGCCGCGCAGGGTGGCGCCGAAACGCTCGGCGGCCACGGCGACCGCCGCGTCCCGGGCGGCCACCGCCTCCTCCACGGTCAACGTCCGGTCCGGCGCCCGGAAGGTGAGCTTGTACGCCAGCGACCGGCGCCCGGCGCCGAGCTGCTCCGAGGCGTACACGTCGAAGAGCCGCACATCCTCCAGCAGCTCGCCGGCGCCCTCGGTGAGGGCGCGCTGCACCTCGGCCGCGGGCACCGACTCGTCGAGAACCAGCGCCACGTCGATCAGCGCCGGCGGGAAGCCGGAGACGGTCGGCGCGGGCAGCACCGGCGGCGCCGGCACCAGATCGAGGTTCAGCTCCATGGCGCTGGTCCGCCGGGGCAGCTCCAGCGCCGCGACGGCCGTCGGGTGCAGTTCGCCGGCGTGCCCGACGACGGTGCCGTCGACCAGCAGCTCGGCGCAGCGGCCCGGGTGCCACGGCGCGTACTCGGCGGCCCGGACCTCGACCCGGTCCGCCGGGATGCCGGCGGCGGCGAGCACCGTGCGGCCGGCCTCGACCGCGTCCGCCCAGTCGGCCACCCGACCCGGGCCCCACCAGCCGGAGAGCTCGACCTCGCCGGTCAGCACCGCGGCGACGTGCCGGGGCTGGTCGGGCACGACCGCGTCGGCGGCGGCGAACTCGGCGTCGGTCGGACGCCGGTCCACCCCCATCGCCGGCGGAGTACCCGCGCCGGGGCGCGGGTGGAAGACAGCCCCGATCTCGTAGAGCGCGACGTCGCGGTGACCCCGACCGAGGTTGCGCTTGAGCGTCCCGAGCAGCGGGCCGAGCAGTGTGGTACGCAGCAGCGGCTCCTCGTCGGAGAGCGGGTTGGCCAGCCGCACCGCCTGCCGACGCGGGTCCTGCTCGGGCAGGCCGAGCAGGTCGGGCAGTTCGGGCGAGACGAACGGGTGGGCCAGCACCTCGACGTACCCGTGCTCGGCCAGCGACCGGGCGATTGCCCGGCGCCGACGCTGCTGCCAGGTCAGCCCGCGGCCGGCCGGCGCCAGCGGCAGCACCGACGGCACGCGGTCGTAGCCGTCGAGGCGGACCACCTCCTCGACCAGGTCGGCCGGGTCGGTCAGGTCGGGCCGCCAGCTCGGCGGGGTGACGGTCAGCGCCAACCCGGACCCGGTGGCGACGCCGACCGTGCCCGGATCCTCGGCCAGCCGGTCCGCGCCCTGGGCCACAATGCAGCCGACCTGCTCCAGCAGGGCGACCACCCGCGCCGGCGGGTAGTCGACCCCGATCCGTCGGGAGGGCAGGTCCACCGGCAGGGTCACCGGGGTACGCGGCCGGACGTGGTCGATGTCCAGGACCTCGTCGCCCACGACGCCGCCGCCGTACTCGGTGAGCAGCCGCACCGCCCGCTCCAGGGCGACCAACGCCAGGGCCGGGTCGACGCCCCGCTCCCAGCGCTTCGCCGCCTCGCTGAACAGCTTGTGCCGGCGGGCGGTGCGCCCGACCATCACCTGATCCCAGTGCGCGGCCTCGAAGAGCACGTTGGTGGTGTCGGCGACGACCTCGCTGGTCTCGCCGCCCATCACCGCCGCCAGCGAGATGGGACCGGTCTCGTCGCAGATCACCATGTCCTCCGGCGCGAGCACCCGCTCGACGCCGTCCAGGGTGGTCAGCTTCTCTCCCGCCTCGGCCCGGCGGACGACAAGGGGCCCGGCGATCCGGTCGGCGTCGAACGCGTGCATCGGCTGACCCAGTTCGAGCATCACGTAGTTGGTGATGTCGACCGGCAGCGAGATGCTCCGGACGCCGGCGGTGGTCAGCCGCCGCTGCATCCAGCCGGGCGTGGGCGCGGCCGGGTCGACGCCGCGGACCATCCGCGCGGCGAACCGGTCGCAGCCGACCGTGTCGCGCACCTGCACCGGGTACGCCGGCTGCGGGGTGCCGCCCGGGGCGGGCGCCAGGCCCGGGTCGCGGAACGGCACGCCGAGCGCGTGCGACAGCTCCCGGGCCAGGCCGCGCAGGCTCAGGGCGTACCCCCGGTCGGGGGTGATCTCCAGCTCCAGCACGACGTCGTCGAGGCCGACGACCGGGCGCGCGTCGTCGCCCGGCTTCGCCGGCGTCTCGGCGGGCAGCACGATGATGCCGGAGTGGTCGTCGCCGAGGCCCAGCTCCTTGGCCGAGCAGATCATGCCGTTGGAGTTGTGGCCGTAGGTCTTGCGGGCGCCGATGGCGAAACCGCCGGGCAGCACCCCGCCGGGGAGGATGACCACCACTCGGTCGCCGACGGCGAAGTTGCGCGCCCCGCAGACGATCTCCTGCGGTTCGCCGGTGCCGTTGGCGGCGCCCACGTCCACCCGGCAGAACCGGATCGGCTTCTTGAAGCCGGTGAGCTCCTCGATCTCCAGCACCTCACCGACCACCAGCGACCCGGTGACGGTCTCCCGCAGGTCCACCACGGAATCGACCTCGATACCGAGGTCGACCAGGGCCTGCTCCAGGTCACCGGTGGGCAGGTCGGCGGGGAGGTCGACGTACTCCCGCAGCCAGCTGACAGAAACTCGCATGACTCAGACCACCGTCTCCGTAACTCGTACCCGCATCGTCTACGCCTCGGTCCCGAGCGCCCGGCTGAACCGGACGTCGCCCTCGAAGAGATGGCGGATGTCGCTGATTCCGTGCTGGACCATCAGCGTCCGGTCGATGCCCATGCCGAAGGCGAAGCCGGAGTAGACCTCCGGGTCGATGCCGCAGGCGCGCAGCACCCGGGGGTTCACCATCCCGCAGCCACCCCACTCGACCCACTGGGGACCGTCGCGGTGCTCCGGGAACCAGACGTCGAACTCGGCCGACGGCTCGGTGAACGGGAAGTAGTGCGGCCGCCAGCGGGTCTTCGCGTCCGGGCCGAAGATGGCCCGGGCGAAGTGGTCGAGCGTGCCGCGCAGGTGGGCCATGGTGATGCCCTTGTCCACCACCAGGCCCTCCGCCTGGTGGAAGACCGGGCTGTGGGTGGCGTCCACCTCGTCGGTGCGGTAGACCCGGCCGGGGCAGATCACGTAGATCGGCGGCTTGCGGCTGAGCATGGTGCGGGTCTGCACGTTCGACGTGTGCGTGCGCAACACCAGGCCGGAGCCGTCCACCGGGGCGATGTGGAAGGTGTCCATCAGCCCCCGCGAGGGGTGGTCGGCGGGGATGTTGAGCGCGTCGAAGTTGACCCACTCCAGCTCGACCTCGGGGCCCTCGGCCACCTCGTAGCCCATTCCGACGAAGAGGTCGCTGACCTGCTCCATCAGCGTGGCCAGCGGGTGTCGGGCGCCACGCGGGCGGCGCTCGTGCGGCAGCGTCACGTCGACCCGCTCGGCCACCAGCATCCGCTCGGCGTGTTCGCGCTCCAACACCTCGGCGCGGGCGGCGTAGCCGGCCTCGATCGCCCGGCGGGCCTCGTTGACCCGCTTGCCGGCCTCGGACTTGGCCGCCGGCGGCAGCGCGCCGATCTCCCGGCGGGCCAGTGAGATCGGGGCCCGGTCACCGAGGTGGGACGGGCGCAGCGCGGTCAGCGCGTCGGGGTCACCGGCGGCGGCGAACGCCTTCTCGGCGTCGGCGACGGCCTCGGCCAGGGCGGCCGGGTCGAGCAGGGCGACCTGCTTCGGATCGTACGGATCGTTGCGGTAGCTCATGGCGTACGGGCACTCCCTCACGGCGGCGCCGGCCCTCGCGGGACGGCGAAGCGAGTCTACGGACGCGCGGCTGTGCCGCAGCCCGCCGGTGGGAGTTGTGCAGGGGGCGAGTCAGGACCGCCGCCCGCCGACACCGGCGGGCTGGCTAAACGAACGCCGTGGCGCGTTCATCGACGACTACTTCTCCCCTGCTGTGCCGTGGGCGTGACCCAGTGGTGGTCATCGCTGTGCTCTCGCTGAAGCGTACAGGCAGACCGCGGCGGCCGCAGCCAGGTTGAGGCTCTCCGCGCGCCCGTGCAGCGGCACCCGGACCCGGGCGTCGGCGGCCTCGGTCAGCGCCGGCGGCAGCCCGTGCGCCTCGGAGCCGAAGAGCCAGGCGGTCGGCGCGGCGAGTCGGCCGGCGTCGGTGAGGTCGTCGAGGTCCGCCTCGCCGTAGCCGGTGGTGGCGAGGATCGAGAGCCCGGCGGCGCGCAGCGCGTCGACCGCCTGGACCGGGTCGGCGGCGCGGACCACGTCGACGTGGAAGAGGCTGCCGGCGGAGGCCCGCACGCACTTGCCGTTGTAGGGGTCGACGGCGTCGCCGGCGAAGACCACCGCACCGGCGCCCGCCGCGTCGGCGGTGCGCAGCACGGTGCCGGCGTTGCCCGGGTCGCGGATCTCGGCGAGCACCGCGACCAGCCGGGGCGCGCCGGCGAGGGCCTGCGCCAGCGGCACGTCGAGGTGCCGGCAGACGGCGACCAGGCCCTGCGGGGCGACGGTCTCGGCGAGGGCGGCCAGCGCGTCGTCGGTCACCTCGGAGACCGGCACGCCACCGCCGGCGGCCAGCGCGGCCAGTTCGGCGTGGCGGTCCAGCGCGGTCGGCGTACCGAACAGCTCGGTGACCACGCCGGGGCGGGTGAGGGCCTCGCGGACGGCCTGCGGGCCCTCGGCGAGGAAGCGGCCGGTGGTGTCACGGTCGCGGCGGCGGTGCAGCCGGCGGGCGGCGACCACCCGGGGCGTACGCGGGGTGAAGAGCACGGTGGCGTTCCCTCGGGCACCAGCGAGGCGCCCCCCAGGGGTCGGTGACGACATGGGGGACGCCTCGGTCAGCCGCAGGGGATCAGGCGGCCTGGGCCGCCGCGCCGCCGGTGCCCTCGGCCGCGACCGCGGCCCGGGCCAGCTCGACGATCGCCGCGAACGCGGCGGCGTCGTTGACGGCCAGGTCGGCCAGGATCTTCCGGTCGACCTCGATGCCGGCCAGCCGGAGACCCTGGATCAGGCGGTTGTAGGTCATCCCGTTGGCGCGGGCGCCCGCGTTGATCCGCTGGATCCAGAGCTGCCGGAAGTCGCCCTTGCGGTCGCGACGGTCCCGGTAGGCGTACTGCATCGAGTGCAGCACCTGCTCCTTGGCCTTGCGGTACAGCCGGGAGCGCTGACCGCGGTAGCCGCTCGCGGTCTCCAGCAGGGTACGGCGCTTCTTCTGGGCGTTCACAGCCCGCTTGACGCGTGCCATCTCAACTCCTTCTTACGTCGGGTGGCGCGCGTCAGCGGCCGAGCAGCTTCTTGATGCGCTTGACATCGGCCTTGGCCAGCACGACCGTGCCGGTCAGCCGCCGGGTCTGGGTGGAGGGCTTCTTCTCCAGGTTGTGCCGGAGGCCGGCCTGCTGGGCAACGATCTTGCCCTTGCCGGTCACCTTGACCCGCTTACCCATACCCGTGTGGCTCTTCATCTTCGGCATGTGGAACGTCTCTCCCCTGTTACTCGCCGCTGTTGTCGGCGACTGCGCCGGTCTCACCGGCTGCTGCGGTCTCGCCGGTCGCCGCGGTCTCACCGGCTGCCGGAGCGGCGGACTCGTCCGCAGCCCGGTCCCGGGGCCCGCCGCGGGACGCCGTGGCGGCGACCGCGGAGGCCTTGACGGCCCGGTGCGGAGCGAGAACCATGATCATGTTTCGGCCGTCCTGCTTCGGAGCGGCTTCGACGTATCCCAGGTCCGTGATCTCGGATTCGAGCCGGCGCAGGAGCCGGTAACCCAGCTCCGGGCGGCTCTGCTCGCGACCGCGGAACATGATCGTCACCTTGACCTTGTCGCCCGCCTTGAGGAACCGCACCACGTGACCCTTCTTGGTCTCGTAGTCGTGCGGGTCGATCTTCGGCCGGAGCTTCATCTCCTTGATGACGGTCTGCTGCTGATTACGCCGCGCTTCGCGCGCCTTGAGTGCGCTCTCGTACTTGAACTTGCCGAAGTCCATGAGCTTGCACACCGGCGGGCGCGCCATCGGCGCAACCTCGACCAGGTCCAGATCGACGTCCGCGGCCAGCTGAAGGGCACGCTCCAGTGGGACAATGCCCACCTGCTCACCCTCGGGGCCGACCAGTCGGACCTCACGTGCCCGGATCTGCTCGTTCACGCGTGGTTCGACGCTGATGGGGCCTCCTCGAGTCGAGTGTCTGCTCTGTGCCGACCCTGCGGCTCCCGGGTGGGAGCCGAGCCGGAAAGCAGAAGGCCCCGGCGTATGCCAGGGCCCGCTCGACCGGTCGGCACGATCACATGATCGCGCATCCGGTGCCGGGACATGCCCGGAACCGGGGACCGGACCCGGCCACCGGAGTGGCGACGCGGGTGGGAGCAGGCGCTCCACTTTCATGGCTGTCGGGTCGCGCGCGGATTAGCTCGCACGGGAAGACAGCCTGGTCGACTCCGCAACACTACACCCTGGGCCGACTCGCCCCCAAACCGGGCGGGAACGGGACGGGTCAGCGGCCGGTGGCGCCCTCGCCGAGCCGGGCCAGGTGCGCCTGGTGCAGCCGGCGCAGGGCGCGGACACCCTCGACGGCCAGCTCCTTGTCGGCGGCCTGAAGGGCGACGATCGGCAGCAGGTCGTCGTCGTGCAGCTCCAGGCTGGCCCACGGGGCGCCCCGGTCGAAGCGGACCCCCCGGACGACCTCCCACGGCAGCTCGTAGGAGCCGAGCACGTTGCGCACCCGGACCCCCCGCGCGTCGGCCTCGACCCGGGGCCGGGTGAAGAGCAGGAAGCCGAGCGCGCCGAGGACGCCGAGGCCGACCATGGCGATCTGGTCGCCGCGCTGGAAGGTGCCGTAGCCGTTCCCGGTCGGGCCGCTGAGCGAGGTGGCCACCGCGGTGAAGACCACCAGCAGGACGGCCGCCGAGGACCAGCAGACCACCCGGATGCGGCGGGGTCGGAGGCGGATCAGCTCGGGTTCACTCACCCCACCAGTCTGCCATCCGGCCCCGCCGGGCCGGTCACCGCCACACGGGCCGGGTCAGAGCCGGCAGGCGTGGATGTTGGTGACCAGGATGGCCCGGGCGCCGAGCTCGTAGAGCTCGTCCATGATCCGGTGCACGTCGTCGCGGAGCACCATGGCCTGCACCGCGACCCAGCCCTCCCGGTGCAGCGGCGAGACGGTGGGCGACTCGATGCCCGGGGTCAGCGAGCTGGCCCGGTCCAGCAGACCGGCCGGCACGTCGTAGGCGAGCATCACGTAGCGGCGGGCCACCAGCACCCCGTGCAGGCGGCGCAGCAGCTGTGCGGCCTGCGGGTGCGCCGGCGCGTCGGCCCGGCGGACCAGCACCGCCGACGAGCGCAGCAGCGGCTCGCCGAAGACCACCAGCCCGGCCTGGCGCAGCGTCGCGCCGGTCTCCACCACGTCGGCGACCACGTCGGCGACGCCGAGCCGGACGGCGTTCTCCACCGCCCCGTCGAGGCGGATCACGTCGGCCTTCACGCCCAGCTCGGCGAGGTGCCGTTCGACCAGCCCCGGGTACGCGGTGGCGATCCGGTGCCCGCCCAGCTCCTGGACGGAGTCGGTGGCGTCGGGGCGGGCCGCGAAGCGGAAGGTGGCCCGGCCGAAGGCGAGGTCCACCACCTCCTCGGCGGGCGCGCCGGAGTCGATCAGCAGATCCCGGCCGGTGATGCCGAGGTCGAGGTCACCGGAGCCGACGTAGGTGGCGATGTCCTTCGGGCGCAGGTAGAAGAATTCGACGTCGTTCGGCTCGTCCCGGCAGACCAGGTCCTTCGGGTCGGTGCGCTGGCGGTAGCCCGCCTCGCGCAGCATCTGGGCGGCCGGCTCGGCCAGGGTGCCCTTGTTGGGGATGGCGACACGCAGCATGACGGAGTGCTCCTTGCAGTCGATTCAGCTCAACGACGGGGGCGCACTCACAGATGTCGGTATACGTCCTTGAGCTCCAGACCGGTCGCGAGCATCAGCACCTGGGTCTGGTAGATCAGCTGGGAGATCTCCTCGGCGGCCCGTTCCCGGCCCTCATGCTCGGCTGCCATCCACGACTCGGCCGCCTCCTCGACGACCTTCTTGCCGATGAAGTGCACGCCCCGCTCGAGCGCGGCGACCGTGCCCGAGCCGGGAGTGCCGGCGGCGGCCTTGGCCTGCAGCTCGGCGAACAACTCCTCGAACGTCTTCACACCGCGATTCTTCCAGCCACGCCGACGGCCCGGCTCCGCCGGGTCAGATCCCGCTCACCCAGCGGGACCGGCCGGGCGAGCGCCGCGCGCAGCCACCGGCGGTCGCCGCCGGCCGGCAACGGAGGCGCATCGTTCCGGCGACAATTCCCTACCTAGTTGGTGGGACACCCTTCGGAACGTCGCCGCGCCCGTCCTACGCTGTCCGCCATGGGACGCAGCTCACGTACCGTCGCGCTCACCGCCGCCACCGCCGCCCTGCTCGCCGTCGCCGGGTGCGCGCCGCAGGATGACGAATCCCCGACCGACACCGCCAGCAGCGGCGCGGCCTCCTGCAGCAAGGAGAGCCTGCGCACCCGTACCCCGGGCAAGCTCACCATCGCCACCGACGAGCCGGCGTACGAGCCGTGGTTCCGGGAGAACAAGCCGGAGAGCGGCGAGGGCTTCGAGGCCGCCGTGGCGTACGCGGTCGCGGAGAAGCTCGGCTACGCCCGGGCGGACGTCACCTGGACCCGGGTCAAGTTCGACACCGCCATCGCCCCCGGCCCGAAGAACTTCGACTTCGACATCAACCAGTTCTCCATCACCGAGGAACGCAAGAAGGCGGTGGACTTCTCCGCCCCCTACTACCTGGTGCGGCAGACCGTGATCGCGCTGAAGTCGTCGAAGATCGCCGGCAGGACCGCGCTGGCCGACCTGCGCGACGCCAAGCTCGGGGCCCAGGTCGGCACGACCAGCTACCAGGCGATCACCGACGTGATCAAGCCGACGGTCGCGCCGCAGGTCTACAACAGCAACGACGACGCCAAGAAGGCCCTGCAGAACGGCCAGCTCGACGGCCTGGTCGTGGACCTGCCGACCGCGTTCTACATCACCGGCGCGGAACTCACCGACGCGACAATCGTCGGGCAGGTGCCGCAGGTCGGCACCCCGGAGGCGTTCGGGCTGCTGCTGGACAAGGGCTCCCCGCTCACCGGCTGCGTCAGCGGCGCGGTCGGCCAGCTCACCGAGGCCGGCACGCTCACCCAGCTGGAGCAGAAGTGGCTCGCCCAGGTAGCGGGGGCGGCCGAGCTCCGGTGAGCCTGCTGCACCACACCCCCTCGGTGGCCCAGCGGCGCCGGGCCGCGTACCGGCGCCGCCAGACGACCCGCAGCGTGCTGATCGCCGCCGCCTCCACGGCGGTGCTCGGCACGCTGCTCGTCGTCGCGGTCACCGGCGCGCCGGGCTGGGAGCGGGTCCGTGAGTCGTTCCTCGACCCGGCGATCGCCCGCGACGCCCTGCCGGACGTGCTGACCGGGCTCTGGCTGAACGTACGGCTGCTGGTCTGCTGCGCCGCCGGAGCGCTGCTGCTCGGGCTGCTGATCGCGCTGCTGCGGACGCTACGCGGGCCGGTCTTCTTCCCGGTCCGGGCGCTCGCGACCGGCTACACGTACACCTTCCGCGGCCTGCCGCTGATCATCGTGCTCTACCTGCTCACCCTGGGCGTGCCCGGGCTGCGGTTGCAGGGCATGCCGCCGGTGCTGGTGCTCGGCGGGCTGGCGCTGGTGCTCACCTACGGCGGCTACCTGGCCGAGGTGTTCCGCGCCGGCATCGAGTCGGTCCACCCGAGCCAGCTCGCCGCGGCCCGCTCGCTGGGCCTGACCTACCGGCAGACCATGCGGCACGTGGTGCTGCCGCAGGCCGTCCGGCGGGTCGCGCCGCCGCTGCTCAACGACGTGGTGGCGCTGCAGAAGGATGTCGGGCTGGTCTCCCTGGCCGGGCCGATCGACGCGGTACGCGCCGCCCAGATCGCCACCGCGGAGACCTTCAACTACACCCCGTACATCGTGGCCGGGGTGCTGTTCGTGCTGCTCGCGATCCCGCTGATCGCGGTCACCGACTGGGTGACGC
Source organism: Micromonospora sp. NPDC048909 (assembly GCF_040649635.1). Classification (NCBI taxonomy): domain Bacteria; kingdom Bacillati; phylum Actinomycetota; class Actinomycetes; order Micromonosporales; family Micromonosporaceae; genus Micromonospora; species Micromonospora sp. NPDC048909. The sequence goes on along the minus strand of NZ_JBEZFU010000013.1, from coordinate 93,018 downwards.
TGCGCTCGGCCCGACGCCAGTCCGGAGGCTGACATGGCCCTGCTCACCTGCCGGGGACTGCGCAAGGAGTTCGGCGACCACGTGGTCCTCGACGACCTCGACCTGACCGTCGACGAGCACCAGGTGGTGGCCCTGATCGGCGCGTCCGGGTCGGGAAAGTCGACCCTGCTGCGCTGCGTCAACCTGCTGGAGGAGCTGGACGACGGAGTGATCGAGCTGGACGGGGAGGAGATCTCCGATCCCCGGGTGGACCCGGACCGGGTACGCCGGCGGATCGGGATGGTCTTCCAGTCCTACAACCTCTTCCCGCACCTGTCGGTGTTGCAGAACATCACGCTCGCCCCGACCCGGGTGCACCGGCGGGCCCGGGCCGAGGCCGAGGCGCAGGCCCGGGAGCTGCTCGACCGGGTGGGGCTCGGCGCGAAGGCGGACGCCTACCCGGATCGGCTCTCCGGCGGCCAGCAGCAGCGGGTGGCCATCGCCCGCGCTCTGGCGAACTCGCCCCGGTTGATGCTGCTGGACGAGGTGACCTCCGCCCTCGACCCGGAGCTGGTCGGCGAGGTGCTCACCATGATCCGCGATCTGAAGGCGGACGGCATGACGATGGTGCTGGCCACCCACGAGATGGGGTTCGCCCGGGAGGTGGCCGACCAGGTCTGCTTCCTCGACGGCGGCCGGGTGGTGGAGGCCGGGCCGCCCGCCCAGGTGCTGGGCGACCCGACGCAGCCACGGACCCGGCAGTTCCTCAAGCGGATCATCGAAGCCGGCCGGCTCTGACCGTACGAGCCGGCCGGCGGGCGGTCAGCCGCCGAAGCCGACCCGCTGGCCGTTGCTCGACGCCACATTCCGGATCGCCAGGGCGGCGTCCAGCGCGGCGACGGTGGCCGCCCAGCCCTTGTCCTCCGCCGAGTCCGGCAGCCCGGCCCGGTCCCGGGCCTGCTCGATGGTGTCCACGGTGAGCACCCCGTGCGCCACCGGCTTCCCCTCGTCCAGCGCGATCCGGGTCAGCCCGTCGGTCACCGACCGGCAGACGTAGTCGAAGTGCGCCGTGGAGCCACGGACCACCACGCCGAGCGCGACCACCACGTCGCAGCGGCGGGCCAGGGCCTGGGCCACCACCGGCAGCTCCACCGAGCCGGCCACCCGCGCCACCACTGCCCGGGCCCCGCACGCCTGCGCCGCGGCGAGCGCCCGGTCGAGCATGTGATCGGTCAGCTCGCCGTGCCACCGGGCGGCGACCACGCCGACGGTCAACCCGGCCGCATCTACCGGGGCCGTCGCCGGTTCACCAAATCCCGCCATCACTTCGCTCCTATCTCGTCACCGGCGGCCAGCCGGGCGGCCGGCGCCTCGGCGACCTCGTCCAGTTCGTCCAGCAGATGCCCCATCCGGTCCCGCTTGGTGCGCAGGTAGCGGACGTTCTCCGGGTGCGGGCGGATCGGCAGCCCCTCCCGACCGGAGATGGTCAGGCCGTACCCCTCCAGGCCGGCCCGCTTCGCCGGGTTGTTGGTGAGCAGCCGCATCGACCGCACCCCGAGGTCGTAGAGGATCTGCGCGCCGGTGCCGTAGTCCCGGGCGTCGGCCGGCAGGCCGAGGTCCAGGTTGGCGTCCACGGTGTCCCGGCCCCGGTCCTGCAACTGGTACGCCTGGAGCTTGTGCAGCAGCCCGATTCCCCGTCCCTCGTGCCCGCGCATGTAGAGCACCACGCCGCGCCCCTCGCGGGCCACCCGGGCCAGGGCGGCGTCGAGCTGGGGGCCGCAGTCGCAGCGCAGCGAGCCGAAGACGTCGCCGGTCAGGCACTCGGAGTGCACCCGCACCAGCACGTCCTGCCCGTCGCCGATGTCACCGAAGACCATCGCGACGTGCTCGGCCGGGTCGTGCGCGCTGCGGTAGCCCAGCGCCCGGAACACCCCGTGCTCGGTCGGCATCCGCGCGTCGGCGACCTGCTCGACCTGCTTCTCGGTCCGCCGCCGGTAGGCGATGAGGTCGGCGATGGTGATCAGCGTCAGCGAGTGCTCGGCGGAGAACTTCTCCAGGTCCGGCAGGCGCATCATGGTGCCGTCGTCGTTGACCAGCTCGCAGAGCACGCCGGCCGGCTGCAGGCCGGCCAGCCGGGTGAGGTCGATGGCGGCCTCGGTGTGCCCGGCGCGGCGCAGCACCCCGCCCTCGCGGGCGCGCAGCGGCACCACGTGGCCCGGACGGGCCAGGTCGGTCGGCCCGGTGGCCGGGTCGGCGAGCAGCCGGATGGTGTGCGCCCGGTCGGCCGCCGAGATGCCGGTGCTGACCCCCTCCCGGGCGTCGACGGTCACCGTGTACGCGGTGCCGCGCCGGTCCTGGTTGGTGTGGTGCATCGGCGGCAGGTCGAGCCGGTCGGCCTCGCTCTCGGTCAGCGGCACGCAGACGTAGCCCGAGGTGTAGCGGACCATGAACGCGAGCAGCTCCGGCGTCGCCAGCTCGGCGGCGAAGATCAGGTCGCCCTCGTTCTCCCGGTCCGCGTCGTCGACCACGACGACCGGCCGGCCGGCGGCGATCTCCGCCAACGCCTCCTCGATGGTCCCGAAACTGCTCATGCCAGCACTCCGCTTCGCTCCGTGCCGTCATGAGGCACCAAGGGACTGGACCTGATGATTCGCTCGCTACGCTCGCTCATGCCACAGCCTCCGTGTAGGTGGGCGGGATCGGGGCGCGGGCCGGTCGCAGCACCCGCGAGGTGCGCCACCAGCTGACGAAGCCCCAGACGCAGAAGGCGCCGTAGACGAGGTACATAGCGGCCGACGGATAGAACCCGCCGCGCAGCAGCAGCGGCACGCCCACCGCGTCCACCGCGATCCAGACCAGCCAGAACTCCACCCAGCCCCGGGCCATGCCGTAGGTGGCGAGCAGGCTGCCGACGAGGATCCAGGCGTCCGGCAGCGGCCCCCACGAGCCGAGCGCGGCGAGCAGCGGGTACGCGGCGGCGGTGCCCAGCGCGGCGGCGGCCAGCAGGACCAGCCGCTCCCGGCCGGTGGCCCAGCGCGGCGCCACCGCGCCCCGGTCCGGCACCACGCCCAGCCGCCGGGTACGCGACCAGCGCCACCAGCCGTAGACGCTGACGGCGAAGAAGAACACCTGCCGGCCGGCCTGCCCGTACAGGTCGTGCGCCTGCGGGGTGGCGAACACCCCGCCGAGGAAGACGGTGAACAGCAGCGCGTTGCCGACCATTCCGACCGGCCACGCCCAGACCATCCGGCGCAGGCCGAGCACCGCCGAGACCAGCCCGAAGACGTTGCCGACGATCTCCCGGACCAGCACCGGCGACCCGGCGACGCTCACCTGCGCGTCGAGCAGCCAGTGCATCGGGCCCATCAGGCCACCCCGCCCATCGGCGCGGCGCCGTCCACCCCGCCGGCCTGCGCCGGAGCCGCGTCCGCCGCCGCGACACCGGGCCCGCTCGGCGCGCCGACGGCCCGGTCGCCGAGCAGCCGCTCGACGTACTTGGCCAGCACGTCCACCTCGAGGTTGACCGGGTCACCGACGCCCCGGGCGCCCAGCGTGGTCAGCTTCAGCGTGGTCGGGATCAGGCCGACCGAGAACCAGTCCGGCCCGACGCCGGCGACGGTCAGCGACACGCCGTCGACGGTGATCGAGCCCTTCTCCACCACGTACCGGGCGAGCGCGGCGGGCAGCCGGAACCGGAGCGTCTCCCACTGCTCGGCGGGCTCCCGGGAGAGCACCTCGCCGACGCCGTCCACGTGGCCCTGCACCAGGTGCCCCCCGAGCCGGCTGCCCAGCGTGGCGGCCCGCTCCAGGTTGACCGGGTCACCCGCGCGCAACGCGCCCAGCGCGGAGCGGCGCAGCGTCTCGCCCATCACGTCGGCGGTGAAGATGCCGCCGTCGACGTCCACCACCGTCAGGCAGACGCCGTTGACCGCGATGGAGTCGCCGTGCCGGGCGTCGGCGGTGACCAGCGGGCCGCGGACGGCGACCAGCGCGGAGTCGCCCGCGGTGGCCGTCACCTGGACGACCTCGCCCAACTCCTCGACGATGCCGGTGAACATGTCAGCCCTCCCTCTTTCGGGGCAGCGCGGTGATCCGTAGATCCGGACCGATCTGCGTAACGTCGATGAACTCCAGATCGATGGCCTCGGCGATGGTGCTCACACCGGCGTCGACCAACGCGGCCGGTCCGGCGCCGAGCAGCCGCGGCGCGACGTAGCCGACGATCTTGTCGATCAGCCCGGCGGCGAGGAACGCGCCGGCCAGCCGGGGCCCGCCCTCCAGCAGCACCGCGCGGATCCCGCGCTGGTGCAGCGCCGCGAGCAACGCCGGCAGGTCCACCCCGCCGTCCGGGCCGGCGCCGACCTCCTCGGCGGTGGCGATCCAGGTGCGGGCGGCGCCGTCGCGGACCCGGGCGTCGTCGGGCGTACGCCCGGCGCTGTCCACCACCACCCGCAGCGGCTGCCGGATGGCCAGACTGCCGTCGCGCAGGTTGCGGGCGGTCAACCGAGGGTCGTCGGCGAGCACGGTGCCCACCCCGACGACCACCGCGTCCACGGTGCCGCGCAGCGCGTGCACGTCGATCCGGGCCGCCTCCGAGGTGATCCACATGCTGGTCCCGTCGGCCGCCGCCGACCGGCCGTCCAGCGTCGCCGCGTACTTCCAGATCACGTACGGCCAGCCCCGGCGCATCGAGGTCAGCCAGGCGACGTTCCCGGCCTCGGCCTCGTCGAGCCGCACGCCGGTATCGACCCGGACCCCGGCGGAGCGCAGCGTGGCCGCGCCGCCCGAGGCGACCGGGTTCGGGTCCGGTACGGCGATGACCACCCGGGCCACCCCGGCCTGGATGAGGGCGAGGCTGCAGGGACCGGTGCGACCGGTGTGGTCGCAGGGTTCCAGGGTGACCACCGCGGTGCCGCCCCGGGCCCGCTCACCGGCCTGGGCGAGCGCGACGATCTCGGCGTGCGGCCCGCCGGCGTACGCGTGGAAGCCCTCGCCGACGACCTCGCCGCCGGCGTCGAGCAGCACGCAGCCGACCACGGGATTGGGGCTGGTGGTGCCGAGCCCGCGCGCCGCAAGCTCGATCGCACGACGCATCGCCTCGTCGACGGAGACGCTCGTCATCGCCGGTGACCCTGCCCTCTCACTCGCCGTTGCACGCGCGGGCGGTCAGGGAGGCGGCGGCCAAGGGGCCGCGGACGTGCGGCGGCGGATTCCGGGAACGGCACAGCCGCCCCGGGGGGTCGGCACGGCACGCTGAAGCCAGCGGCCGGCTCGGACCCGTCCGTCCCGCGCGCTGTCTCCCATCCGGACTTTCTGGGCGCGGACGAACCGCCCCCAACCGTCGGCCCTGGGTTCTCACCAGGTCCACCGGGCGGCAGAGCCGTCCGGGTCGCGGGCTGACCACAGCCAGGCTGTGGATCACCGCCGGTTCGGAATTACACCGAGTCCCGCCAGCGCGTGGTGGGTACACCGGAAGTCTTACACGCCGAGCGGGGGGTGGTGCCACCGAGGCGAGCTACTTCACAGCAGAGCGCCACGATCATGTGACGCCGCGGCGCCGGTCCACGGCGACGTACGACCCGGGTTGGCTCTTGGCCACCGTCTTCATCTCGCTGGCGACCGCGATCGCCTCGAGCGGGTCGGTGAAGCGCTTGTCGGCGGCGGAGAGGGAGACCCCGATCGAGAGGGTGACCAGCGCGGCCCGGCGGATGTTCCCGCGCCGGTCCTTGAGCTCGACGAAGCCGCGCTCCCGGTCGTTGGGGTCGTAGAGCGTGTCGGCGGCCTTCTCGAAGTCGACCACCGCCCGGGAGGTCAACTGCCGGACCTGGTCCGGGGAGCAGACGATCACGAAGTCGTCGCCGCCGACGTGCCCCAGGAAGGCCGGTGGCAGCCCCACCGAGACCACCGCCCGGTGCAGGCTGCGGGCCAACGCCGAGATGAAGTCGTCGCCGCGGACGAAGCCGTACCGGTCGTTGACGCTCTTGAACCGGTCGATGTCGATGTAGCCGACCGCGTAGTCCGACCCGCTGCGCACCCGGTCGGCGATCTCCCGCCGGATCCGGCTGTTGCCGGGCAGCCCGGTCAGCGGGGAGACCTCCCGGAACTCCTTGTTACGCCGCAGCGTGGAGCTGACCCGGGCGACCAACTCGGCGGTGTCGAAGGGCTTGACCAGGTAGTCGTCGGCGCCGGCGCTGAGCCCGTGCACCTTGTCCACGGTCATCCCTTTGGCGGTCAACATGATCACCGGCAGGGCGGAGGTCATCGGGTCGGCGCGTAGCCGCCGGGTCAGCTCCAGACCGTCGATCCGGGGCATCATCAGGTCGACCACGGCGAGGTCGGGCCGCTGCCGCTCGATCACCTCCAGCGCCTCCTGGCCGTCGCTGGCGTGGATCACCTCGAAGCCGTGCAGCCGCAGGTTGAACTCGACGAAGCGCGCGATGTCCGCGTCGTCGTCGACGACCAGGATGACGTCCGGGCGCTCCTGCGCGGGGTCCACCTCAGGCCCCGGCGATCGCGCGTTCCGCGAGAGCCCGCAGCCGGCGTACCGCCTCGGCCGGATCGTCGGCGCCGTAGACCGCGGTGCCGGCCACGAAGGCGTCGGCACCGGCCGCGGCGGCCTGCTCGATGGTGTCGGCGGCGATCCCGCCGTCGACCTCGATGCGCAGCTCGAGGTGGCCCGCGGCCACGTGCCGGCGGGCGGCGCTGACCTTCTCTAGCAGCTGCGGCAGGAAGCGCTGCCCGCCGAAGCCGGCCTTGATCGTCATGATCAGCAACGTGTCGAAGCTCGGCAGCAGGTCGAGGTACGGCTCGATCGGGGTGTCCCGGTCGATCGCCAGCCCCGCCTTCGCCCCGGCCGAGCGGAGGTCCTTGGCCAGCGCCACCGGGTCGTCGCACGCCTCCGCGTGGAACGTGACGTTGTACGCCCCGGCGTCGGCGTAGCCGGGGGCCCAGCGCCGCGGATCCTCGATCATCAGGTGCACGTCGAACGGGATCTGGGTCACCGCCCGCAGGCTCTGCACGACCGGCAGCCCGATGGTCAGGTTCGGTACGAAGTGGTTGTCCATCACGTCGACGTGTAACCAGTCCGCGGCGTTCTCGACGGCACGGACCTCATCGGCGAGGTGGGCGAAATCGGCGGCCAGGATGCTCGGCGCGACGATCGGCGGCGGTACGGTCACGGGGCCAGTGTACGAACGTGGCGACCCGCCGCCGGCACCACCGCACCACCGGAGACGCGCTGTGACCCAGCAGTGACCAGTGGTGCAGAATTGGCCGGTCCGGACCGACGATTCCGGACGAAGAGACATCCGCGGCTGGCCGAACGACGGGAACCCGACGAGACTCCAACAGGGACGGTGACGGGCGTGCTCCACCGCCGGCGGGGTGCGACCGGCCGGGCGGGGAGGTCACCGGCTTCCGGGAAGGGCGGACGATGCGACGGTGGCTAGGGGCGCTGGCGCTTGCCGGCGCGGTGACGGTCCTGCTGGCCGGCTGCCTGCAACCACACGGCGCCGACGGTGACCTCGTGGACGACTGGCCGGCGATGCGCCCCCCGGCGCTCTTCGTCCCGGCCACCGACACCTGCCTGCCCCGGATCACCCCGGTCGTGCAGGCGAGCACGTACGAGACGGTGGCCTGCGCCCGCAACCACCTGGCGGAAGCCATCCACGTCGGCACAATCGGCGGACTGCCCGCCGGTCCCCGGCCGGAGCCCGGCTCGCCGGCGCTGCGCACCGCACGGGCCGAGTGCGACCAGCGGGCCCGCGAGGTGCTCGGCGGCGACTGGCACTCCGCCCGGCTCACCCTGAACATCGCGCTCCCCTCCGCCACGGCGTGGGACGCCGGGGCCCGGTGGTTCCGCTGCGACCTGAGCGAGACCGACAGCATCGACAACACCCGCCCGGTCAACCGCACCGGCAGCCTGCGCGGGGCGATGATCGGCGACTCGCCGCTGATCCACCGCTGCTTCGACCCGAAGCTGATCGGGGAGAACCTGAACTACATGGCACCGGTGCTCTGCACCGAACCGCACCGGGCCGAGTTCGTCGGCGTCTACGTCGAGCGGGACATGAGCTGGGCGCAGTTCACCGCCGCGCCCGATCAGGCGCACCGGCGCTGCATGGCGTTGATCGCCGCGTTCGCCGCGGTGCCCAACAACAGCGACCTGCCCTACCGGGCGGGATCCATCTACTACCCACCGTCGAAGCGGGAGTGGGAGGAGGGCGACCGGGGGGTGCGCTGTTTCCTGTGGAGCGACGACCGGAAGCTGACCCGGTCGATGCGCGGAGTGGGCCCGCAGGGACTGCCCGCGATCTGAGCGCCGGTGCCGTATGCTGCTGCGCCGTGGCGCAACCGGTCGACGATCGCCGGTGGACGTGACCACGGTCGGCGGGGAGGTCGGCGGATGCGACGGTGGTGGGCGGCGGTCGCCGTGGCCGCGGCGGCGGTGCTGGGGGTCGCCGGGTGCGCCCCGGCCGGCCTGGACGCGAACCTCACCGACGACTGGCCGGCGCTCGCCGCGGCCGAGACGTTCGTTCCGGACCCGGGGGTGTGCCACGTCGGCCTGCAGGACGTCGGTTACCTGACCGCGTACAACCCGGTGGACTGCGCCCAGCCGCACCGCGCCGAGACCGTGCACGTCGGGACGCTGACGGGGGCGAACGCCGAGCGGTCCACTCCCCCGCCGGCCGGCTCGGCGGCGCTGCGCGCCGCCCGTGCCGAGTGCGACAAGGCGGCCAACGAGCTGCTCGGCGCCGACTGGCGCTCCGGTCGGCTGGGGCTGGGCGTGGTGCTGCCCTCCAGCGCCGCCTGGACCGGCGGCGCCCGCTGGTTCCGCTGCGAGCTGACCGAGTACGAGAGCATCGACGAGAGCGGCGCGGTCTCGCGCACCGGCGGCCTGAAGGGCGCACTGACCGGCGCGGCCCCGCTGGCCCACCACTGCTTCAACCCGAAGATCAGCGGCGACGACATCCGGGAGATGATCGCGGTCTCCTGCACGGCGAAGCACCACGCCGAGTTCGTCGGGATCTACCAGGCGCCCGACATCAGCTACGCCGAGTTCACCCGGACCACCCTGCGCACCCACAAGGCGTGCCGCAAGGTGCTCGCCGGGTACGCCAAGGTGCCGGACAACAGCGACCTGCAGTACCGGGCCGGCACGATCTTCTACCACCCGTACGAGCAGGAGTGGCGCAACGGCAACCGCGGGGTGCAGTGCTTCCTGTGGGTCAGCGACCGCAACCTCACCCGCTCGATGAAGGGCGCCGGCAGCAAGGGCCTCCCGGTCACCTGACGCCCCCGGCACGAGTAGAGGGTGGCAGCCCCGCGTGGGGCCGCACCCTCTACTCGTGCCGGCAGCGGTCAGCCGCGGCGCAGCATCGCGAGGAACATCGCGTCGGTGCCGTGCCGGTGCGGCCACAGCTGAGTGGTCGGCCCGTCGCCCAGGCCCGGCATGCCGGCCGGCAGCAGCGGCCGGGCGTCGACGAAGTCCACCGGCACCCCGGAGCGGCGCGCCGCCTCGGTCACCGTCACGTGGGTCTCGACCGTGTGCGGCGAGCAGGTGACGTAGGCGACCAGGCCGCCGGGACGCACCGCGCGCAGCGCCGCGCCGAGCAGCTCGCGCTGCAACCGGGTCAGCGGCGGCAGGTCGGACGGCTGCCGACGCCACCGCGACTCGGGCCGGCGGCGCAGCGAACCCAGGCCGGTGCAGGGCGCGTCGACCAGCACCCGGTCGAAGTGGTCCTCCGGCAGCTTCGGATCCTGCCCGACGGTGCGACCGTCGGTGTGCAGCACGGTCACCGGCAGCCCCCGGGTGGCCTGGGTGACCAGCCGGGCCCGGTGCTCGGCGACCTCGACGGCGGTCACCCGGGCGCCGCGCTGGGCGGCGAGGGCGCCGAGCAGCCCGGCCTTGCCACCGGGGCCGGCGCAGAGGTCCAGCCAGCGCCCGTCCGGGCCGTCGAGCGGCGCCACCGCCAGCGCGTTCGCCACCAGCTGCGAGCCCTCGTCCTGGACGTGGGCACGGCCCTCGACGACCGCCGCGAGGTCGCCCGGCGCGCCGCCGGGCAGGTAGACGGCGTACGGCGAGAAGGCGCCCGGGGCACCGCCGACCTCGTCGGCCAGTTCGACCGGGTCGATCAGGCCCGGCCGGGCGCAGAGGTGCACCGGTGGGCGCTCGTTGTCCTCGATCAGCAGCCGGGTGGTCTCGCCGAGGTCACCGCCGAGCGCCTCGGAGAACGCCCGCACCACCCACTGCGGGTGGCTGTAGGCCAATGCGAGGTGCCCGACCGGGTCGGTCTCCATGCTCGGCGCGAGCCGCTGCACCCAGGCGTCGGCGTCGCGGCTGGAGACCTCCCGCAGCACCGCGTTGGCGAAGCCGGTGGCGCCGGGGCCGACCGAACGGACCAGGTCGACCGTCGAGGAGACGGCCGCGTGTGCGGGAACCCGGGTGTGCAGCAGCTGGTACGCCCCGAGCCGCAGCGCGTCGCGGACCGGCGGGTCGATGCGCTGCACGTCGCGCTCGGCGGCGGCGGTGAGGATCGCGTCCAGCGTGCCGAGGTGGCGCAGGGTGCCGTAGGTCAGTTCGGTGGCGAACGCCGCGTCCCGACCGAACAGCCCCTCCTCGCGCAGGATGGCCGGCAGCACCAGGTTGGCGAACGCGTCGTCCCGGTGCACCGCGGCGATCGCCTGGTATGCCGCCTGCCGGGGCAGGTCCACCGTCGGCCGGCCGCCCCGGCCGACACGTCGGTCCACGCCGGTGCGGGCGCCCCACCGGGCTCCGCCGGCCGACCGGTCGCCGCCGCTGGGCCGGTCACCGCGGTCCGGTCGCGCCGGGCCGGTCACGCGAACACCTCGCCGGTCGCGACCCGGACGCCACGCGCCCAGTCGGTGGCCGGCATCGCCCGCTTGCCCGCCGCCCGGACCTCGCCCAGCCGCACCGGCACGGTGCCGGTGCCGGCCAGCACCTCGGACTTCTCCACCCGCAGCTCGCCCGGCTTGAGATCCGGTCCGTTCGCGACGGGGGTGACCGGGCCGAGCTTGACCCGCTCGTCCCGGAAGGTCGTCCACGGGCCGGGCGCCGGTGTGCACGCGCGGATCCGCCGATCCACCGCGAAGGCCGGGTCGGCCCAGCGCACCCGGGCGTCCTCCACGGTCAGCTTCGGTGCCAGCGACACCCCGTCGGCCGGCTGCGGCTCGGCCCGGGCGGTGCCGTCGGCGATCGCGTCGAGGACCGCCACCAGCAGGCCGGCGCCGGCCTGGGCCAGCCGCTCCAGCAGATCACCGGAGGTGTCGGCCGGGCGGATCTCGTCGGTCAGGGTGCCGTAGACGGGGCCGGTGTCCAGCCCCTCCTCCAACTGGAAGACGCTGGCCCCGGTCAGCTCGTCGCCGTGCAGCACCGCGTGCTGCACGGGTGCCGCACCGCGCCAGGCCGGCAGCAGCGAGAAGTGCAGGTTGACCCAGCCGTGCCGGGGGATCTCCAGGGCCGCCGGCGGCACCAACGCCCCGTAGGCGACCACCGGCACGCAGTCCGGGGCCAGCTCGCGCAGCCGGGCCAGGAACTCCGGCTCGCGCGGGCGGGCCGGGGTGAGCACCTCGATGCCGTGCTCGTCGGCCCACTCGCCGACCGGGGAGCGGGAGAGGCCGCGGCCACGCCCGGCGGGCGCGTCGGGCCGGGTGAGGACGGCGACCAGTTCGTGGCGGGAGGCGGCGACGGCGGCCAGCGCCGGAACGGCGACGGCGGGCGTACCGGCGAAGATCACGCGCATCGGGCCGGTCACCGACCCAGACCGAAGGGGCTGTCCGCAGTGTGCGGGTTGAGCTTGACCACCGGCGGGGCGCCCGCGTCGTACCACTCGGCCTGACGGATCGCCTTCATCGCTTCCTTCCGGCCGGCCGGGTCGAGCCGGTCGACGAAGAGCACCCCGTCGAGGTGGTCGGTCTCGTGCTGCACGCAGCGGGCCATCAGCCCGGTGCCGACGATCTGCAGCGGGTCGCCGTAGCCGTTGAAGCCCTTGGCGATGACGTTCTGCCGGCGCTTGGTGTCGAAGTAGAGCCCGGGAATGGAGAGGCAGCCCTCCGGGCCGTCCTGCTCCTCGACGTCGGGGAACTCCAGCACCGGGTTGACCAGGTGACCGAGGACGTCGTCGACGTCGAAGGTGAAGACCCGAAGGCCCACCCCGAGCTGCGGTGCGGCCAGGCCGGCGCCGTTCTGCTCACGCATGGTGTCGGTCAGGTCGGCGACGAGCCGGCGCAGCTCGGCGTCGAAGTCGACCACCGGATCGGCCGGCGTGCGCAGCACCGGATCCCCAAACAGACGGATGGGCTGGACGGTCACGCGGGACGGCTCCTTCAGGGGTGGGACAACCGGGCCGTACCAGTCTACGGAGTGCCGGGAGGGGCTCCGGCCGGCGCACCGCGATCGGCCACCGCCGGTGTGCCGAGCGTCACCGGCAGGGCTTCGTAGCCCCGCAGGGTCAGCCGGGTGCGCCGCCGGGGCGGGCCGGCCAGGGCCAGCCCGGGCAGCCGACGCAGCAGCAGCGGGAACGCCACCTGCGCCTCCAGCCGGGCCAGCCCGGCGCCGAGGCAGTAGTGCGGGCCGGCCCCGAAGGAGAGCGGGTGCGCCTGCGCCCGCCCCGGGTCGAACCGGTCCGGCTGCGGGTAACGCCGCGGATCGCGGTTGGCGGCGCCGAGCAGCAGCAGCGTCCAGGCGCCGGGCGGCAGGTCGATCCCGCCGGCACGTACCCGGTCGGTGCTCAACCGCGTGGTCAGCTGCACCGGCGAGTCGTAGCGGAGCAGCTCCTCGACGTACGCCGGCGCGAGGTCGGGGTGCTCGCGCAGCGCGTCCGCCGCCCGCGGGTGCGCCAGCAGCACGACCAGGCCGTTGCCGAGCAGGTTGGTGGTGGTCTCGAAGCCGGCGACCAGCAGCACCACCAGGTTGGCCAGCAGTTCGTCGCCGGAGAGCCGCTCGCCGTCGGCGTCGTGCACCCGCACCAGCGCGGTGGTCAGGTCGTCGGCCGGGGCCCGCCGGCGGGACTCGACCAGCTCGGTGAAGTAGCCGCGCAGTTCGGCCGCGCCCCGGTCGGCCACGGCCAGCTCGGCAGGGGTGATCTCCGGCTCCAGGATGCCGGTCAGGTCGGCCGCCCAGCGCCGGAAGAGCGGCCGGTCGGCGGCCGGCACGCCGAGCAGGGCGCAGATCACCCCGACCGGCAGCGGATAGGCGAAGTCGGCCAGGACGTCGACCTCGTCGCCCCGCCGGGCGCGATCGAGCATCGTGTCGACCAGCTCGTCGGCCTGGGCGGTCACCACGTCACGCATGCCGGCGATCCGGCGCGGGCTGAACGCGCCGGCGGCGAGCCGGCGCATCCGGCTGTGGTCGGGCGGATTGGTGCGCAGCATCGACCGGGAGATCGACGTCACCGCCGGACTCTCCCGCCAGCCCGGCCAGACGCTGTCCCGGGCCGCGTCGTCCATCACCCCGAGGCGGGGGTCGCGCAGCAGCTCGTCGGCCTCGGCGTAGCCGGTGACCACGTAGAACCCCGGCCCGGCCTCGACCACCGGCCCGTGCGCGCGCAGCCGCTCGTAGGTCGGGTAGGGGTTCACCCGCCCCGCTGGCGACATGAGCAGGGTGAGCGCCTCGGCAGCCTCCATGACCGGCCTCCCCGTCGACGGGTACGAGGCTCCATCATGCCGAGCCGGCCGCCCGCCGGCATCCCCGTCGACGTCCGGGCCGGCCGGCCCGCCGCTTCGGCGGGCGACGGCTGCCCAGGCGTACGGCGGCAGCGGTCAGGCAGCGGGCGTCAGGCGCTGTGGCCCGGCTCCCCGGCCAGCACCGCGTCGCCGGCGAGCAGGGCGTGCTCGGGCAGCGGCAGCTGGATGCCGTGCGCGGCCTCCCAGTCGTAGACCGTGCCGGGGCGGACCTGGGCGACGAAGTACTCCACCGCGCTCATCCCGCCGACCACCGGCTCGTCGACCTCGGCGACCAGCTGGGCCGGCACCAGGCGGAAGCCGTTCTGCAGGGCGGCGCTGAGCCGGCGGTGGCCGTCGACCACGAAGAAGTGCTCGCCGGTGAAGCCGATCTTCAAGGGCTCCAGCGCCTCGTCGCCGGCACCGGCCAGCTCGCCGACGAACTCGGAGTCCCACAGCCCGCGCAGGGTGGTGATGTCCTCGGTCGGGTAGACCCGGGCCGGGTCGAGCAGCAGCAGCGGCGGGCCGCCGCGCAGCACGTCGGCGCCGAGCTTGCCCTCGTACGCCGCGACGATGTGCTCGATGACCTCCTCGGCGGTGGCCCGGGTGGTGTCGCAGATCAGGTCGTAGTTGCGCAGCTTGGCCTTGTCCACCCCGTAGCGGACCAGGAACCGGCTCCGCTCGCTCTCGCTGCGCTCGCGCAGCTTGGCCTTGGCCTCGTCCAGCGAGGTGTAGCTCTCCGCCGGCCCGGACGGGCGGGCCAGCACCCGGCGGGCCGCCTCGCCCGGCTCGGTGATCATGTGCACCTTGAGCGCGTCGGTGAAGAAGTGCCAGGCCAGCCGGGAGTCCATGACCAGGCTCTCGCCGGACGCGGCGATGTTGCGCTGAAGCTGGTCGACGTAGCCGTCGACGGCCTGGTCGAGCTCGGCGTGCAGGTTCAGCTGGAGCGCGGTCATCTGCCGCTCCTGCGCCATCTGCCGGTAGAGGTCACCGACGCTCACCCGGCGCAGCCCCAGCCGCTTGGCGATCTCCACCGACACCGTGCTCTTGCCGCTGCCGAGATCACCGTTGAAGACGATGGATTGACGAAAGGTCACGACTGGTCCACCCCTGATCACCGGCTGATTGACATCGTCGAACTGGCGTCGGTCCGACGCGCTCCCGCCATCGTCGCGCCGTCCGTGCGCCCGGGCATGACGGGCGATGCTACCACCCGTTCGCCAGCCTCCCACCGCACGCGGCGTGCGACGCAGCGCAGCTCACCCGGCCGAGGTCAGAAGAGGCTGAGCGGGTCGACCTGCAGCCGGACCGGGTCCGCGGCCTTGCGGGCGCTGCGCGCGCCGGCCGCCGTGTGCAGCGCGTCGGCCAGCGCCCCGGCCCGGGCGCGGGGCACCCGGACCAGCATCCGCTCCCGCTCGCCGTCGGCCGGGACCGGCCCGAGCACCTCGGCCTCCGCCGGCAGCCGGGCCTCGGCGAGCAGGTCCGCCACCGCGGCCGGCAACCCGGTCACGCTGGCCATCCGGACCGCCGGCGGGAAGCCCAGCTCACGTCGCTCGGCCAGTTCCCGGGCGGCGAACCAGCCGGCGTCCCAGCGCAGCAACGCCTGCACCGGGGCGAGCGCGCCGTCGGCGACCACCACGACCCGGCCGCCGGCCCCGGCCGGTCGGGCCAGCGCCGCCGCGGCCAGCCACCGGCGCAGCGCCTCCTCCCCGGCGCGCAGGTCGGCCCGGGTGAGCAGGGCCCACGAGTCGAGCAGCAGCACCGCGCCGTAGCCCCCCTCGGCGACCGGCTCGGCCCCCGGGGTGGCGATCACCAGCCCGGCGCCGCCGGACACGGCGGTGAGCACCTCCTCCCGCCCCGAGGTGCGCACCGGCACGCCGGGGAAGGCCCGCCCGAGTTCCTCGGCGGTGCGGCGCGCGCCGGTGACCGCGGCCCGCAACCGCCGTCCGCCGCACTCGGGGCAGGCGTAGGCGGCGGCGACCCGGCCGCACCAGCGGCAGGCGGGGGTGCCGGTCGCCGACGGCAGGGCGAGCGGGCCGGCGCAGTGCGGGCAGCGGGCCGGGGTGCGGCAGTCGGCGCAGGAGACCGACGGCAGGTAGCCACGGCGGGGCACCTGGACCAGCACCGGCAGATCCGCCCGGAGCGCGTCGCGGGCCGCGGTCCAGGCCAGGCTGGGCAGCCGGGCAGTCGCCGCACCCGGGTCCCGGGCCAGTTGCGGGTCGTCGCCGGCCGGCGCGATGGCCGGCGTACGCGACCGCACGGTGCCCCGGTCGGCCACCACCTCCCGGGCCCAGCCGGTCTCGAGCAGCAGTTGCGCCTCGGCGGTGCGGGCGTACCCGCCGACCAGTGCGCCGGCCTCGGCGAGCTGGGCCCGGGTGAGCAGCACCTCCCGGGCGTGCGGGTACGGCGCCCGAGGCTCGGCGTGCAGGTCGTCGCCGTCGTCCCAGACCGCCACCAGACCCAGCCGGGCGACCGGGGCGAACATGGCGGCCCGGGTGCCGATCACCACCGGCACGTCGCCACGGCGGGCGGCCAGGAAGGCCCGGTAGCGCCGGGCCGGGCCGAGCGCGGCGGAGAGGCTGACGTGCCGCCCCGGGCCGAGGGCGGCGCCGACGGCGGCGTCCAGCCGGTCCAGGTCCCGGTTGTCGGCGACCACCACCACCGCGCCCCGGCCGCCGGCCACGGTCGCGGCCACCGCGTCGGCGTAGCGGACCGCCCAGTCCTCCCCCGGCAGCGCCGACCAGACCGCGCGGGGCGCCCGCCCGTCGGTGAGCGCGCGCAGGTAGGCCGGCCCCGCCGGGTAGTCGCGCCAGCCGGCCGGCTCGGGCGCCGGCAGGGGGTCGACCAGCGGGGGCGGCTCGTGCGGCTCCTTCTCCACCCGGGCGTGCCGTGGCGGCACCGCGAGCCGGAGCACGTCGGCGAGGCTGCCCGCGTACCGGTCGGCGACCGCCCGGGCCAACCCGGCCACCTCGGACGAGAGCACCGGCTCCGGGGAGACGACCTTCTCCAGGTACGCCAACCGGCCGGTGTGCCCGGAGCCGTCGGTGCGCTCCAGCAGCCAACCGTCGACCAACTGGCCGGCGAAGCGGACCTTCACCCGGGTGCCCGGCGCCGCCAGCTCGTCCAGCTCTGCCGGGACCAGGTAGTCGAAGGGCCGGTCCAGGTGGGCCAGCGGGACGTCCACGCAGACACGAGCGACCGGCGACCCGTCCGCGGGTCGCCGGTCGCTGCGCGTGGTGCCGGTCAGGCTCCCGCAGCCGACTTGAGGTCGGCGGCCCGGTCGGTGCTCTCCCAGGTCAGGTCGGGCAGTTCCCGGCCGAAGTGGCCGTACGCCGCGGTCTGCCGGTAGATCGGGCGGAGCAGGTTGAGGTCCCGGATGATGGCGGCCGGCCGCAGGTCGAAGACCTCGCCGACAGCCTTCTCGATCGAGGCGACCGGCACGGTCTCGGTGCCGAAGGTCTCGATGAAGAGGCTGACCGGGTGCGCCTTGCCGATCGCGTAGGCGACCTGCGCCTCGCAGCGCTCGGCCAGGCCGGCGGCGACCACGTTCTTGGCCACCCAGCGCATCGCGTACGCGGCCGAGCGGTCCACCTTCGACGGGTCCTTGCCGGAGAAGGCGCCACCACCGTGTCGGGCGTAGCCGCCGTAGGTGTCGACGATGATCTTGCGACCGGTCAGCCCGGCGTCGCCCATCGGCCCGCCGATCTCGAACCGGCCGGTCGGGTTGACCAGCAGCCGGTAGCCCTCGGTGTCCAGGCCGAGGCTCTCCAGCTCGGGGGCGATGACGTGCTCCCGGACGTCCGGGGTGAGCAGCGACTCCAGCGAGATGTCGGCCGCGTGCTGGCTGGAGACCACCACGGTGTTCAGCCGGACCGGGCGCAGGCCCTCGTACTCGATGGTGACCTGGGTCTTGCCGTCCGGGCGCAGGTACGGGACGGTGCCGTCCTTGCGGACCGTGGCGAGGCGGCGGGCCAGCCGGTGCGCGAGCGCGATCGGCAGCGGCATCAGCTCGGGCGTCTCCGAGCAGGCGAAGCCGAACATCATGCCCTGGTCGCCGGCGCCCTGCGCGTCCAGCGCGCTCTCCGACGACCCGGTACGCAGCTCGAAGGCGTTGTCGACGCCCTGTGCGATGTCCTCCGACTGGGCGCCGATCGAGACGCTGACCCCGCAGGAGGCGCCGTCGAAGCCCTTCTTCGACGAGTCGTAGCCGATGTCGAGGATGGTCCGGCGGACGATCGTCGGGATGTCGGCGTACGCCTTGGTGGTCACCTCACCCGCGATGTGCACCTGCCCGGTGGTGATCATGGTTTCCACCGCGACCCGGCTACGGGGGTCCTCGGCGAGCAGCGCGTCGAGGATTCCGTCACTGATCTGATCGGCGATCTTGTCCGGGTGGCCTTCCGTGACCGATTCGGACGTGAAGAGGCGGCGTGTCACGGCACTCCTAAGCGTATGAAGGTCGTTCGCGGCAGTGTAGTCACCACCGGCGGGTGCGGCAGAGTTGGTCAGGTGCGTTCCAACCCTCAGGAGTGACCGGCCAGTCGCGTCACGACGAGATCCCAGACGCCGTCGGCGAGGTCTTCCTTGGACTGCTCGGGCATCCGGCTGACCGAACCATCCACACCGATGACGGTCGCCGCGTTCGTGTCGGCGCCGAAGACCTTGTCCGTCCCCACCTCGTTGATGACGATGAGGTCGGCTCGCTTGCGGGCCAGCTTGGCCCGACCGTTGGCCTCGGCGTCGCCGGTCTCCGCGGCGAACACCACCAGCACCTGCTCAGGTCGACGGCGTTGGCCCAGCTCGGCGGCGATGTCCGGGTTGGTGACGAGCTCGATGGTGGGCGCACTGCCGTCGTCCGCCTTCTTGATTTTGCCAGGCGCGTAGACGGCGGGGCGGAAATCGGCCGGAGCCGCAGCCATCACCACGGCGTCGGCTTCGACGGCCGCCTTGAGGGTCACCTCCCGCAGCTCCGCGGTGGTGCCCACCCGGATCAGGTCGACCCCGGCCGGGTCGGTGAGCGCGACGTTGGCCGCGATCAGGGTGACCCGGGCGCCCCGGGCGACCGCGGCGCGGGCGAAGGCGTAGCCCTGCTTGCCGGACGACCGGTTGCCGAGGAACCGCACCGGGTCCAGCGGCTCGCGGGTGCCGCCGGCGGTCACCACCACCCGGCGGCCGGCGAGGTCGGCGGGGGCGTCGACGCCACGGGTGAGCACCCGCCGCGCCACCGCGAAGATCTCCGCCGGATCGGGCAGCCGACCCTTGCCGGTGTCGACGCCGGTCAGCCGGCCGACGGCGGGCTCGATCACCCGGACGCCACGGGCGCGCAGCGTGGCGACGTTGGCCACGGTGGCGGGGTGCTCCCACATCTCGGTGTGCATGGCCGGGGCCAGCACCACCGGGCAGCGGGCGGTGAGCAGGGTGTTGGTGAGCAGGTCGTCGGCGAGGCCGTGCGCCGCCCGGGCCAGCAGGTCGGCGGTCGCCGGCGCGACGACCACCAGGTCGGCCTGCTGGCCGAGCCGCACGTGCGGCACCTCCTGCACCTCGGACCAGACGTCGTCGGCGACCGGCTGACCGGAGAGCGCCGCCCAGGTCGGCGCTCCGACGAAACGGAGCGCCGACGCGGTCGGCACGACCCGGACCCGGTGACCTGACTCGGTGAAGAGCCGCAGCAGCTCACACGCCTTGTAGGCGGCGATGCCGCCACCGACTCCGAGGACGATCCCGGCCGACATCGCGGTGCGGCGGGTTACGGCTGGTCGGTCGGCTCGGCGGTGAGCAGGCCGGCGTTGATCTCACGCATGGCGATGGAGAGCGGCTTCTCCTGGGGCGTGGTCTCGACCAGCGGGCCCACGTACTCCAGCAGGCCCTCACCGAGCTGGCTGTAGTAGGCGTTGACCTGGCGGGCACGCTTGGCGGCGAAGATGACCAACGCGTACTTCGACGTCGTCTTCTCGAGGAGCTCGTCGATCGGCGGGTTGGTGATGCCCTCGGGGTTGGTGGCGATGGATCCCACGAAATAACCTCTGCGTCTTTAGTACCGCGCGGACGCGGTGCTGACCCGCTCCTAACCGAGCACGCCCGGTCGGGCCGGAGTCGGATAAGAAGAACCGAGCAAGCCTACCAGCTCATCAGCGACGCGATCGGTCAGGTCGTGCGTGAGGGCGAGTTCGAAGGACGCGGCGACGGCCGGCTCGGGGCGGTGCCCCGGCGGGCAGAGCAGCACCAGCCGGACGGCGGAGAGGCGCTCCCGGACGGCCAGCGCGCCCGGGACGTCGAGCGGCAGCAGTATCGGCTGCCCGGCGGCGAGCCGGGAGCGCAGTGGTTCGTAGGGGGTTCCGCGCCGGTGCGGCCCGGTGCGGGACCACTCCAGCAGCGCACCGGACTCGATCATGCGGTCGAACTCGGCCGGGGTGTGGAAGATCCGCTCGAGCCCCTCGACCTCGCCGGCGCGGCGGGGCCGGGTGGTCACCGGCACCGGCCGCCACACGGACGGAGAACGCGCCCGGACCAGCTCGACGACACTCTCCCGGCCGGCACCCGAGGGGCCGGCCAGGACAGTGAGCCGAGCCACCGGGCGCGCCTCGCCATCCGTGCTCACTGCTTGTTTCTACACGCTGCCATTGTTAGTTGGCGGCGAACTCTCCAAGCAGCGCCTTGCGCTGCTGCTCGCCGAGGCCACGCAGGCGACGGCTGTCAGCGATCTTGAGCTTCTCCATGATCTGGGTGGCCCGGATCTTGCCGATGCCCGGCATCGCCTGCAGGACGGCCGACACCTTGAGCTTGCCCACGACGTCGTCGGACTCGGCCCGCTCGAGGACGGCTCCGAGGGTGGTCTTGCCCTGCTTGAGCTGCTCCTTCAGCTCAGCACGGGCCTTGCGGATCTCCGCGGCCTTCTCCAGCGCGGCAGCGCGCTGTTCGGGGGTCAGTGACGGGAGCGGCACCGGTTCTCCTCAGGTCCCTATCGCGACGGGCGGGGCGCACCGCCGCATCTGTGAAACGTGGTGTCGCTGTGAACCAAGGGGTCCGTGGTTCCCAGCGCGGGGAAAACTAGCGGTCAACGGAGCTTTCGGCAACGTGGGCGCGCCATGATCATCGCAAAGTGACCGAGCCGTCAGTCAGTCAGCGGGCCGGCAGAACCGCCCGGCAGTCGGCCAGCACCCGCTCCGCGGCGGCCCGCAGCGCGACCGGGTCGGGGCCCGCGCCGAGCACCTCACGGGAGTACGAGGGAAGCACCGCGGGCAGGCTGGCACCGAAGACGGTACGCAGATCGGCGGCCGTCGCGCCCTGCGCGCCGAGCCCCGGCGCGAGCAGCGGACCCCCCACCTGGGACAAATCGTGACCGGTGTCGCCGATGGTCGCCCCGACCACCAATCCGAAGCTGCCGAGCGGGTCCGCACCCGCGTTGAGCTGGGAAATCTCGTCGATCACGGTCTGCGCGACGGTCCGCCCGTCGGGGGTGCGGGCGTGCTGCACGGCGGCTCCCTCGGGGTTCGAGGTCAACGCCAGCACGAAGACGCCGCCGCCGTGGTCGGCGGCCAGCTCGAACATCGGGGCGAGCGAACCTACTCCCAGGTAGGGACTGGCGGTGACCGCGTCGACATACAACGGGCTGGATGGATCAAGGTACGCCGAGGCGTAGGCACGGACCGTCGAGCCGATGTCGCCACGCTTCGCGTCAAGCAGAACGAGCGAGCCGCGATCCCGTAACTGTCGGATAGTTGACTCAAGAATCCCGACGCCCCGGGCCCCGAATCGCTCGAAGAAGGCCGACTGGGGCTTGACCACCGCAACCCGGTCACCGAGGGCGTCCACGACGGTCCGGGCGAACCGGTCGAGCCCGTCGACGTCGTCGGGCAGTCCCCAGCGGGCCAGCAGACCCGGATGCGGGTCGATGCCGACACAGAGCGGTCCCCGCTCGGTCACGGCCCGGTGCAGCCGGGTGCCGAAGCTCTCCATCCGTCTCTCCCTCTCCTCGCTCTCCTCACACGGACGACCGGTGCCGTCCGCGTACGCCCGGGTGGCCGCGCCGACGGCTCAGCCGGCCTTCACCGCCGCCGCCACCCCGGTCGCTATCCGGGCCAGGTCGGCGTCGTCGGTCACGTACGGCGGCATGGTGTAGACCAGATCCCGGAACGGCCGAAGCCAGACCCCCTGGGCCACCGCCGCGGCGCTGGCGGCGGGCAGGTCCACCTCGTGGTCCAGCTGCACCACCCCGATCGCGCCGAGCACCCGCACGTCGAGCACCCCGGGCGCACCGCGTAGCGGCTCCAGGCCGGCCCGCAGCCCCGCGCCCACCCTCGCCACCTCACCCGCCCAGTCACCGGCCCGCAGCAGGCCGATGGAGGCGTTGGCCACCGCGCAGGCGAGGGGGTTGCCCATGAACGTCGGGCCGTGCGCCAGCACGCCGTCGGCCGAGATCCCCCGGGCGATCTCGGCGGTGCAGAGCGCGGCCGCCAGGGTGAGGTAGCCGCCGGTGAGCGCCTTGCCCACGCACATCACGTCCGGGACCACGCCGGCGTGCTCGGCGGCGAACATGGTGCCGGTCCGGCCGAAGCCGGTGGCGATCTCGTCGAAGATGAGCAGCACCCCGTGCGCCCGGGTCGCCTCGCGCAGCACCCGCAGGTACTCCGGGTGGTGGAAACGCATCCCGCCGGCGCCCTGCACCACGGGCTCCACGATCACCGCGGCCAGCTCGTCCGCGTGCCGCTCGACGGCCTCCGCCAGCGCGGCGCAGTAGGCCGGGTCGGGCGGGGCGTCGAAGCCGCTCGGCGGGATCGGCGCGAAAACCTGCCGGGGCAGCACGTCGCCCCAGAGGTGGTGCATGCCGCCCTCCGGGTCGCAGACGCTCATCGGGTGGAAGGTGTCGCCGTGGTAGCCGCCCCGCCAGGTGCCCAGCCGGCGGCGTTCCGGCCGGCCGGTGGCCCGCTGGTACTGCAGGCACATCTTGACCGCGACCTCGACGCTCACCGAGCCGGAGTCGCAGAGGAAGACCCTCTCCAGCCCGTCCGGGGCGAGGTCGACCAGCGTCTCGGCCAGCCGGACCGCCGGCTCGTGGGTCAGCCCACCGAACATGACGTGACTCATCCGGCCGAGCTGGTCGGTGACGGCCGCGTCGAGCACCGGGTGCCGGTAGCCGTGGATCGCCGCCCACCAGGACGACATCCCGTCGACCAGTTCGCGGCCGTCGGCCAGCCGCAGCCGTACGCCCTGCGCGCCCGCCACCACGTAGGGCGGACTGGCCGGTGGCAGCGGGGCGTACGGGTGCCAGACGTGCGCCCGGTCGGCGGCCAGGATCTCCTCGGGTGTCACGCACTCTCCTTCGTACCGTCGGAACTGGCGGTGGCACCGGACGGGGCGACCACCGCGCGCAACCTTTGCTCTGCTTCAGCGGAGGCGACAGCCGATGTCCGGAGAGCGGACGGCGGCCGATGCCGGGACTGAAGCAGAGCAAAGGATGCGAACGTGGATGCGAATGCGAACGCGGACGTACGCGCGGACGGCGGTCCACCCGGGGCCGCCGACCGGCTCACCGGCGCGCGGCCGGAGCCGGCGTCGGGGCGTCGGCGGCCCGGGCGGCCGCGCGGACCAGCGCCGGACCGCGGTAGATGAAGCCGGTGTAGAGCTGCACCAGGCTGGCGCCGGCGTCGAGCATCCGCGCGGCGTCGTCCGGGTCGAGGATGCCGCCGACCCCGATCACCGGCAGCCGCCCGGCGGTCTCCCGGTGCACGAAGGAGACCACCGCCCGGGCCCGCCCGGTGAGCGGCCGGCCGGAGAGCCCGCCGGTCTCCGCGCCTCGGACCTGGTCCGCGGCGGCGAGGCCGTCGCGGGCGAGCGTGGTGTTGGTGGCAATCACCCCGGCCGCGCCCCGGGCCAGGCAGACCTCCAGCAGCTCGGCGATCGCCGGCTCGGTCAGGTCCGGTGCGATCTTCACCAGCACCGGCTTCTCCCCCACCAGCGCCGCCAGCAGCGCGTCCAGGTGCGCCCGGTCCTGCAGGGAACGCAGGCCCGGGGTGTTCGGCGAGGAGACGTTGACCGCGAAGTAGTCGCCGTACCCGCGCAGGGCCTGGTACGAGGCGAGGTAGTCGGCCACCGCGTCGTCCAGCGGGGTCACCTTGGACTTGCCGAGCGAGATGCCCAGCGGCACGCCGATCGGGCGGGGCAGCGCGGCCAGCCGGGCCGCCAGGGCCTCGGCGCCGGCGTTGTTGAAGCCCATCCGGTTGACCACGGCCTCGCTCTCGCGCAGCCGGAACAGCCGGGGCCGGGAATTGCCCGGCTGACCGTGCGCGGTCACCGTGCCGACCTCGACGAAGCCGAAGCCCAACGCCGGCCAGGCGGGCAGCGCGACGCCGTTCTTGTCCATCCCGGCGGCCAGGCCGACCGGGTTGGGGAACTCGACGCCGAACACGGTCCGCGGCGCGCGCACCGCGTACCGGGCCCGCAGCGCCGCGAGCAGCGCCGGCCGCCGGGACACCCCGGCGAGCCGACGCAGCGTCCACTCGTGCGCCGCCTCCGCGTCGCCGCCGCCGATCCGGAACAGCGCCGGCCGCACCGCCCGCTCGAAGATCACTGGCGGGCCCGGAGCGCGGCGTGCAGCTCCTGGAGGGGACGGACCTGCATGTCGCCGCGGATGCGGGCCTCGATGCCCATCACCGCCGCCGCGGCGCCGGGCACCGTGGTGATGCACGGGATGTCCGCGGTGACCGCGGCGCTGCGGATCTCGTAGCCGTCGGAGCGGGCGCTGGCGCCGGAGCCCTGCGGGGTGTTGACCACCAGGGCCACGTCGCCGCCGAGGATCAGCGAGACGGCGTCCTCGCCCTCACCCGCCTGGTAGTGCTTGCGGATCTGCTCGCAGGCGATGCCGTGCCGGCGCAGCACCTCCGCGGTGCCGGTGGTCGCGACGATCTGGAAGCCCAGGTCGGCCAGGCGCTTGATCGGGAAGATCATGGCGCGCTTGTCCCGGTTGGCCACCGAGACGAAGATCTTCCCGTCCGTCGGCAGCGAACCGTACGCGGCCGACTGCGACTTGGCGAAGGCGTGCCCGAAGTTGGTGTCGATCCCCATCACCTCGCCGGTGGACTTCATCTCCGGGCCCAGCAGCGAGTCGATCCCCTTGCCGGAGCGGGTACGGAACCGCTTGAACGGCAGCACCGCCTCCTTCACCGCGATCGGGGCGTCCACCGGCATGGCGCCGCCGTCGCCGTCGCGCGGCAGCAGACCCTCGGCGCGCAGCTCGGCGATGGTGGCACCGAGCGCGATCCGGGCCGCCGCCTTGGCCAGCGGCACCGCGGTCGCCTTCGACACGAACGGCACGGTGCGCGACGCCCGCGGGTTCGCCTCCAGCACGTAGAGCACGTCGTCCTTGAGCGCGTACTGCACGTTCAGCAGGCCGCGCACCCCGACCCCCCGGGCGATCGCCTCGGTGTACCGACGCACCTCGGCCAGGTGCGAGCCGGCCAGGGTGATCGGCGGCAGGGCGCAGGACGAGTCACCGGAGTGGATGCCGGCCTCCTCGATGTGCTCCATCACCCCGCCGAGGTAGACCTCGCCGTCGGCGTCGCAGAGCGCGTCCACGTCGATCTCGATGGCGTCGTCGAGGAACCGGTCCACCAGCACCGGGTGGTCCGGCGAGATGTCCGTGGCCCGGCCGATGTAGTCGCGCAGGGTCGGGTCGTCGTAGACGATCTCCATGCCCCGCCCGCCGAGCACGTACGAGGGACGCACCAGCACCGGGTAGCCGATCTCGTCGGCGATCGCCTTCGCCTCGTCGTACGAGGTGGCCATGCCGTGCGCCGGTGCGCGCAGCCCGGCCCGGGCCAGCACCGCGCCGAACGCGCCCCGCTCCTCGGCGAGGTGGATCGACTCCGGTGAGGTGCCGACGATCGGCACCCCGGCGTCCTTGAGCCGCTGCGCCAGGCCCAGCGGGGTCTGCCCGCCGAGCTGCACGACCACGCCGACCACGCCCGGCCCACCGGCCGCCCGGCCGGAGGAGTCCTCGGCGTGCCAGACCTCCAGCACGTCCTCGAAGGTGAGCGGCTCGAAGTAGAGCCGGTCGGCGGTGTCGTAGTCGGTGGAGACGGTCTCCGGGTTGCAGTTGACCATCACGGTCTCGAAGGCCGCCGCCCGCAGCGCCTGGACCGCGTGCACGCAGGAGTAGTCGAACTCGATGCCCTGCCCGATCCGGTTCGGGCCGGAGCCCAGGATCAGCACCTTCGGCCGGTCCGACCCGACGACCTCGGTCTCCTGGTCGTAGGACGAGTAGTGGTATGGGGTGGTCGCCTCGAACTCGGCCGCGCAGGTGTCCACGGTCTTGTAGACCGGGCGGATGTCCAGCCGGTGCCGCAGGGTCCGCACGCCGTCCTCGGCGGCGAGCTCCGGGCGCAGCGCGGCCAGCTGCCGGTCGGAGAGGCCGGCGCGCTTGGCCCGGCGCAGCAGCTCGGCGTCGAGCACCGGGGCGGCCACGATCTCCTCGCGCAACTCGACCAGACCGGCGATCTGGTCCAGGAACCACGGGTCGATCCCGCCCGAGGCGGCAGCCACCTCGGCGATCGAGGCACCCAGCCGCAGCGCCCGCTCGACCGTGTAGAGCCGGCCGTCGTGCGGGACACCCAGCGCGGCCAGGGTGTTCTCCCTGGTGGCCCCGCGCGGATCCGGCACGCTCCAGAAGCCGCCCGCCTTGGTCTCCATCGAGCGCATCGCCTTGTTCAGCGCCTCGCTGAAGTTGCGACCGAGGCTCATCGCCTCGCCGACCGACTTCATCGTGGTGGTCAGCTCCGGGTCCGCGCCGGGGAACTTCTCGAAGGCGAACCGGGGGATCTTGACGACCACGTAGTCCAGCGTCGGCTCGAAGGCCGCCGGGGTCTTCAGGGTGATGTCGTTGGGGATCTCGTCCAGGGTGTAGCCGATGGCCAGCTTGGCGGCGATCTTCGCGATCGGGAAGCCGGTCGCCTTCGACGCCAGCGCGGAGGAGCGGGACACCCGAGGGTTCATTTCGATCACGACGATCCGGCCGTCGGCCGGGTTCACCGCGAACTGGATGTTGCAGCCGCCGGTGTCCACCCCGACCTCGCGCAGCACCGCGATCCCCAGGTCGCGCAGCCGCTGGTACTCCCGGTCGGTCAGGGTCATGGCGGGGGCGACGGTGACGCTGTCGCCGGTGTGCACGCCCATCGGGTCGATGTTCTCGATCGAGCAGACCACCACCACGTTGTCGCGGCGGTCGCGCATCAGCTCGAGCTCGTACTCCTTCCAGCCGAGCACGCTCTCCTCGATCAGCACCTCGTGCACCGGGCTGGCGGCCAGGCCGTCGCCGGCGATGCGGGCCAGATCCTCCGGGGTGTGCGCCATGCCCGAGCCCAGCCCGCCCATGGTGAACGACGGCCGGATCACCACCGGCAGGCCCAGCTCGGCGACGGTCGCCTCGACCTCTTCCATCGAGTGGCAGACCCGGGAGCGGGGCACCAGGGCGGCCGGGTCGTCGATGCCGAGCCGGACGCCGGCCTTGGCCACGATCTCCTTGAACAGCTGCCGGTCCTCGCCGCGGTTGATCGCGTCGATGTTGGCGCCGATCAGCTCCACGCCGTACTTCTCCAGCACGCCGGCCTCGTGCAGGGCGACCGCGGTGTTCAGCGCGGTCTGCCCGCCCAGGGTGGGCAGGATCGCGTCCGGGCGCTCCTTGGCGATCACCAGCTCGACGAACTCGGGGGTGATCGGCTCGACGTAGGTGGCGTCGGCGAACTCCGGGTCGGTCATGATCGTCGCCGGGTTGGAGTTGACCAGGCTGACCCGGATCCCCTCGCTGCGCAGCACCCGGCAGGCCTGGGTGCCGGAGTAGTCGAACTCGCACGCCTGGCCGATGACGATCGGCCCGGAGCCGATGACCAGGATGTGCTTCAGATCGGTCCGCTTAGGCATTCGTGCGCCCCTCGCTGTGGGTCCGGCCCTCGATGAGCTCGGCGAAGCGGTCGAAGAGGTAGTCCGCGTCGTGCGGGCCGGCCGCCGCCTCCGGGTGGTACTGCACGGTGAACGCGGGCACGTCCCGCGCCCGCAGCCCCTCGACCACGTTGTCGTTGAGGCAGACGTGGGACACCTGGACCCCGCCGAACTCGGTGTCGATCACCTGATCCGGGACCACCACCCCGGCGGCCGCGCCCGGCACCTGCACGGCGAAGCCGTGGTTGTGGCTGGTCACCTCCACCTTGCCGGTGGCCCGGTCGAGCACCGGCTGGTTGATGCCACGGTGCCCGTAACCCAGCTTGTAGGTGCCGAAGCCGAGCGCCCGGCCGAGGATCTGGCTGCCGAAGCAGATGCCGAAGAGCGGGATCTTCCGGCTCAGCACGTCGCGGGCGAGCGCGACCGGCCGGTCGGCGGTCGCCGGGTCGCCCGGGCCGGGCGAGAAGAAGACGGCGTCGGCGCCGGTCGCGAGCAGCTCGTCGATGGTGGAGCCGGCGGGCAGCACGTGCGTGGTGACCCCACGCGCGGCCAGCCGGCGCGGCACGTTGCGCTTGATCCCGAGGTCCAGGGCGGCGACCGTGTACCGGTGCTCACCCTGCGCCTGCACCACGTACGGCTGGGCGGTGGTCACCTCGGCGGAGAGGTCCGCGCCCACCATCTCCGGGGCCTGCCGGACCCGGGCCAGCAGCGCCCGCGGGTCGTCCTCGACGCTGGAGATGCCGACCCGCATGGCGCCCCGCTCACGCAGGTGCCGGGTCAGCGCCCGGGTGTCCACCCCGCTGATGCCGACCACACCCTCGGCAGCGAGCCGGTCCTCCAGCCCGCCGGTGGCCCGCCAGTTCGAGCCGATCCGGGCCGGGTCGCGGACCACGTAGCCGGCCACCCAGATCCGGGCCGACTCGTCGTCCTCCGCGTTCACCCCGGTGTTGCCGATGTGCGGTGCGGTCTGCACCACCACCTGCCGGTGGTAGGAGGGGTCGGTGAGGGTCTCCTGGTAGCCGGTCATGCCGGTGTTGAAGACCGCCTCGCCGAAGGTCTCACCGACGCTGCCGTAGGCCTCGCCGGAGAAGGTCCGCCCGTCCTCCAGCACCAGAATCGCTGGACGCCTCTTCACTTCGTCGCCTTTCCGTCGAGGACCGTCGGCTCGCCGTGCAGGAAGGTCGCCACGACGCGACCCGGCAGCGTCATGCCGGCGTACGGGGTGTTACGGCTGTGGCTGGCCAGCTCCGCGGGCTCGACCACCCGACGGGCGGCCGGGTCGACCAGGGTGAGGTTCGCCGGCACGCCGGGCGCCGGGTCGAGGCCGTGCGCGTCCAGCCCGGCGATCCGGGCCGGGGTACGCGACATCCGCTCGGCGATCAGGTCCCAGCGCGGGCCGAGCACGTCGAGCGCGATCGAGAGCGCCGTCTCCAGTCCGAGCATGCCCGGCCGGGCGTACGCCCACTCACACTCCTTGTCCTCCACCGCGTGCGGCGCGTGGTCGGTGGCGACCACGTCGATCACGCCGTCCACCAGCGCGGCGCGCAGCGCGGCGATGTCCCCGTTGGTGCGCAGCGGCGGGTTCACCTTGTAGACCGGGTCGTACGTCTCGGCCCGGTCGTCGGTGAGCAGCAGGTGGTGCGGGGTCACCTCGGCGGTGACCCGGACCCCGCGGGCCTTGGCCTGTCGCAGCACCTCGACGCTGCCGGCCGTGGAGACGTGGCACACGTGCAGCCGGCTGCCGACGTGCTCGGCGAGCAGCACGTCCCGGGCGATGATCGCCTCCTCGGCCACCGCCGGCCAGCCGGTCAGCCCGAGCCGGGTGGAGACCTCGCCCTCGTGCATCTGCGCGCCCTCGGTCAGCCGGGGCTCCTCGGCGTGCTGGGCGATGATCCCGTCGAACGCCTTGACGTACTCCAGCGCCCGGCGCATCAGCTTCGGGTCGGCCACGCAGTGCCCGTCGTCCGAGAAGATCCGCACCCGGGCCGCGGAGTCGGCCATCGCGCCGAGCTCGGCCAGCCGCTCGCCGGCCAGCCCGACGGTGACCGCGCCGATCGGCTGCACGTCCACCAGGCCGGCCTCCCGGCCGAGCCGCCAGACCTGCTCGACCACCCCGGCGGTGTCGGCGACCGGGGAGGTGTTCGCCATCGCGCAGACCGCGGTGTACCCGCCGAACGCCGCCGCCCGGGAGCCGGACTCGACCGTCTCGGCGTCCTCGCGGCCCGGCTCGCGAAGATGGGTGTGCAGGTCGACCAGGCCGGGCAGGGCGACCAGCCCGGCGGCGTCGACCACGGTGGCGTCGGCGGCGGTCAGACCGGCGCCGACCTCGGCCACGACGCCGTCGCGGATCAGCAGGTCGGTCGGCGCGGCGCCGAGCACGCTGACTCCCTTGACCAGGTACGCGGTCATGCGTTGTTCCCCCCGAGCAGCAGGTAGAGGACGGCCATCCGGACGGAGACCCCGTTGGTGACCTGTTCGACGATGGTGGAGCGGGGCGAGTCGGCCACCTCGGGCGTGATCTCCATGCCCCGGTTCATCGGACCGGGGTGCATGACGATCGCGTGCTCCGGCAGCCGGCGCATCCGCGGCCCGTCCAGGCCGTAGCGGCGGGCGTACTCGCGGGCGGAGGGGAAGTAGGAGTCGTTCATCCGCTCCCGCTGCACCCGCAGCATCATCACCACGTCCGCGTCGGGCAGCGCCGCGTCGAGGTCGTAGCAGACGGCGGTGCCGGGGGCGAGCGCCTGGGCGATGTCAACCGGGATGAGCGTGGGCGGCCCGACCAGGGTGACCTTGGCGCCGAGGGTGGAGAGCAGCAGCACGTTGGAGCGGGCGACCCGGCTGTGCAGCACGTCCCCGACCACCGTGACCGACAGGCCGGCCAGCCGGCCCAGCCGGGACCGCATGGTGTACGCGTCGAGCAGCGCCTGGGTGGGATGCTCGTGGGTGCCGTCGCCCGCGTTGACCACCGACCCGTCGACCCATTCGGCGAGCCGGTGCGGGGCGCCGGAGGCGGGGTGGCGGACCACCACCGCGTCGGCGCCCATCGCCTGCAGGGTCAGCGCGGTGTCCTTGAGGCTCTCGCCCTTGGTGACGCTCGACCCCTTCGCGGAAAAGTTGATCACGTCGGCGCTGAGTCGCTTCGCCGCCGCCTCGAAGGAGATCCGGGTGCGGGTGGAGTCCTCGTAGAAGAGGTTGACCACCGTCCGGCCACGCAGCGCGGGCAGCTTCTTGATCTCCCGGCCGGCGACGGTGGACATCTCGGCGGCGGTGTCCAGGATCCGGGTGGCGGTGGCCGCGTCCAGGTCGGCGCCGGAGAGCAGGTGCCGGATCATGCGTGAGCCTGCCTTTCGTTCGCGACTGCGGGGCTCCGCTCCGCTGCACTCCTCGCGCTCACTGGCTGGCACCTCCGTACAGCTTGACCCCGTCGACGCCGTCGGTCTCGGCGAGCGTCACCTTGACGCTCTCGGAGAGCGCAGTGGGGATGTTCTTGCCGACGTAGTCGGCCCGGATCGGCAGCTCACGGTGACCGCGGTCGACCAGGACGGCGAGCTGCACCGAGGCCGGCCGGCCGACGTCGTTGAGCGCGTCGAGAGCGGCCCGCACGGTGCGGCCGGAGAAGAGCACGTCGTCGACGAGGATGACCCGTTTGCCGTCGATGCCGCCGGGCGGCAGCTGGGTCGGTCCGACCGCGCGGATCGCGTGCCGGCGCAGGTCGTCGCGGTAGAGGGTGATGTCGAGCACACCGACCGGGACGGCCACGTCCTCGAAGGTGCTGATCCGGGCGGCGAGCCGCTTGGCCAGCGGAGCGCCCCGGGTGGGAATGCCGAGCAACACGGTGTCGGCGGCGCCCTGGGTCTTCTCCAGGATCTGGTGGGCGATCCGGTCGACCACGCGCTGCACGTCGGCGCTGGCGAGGATCACCTTCACCGAGGGTTGCCGCGCGGTCGGCGACTGGGCAGCCGGTGGGCAGGCCACGGCGGACCTCCTTCCCCGCCTCACGGGACGGGTCGTTAAAGGATGTCGGGCACCTCCGGGCCGGCCGCGAAGGACGACGCCGGGGCTTCACGCCACGTTACCAGTGGTCACCGGGCCGATCGCGGCGGCCCGCTGACCATCGGATCAGGCCGGCGAAATGGGGATAACTCCCCCCGTGCTCCCCAACGGTAAGGTCACGACCACTTGACCAGGTGTCGCAATCCCCGTACCGTCACGCTCCGTAGCGATCGCTGGGAGAACCCCAAAGCAGCACTGGGAGTGTCCGAATGCCCTCTGAATACGCCAAGTCGCTGGGCGCCCGCCTGCGCTCCATCCGCCAGCAGCAGGGGCTGTCCCTGCAGGGGGTGGAAGAGAAGTCGAACGGGCGGTGGAAGGCCGTGGTGGTCGGCTCGTACGAGCGCGGCGACCGCGCCGTAACGGTGTCCCGCCTGGCCGAGCTGGCCGACTTCTACCGCGTTCCCGTCTCGGAGCTGCTGCCCGACGGCAGCGGGGTGCGTCACGAGCCCACCAGCAAGATCGTCCTGGACCTGGAGCGGCTCTACGACGAGGCCTCCGAGGACCTCGCCTACGTGGCCCGCTACGCCCGGGCCATCCAGCAGCAGCGCGGTGACTACAACGGCCGGGTGCTCTCGATCCGCGCCGACGACCTGCGCGCCCTGGCGATCGTCTACGACGCCTCGCCGTCCGGTCTGATCGAGCGGCTCACCGAGCACGGCGTGCTGGTCGCCGACCCGCGGGCGTTCTTCGCCTCCTGACCTGCGAACACCCGAAGGGCCCGTGCCGTCCGGCACGGGCCCTTCGTGGTGGTACGGGTGCGGCGGGGCCGCTTCAGCGGGTGGCGTACTCGGCGATCCGGCCGAGTACCCCGTTGAGGAAGCGCGGCGAGTCGTCGGTCGACATCTGCCGGGCCAGCTCGACCGCCTCGCTGATCGCCACCGCGTCGTCGATCTCGTCGACGTAGAGCAGCTCGTAGACCGCGATCCGGGCGAGGTTGCGGTCGACCACCGGCATCCGCTCCAGCGTCCAGCCCTCGGTGTAGCTGGCGATCAGCTCGTCGATCCGGTCGAGGTGGGCGGCGACCCCCTCGACCAGGCCCACCGCGTAGCCCAGGTGCTCGGGGTGCGGCCGCTCGATCCGCTGCAGGTAGCCGGCGAGCACCTCCACCGGAGGGTGATCCCGCAGGTCGGCCTCGAAGAGCACATCCAGTGCCCGCTTGCGCGCCTTGCGGCGCGCCGGCATCTGCTGCTTGGGACCCTCAGCCATCAGGAGCGGCCGAGGTAACGGCCGTCGCGGGTGTCGACCTTGATCTTCTCGCCGGTGGTGATGAAGAGGGGTACCTGCACGGTCGCGCCGGTCTCGACGGTCGCCGGCTTGTTGCCGCCGGTCGAGCGGTCGCCCTGCAGACCCGGCTCGGTGTAGGTGACCTCGAGCACGACGCTGGTCGGCAGCTCGATGTAGAGCGGGACGCCCTCGTGGGTGGCGACGGTCGCCTCGGCCTCGGGCAGCAGGTAGTTGGCCGCCTCGCCGACGGTGCCGCCGGGCACGGTGATCTGGTCGAAGGTCTCCAGATCCATGAAGACGTAGTCTTCGCCGTCGGCGTAGAGGTATTGCATGGTGCGCTTGTCGACGGTCGCCGTCTCGACCTTGGTGCCCGCGTTGAAGGTCTTGTCGACCACCTTGCCGGAGAGCACGTTCTTCAACGTGGTGCGCACGAACGCACCACCCTTACCGGGCTTGACGTGCTGGAACTCGACTACGGCCCAGAGCTCCTTGTCGAGGTTGAGTACCAGGCCGTTCTTCAGGTCGTTGGTGGTGGCCATTTCCTGCCTTGATCATCAATTTGGCGGACAGACCTGGCAAGTCTACAAGCCGCCCGGGACGGCCGCCTCCGCCGTCACCGGCCGGCTCCCGGCAGGCGGCCCGCCCAACCCCCATACGCTGCCTGCCCACACCCTTCAGGTCCGCGTGGCCGCACCCGGACGACTGTCCGCCCGCAGCCGGCCCCGCTGCAACCGCCGCACCTGCCGGCCCGACCGGCCCCTCCCACCATCCTTTGCTCTGCTTCAGCGGAGACAACAGTCACCCAGCGTTTCGTCGGCACGGGCCGGCGATGCGAGCGGGATCACGTATGCCCAGTTCAACGCGGTGTTGCCCCCGCTGAAGCAGAGCAAAGGCGGCGAGGAAGGAGGGTCGCTTCACTCCGGGCTGGTCACGGTGAGCGAACATGACGCGGGTCAGCGACAAGGGACCTGCCGTCAGGCGTCAGGCGTCAGGCGTCACGCGACAGGGCGGCCAGGTGGTGCAGGGCGAGGCGATAGCCGTCGACGCCGAGCCCGGCGATCACTCCGGTCGCCACCGCGGAGACCACCGAGTGGTGCCGGAACTCCTCGCGCGCGTGGATGTTGGAGATGTGCACCTCGACCAGTGGCCCGCGCAGCAGCGCGCAGGCGTCCCGCACGGCGTAGGAGTAGTGCGACCAGGCGGCCGGGTTGAGCACCACCGCGGCGCCCTCGTCGGCGGCGGCGTGCAGCCAGCCGAGCAGCTCGTGCTCGGCGTCGGTCTGCCGGACGGTGACGTCCAGGCCCAACTCACGGCCGGTCGACTCGCAGAGCGCCACCAGGTCGGCGTAGCTGGTCGCGCCGTACACCTCGGGCTGGCGGGTGCCCAGCCGGCCCAGGTTCGGCCCGTTCAGCACGTACACCTTCACCCGGCTGTCACCTCCGCATAGGCGGCGCGGAGCAGGTCGTCGTCCGGGCCCTCCAGGATCGCCGGGCGGGCCAGCCCGTCCAGCACCACGAAGCGCAGCCGGTCACCCCGGGCCTTCTTGTCCACCCGCATCGCCCCCAGAAGTTCCGGCCAGGCGTCGGCCCGGTAGCTGGTGGGCAGGCCGAGGGCGGCCACGGCGGTACGGTGCCGGCCGGCGGTCGCCTCGTCGAGCCGACCGGCGAGGCGGGCCAGGGTGCCGGCGTAGACCAGCCCGACGGCGACCGCGTGCCCGTGCCGCCAGCGGTAGCCTTCCACCTTCTCGATCGCGTGCGCCAGGGTGTGACCGTAGTTGAGCACCTCGCGGACGCCGGACTCGCGCAGGTCGCCGGAGACCACGTCGGCTTTGACCCGGATCGCCCGCTCGATCAGCTCCCGGGTCACCGGCCCGGCGGGGTCGGTGGCCGCTGCCGGGTCGGCCTCGACCAGGTCGAGGATCACCGGGTCGGCGATGAAGCCGCACTTGACCACCTCGGCCAGCCCGGCGGCCAGGTCGCTCGGGGGCAGGCTGTCCAGGGTGGCCAGGTCGGCGAGGACCCCGACCGGCGGGTGGAACGCGCCGACCAGGTTCTTGCCGGCGGCGGTGTTGATCCCGGTCTTGCCGCCGACCGCGGCGTCGACCATGCCGAGCAGGGAGGTGGCCACCGGCACCCAGCGCACACCGCGAAGCCAGGACGCGGCGACGAAGCCGGCGAGGTCGGTCACGGCACCGCCGCCCACCCCGACCACCGCGTCGGAGCGGGTGAAGCCGGCCGCGCCGAGCCGGTCCCAGCACGCCGCGGCGACGTCGATCTGCTTGCCGGCCTCGGCGTCGGGCACCTCGATCGGCAGCGGAGCAACGCCGGCGGCGTTGAGCCGCTCGCCGAGCGCGTCGGCCAACTCCTTCAGCGGCGGCGCGTGCAGCAGCGCCACCCGGGTCGCCCCGGGCAGCAGGCCGGGGAGCGTGTCGAGCAGGTCTCGTCCCACCAGCACGTCGTACGGCCGCTCGCCGCCGACCGGGATCCGGGTCACCTCGTCCATCGCCGGCAGCCTAGTCCAGCGGGCCCGGCCCGGGCGACGTCAGCGCGCCAGCAGAGCGGCGATCTCGGCGGCGATCTCGGCCGGGCTCCGCCCGTCGGTGACCACCGTCGCGGTCGCCACCTCGGTGTAGAGCGGCCGACGCTGGTCCATCAGGTGCTTCAGCGTCGCCCGCGGGTTGAGCGTCAACAGCGGCCGCCCGACGCCCAGGCCGACCCGCTTCACCGCGTCGGGCAGCTCGACGGAGAGGTGCACCACGGCGTGCCCGACCAGGGCGGCCCGGGTCTCCTCGGCGAGGACCGCGCCGCCACCGAGGGCGAGCACCCCCGGGCAGGAGGCGAGCGCCGCGGCCACCGCGGCCCGTTCGAGGGCTCGGAAGTGCGCCTCGCCCTCGTCGATGAAGATCTCCGGGATCGGCTTGCCGGCCATCCGCTCGATGTCCAGGTCGGTGTCGCGGAACTCCACGCCGAGTGTGGCGGCGAGCGCCTGGCCGACCGTGGTCTTGCCCGAGCCGGGCGCGCCGACCAGCACACAGACCGGCCTGGTCGCCCCGAGCGCCGGATCGGGACCGGCCACGGTCACCGGATCACCAGCGCGTCCAGGTAGCCGGCCAGGTTGCGCCGGATCTCGGCGACCGAGTCGCCACCGAACTTCTCCATGGTCGCCTCGGCCAGCACCAGGGCGACCATCGCCTCGGCCACCACCGCGGCGGCGGGCACCGCGCAGACGTCCGAGCGCTGGTTGATCGCCGTGGCCGGCTCGCCGGTGGTCACGTCGATGGTGGCCAGGGCGCGGTTCAGCGACGAGATCGGCTTCATCGCGGCCTTGACCCGCAGCGGCTCACCGGTGGTGATGCCGCCCTCCAGCCCGCCGGCCCGGTCGGTGACCCGGCGTACGCCGGTGGCGGTCGGCATGATCTCGTCGTGCGCCTCGGAGCCGCGGGAGCGCGCCTGCTGCCAGCCGTCGCCGATCTCCACGCCCTTGATCGCCTGGATGGACATCAGCGCGGTGGCCAGCCGAGCGTCCAGCTTGCGGTCCCACTGCACGTGGCTGCCCAACCCCGGCGGCACCCCGTACGCCAGCACCTCGACCACGCCACCGAGGGTGTCGGCGGCCTTCTTCGCGGCGTCGACCTCGGCGACCATCCGGGCGCTGGCCTCCGGGTCGAGGCAGCGCAGCGGGTCGGCGTCGATCCGGGCGGCGTCCTCCGGGCGCGGGCGCAGCCCCGGCTTGACCGCGACCGGCCCCAGCTCCACCACGTGCGAGACGATCTCGATGCCGAGGGTCTGCTTCACCAGCGCCTTGGCGACGGTGCCGACCGCGACCCGGGCGGCGGTCTCCCGGGCGCTGGCCCGCTCGAGGATCGGCCGGGCGTCGGTGTGGCCGTACTTCTGCATGCCGGCGAGGTCGGCGTGGCCGGGCCGGGGACGGGTGAGCGGGGCGTTGCGCGCCTGCCCGGCCAGCTCGTCGGCGTCGACCGGGTCGGAAGCCATCACGGTGCGCCACTTCGGCCACTCGGAGTTGCCGACCCGGACCGCGACCGGGCTGCCGATGGTGAGGCCGTGCCGCAGGCCGCCGATCACCTCGACCTCGTCCTGCTCGAACGCCATCCGCGCGCCCCGGCCATAACCCAGCCGCCGGCGGGCCAGCTCGGCGGAGATGTCGCCGGTGGTCACCTCGACCCCGGCGGGCACCCCCTCGATCAGCGCGACGAGGGCGGGTCCGTGCGATTCACCTGCAGTCAGCCAGCGCAACACAGCGGTCAGTCTGTCACGCCGGGTGGTCACCGCCGTGCGGTGCCCGCCCCGTCCCGTCCTGCGGACGACGGCGTCCCACCAGCGCGCCCGGCCCGGCCGGTCGCCGACCGGATCATGATCGGCGAACCGGGGTCACGGCCTGCGGATTGCGATCAACGACTTGGTGAGGCCCAGCAGGCGCTCATTTCGAATGGTGGCGTCGGGAAAGAGGTAGCGCAGCTCGGCCCGACCGACGAGTTCCGTCGTCAGGACCTGTTTCATCGCCAGGTCGTAGGATTTTCCGGGCGTGTAGGCGAGGGGCCACTTGCGTGCCACGACTACTCGCGCCGACACCGGCAGGAATTGCATTCCGGGCGCGACCCAGTGCGGCTCGATCGGGAAGTACCGGTACGGCGTCTGGACCCAGTAGGCCGGTGCCAACTCGCGGACCGCCTCCGCCATCCGCCGGCGCCGCTCGTATCCGCCGACGTGCTCCAGCACGCTGTTGCTGAAGACGAGGTCGTAACGGCGGTTCAGGACACTCTTGGGCAGTTCACACGCATCGGCGTGATCGGCCTCGGCCCACTCGGGCAGCTCCGTGGGGAGCGGCTCCAGGTTGACCACGTGCACGTGTGCCGGACGCACCGGAACCTTGGCCCAGCTCTCCACCCGACCGCCCAGGTCGAGGACATTCATCTCGGCGAGATCCGGAAAAGTGTCCGAGAGCCACGCGGCACGCCGGGCGCGCCGTTTCGCACCCAGGGAAGTCGGCGAATCAACCAGATAGAACCTGAGCGAGTGGAGGGCCATGGAATCAGATTTTTATCGATCGATTCAACCGTGTCATCGGCCGATCGGTCCGTGCCATCGGGGCCCGTGGAACAAACGCGTCGCCGCCGAATCCGTCGGGCGGATCCGGCGGCGCCATCGTCAGATCCCCCGGCCGCGCCGGTGCAGGCTACGCAACACCGCGTCCGCCCGGACCACCCGGCCGGCCACCGCGAGCGCCAGGTAGGCACGCGGCTCGCGCAGGTTGCGCCGCAGGGTGTGGCGGGCCCAGCGGACCGCGCCGCGCCGGTCACCGGAGGCGGCCCGGGCGAAGGCGATCTGGCCGGTCACCCGCGCCTCGCCGGCCGGCTGGCCGGCGAACTCCGGGTAGCGCTCCAGCAGCCACTGCAACGCCTCGGAGATGGTGTCCCAGCGCTGCGCGAAGTAGGACCGCTTGTGCCAGCGCACCAGCACGTACGGGGTGCGCAGGTTGACCAGCGACGCGCTGCGCGCCGCCCGGAGCAGGAACTCGTAGTCCTCGGCGTAGCTGCCCGGGATCTCCTCGTCGACCAGCCCGAAGCCGTCGCGCAGCGCGGCCGCGCGGATCACGAAGGTGGACGGGTGCAGCTCGGTCATCCGGTCGCGCAGCAGGTCGGCGAGGCCGACCCGGTCCTTGTCGAGCACCCGGTCGACGGTGCGCCCGTCGTAGCTGACCCGGATGCCGCAGCTGACGAACTCCGCCTCGGGCGCGGCGGCGAGCGCGGCGACCTGGGCGGCGAGCTTGCCCGGCAGCCACTCGTCGTCGTCGTCGCAGAACGCGATCAACTCACCGTCGGCGGCCAGGGTGCCCGAGTTGCGCGCCCCGGCCAGCCCCGGGGTGCGCTCGTTGCGGATCACCCGCACGCTGCGCTCGGGCCGGGACAGCGCGGCCAGCGACCCGTCCGGCTCGGACTGGTCGTAGACCACCACGACCTCGATGGGGCCGGGGTGGTCCTGGTCGAGGATGGCCCGGACGGCGGCGCGGAGCAGCTCCGGCCGGTCCCGGGTGGGCACCACGACGCTGACCGTGAGTGTCACGGCTTCCGCCCCTCGCCCTGGGTGGGCCGGGCCCACGCCCGCCACCACTGCCGGCGTCGCCCGGCCGCCGCGGCGACCAGCCCGTCCACGATCTGCCCGACCCGGTTCACCGCCTCGTGCCGCGCGTCGCGCGCCTGCGGGTCGGCGGCGACCACGAAGCCGGCCGCGTCGGCCAGCCCGGCGGCGAGCGCGGCACGCAGGTCCTGCCGGGACTCGCAGAGCGCGACCATGCCGGCCGCGCCGAGCCGGCGGGCGAAGAGCAGCTGGTGATCGTCGACGTGCTCGCCGTGGGACGGATCCCGGGGGACCACGATCGGCAGGTGACCGTGCCGGCGGGCCTCCAGGATCGTCGCCGGGCCGCCGTGACAGACCACCAGGTCGGCGTCGGCCATCGCGGTCTGCAACGCGTCGTGGCCGAGGAACGGCACCGCGCCGGGCACCGCGGGAGCCCGGGTGTGCCCATGCTGGACGGTGAGCCCGATCTGGTCGGCGGCCTCGGCGTGCCACTCCTCCAGCCAGTTCACCAGCCGGTCGAAGGGGTGCTTGTCGGTGCCGACGGCGACCAGCAGCTGGAGCCGGGCGGCGTCGGCGCGGTCGCGCTGGCGAGGCACCCGCGTCGGGTCGGGGCGGCCGGCGGGCCGGGCCAGGTGCGGCGCCGGCCGGGTCGGGGCGGGCCGGTGCGCCGGGGCGGTCCCGGTTGTCGCGTC
This sequence comes from Micromonospora sp. NPDC048909, assembly GCF_040649635.1. Classification (NCBI taxonomy): domain Bacteria; kingdom Bacillati; phylum Actinomycetota; class Actinomycetes; order Micromonosporales; family Micromonosporaceae; genus Micromonospora; species Micromonospora sp. NPDC048909. Next base: position 53,366 of record NZ_JBEZFU010000013.1, on the reverse strand, counting down.
CCCGCTCACAGCAGCGTCCCCACGACGGTCGCCTCGGGGTACTGCCGGCGCTGCTCGTCCCACTGCACGAGCATGGCGGTGAGGAACGGGCGGCAGAGCCGGGCGGTCAGCGTCGGGGTGTCGATCCGGTCGTACACCTCGATGTAGACGGTCGGGATGCCGCGCAGTCGGGCCAGCACCACGAACGGCACGGCGACGCCGGCGCCGGTGGTGACCACCGCGGCGACCCGCCGGCGACGCAGCACCCGCCAGGCGAGCACCGCGTTGCGCAACAGGTTCGGCACGTTGCGGGTGGTCGGGTGGTGCGCCGGCACCAGTTCCTCGCCGGCGAGCAGCGACACCGCCTCCGGCGTGTCGAAGGTGACCCAGCACCGACGCCGCTGCTCGTACCAGGGCCGCAGTGCCAGAAGTTGGGCCAGGTGGCCGCCGCTGGAACTGACCAGCAGCAGGACCGGGGGCCCGCCATCCTCAGTGTTCGTGTCCACGCGACTCCCCACAAGTTCGCTTGGAGTTTCGGTCGGCGCCACGCACGAGCAGATCACAGCTCGACCGACCGTTGTATAGGGCGACCGGGTGATCGACCGGCCCTCCGCCGGGGTCGCCGGTCACCCCGCACCAATGGCGGTCCATCGACCACCATCACGACCAGCAATTCTTCCGTCACGCTACGACTATGGTCAACAGCCATCGGCGTGGCGATCCGACCGGATCAGCCGCTATGTCGTTTCTCGATGACGTTCAGGAGAGCGGGATGCAGCGCGCTGTTCCAGCCCGCCCCGGCGTCGGCCAGCCGCCAGGTCCGCAGCCACATCTCCAGCAGGTAGCCGTCGGCCACCAGACGGCGCTGCGCCGGCCCGAGCCCCAACCGCTCGCCGTACCGGTCGAGCTGCGCGTCGACGGCCCGCGCGGCCGTCGCGGCCGGTTCCGCGCGCAGCACCACGGCCCGCTGGAACGCGTCGTGCGCCAGGTCGAAGCCGAGGGGTACGTCCGGTCCACTGTGCTCCCAGTCCCAGGCGACCAGCCGGCCGTCGTGCCGGCCCAGGTTCCACGGCACCCAGTCGCCGTGCCAGTGCCCGAACTCGACCGGTGTGCCGCCGTGCCGACGGACCAGCTCCGCCACCGCGTCGACTGCCCGGACGCCGGGCGGTCCGGCCACGGCGGAGCGCTCCGCCTCGGCGGCCAACCGGGCCAGGAACGGCGATCCGGCCAGCGGCCGGGGCGGCGCCGCCGGACGGCCGCGACGGGCCACCGCGAGCAGCGCGGCGATCCGGGGCGGGTCGGTGACCGGCACCCCGCGTACCCGCGACGGCAGCGGCTCGACCACGGCGATGAGCTGCCCCGCCCAGTCGAGCTCCGCGAGCAGCCGGGGCGTCAGCGGATGGTCGGGCACCCCGATCACCTCGGCAAGCGTGCGCAGCGCGGCGGACTCGGCCGCGACCAGCGCCCGGGTGGCGCCGTTCCAGCCGATCTTCGCGTACCCGCGCGGCCGGCCGTCGGCGGTGAAGAGCTGCAGGGTGGGTTTGTGGTTGGGGTCCGGTGGCCGCACCCCGCAGGCGGCGTGCAGCGGCGCGCCACCGAGGGCCGCGGCGAGCCGCTCGGCCAGGAGCAGCTCGGCCAGCGGCGCACCGGCCGGCACCGCGACGGTCAGGGTGGGAAAGGCCCGCTGCACCGCGCCGACCCGGGACAGCCCGCCGAGCGCGGCCCGCACCGCGCGCACCTTCGGCGGCCGCAGCGCGTTGTACGCCAGCAGCGACGCCGCGGTGGCCCGGGGCGCGCCGAGCGGCAGCAGGAACCGGGCCCGGGACAGCGACGGCACCACCGCGTAGCGGGCGACGGCCCGGTGCCCGGCCGGCGGGGCGCCGCCCACGGTCAGCGCCACCCGTTCGTCGCCGAAGACCGCCCGGCTCACCCAGCCCAGCCCGTCGTCGCGGGTACGCGGATCGGCGGACGCGGCGACCGAGGCGGTCACGCCGCCCGGTCCGGCCAGTCGAGGTCCAGCCCGAGCCGCTCCCGCAGCGCGTCGTTGTACGGCCGGTAGTACGCGGTCAGCTCCGCCCGCAGCGCCGGCTCCAGCGGCGCCGAGCGGCGGTCGTTGTAGACCTTGAAGTCGGGCAGGTCGTGCGGTGGCAACCCGAGGAAGTCCAGCGTCCGGCGGTAGGTGGTGCGGGCGTCGCGGTAGAGGTCCTCGCTGGGCAGGAAGAGGATCTGCGCCCGGTCGAACCGGTCCAGCCACGGCTCCAGGTGTTCCAGGTAGCGCCCTCGGGCCCGGTAGCTGTACCAGTCGTAGCGTTCGCTGAAGTACTCCGGTTCGGCGAGAAGCCGCTCCCGCTCCCCCGCCGTGCGTTCCTCCTCGGCGGCGAGCGCGTCGCCGAAGTCCAGCGGCTCGATGCCGTGCGTCCGCCGCTCCTTCCAGTGCGAGTACGCCCGCTCGACCGGGTCCCGCAGCAGCACCACCAGCCGTACCGACGGCATCAGCGCGGCGACCCGCTGCGCCGCCAGCGGATGGAACATGTAGAGCGGGGCGGCCTCGCCGACCCGCACCGGCCCGCCGTGCCGGCTCTCCAGCGCCGCCCGCTGCCGGACGGTCGGGAAGTGCGAGCGGTACCACGCCTCGCCCCGGTGCCAGTTCTCCTCGAAGTAGTGCGAGGCCTTGGTGTTCCAGGCCGGAAAGAGGCGCGGCACCAGCGGGTGCTGCACCAGGTAGTTCCAGAGCGAGGTGGTGCCGCCCCGCTTGGTGCCGATGATGAGGAAGTCCGGCAGTGGCCGCCGGTCGCTGGTGCGCACCGCGTAGTCGACCAGAGAGTCCTTCACCCGGTCGGTCACCTGGGTCGGCACGAGCTGCTTCACCCGGTCTCGGATGGACGGCACGACGGACCTCACCTGCCCTTCATCGACGCCGCGGCGGCATCGGCGGCGGTCGGCGCCGCCTGCTCCCGGCCACGGATCTGACTCATGGTCACCCGGATGCGCCGTCGCACCCGGGGCAACGTCAACAAGCCGACGCAGCCGGCCGCCAGCACCGCCAGCGCCACCGCCAGCCCGGGAATCTCCCGCCCGGCGCCCAGCACACCGGCCAACGCCGCCGTGCCCACCGCGGCGACCGTTCCGGCCGCCGCCCGCAGCAGCGCCGCGTCGACCAGGGGCTGACCGACCACCGCCCGGGCACAGCCGGCGGCGGTGAGGTTCTCCGTGATGATCCCGGCCGCCCAGGCCAGCGCCGCGCCGGTCGCGCCGTGCCCGGGGATCAGCCACAGCCCCAGGGAGACGGTGACCAGCAGGCCGGCGAGGGCGGCGGTCAGGTGCAGGCCGCTGCGCCCGCCCATCAGCAACAGGCTCTGCACGTTGCCGACCCCGGTGTTGACCAGCATGGCCAGCGCCAGCACCGTCATCGCCGGCGCGCCGGCGGCGAACTCCGGGCCGAAGAGCTGGAGGAAGGCCGGCCCGAAGACGGCGAGCAGCAGGTAGACCGGCCAGGAGAGCACCAGCGCCCAGGTGGTCAGCTGCCGGTGCACCGCCGCCGCGGCCGCCCGCTCGCCGCGGCCGAGCAGCCGGGAAAGCTGCGGCGACACCGCCACCCGCAACCCCTGCATGGCCAGCTGCCCGGCGAGGATGTAGCGGCCGACCGCGCCGAACACGCCGGCGTCGGCCTGCCCGGCGAGCACCGACGTGAGCAGCACCCCCACCCACATGCTGCCCGCGTCGATCGCGGCCGAGGCGGCCCGGGGCAGCGCGAACCGCCAGAACACCGACCAGTCGGCCCGTTCCGGCCGCAGCACCGCGCCCCGGCCGACGCCGAGCGGGCCGGCGACCAGGGTGAGGCAGACCAGCAGCGCGAGCGCCGCCGGCACCAGCCAACCGGTCATGCCGGCGAGCAGGCCGCCACCGGCCAGGGCGGCCGCGCCGACCAGCACCGGCCGGACGACCGGCAGCAGGAAGAACTGCACCGCGACGTACGCCCGGATCGGCCGTACGCAGCGCAGCGCCGCGAGCAGCAGGGTCATCCCGACCACCACCGGCACCGCCGCGAAGCTCAGCGCCAGCAGCGGCGGGCCGGCGGCACCGGAGCCGCCCAGCAGCCGGGGCGCGAACGCGTCGGCGGCCAGCACCCCGACGCCGGCGACCAGCACCGCGACGGCCAGCGGCGGGATCAGCGCGACCGGCAGCACCCGGGCGGCGTTCCCGCCCGACCCGGCGCGCCGTCGCGGCAGGGCCCACATCAGCCCGGTCTCCGCCCCGAGCGTGCAGACCGCGGTGGCGACGGTGACCACTCCGATCGCGGCGAAGAACGCGCCCGAGCCCACCGTGCCGTAGCCCCTGGTGATCACGACCGCGAGCACGAAGCCGAAGAGGCCGCTGGTCGCGGCGCCGACCAGCCCGGCGGCGCCGCTGCGGGCGCCCCGGCGGGTCTCCACCGTGCGGTCGACCGGACCGGCGCTCTCGTCGACGGCGACGGCGTCGGGGCCGGTCGCCGAACCGCCGGACGCCCCCGTCGGACCACCGGAGCGGGTGGCGGCGGTCATGCCGGCACCGCCTCGGGACGCCGGGTCGGGCGCGCGCGCCGGGTGGCCCGGGCCCGCGCCTCCCGTTCGGCGAGCGCGATCGCGAAGGTGATGGCGAAGAACGCGACGGCGAGGTTCGGGCTGGCCATGCCGTAGAACGGGAACTGCACCAGGCAGACCACCGGGACCACCGCCAGCCACTGGCCGGCGGCCGAGGTGGCCCGGGCGCAGAGCACCGCGGCGACCACGAACCAGGCGAGGAAGCAGAGCAACGCGGGCACGCCGTGGCTGAACAGGACCATCCAGAGCTGCCCCTGGGTGCCGATGGGCGCGGCCGCGGTGACAGTGTCCACGTTGACCGGCGCGCCGTAGCCGAGCCACGGTGAGTCCGCCATCCGCCGGATCACCTCGAGATAGAGCGACAGCCGGTCGGTGTTGGTGTCACTGGCCTCGACCCGGTTGCCGATCAGCTCGGTGACCGGGATGAACAGGGTGGCGAGCCCGCTGATCACCACGATCCCGACGATGGACGCCGCCACCCGCACGTTGCCGCGCAGACCGGCCCGGATGCCCAGCACGGCCAGCCCGGCGCCGAGGCTGAGGAACATCCCCCGGTTGAGGGTGAGGAACGCCGGCGCCAGCGACAGCGGCAGCGTCGCCAGGAGCAGCCAGCGCAGCACGCCTCGGGGGCGCAGCATGGTGAACGCGACCACGGCCGGCAGCGTCATCGCGTACGCGCTGCCGTAGTTGTTCGTGTACGGGAAGGGCGCCGCCGGCCGGTAGATCGGGTTCAGGGACCGGGCGCTGTACTCGGCCGTGCTCAGGTGCACCATGTCCTGGATGAACGGGTTGCCGGCCACTCCGCCCGGGAGCAGCAGCTCCATCGGCGTGGTCATCGCCAACCGGGGCACCAGCACCCCCAGCCAGCCCAGCACGACCAGCCCGCACCAGAAAGCGCAGAGCGGGGTCAGCACGGCCACCGGGTCGGCGCGCTCCCGCACGGCGGTGTAGACGTAGACCCCGACGACCAGCGCGGTGGCGTAGAAGGCCAGCCGCAGCGTGAACGACAGCACCGCGGACGGCGCCTGCAACTGGGTGGCACTCACCACCACGAGGCAGAGGAACAGCAGCCAGATTCCCGTCGCCGGGGGCAGCGGCACCCGCCCCCGGGTGACCAGCAGCACGAAGAGCAGCGCGCCGAGCAGCGGCCAGCCGAGGTAGAAGGCGCCGGCCAGCCACCAGAGCGGCACCAGCCCGAACATCACCGCCAGCGGCCAGAGCGGCAGCAGTGGCGGCGCGGGCGCCGGCGACGGGCCGAGTGGCGCGGCCGGCGGCGGATCACCTCCGGCCGGTTCGCTGGTGGCCGGGGCCCGGGTGGCCGACACCGTCAGCCCCGGCCGCTGCGGGTGAGCACGAAGCCCAACGGCGTCACCCCGGCGGCCCGCAACCGCTCGACCAGCCGGCGCAGGTCGCTCTGCCGGGTCCGGTCCCGTTCCACCACCACCACCGCGGTGCCCTGGCGGGCGATCGCCACGCCGCGCTCGTCGGACTCCGCCGGCGGGGCGTTGTAGAGCACCAGCCCGTGGTCGGCGCCCTGGCGCCAACTGCCGAACCGGACGCTGCCGATGCCGACCGGCACGTCCTCCGCCCCGATCACCCGGCCGTTCTCGCCGCCCTGCGCGGAGGTGACCCGCGGCAGGGTCAGGGTGGCGTCCGGGTCGGTCGAGGGGCGCGCGCCGGGCGGGTGCGGCGACGGCCGCCGCGTCGCCGCGTCCGCCGCCACGGGCGTCCCGGCCGGGCGCGGCTTGGGCACGACCGACCGGGTGGGTTCGGCGACCGCGGGCAGCCGTCCCCGGTCGGCGAGCACGGCGGTACGCAGCCGCTCGACCCGCCCGCTGTCGTCGGCGACGAACACCTCCCGGCCGTCGGCGGCCAGCGCCACGGCGAGCCCGGCGGTGAGCCCGCTCGGATCCTCGCGGGCGGTCAGCAGGGAGACCCGGGCGGGCTGTCGGACCCGCTCGGCGATCGCCATCGCCACGTAGCGCACGTCGGCGTCGACGGCCCGGCGCGGGCCCCGGAACCGCTGCCGCCGCACGGTGCCCAGCAGCGGCAGGCCGGTGGCGTCGCGGCCGTCGCTCACCGAGCGGATCCGCCGGTCCATCGACTCCCAGAGGTAGGCCAGCATGATCCCGATGAGCAGGCCGCCGAGCAGACCGGCGACGAGGTAGGTCGGCCGGTGCCCGGCGGCGGAGACCAGCGCCTTCTCCGCGGTCTGGGTGACCCAGCCGGGGTTGACGTCGACCGCGGCGATCTCGGTACGCGCGGAGTTGAGCTGGGTCAGCTGGCTGTTGATCCCGGCGAGCTCGGCCACCGCGGCGTCCCCGGCGGCGGTGTCACGGGCGCTGTTGACCCGCTTCTGCACGGCACTCTGCTGGGCGACGACCTTGGCGATGCTCTCGTCGTAGGAGCGCAGCATCTCGGAGCGCTGCTTCTCGTACATGGTGCGCCGCACGTCCAGGTAGGCCTGGGCGGCGAGGTTGGCGCTCTCCACCGCGCGCTGCGGGCTGGGCGCCTGGTAGAGGAAACGCAGGATCTGCCCGCCGGTCGGCACCTCGACCTCGAGCGCGGCGCGGATGTCGCGCGGGTCGCCGTCGACCGCGTCGGCGAGCCGCTGCACCACCTCGGTGCCGGTGGCGATGCCGCTCTCCACGTTCATGTTCACCGCGCGGTCGGCGCCGGCCCCGCTCGGCGTGAACGCGTCGGTCACCACCGGCCGGACCGCCACCACCGCGCTGGCGGTCACCGCCGACGGGACCAGCACCAGGTAGCCGAGCGCGGCGAGCAGGCCGACCGCGGCCACCCCGGCGACCAGGCGGAACCGGTGCAGCGGCACGCGGAGCAGGTCGGTCAGGGTCACCGTACGGCCCGCACCGCCGCCGCGCGCGGGGTCGGCGGGCCAGGAGCCGGCTGCTGGGTCAGTCATGGAACTTCTTCACCGTCTGTTGAGGATTACCGACGACCACGACGCCCGGCGGCACGTCGGTGCGGACCACGGTGGCGGCGCCGACGACGGAGTCCCGACCGATCCGGACGCCCTTCAACACCAACGCGTGGGTGCCGATCCAGACGTTCTCCTCGACGACGATCGGGGCCCGGGTGGCCGGGGTGGCCGGGTCGTGCCGCAGCTTGGGCGGCAGGTTGTGGAAGTCACTGTCGAGCAGCTCGCAGTCGGAGAGCAGGCAGCGGTCCTCGATGGTCACCGAGGTCCAGCTGCCGATCCAGGTGGCGTTGAGCAGGCAGTCCGCCCCGACCCGCACCTCGCCCGGGCCGGCGAAGCGGACCAGCTTGTTGATCCGGGTGCGCTCGCCGATGTGGACCCGGATCCCGCGACGCAGCCGGATCCGGCCGCGGATCTCGACGTCGCGGCCGAGCGTCAGCCGCCGGTAGCGCAGCCGGTACCAGCCACGTTTGACGGCGAAGACAACGCGCACCGCGCGCCCACCGCGGAGACCACCGGCACCGGCCAACGACCCCTCCCCCATGTGTGGCAGGGCCGGCGACGGTGGTCCCGTCGCCGGCCCGACGTGAACAATCTATCGATGATCGGCTACGAAGAGTAGACGGTCGATCACTGCACCGCGAAGAACGTCGACGGCGAGGACCAGGTGAGCTCGGGCGTCGCCGTCGCCACCACCGTGGTGGCCGTCCCGTCGACCACCGGAGCGGCCGTCGGGTCGAACGGGACGCTGCGCAGCGTGCCGTCGGTGGCGCCGTAGACGATCCGGCCGCCGACCCAGGCCATCCCGCGCACCGTCGACCAGGTCACCCCGGTGGTGGGCAGGCTGAACTCGGTGGCGCCGAGGTAGTTGCCGTCGATCTCGAAGTAGCGGTAGTAGAGCGCGTTCGCCCCGCTGCGGGTGTAGTAGAGCCGGCCGTTGAGGAAGAACGCGCCGGTCAGCGCAGCCGGGTTGTACCAGTCGTTGTAGCCGGAGGCCTCCCACGGCGCGCCGATCGCTCCGCCGTTGAACAGCGAGATGTCGATCCGGCTGCCGGTGGGGGTGCCGGCCACCGCGTGCGACCAGTAGATCCGGTCATCGACCCGCCAGGTCGCGCCGGCCGCCGTGTAGTTGGGCTGGCTGACCGTGGTCGGCGTGCCGAGGGTGGTGCCGTTGAAGGGCACCTTGGCCACCGTGCCCGGGCCGGTACCGAGGTAGAGGTTGCCGGTGGTGGCCGTGGGCGGGTTTCTCGGGGTGATGGTGCGCCCGCCGGCCAGCGGGAACATGCCGAGCCGGCCGTGGTACTCCTCGCCCATCCCGTCGGAGTTGTGCCCGAAGTAGAGCCCGTCGGATCCGCGCCAGAGCACCGGCACCGCGGAGCCCCACGAGCTGGCGCCGGACGGCAGCGCCGAGCCGCCGCTGCGGCGGGGGTTCCAGTTGATCGGCATGCCGGTGGCCGGGGTGACCGCTCCGATGCCCAGCCGGTCGACCGCGCCGGCGCCGGCGTTGTCGCTGGCGTTCGGGTTGTTCAGCCAGCGGAAGTGCCCGCCGAGGTAGATGACGTTGTCGGCCACCTCCACCGAGGTGACGGTGTCGTTGCCGGTGAAGTCGACCCAGGTGGCGAGCTGGCCGCTGCCCCGGTTCGCGGTCTCGAACCGGACCAGCGCGTCGCAGTACGCGGCCGGCCAGCCGGCGCCGCCGTTGGTGCCGACCACGAACCAGCTGCCGTCGCCGCCGAACTTGACGTCCTGTACGTAGTGGACGAAGGTCGCCGGGGCCGCGCACGGCGGCACGAACTTCTCGGTGCTCCAGTCGAGCACGGTCGGGGTGCCGGTCAGGTCGACCAGCGCCATCTGGTTGCGCGGCAGGTCGTTGACGTTGAGGAAGTTGCCGCCGACGGCGAGCGTGCCGCCGTCGGGCGAGACGTCGATGGTCCAGACGTACGACGTGGTGCTGTGCCGCCCGACGGTGGCGTTGATGTTGAAGGTCGGGTCGATCGCGCCGGTGGTCGCGTTGAGCCGGCCGAGACCGGCGTGCGCGGTGCCGTTGAGCCAGTTGAACGCGCCGGCCACGTAGAGCCAGTTGCCGTGCAGCACCAGGTCGCGGACCGTGCCGCCGTCCGAGCGGCCGACCCAGCTGTCGATGATCGCGCCGGTCGTCGGGTTGAGCGCGACCAGGTTCCGCCGGGCGACCCCGTTGACGTTCTTGAAGGTGCCGCCGACGATGAGCGTTCCGCCCGGGCCGGCGATCAGCGTGTTGACGGCGCCGTCCAGCACCGGCAGGAAGCCGGTGGAGATCGTGCCGGTGCTCCGGTCGTACGCGAAGAGGTAGCGCTGGGTGACCCACGCGGAGCTGGCGGTCTGGCGGATCTGGGTGAAGCTCCCGCCGACGAACACCAGGTTGCCGACCTCCGCGAACGCCCGGGTCTCACCGTCTCTGGCGTGCGGGGTCGCGTTGGCCGGGTTCGCCGACACCACGGTCGCCGGCGCCGGCGTGGGCACCACGGCCGCGGAGGTCACGGTCGGCACGGCGAGTACCGCGGCGACGGTGGTCAGCGCGACCGTCCCCGCCCAGATGCGAAGTCTTGCCGAAGGGCGCCGGGAGAACGGGAGTTCAGGCACGCTACGCCTCCAAGATGGATGAGAACCCGCGTAGCGTGCCTCGCCAACCCTGGTGGCCGATATCCGCCGATTGGGCGGTCAGTGAATCCGCTAGCTGACAGAACGTGGCCGAGTCGGATGTCCGCCCCGACCCGGCGCCGTCCCGTCACCCGCCGGTCAGCGTCGTCAGCGGCTCCCTCCGGTGGGCTGCCGCAGGTAGCTGTCCTGCCCGGCGCGGGCGAAGCCGGCCAACGCGGACGCATCGTGGTTCATCGTCATGTTGCAGTTGCCCGTGGTGGTGGTCATGCCGGCGGAGTTGAAGTAGATCGCCGCCTTGATCTTCGGGTGCGCCTTCAACGCGGCCGGGAACTCCTCGAACCAGCGCTGCTTCGCCGCCGGGTCGGCGGAGTTGAAGTTGGTGCCGAACTCGGCGAGCATCCGCGGCTTGCCGGCCCCGATGCCGTGCTCGTCCAGCCACCGGTAGAAGCCGCCGACCGTGGTGCTCGGGCTCTTCCACACCGTGCTGCCGTTGCAGACGTGGAAGTTGTACGGGTCGTAGGCCACCCAGTCGACATAGCGGTCGCCCGGGTAGAGGCCCGCGTACCGGTTGTAGTGCCCGGACCAGCCCATCATCGTCCAGACCCAGACCGCGTTCGCCGCCCCGGCCGCCGCGAACCGGTCGTGTACGTGCCGCCAGGCGCGGACGAACTCGGCGTCGCTGCCCTTGGCCGGCTCGTCCTCCGGCTCGTGGTCGAAGCCCATGAAGACCGGCACGCCGGTGTCGCGGATCCGACCGGCCACCGCGTCGATGGTCGCGTCGTGCCGGCCACTGTAGATGTCGGCCCAGGTCAGCACCTTGCCGCTGGAGAAGATCCGGGACTCCCAGGCGAAGAAGAGCAGCCGGCCCTCGCGCATCTGCTGCCGCTCGTAGACGTCCGGGAACGCGCCGTTGCTGCCGGTGTTGGAGAAGTCGTGGTAGCGGTGCACGATGTCGAACCGCCGTCCGACCTGCGCCTCCACCTCGGTGACGGCCCCGCCGTGATCCCACCCGTCCGCCGCGCTGGTGGGCGAGTACATGCCCCACCAGGCGCCGCAGGAGGGCACCAGCTTCGCCGACACCTCGCCGCACCGCCCGGAGCCGACCGGAGGGCTGGGCGTCGCGCTCGGCGTCGGCCGGGCCGGACCGGTTGTCGGCGACGGCCGCGGCGGGGCGCTGGGCGACCCGCTCGGCGACGGTGGCGCGACCGCCGGGCTGGTCGCCACCGGCGACGGCCGGGTCCCGATGTCGTAGGTGATGAGCAGCCGGGGCCGCAGCTCCGGATCGCGGTTCTCGGCGGCGGCCCAGTAGACCCGGGTCTCCAGGCCGGTCTGCGCCAGCGACACCGTCCAGCTGCCGTTCCCGGTCACCAGCTTGGAGACGTCCCACTCGTTGAAGCCCGGCTTGACAACGTTGACCGTGGCCAGCGCGGGGCCCGGGGCCGCCGGGGCCGGCCGGGCCGCCCGGGCGTCGACCGGGGACGCGTGCGCGGTCACCGTCGCGGCGGCCGTGCGCCAGGAGTGCACCCGCAGAGTGGCCCGGACGTTGACCGCGGTGGCCGGCACGGTGGTCACCGCGAACTGGATGACCGCGTCCCGACCGCCGCGCGGGTTGCCGTCGCAGCGGGCCGGGCAGGTGGCCAGGGTCGTCTTGGCCGCGTTGTCGCCGTCCTGCGTCACCACCGTCGCGGTGGTGTCCGCCGCCGCCCGGATCGAGAGGTCGTCGCTGGCCAGCAGCGGCATCATGGTCGCCACGATGCCGGCCACCACCGACGTGCCGAGCACGCTCAGGAGCACGGCCTTACGCCGGGCGCCGTGGTGTCGGATGAGACGGTGCAGTCCTGGCCTGCTCACCGGAAACTCCCTGTGTCTACTGCGTTGACGGAGAGCAGCGTATCGACGGTCACCGCGTGTTGGCAGGAAGTCAGGGGTACCTAAGCGCGTCTTAATCCTGGCCTAAGGCGTGCCACAGTGGGCGGTCGGCGGGCGGGCCGGGTCAGCGCCGGCGGGCGGCGGCGAGCGCGGCGGCCATCGCCTCGCAGGGGGCGCGCACGCCGGTGAACTGCTCGAACTGGCCGACCGCCTGGGCCAGCAGCAGGTCGAGCCCGGAGACGATCCGGCAGCCGGCCGCCTGCGCCGCGGCGGCCAGCGGGGTCGGCCACGGGTCGTAGAGCGCGTCGAAGAGCACCGTCTCCGGCCGCCAGCCGACCGTGCCGGCGAACGGGTCGGCGACCCCCTTCGGCACCGTCGAGACCACCACGTCGGCGCGGCACAGCTCGGCGGCGTCGACCCAGGGCGCGCCGGCCATCGGCAGACCGAGCACCCGCGCCACCGGGCGCAGCTCGTCGACCGCCGCGGTCCGCCGCGCCACCACGGTCACCGTGCGGGCCTCGAGCTGCGCCGCCGCGGCCAGCGCCGCGCGGGCGGTGCCGCCCGCGCCGAGCACCGTCACCGTGACGCCGGGACGCACGCCGGCTGCGGTGAGCACGTCGACCATGCCGGCGACGTCGGTGTTGTCCGCGTACCAGGAGCCGTCCGGGCGGCGTACCAGCGTGTTGGCCGCACCGACCGCGGTCGCGACCGGCGAGGCGGCGTCGGCCACCGCGAGCGCCGCCTCCTTGCCGGGCATGGTCACCGACAGCCCGGCCCACTCCGGGCCCAGGCCCGCGACCAGCCCCGGCAGCTCCGACTCCGCGCACTCGATCCGGGTGTACGACCAGCCGGTCAACCCGGCCGCCGCGTAGCCGGCGTTGTGGATCACCGGGGAGAGGGAGTGCGCGATCGGCTTGCCGAGCACCGCCGCCCGCCGTCGCTGCGCCATCAGATGATCCCGGCCTCCCGGGCCTTGTTCTCGTTCTGCTGGTGCTGCTCGTAGGTGTCGGCGAAGGCCGAGTGCCCCTGCTTGTCGATCGCCACGAAGAAGAGCCACTTGCCGGGCGGCGGGGACATCGCGCCCTCCATGGCCTGCTTGCCCGGGTTGTTGATCGGGGTCGGCACCAGACCACGCAGCTTGCGGTTGTACGGGTTCTTCGGGTTGTCCAGGTCGGCCGCGGTCATGTCCTTCGACGACTTGGTCTGCTGACCGGTCGCCTCCAGGTAGTAGTTGACCGTGACGTCCATCTCCAGGCAGCCGCACGGGAACTCGCCGTAGACGCGGTTGTAGGCGACCCGGGCGACCTTGCCCAGATCGTCCTTGTTGCCCGACTCGGCCTGCGCCAGCGAGGCGACGACCAGCGCCTCGTACGGGGTGATCCCGCCGCGCTCCTTCTGCACCCGGTCGGCGAACTGGATCGAGCCGGTGACCGAGAGGAAGTTGTCGACCATCAGCTTGAGGACGCTCTCCGCGGTCGCCTTCGGCGGGATCTCGTAGGTGTCCGGGTACAGGAAGCCCTCGATCGACGGCTTGACCTTCTTGCCGTCGCTGCGCTTGAACCACCAGTCCGGCACGCCGAGCCCGATCGGGTCCTTCGCCGCGGTCTCGAACTCCTTCACCGGGATCTTCGTGTGCTCGGAGAGCAGCTTGTAGACGTTCTTGGCGGTGCGGCCCTCCGGGATGGTGACCCCGTTGACGATCTTGTTCTTGAGGTCGAGCATCGCGGTGACGGCGCTCTCGCCGCTCATCTGCTTGCGCAGCTTGTAGAGGCCGGGCTGGATGTTCTTGCTGCGGGAGTTCGCCTCGGCGGCCTCGATGAACGCCTTGGTGCTCTTGATCACCCCGGCGTCGTAGAGCGCGACGGCCATGTCGGCGATCAGCGCGCCCTGCTTGATCTCGACGCTGACCTCGCCGGTGCCGGCGCCGTCGTAGTCGGGGGTGACGAAGTAGTTCTGGATCCGGTCGAAGCCGTAGAAGGCTCCGCCGCCGATACCGCCGAGCAGGACCAGGGCGAGCAGCAGGGCCAGCACGGTCTTGCCACGTCCACCGGACTTCCCGTTGCGTTTGCGGACGAAGCCGCGCCGGTGTCGGCCCTTCTCCCCCCGCTCCGCCTCATCGAAGCCCAGGTCCAGATCGTCGATCATTACGTCCGCCTCCGCTGCGCGTCCAGCCAGCTTTGCAAGATCTCCACCGCGGCGGCCTGGTCGACAACCGCGCGTTGACGTTTCCCCCGGACCCCACGCTCGGCAAGCCTACGAGAAGCCACGACCGTGGACATCCTCTCGTCGGTGAGCGTTACCGGCACGGGCGCTATTACATCGGCCAGTCGGTCAGCGTACGCCTTCACGTGGACGGCCGCCGGACCGTGCTTGCCGGCGAGGTTGACCGGAAGGCCGAGGACGACCTCGACCGCCTCGTGCTCCGTGACCAGGGCAGACAGCTCGGCGAGGTCGGTGGGCACCGCGTCGGGCGCCGCGGTGAGGTCCCGGGCGAGGGTGACCAGAGGGGTGGCCAGCACCCCGTGCGGGTCCGACCGGGCGACGCCCACCCGGACCTGCCCGACGTCCACGCCGAGACGCACCCCGCGCGACAGCCCGGTCACCGACCGTCACCCCCCGGATATGACGAACCAGGGCGGACCGAAGCGGTCCGCCCTGGCCGGCTGAGGTCGGCCATCACGCCTCGGCGATCGCCTTCTCTACGGTGAGCAGCAGGTTCGGCGCCTCGGCGGCGGGCAGACCACCGCCCTGGGCGAGATCCGGACTGCCACCGCCCCGCCCGGAGAAAGCTGCCTTGACCAGGTCCGACGCGGCCAGGCCCCGACCCCGGGCCGCCTGGTTCACCGCGACCACCAGCGACGCCTTGCCGTTGTTGCGGGCCGCCACCGCGACCACCGCCGGCCGGGCCGGGTCGATCTTGCCGCGGATCTCCTGGGCGAGGGTCCGCACGTCGTTGCCGCCCGCGCCCTCCGGCGCCTCGGTGCCCACGTACGCGACTCCACGCACCTCCTTGGCCTGCGCGGCGAGCGCCGCAGCCCCGCCGAGCACCAGCTGCGCGCGGAGCTTCTCCAGCTCCTTCTCCGCGTCGCGGAGCTGGGTGACGGTCTGCTCCACCCGGTCGGCCACCTGCTCGGAGGGCACCCGGTAGAGCTCGGCCAGCCGGGAGACCAGCAGGTGCTCCCGGGCCAGGAAGTTGAACGCGTCCATGCCGACCAGCGCCTCGACCCGGCGTACCCCCGAACCGATCGACGCCTCGGAGAGGATCTTCACCAGGCCGAGTTGGGCGGAGCGGGCCACGTGCGTGCCACCGCACAGCTCCCGGGCGTAGTCACCGACCTCGACGACGCGGACCTCCTCGCCGTACTTCTCGCCGAAGAGCGCCATCGCGCCGATCCGCCGCGCCTCGTCCAGCGAGGTGATGAAGGCGTGCACCTCCAGGTCGGCCAGGAGCACCTCGTTGACCTGCTGCTCGACGTCGCGCAGCACGCTCGGTGACACCCCCGTCGGGGTGTTGAAGTCGAAGCGCAGCCGGCCCGGCGCGTTCAGCGAACCCGCCTGGGTGGCCGACTCACCGAGGAAGTTACGCATCGTCTGGTGCACCAGGTGCGTCGCGGTGTGCGAGCGGGAGATGGCCCGCCGGCGGGTGGTGTCGATCTCGGCGAAGCCGGTCTCGCCCGGGCGCACCTCGCCCCGGACCACCCGGGCCCGGTGCACGATAAGGCCGGGCACCGGCTGCTGCACGTCGAGCACCTCGAGTTGACCGGCGCCGACGGTGATCATGCCCTGGTCGGGCTGCTGGCCACCGCCCTCGGCGTAGAACGGGGTGACGTCGAGCACCAGCTCGACGGTGTCCCCCTCGACCGCCCCGCCCAGCGGGCCGGACTTGCCGAGCAGCGCCCGCACCCGCGACTCCCGGGACACCTCCGAGTAGCCGGTGAACCGCACCGGGCCGCTCTCGTCCAGCACCGCCCGGTACGCCGACAGGTCGGTGTGCCCGGTCTTGCGGGCCTGCGCGTCCGCCTTCGCCCGGGACCGTTGGTCGGCCATCAGCCGCCGGAAGCCCTCCGCGTCCACCTGCAGGCCCTGCTCGGCCGCGATCTCCAGGGTCAGGTCGATCGGGAAGCCGTACGTGTCGTGCAGCTGGAACGCCTTCTCGCCGGAGAGCGCCGCCCCGCCGGCGGTCCGGGTCTCCGCGATCGCGGTGTCCAGGATCGTGGTGCCCGCCCGCAGCGTGGACAGGAACGCGTCCTCCTCCGCGTACGCGTACTCCGCGATCCGGTCGAAGTCGGTCGCCAGCTCGGGGTAGGACGGCGCCATGCAGTCGCGGGCCACCGGCAGCAGCTCCGGCAGCGCCGGCTCCTGCCAGCCCAGCAGCCGCACCGACCGGATCGCCCGGCGCATGATCCGGCGCAGCACGTAGCCGCGCCCCTCGTTGGACGGGGTCACCCCGTCGCCGATCAGCATCAGCGCGGTCCGCACGTGGTCGGCGATCACCCGCAGCCGCACGTCGTCCGGGTGCGACTCGCTGGCCACGTGGCCGGAGTGCGCGCCGTACCGCTTGCCGGTGAGCTGGGCCGCCTTGTCCAGGATCGGCCGGACCTCGTCGATCTCGTAGAGGTTGTCGACGCCCTGCAGGATCGAGGCCATCCGTTCCAGGCCCATGCCGGTGTCGATGTTCTTCGCCGGCAGTTCGCCGAGGATCGGGTAGTCGTCCTTGGTGGTGCCCGGGCCCCGCTCGAACTGCATGAAGACCAGGTTCCAGAACTCCATGTAGCGGTCCTCGTCGACCGCCGGGCCGCCCTCGCGGCCGTACTCGGGGCCGCGGTCGTAGAACAGCTCGGAGCACGGGCCGCACGGGCCGGGGATGCCCATCGACCAGAAGTTGTCCGCCTTGCCGCGACGCACGATCCGCTCGGCCGGCACACCCACCGACCGCCAGATCTCGTACGCCTCGTCGTCGTCCAGGTAGACCGTCGGCCAGATCCGCTCCGGGTCGAGGCCGTAGCCGCCCTGCTCCCGCGACTTGGTGACCAGGTCCCAGGCGAGCGGGATCGCCCCGTCCTTGAAGTAGTCACCGAAGGAGAAGTTGCCGTTCATCTGGAAGAACGTGCCGTGCCGGCTGGTCTTGCCGACCTCGTCGATGTCCGGGGTCCGGATGCACTTCTGCACACTGACCGCTCGCCGGTACGGCGGGGTCTGCTGCCCCAGGAAGTAGGGGACGAACTGCACCATGCCGGCGTTGACGAACAACAGGTTCGGGTCGCTGATGGCGGGCAGCGGAGCGGACGGCACCACGGCATGGCCGTTCGCCTCGAAGTGCGCGAGGTACCGCCGCTTGATCTCCGCCGTCTTCATCGCTGGTGTTCCTCCGGAAAGATCTCTCGATCGCCGATCCGCGGGTCTTCCCGCAGGTCGGCGAAGTGGTCGTCGAACGCCTCGCCCTGGGCGAACGCGTGGTGGATCTCCTGCTCGCGCTCGGCCATCCCGACCCGGACGTCCTCCACGAAGCTACGCAGCGACTCGACCAGGCCGCCAGCGGATTCGGACATCGTGCTCGCGATGCCGGCCGGGGTGTACGCCTGTGCGGTACGGGTCGCCTTGCGGACCACCACCACCCCGACGGCCAGCCCGATGCCCAGCCAGAACAACCGTCTCATGCTCGTCGCACCTCCTGGTCGCCGGCGTCAGTGCTCGACGCGCCGGGCGGCCCGCCGCTGCTGCTTGATAGTGTCGCGCACCTCACGCTCGGTCTCGGCGTGCCGACGGGCCGAGGCGGCCTTGCGGACGCCGTAGCCGAAGGCCGCGACCTTGACCAGCGGGTTCGCCGCGGCGGCCGAGACCACCGCGACCAGGTTGGCGACGTTGGCGGTGACGTTCTGGGCGTGGCCGGTCATGTTGTCGACCTTGGCCAGCTGGAGGTTGACACCGTCGAGCGACGTCTGCACCTGCTCCAGGGTGGTGTTGACGTTCTTCACCGTGGTGTTCACGTCGCCGAGCAGCGGAGCGGTGCGGTCGTTGAGGTCATTGATCATCCGCGTGGTGGCGTCGACGGTGTGTCGCAGCCGCAGGATGGGCAGCGTCAGGATCAACACCAGCATCGCGAACGCGATCGCCGCGATCAGCGCCGCGACCTCTCCAATGTCCACGCCTGTCCTCCTCAAGCAGAGTCCCGGGGACCGGACGTCCCCGGAACGTGCGACCTTGGTACCCACACCGGCGCTCGACGACCCGTGCGGGTCAACGGGAGCAGGCGGGCCTGCCAGCCCCAGACCCTACCGTCCGTGATGGAAACCGGCTCACGACGGTGAGGGTGTCAGCTCACCCAACGGGTCTCCGCTGAGGGTCGGGAACGGATCCTCGCCGGTGAGTGACGGATCAGTGGTCGGCTGTGGTCGGGTCCGCTCGTCGTCGATCGCGTTGCGGACCTTCACCGACACCAACGAGCCGGCGCACGTACCCGCAGCGGCCGACGGATCGGGAGACGGCACGATGGCCGGCTCCCCGTCCACCGGCGGCGGCACACAGGCCGGCTCGCGGACCCACAGGTCGAGGGTCAGCTCATCCCGACGCCAGCAGGTGTAGCTGCCCTTCTCCTGCTGCTCCGGGCAACGGGCCACCTTCCACGGCCGCCAGCCGTCCTGCCGAAGCGCGCTCTCGTAGACCTGCACGGTCTCGTCCGGCGCGCGCTCCGAGGTGACGGTGCGCTCACGCAGCCGGCAGTCGAGCAGGCACCACCGGCTGCCGCTGACCTCGTCGACCGTCTGCGCCGCCGCCCAGCCTGGCACGTTCAGCTCGTCGAGGCTGTCGAAGACCGGGTCACGGCTGAGCGTCCGGATGCCGAAGTAGACCGGCACCGCGCCGAGCAGCACCAGGGTGACCACCGCCAGCACGGCCATCCGCAGCCGGCGACGCTCGCGCATCTGCCGGCGTAGCTCCGAGCGGGCGCCTTGCAGGCCGCCGGCCGCGGCGGAGTCGTCGTCCGGGGCGTCCGGTCCGGCCGCGCTGCGCAGCGGCGATCCGCTCACCGGCTCCGGCGCGGGGCCGTCCAGCGTGGGGCCGGGGGGCGGTACCACCGCGGCGGCCCGGGCGACCGCCGGCGGCTCGGCCGGGCGGCCCACGACCGGGACCGGCGGTACGCCGGAGGGTTCGGGACGGCCCGCCTCCCGCTGCGGCGGCAGGGCGCGGCCGGCGGCGCGGTCCTCAGCGGCCGGCCGTCCGGGGGCGGTGGCCCGGGCCGCGGCGGGTACGGCCGCGCTACCAGGCCGGGGTCCGCCGCCGGGCCGGCCGCGATCGTCGGCGCCGGCCGCTGTCGGGGGCCGGCCGGGACCGTCGGGACCGGACCGTCCGCCGGGATCGGGACCGGGGTTTGGCGGACCGTCGGGCCCGGGACGGGCCGCGCCGCGAACCGGACCGTCCGCGCCGGGGCGGACGGCGGCCCGGGCGGCGACATCCGCGCCGGGGCGAGCCGCGCCACGGGCAGGCACGTCGGCACCGGGCCGGGCCGCGCCGCGGGCAGGCACGTCGGCACCGGGCCGGGCCGCGCCGCGGACCGGGCCGGCCGCGGCGTCCGGGCCGGGACCGGTCGGGGATTCGGCACCCGGGCCGGGGCGGTCCGCGCCACGGACCGGGCCCTGCGGGCCGGGGCGGGCAGCGCCACGGGCCGGCGGGGCGGGACCGGTGGGCTCGGCCGGCGTGTTCCGGCCGGCGCCCCGCCCCCGGTCCGGACCGGAGCGGTAGGGGTCGTCGGTGGGGCGAGGCGGACCCGCGGCGGCCCGCCGGCCGGTCGGGTCGCCGGGCCCGGGCTCCACGGGCACGCCGCGCCCGGTGGTCGGCTCGGCGGTCGGTGGCACCGGCGCGGAGGCACGCCGCGTGCCGGTCGGGTCCTGGCCCGGTGGCACGGCGGAGCGGCGGCCGGTCGGCCGGTCGCCGGGTGCGGCCTGGCCCGGCGGGACGGGGCCGGGTGCCGGTCGCCGCCCGGTGGAGCGGTCCGGGGCCGGCGGGGTCGTCGGCGCGGACGGCGTCGACCCGCTGCGGTTGATCACCGGAAGCTTCGGATCGGTGTGTGGCAGTCGGCCCGCCTGACGCAGCCAGTCGGCCGGGCGTTCGGGGCGACCGCCCCGGGTCGGACCGGCATCGCCCGCGCCGGGCCGACGACCGGAGGCGGCCTCGGCCTCCTCCGCCTCCACCCGCCGACGGCCCGCGGTGGCATCGGCGTCGTCCGCCGCCCGTCGACGGCCCGAGGCGGTCTCGGCACCGTCCGCCGCATGCCGACTGCCGGCGGCGGTGTCGGCCTCGGACGCATGCCGACGGCCCGAGGCGGTGTCGGCCTCGTCCGGGGCGGCACGCCGACGGCCCGCTGGACTCTCCGTCTCCCCCGCCACCGGGCGCCGGCGACGCCCGCTGGCGGTGGCCGAGCCGCCCGTCGGCTCCTCGGCGGGGGTGCCGGGAACCGGCGGAGCGTTGCCCGAGCGGGGCACCGCGGACTCGTCGGGTTCCGGTGCCCGCCGGCGACCGGAACCGGATGCGGGGGCCCGGTCGCTGACCGGCCCGGTCGTGGTCGGAGCCCCGGGATCCGGGGCGAGCGCACCGACCGGGCCGCGGCGGCGCCGGTCCGGGCGCGGGTCGCGCTCCGCGCCGGGGTCGGGCCGCAGACCGCCGGGCACCGCTGGCGGCTGACCGACCGGCGGAAGGTTTCGCGGGTTCGTCGGCGCACCGGCCGGGCCGCCGGAGACCGGCCGGGGACCGGGCGGGCGTACCGGGCCGTCAGCACCCGGGCGTGGCGGCGCACCCGCCGGATCGCCGGGGGTGGGCCGGGGGCCCTGCGGACCGGCTACGGGTCGGGCGCCGGGTGGCCCGGCGGGAGCCTCGGGGTTCGGCCGGGGCTGCGGGCCCATCGGGGCACCAGCGGCCGGCCGGGGCCCCGGCGGGCCGCCCGGGGTCGGATGCGTTCCGGGAGCCGGTACCGACGCCGCACCTCGACGGACGGGCTGGTGTGGGGTGGCCGGGCCGGGCGTCGGCGCGGCGCCGGGCGGCGCCGGTGGCCGCTGGTCCGGGCGGGCCGGGCCGGGCGGCTCCGGCGCGCCGGGCCACGGCCCGTCGACCGGACGCGGCCGGGCGGCGCCACTCTCCGTTCCGCCCCGGCGAACCGGGGGGGCGCCGGGCGGTGGCCCGTCCGGGCCGGGTGGTGCCGGAACGCCGCCACGGGCGCTCGGTGCGCCGGCCTCCGGCGCACCCGGGCCCAGCTCGACCTGTTGCTGCTTGGCCGAGCGCAGGTCGTCGATCCAGCCGAACTCCTCGCCGCTGACCGGCTCCTCCGGTTCGGCCTCGGCTCGGCCCCGCCCCCAGCGGCGGCCCTTGGCACGGGGATCGCGCCGCTCGTCCGGGCCGTCCTCCGGTCGCTCCCCACGGGATCTCACTGCTGACCCTCTCCGGCGGCGTCGGTGCCGCCCTGCTCCGCCACGTCGGCGCCATCCGGGCCCGTCGGTCGACCGCCGTTGCCCGCCGGGACCGAAGCCGGCGCCTCGGGCCCGGCCGCCGGCACCACGGGTCGCGTCGCCGCAGCGTCCGACCGGCTCACCGGGGCGGGCAGCCCGCGGACGATCCGGCGCAGCAGCGGCAGCCGGGTGGCCACCGACCGCTCCGAGCCGTGCTGGCTGGGCCGGTAGTAGTCGGTGCCGACCAGGTCGTCCGGCACGTACTGCTGTGTGAGCACGCCGCGCTGGTCGTCGTGCGGATAGCGGTAACCGGCTCCGTGGCCGAGCCCGCGGGCGCCGGCGTAGTGCGCGTCGCGCAGCCCGCGGGGCACCGGACCGCCCCGCCCGGCCCGCACGTCGGCGATGGCCGCGCCGATCGCGGTGGTGGCCGAGTTGGACTTCGGCGCGGTGGCCAGGTGGATCACCGCCTGGGCGAGGTTGAGCTGGACCTCCGGAAGCCCGACGTACTCCACCGCGTGCGCGGCGGCGGTGGCCACGCTCAACGCGCTCGGGTCGGCCATCCCGACGTCCTCGCTCGCGAAGATCACCAACCGCCGGGCGATGAACCGGGCGTCCTCCCCGGCGACCAGCATCCGGGCCAACCAGTGCAGCGCCGCGTCCACGTCCGAGCCGCGCATGCTCTTGATGAAGGCGCTGATCACGTCGTAGTGCGCGTCGCCGTCCCGGTCGTAGCGGACGGCGGCCACGTCCACCGCCTGCTCGGCGGTGCTCAGGTCGATCACGCCGGCGCCGAGCGCGGCGGCGGAGGAGGCAGCGGCCTCCAGGGCGGTCAGGGCCTTGCGTACGTCGCCGGCGGCGAGCCGGACGAGGTGGTCCTCGGCCGCCGGCTCCAGGGTCAGCGTGCCGCCGAGACCCCGCTCGTCGGCGACCGCCCGGCGCAGCAGGCCACGCACCGCCTCGTCGTCGAGCGGCTGGAGGGTGAGCAGCACGCACCGGGAGAGCAGCGGCGAGATCACCGAGAAGTACGGGTTCTCGGTGGTGGCCGCGAGCAGCGTGACCGTACGGTCCTCGACCGCGGCGAGCAGCGAGTCCTGCTGGGTCTTGCTGAACCGGTGCACCTCGTCGATGAAGAGCACGGTCTGCGGGCCGCCGCTGCGGCGCTGCCGACGGGCCGTCTCGATCACCGCCCGGACGTCCTTGACCCCGGCGGAGAGCGCCGACATGGCGACGAACCGGCGGTCGGTGGCCCCGGCGACCAGGTGCGCGATGGTGGTCTTGCCGCTACCCGGCGGGCCCCAGAGGATCACCGACATCGGCGCGCCGCCGCTGACCAGCTGGCGCAGCGGGGCCCCGGGGGCGAGCAGGTGGTCCTGCCCGATCAGCTCGTCCAGGCTCGCCGGGCGCATCCGTACCGGCAGGGGCGAATCCGGCCCGGCCGTGCTGAACCCGTCGACGCCAGCGGAACCCGCGGGGGCGCTGGGCGCTCCGGCGGGTTCACCGAGGGAGAAGAGGGCGTCGGACTCCATCACGGGAACAGTACCGGGCCGGGTCCGCAACGCCGGAATCGCGCCGCGGCCCGACCTCGGTGATCGGTTCCGGTCAGCCTCGACCCGGACGCCGACCCCGGTACCAGCGGCCGCCGCCGCCACCCGGGCCACGGCCGACACCGGCCAGGTAGAGCGAGAGCAGCAGCAGGCCGATGAGTACGAGAGTGTTCCAGTTGAACAGGTCCGGCGCGCCGAAGTTGGTGTCCATCAGGTCGAGCAGCAGGGCGAAGCCGAATACGATCGCCGCGAGAATGGCGAGCATGGCGTTCCTCCGGTGGGGGTTCCCAGTAGGTCGGCGCGAGATGTACCCAATCGGTCCGCTCGCCAATCTCCACCGTGGACCGGCCGCTCCGGGCGGGTGCCCCGGGGAAGGCGCCAGGGCGGGGATTCTAGGCTGATCACATGATCGTCTTGGACCAGGCCCTGCACGGTCGGGCCGCCGTCCTGGCGGCCGCCGGCCACCACCCGTTCGTCCGGCACCAACTCGGGCGGGATGTCGAGCCGCGTGGCTACCGGCGCGACGGCGCGGTGGTGTGGTTGCTGCCGGCGGGGCAGGGTGTCGCCGCCTGCGGGTTCGGCGCCGCCGTCCCCGCGGCGGAGATCTGCGGGGCGCTGACCGCCGAGGGGACGCTCCGCCCCGGCCAGGGGGTGCACCTGCCGCGGCTCGGCCCGGACGACCTGGCGGGCCGGCTGACCGTGGGCCGACACGACGACTGGGACTTCCTCTGGACCAGCGCAGCGCCGCCCGCACAGCCGGGTGAGGAGCGGGTGGTCCGGCTCACCGAGGCCGACCACCCGGCGCTCGCCGCGCTGGTCGACGAGGCCTTCCCGACCAGCACCTCGCGGCCGGGCGACCCGCGGGTGGTCGACTGGTACGGCGTCCGCGACGGCGACCGGCTGGTCGCCTGCGGGGCGGACCGCAGCCGGGGCGACGTCGGCTTCCTGGCCGGGCTCACCGTCGCTCCGGCCGTGCGCGGGCAGGGGCTGGGCGCGGCGCTCACCGCCGCGATGACGCGGGCCCTGCTGACCCGGTACGACCACGCGGCGCTGGGCGTCTACCCGGTGAACGTCGGTGCGATCCGCCTCTACCGGCGGCTCGGCTTCACCCACACCCTGGGCCTCAGCTCGGTC
Source organism: Micromonospora sp. NPDC048909 (assembly GCF_040649635.1). Classification (NCBI taxonomy): domain Bacteria; kingdom Bacillati; phylum Actinomycetota; class Actinomycetes; order Micromonosporales; family Micromonosporaceae; genus Micromonospora; species Micromonospora sp. NPDC048909. The sequence continues at coordinate 29,251 of NZ_JBEZFU010000013.1, read as the reverse complement.
CGGCTCGGTTGACGGCCGTGCCCGGCCCTGTCGACGGCAGCCGGGCGACGTCCGCCCCTCGGCCGAGTCGCTGACCGACCCTTCGCTGACCATCCTTCGCGCACCGCCCTGCGCTCCCTACCCGGGCCAACGCGGTGAGCGGCGAATCAGCCGCCCCTCGTGGCGGCGGGTGCGTCGGCGGTCGCGGCGCCCGACGCACCCGCCGGCTCGGCGACGCCGGCCGAGACCGGGGCCGGCGATGTCGGGCGGGGCGAAACCGGCCCTGGGCCACGGCCGGCCCGCCAGGCGGGTAGGTAGAGCGGCGCGGCGAGGGCCAGTACCACGGCGCCGACCAGCATCGCGGCGGTGACGCTGACCGTGTCGGCGAGCGCAGTGAGCACCACCGCGCCGATCGCGAAGCCGGGCTGGCCCATCATCGAGTTGAGCGAGATGACGCTGGTCCGGTAGGGGCCGTCGACCTGGCGGTGCAGCAGGCCCTGGTGCAGCGGGTTGGCCGCCCCGTGCACGGTGTAGCAGGCGAGGTAGGCGAGCAGCACACCGACCGGGCCGGCGAGCAGCCCCATCCCGACCACCGTGCCGCCCTGGAGAACGAGCATCAGCGCGGCGCTCGGGGCGGCCCCGAGCCAGCGCAGCAGCAGCGGGGTGAGCGCGGCACCGGCCGCCCCGGCCAGCCAGGCCGCCGAGTTCGCCGGCCCGAGCAGCGCCGCCGCCCGGTCCGGATCTCCGACCACCTCGGAGAGCCGCACCGGCAGCAGCGACTCGAAGGTGACCATCCCGAAGCCCCAGAACAGCTCGACGCAGACCAGCGCCAGGAGCACCCGGGAGCGGCGCAGCAGCCCGACGGCCTGACCGATCATCCGTGGCGCCTCGGCGAGCGACGCCCGCAGCGCCCCGGCGCCCCGGGCCGGGCGGACCTCCCGCAGCAGCACCAGCAGGGCGGCCAGGGCCACCAGCTGGAACGCGGCGGCGACCAGCACCGGGACGGTGAGCGCGCTGACCGGCCCGATCGGGCCGAGCGCGACCAGGCCGCCGCTGAGCAGCGCGCCGGCGGCGATGGCCACGCCGATCACCGTGCCCGCGTAGCCGAGACCCGGCTCGTACTTCGCCTCGGGGTCGGCGGCCAGGGTGGCGTCGACGTACCAGGACTCCAGAGGGCCGCTGTCCAGCGCCCGGAAGACGCCTTGCAACGCCCAGACCAGGGCGAAGAGCGCGAACGAGTCGGCCACCGCGAAGATCAGCAGAGAGATCAGGCCGAGGGTCCAGGCCACCAGGAGCACCGGCCGTCGGCCGAGGGCGTCGGCGAGCCCGCCGGTGGGCAGCTCCAGCGCCAGCACGACCAGGCCTTGGGCGACCGTGACCAGCCCGATCTGGGACAGCGACAGGCCACGTTGCTGCATCAGCAGGATCATCACCGGGATGATCAGGCCGGAGGGCACCCAGCGCAGACCGTGCAGCACCAGGAAACGGCGGCGGACCTGGCGTACGGAGAGCGCGCTCATCGTTCCTCCTCCACCCGGGGGAAGGCGGCCAGGAAGACGTGCACGGATTGGCTGTCCCGTTCGTCGGGCGTGGCCTCGTCGCGGTAGCGCATCAGCAGCTGCCACAGCTCGTCGTTCAGCGCGCGGAGCCGGGCCGGCCCGAGCTCGAGCACCATGTCACCCATGCCGGCCGCGTCGCGCCACTCGCGGGACCAGCCGGGCGCGACGGCCATCCACCGTTCGGCCTGCTCGGCGAGGAGCCGCACCTGGTCGGCCTGGATCCACTGCACCGCCGCTCGGGCGTCCGGGTCGTCGTCGAAGTCCGTCGGCTCGAAGTTGCTGATGTCGTGCGCCGCCTGCCACCACCGCTGGCGGCCGGCGCCGCGGTCGAGATCCTCGGTCACCAGCCCCACCTCGGCGAGCTGCCGCAGGTGGTAGCTGGTCGCCCCGGTGTTGGTGTGCAGCTTCTCGGCCAGCGCGGTGGCCGTCGCCGGCCCGTCGAGGCGCAGCGTGCCGAGCAGCCGCATCCGCAGCGGGTGGGCCAGCGTGCGGACCTGCCGGGCGTCCAGCTGGACGCTGCGGGGGGCGGGTGGCCCGCCCGGATGTTCGTCGTCCATGCATGCACAATAGCTGTGCACACTTCCTGTGCACAATAGTTGTGCACAGGAAGTGTGCGAGATCGTCGGAGATGCTTCCGGGGGACGCTCAGCCGGCGAGGAGTTCGCGGACCCCGCGCAGCCGGGTCCGCAGCAGCCCGGCGGCGCGGGAGCAGTCGAGGCGCACCTCGACGGGGCCGGTCGCCCCGGCCTCCGCGCTGGTGGTGGTCTTCAGGCCGGCCGGATCGAGGCCCTCGCGGCGGGCCACCAGCCGGCCGAGTTCGGCGCGGCTGACCGCGTCCGGGCCGGCCACGTTGAGCGGGCCGGTGTGATCGCCCTCGACCAGCTCCAGCACGGCGGCGGCCAGGTCGGTGACGTCGACCGGGCAGCGGATCGCGTTGGTGAAGAGGGCCGCCCGGCCGGCGAGCGCGTCCCGGCAGAGCTCGATCTGCTTGCTCCCCTCCCGAAGATCAGCGACGTGCGCACCAGCGCCGCGCCGGGGTCGATCGCCCGCACCGCGGTCTCGGCCGCCGCCTTCGCCGCGCCGTACGGGTAGACCGGGCTGGGCGGCTCGTCGTCGGCGTACGGCTCGGGACGGCCGGCGTGCAGCGCATCGCTGGAGAGGTGCACCAACCGCGCCCCCACCTCGGCGGCGGCGAACGCGACGTGCGCCGCCCCGTCGGCGGTCACCGTCCAGTCGCCGTACCGGTAGGGGGTGCCGACGACGGCGTCCGGCCGCACCTCGGCGACCAGCGCGCGCACCGCGGCGCGGTCGGTCACGTCGAGCCGCCGCGCCTGCACTCCCGGCAGCCCGACCGCGCCCGAGTGGTACGTCCCCACCACCGGCCACCCGGCGGCCACCGCCTGCCGGCACACCTCACCGCCCAGGAACCCGCTGGCCCCCACCACGAGCAGCCTCATCCCACCCCGCCCCCGCTCTTCCACAAAGGATCAAGAGGTCCGCGTCATGTCGACAGCGAATCATGACGCGGACCTCTTGATCAACAGGGCAAGGCCCCCGGGTGGGTCAGGTGGGGTCGGCTACGGGGGCGGCGGGGCCGGCGGTGCCGGTGTGCGGGGTGGCGGGGGGCTTCGGCTTGGCGTCGATGCCGGCCTCGGTGCGCTGCTGGCCGGTGATCGGCGTCGGCGCGCCGGTCAGCGGGTCGAAGCCGCCCCGGGTCTTCGGGAAGGCGATCACCTCGCGGATCGAGTCCGCACCGGCGAGCAGCATGCAGACCCGGTCCCAGCCGAAGGCGATGCCGCCGTGCGGCGGCGCGCCGTACTTGAACGCCTCGAGCAGGAAGCCGAACTTGTCCTGGGCCTCCTCGGGAGTGATGCCGAGCAGGTCGAAGACCCGCTTCTGCACGTCACCACGGTGGATACGGATCGAGCCGCCGCCGATCTCGTTGCCGTTGCAGACGATGTCGTACGCGTAGGCGAGGGCCCGGTCCGGCGCTTCCTCGAAACGGTCCACCCACTCGGCGTTCGGGGAGGTGAACGGATGGTGCACCGCGGTCCAGCCACCCTCGTCCGTCTTCTCGAACATCGGCGCGTCGACCACCCAGCAGAACGCCCAGGCGCTCTCGTCGACCAGCCCGGCCCGCTTGGCGATCTCGATCCGAGCCGCGCCGAGCAGCTCCTGCGCCTCGCGGGTGTTCGCGCCCGCGGCGAAGAAGATCGCGTCGCCGGGCTTGGCGCCGACCGCGTCGGCCAGCCCGGCCAGGTGCGCCTCGGAGAGGTTCTTCGCCACCGGCCCGCGCGCCTCGCCGGTCTCCGCGTCGAGCACCACGTACGCCAGACCGCGCGCGCCGCGCGCCTTCGCCCAGTCCTGCCAGCCGTCCAGCTCCTTGCGGGTCTGCGACGCGCCGCCGGGCATCACCACCGCGCCGACGTAGCCGCCGGCGTCGATCGCGCCGGCGAAGACCCGGAACTCGGTGCCGCGCAGGTAGTCGGTCAGCTCGGTCAGCTCGACGCCGTAGCGCAGGTCCGGCTTGTCGGAGCCGTACCGGGCCATCGCGTCGTGCCAGGTGATCCGCGGGATCGGCCGGGAGATCTCGTGCCCGGCCAGGTCCTTCCAGAGCGCCGAGACGATCGCCTCGCCGAGGTCGATCACGTCGTCCTCGGTGACGAAGGACATCTCGATGTCGAGCTGGGTGAACTCCGGCTGCCGGTCGGCGCGGAAGTCCTCGTCGCGGTAGCAGCGGGCGATCTGGTAGTAGCGCTCCATCCCGCCGACCATCAGCAGTTGCTTGAACAGCTGCGGGGACTGCGGCAGGGCGTACCAGCTGCCGGGCTGGAGCCGGACCGGCACCAGGAAGTCGCGGGCGCCCTCCGGGGTGGACCGGGTCAGCGTCGGGGTCTCGATCTCCAGGAAGTCCCGCTCGTGCAGCACGCCGCGAGCCAGCTGGTTGGCCCGCGAGCGCAGCCGCATCGCGTTCGCCGGCCCGCTGCGCCGCAGGTCGAGGTAGCGGTAACGGAGCCGGATGTCGTCGCCGGCCTCGATCTGGTCGTCGACCGGCAGCGGCAGGGGCGCCGCCTCGGAGAGCACCTCCAGCTCCTCGACAGTCACCTCGACCTCGCCGGTGGGCAGCTCCGGGTTCTCGTTGCCCTCCGGGCGGCGGGTCACCTCACCGGTGACCTTTACACAGAACTCGTTGCGCAGCGCGTGCGCGTCCTCCTCGCGGAAGACCACCTGGACCACGCCGGAGCCGTCGCGCAGGTCGACGAAGATGACACCGCCGTGGTCGCGGCGGCGGGCCACCCAGCCGGCGAGCGTCACCGTCGAGCCGGCGTCCGCGGCGCGCAGGCTTCCGGCATTGTGGGTACGGATCACGGCTGGCAACTCCTCATCGTGGAACAGTCCTCACCGGCATTCTGTCAGGGGCGGCAGTCCTCGTTCCGGGGCACCCGGCACGCCAGGGCAATTCGTCGCCGGGCGGTCGGCGCGAACCCGGCTCGGCGCGACGCGGCGCCGGTTAACGTGGCCGAATGCGCGTCGTACCCAACTGGGCCGTCGCCACGGCGGCGGCGGCACCCGTGCTGCTGGTGACCGGCTGGACGGTCGCGGGCGCCCGCCAGCCCACCGGCTACGACCCGGTCCGGGACACCATCAGCGAGCTGGCCGGGCACGACGCCACCGACGCCTGGATCATGATCGGCTGTCTGGTGCTGTTCGGCGGCTGCTACGTGGCGATCGCCGCCGTGCTGCACGCGGCCGGATTGCCCAGCCGCTTCCTGCTCGCCGTCGGCGGGGTGGCCACCATCGCGCTGATCGCCTTCCCCCGGCCGACGGTCGGCGGCTCCCTCGGCCACGGCGTCGTGGCGACCGTGGCCGTCCTCGCCATGGCGCTCTGGCCGGCCGGTTCGGCGCTGCGGCTGCCGCCCGGCCCGGACGCCGGGCACCCGGCCCGGCCGGAGCCGCCGTGGGCGTTCCGGCGGGCGGTGGGGCTCAGCGTCACCGTGCTGCTGCTGGGCCTCTTCGGCTGGTTCGCGTTCGAGGTGACCGGCGGGTCCCGTACCGGGCTGGCCGAGCGGGTGCTGGCGGTGGCCGTCGCGCTCTGGCCGCTGCTGGCGGTCCTCTCCGCGCGGCGGGCGCAGCTCGCCTGGGCCGCCGCGGCCGCCGATGACGCCACGGCCGCCGCTCCCATCGCTCCCGCCGGTCTTACCGCTCCCGCCGGGCCCGCCACGGCCGCCGGGCCCGCCACGGCCGCCGGGCCGGCCGCGACCGCGGACGCCGCCGCGCCCGCCCACCCGGGTCGGCGGGTGACCCGGGTCGTGCCGCACGATTCCCGTCGGCCGGCCCGTGAGCCCGCTCCGCCGCGGCCGGACCCGCTTCCGTGAGTCGGACCCGCTTCCGTGAGTCGGCCGCCCGCGCGGTAACCCGCAGACAAGGCGGCGACCCGACCGCCCGGACGCACGACGCGGGCCGCCGGAGAATCCGGCGGCCCGCTCAGCTGGTGCGGATCAGAAGACGCTGACGCCGTAGCGGCTCAGCGCCTCGGTGACCGGCTGGAAGTAGGTCGTGCCGCCGGTGCGGCAGTTGCCACTGCCGCCGGAGGTCAGGCCCAGGGCGGTGCCGCCGCTGAACAGCGAGCCGCCGCTGTCGCCCGGCTCGGCGCAGACGTTGGTCCGGATCAGGCCGGAGACCGAACCCTCGGCGTAGTTGACCGTGGCGTTGGTCGCGTTCACCGAACCGCTGCGCAGGCCGGTGGTGCTGCCGGAGCGCTGCACCGACTGGCCGACGGAGGCGTTGCCGGCGCCGGTGATGTCCCGGTAGCTGCCGTTGTAGAGGTAGACGTTGCCGGCCGCGTTGGCGGAGTTGCTGTGCCGGACGATGCCGTAGTCGTTGCCCGGGAAGCTGGTGCCGGTCCGGGTGCCGATCAGCGCGGTCTGGCCGGAGTTCGAGTACCAGCTGGACGAGATGTTGGTGCAGTGCCCGGCGGTCAGGAAGTAGTAGGTGCTGCCGCTGCGCACGTTGAAGCCGAGCGAGCAGCGGCCGCCGCCACCGGCGTAGATGGCCTGGCCACCGGAGATCCGGGTGCTCAGCACGCCGGCCTCGGCCTCGATCCGGACGGCGCCGTTGGCCCGCGCGGCGGCGGCCTTGACCCGCTCCAGCTTCGCCCCGGTGACGGTGCTGTCCACGGAGACGACGACCTGGTTGGTGACCGGGTCGCTCCACCAGGCGGTGCCCGGGATCTTGGCCGAACGCTCCAGGTCCGCGGTGGCCCGGTTGAGCTCGGCGGCACCGCGGGTGACGTACTTGACGGTGGCGCCGGCCTTGCTCGCCTGCCGGGCGGCCGCCGCGTCGGTCACGGTGACGACCGACTTGCCGTTGGCGTCGATGTACGAGCCGGCGGAGCGGTCGCCGAGCTGCGCGGCGAGGGCGGCGGCGGTGTCGGGCGAGGCGGCGGGGGCCGCCTGGGCGGGCGCGCCGATGAGCGAGCCGACGACCAGGGCTCCGGCCACGGTGAGGGTGGCGGCGTGGCGGATCGATGACCTCGTGGGTCGCATGTAACAAACCTCCAGGGAGGGAGCGACGGCCCACACCAGGGGCTGGCGGGGGCACAGGACAATCCGGCCGAACTGGGGGAATCGGCCGCGACTCACTGAAGTATTCACATGCTTAAGATCATCGGCAAGACCCAACTTTGTCCTTTTCGCCCCGCCAACGGTGGTCATCGACCGGAAACATTGTGGACACAGATAGCTGTCTATACGATCTGCTCACCGCACCTCCGCACCTCGGCACCCGCGACCCGGAGGCCACCATGTCCCTCATTCGACGCCTGCTCGTCCCGCTCGCCGCCCTCACCGCGCTCGCCCTGCTCCCCGCCGCCCCTGCCGCCGCCGATCCCGGGCCACCGCCGAGCGCGATGGCCAGCCTCGGCGACTCGATCACCCGCGGCTTCAACGCCTGCGGCTGGTACGTCGACTGCACGTCCCGGTCCTTCAGCACCGGCGACAACTCCGCCGTCAACAGCCACTACCTGCGCATCCGCGCGGTCAACCCGGCCATCGGCGGGCGCAACCACAACGACGCCCGATCGGGGGCCAAGTCCGCCGACATGTACGGGCAGGCCGGCACCGCGGTCGGCCAGGGCGTCGGCTACGTGACGATGCTGATCGGCGCCAACGACGCCTGCACCAGCTCGGAGTCGAGCATGACCCCGGTAGGCACCTACCGGGCCAACATCGACGCCGCGTTGAACCGGCTCAAGACCGGACTGCCCACCGCCCGGGTGCAGCTGATCAGCATCCCCGACATCCGCCGGCTCTGGTCGGTCGGCAAGGACAGCGGCAGCGCCCGCAGCGCGTGGTCGCTCTTCGGCATCTGCCAGTCGATGCTGGCCAACCCGACGTCCACCGCCCCGGCCGACACCGACCGGCGCAACCGCGTACGCCAGCGGGTCGTCGACTACAACACCCAGCTCGCGCAGGCCTGCGCGGCGTACGGCCCGAACTGCGACTTCGACGACAACGCGGTGTTCGGCTACCCGTTCACGCTGAGCCAGCTCTCCGGCTGGGACTACTTCCACCCGAACGCCTCCGGCCAGCAGGTGCTGGCGAACGTCTCGTACGCCGCCGGCTTCCGCTGGTGACCACCCACCGGCGGGTGGGCGACCGTCCCCGCCCGCCCGCCGGTGCGGCCGGTCACCGCGGTCAGCCGATCCGGCGACGGGCGCCCGGGCCCGGTCGCGGCACCACGTCGCGCGGTGAATCCACCGGGTGGCCGCTGTCGCAGCGCATCGCCACCCGGATCTCGGCGCCGCAGTCGCGGTGCTCGACGGCCAGCGGCGAGCCCTCCGGATCGGCCAGGTAGCGGTCACCCCAACCGAGCACGGCGACCAGCACCGGCCAGAGGTCGAGCCCCTTGTCGGTCAAGCGGTACTCGTGGCGCACCCGGCTGCCCGGCTCCCGGTACGGCTCGCGGCGCAGCACGCCCTGCTCGACCAGGGTGGCCAGCCGGTTGGTGAGCACCTGGCGCGGAATGCCGGTGCGGACCCGCATGTCGTCGAAGCGACGGATGCCGTTGAAGACCTCGCGGAGCACCACCAGGGTCCACCGCTCGCCGAGAATCTCCATCGCCCGGGCGATGGTGCAGTTCTCCACCGACCAGTCCAGCGCAGGGGGCCTCATGGCGACCAGGCTAGGTCTCGTTGACAGACTCAGCAACCGACTGACACCCTGAGTCCATGACGCAGACGCAGGACGCCACGCGCAGTCGCACCTTCTCCTGGTCCGACCCCGCGGAGAACGCTGCCGCGCTCGGCCGGGGCGGCGGCCTGGAGATGCTCCGGGCGATGCTCGCCGGCGAGCTGCCCCCGCCACCGGTGATGCAGCTGCTCGACATGTCCCGGATGACGGCCGACGAGGGGCGCGTCACGGTGGAGATGGTGCCGCAGGAGTTCCACTACAACCCGCTCGGCACCGTCCACGGCGGAATCCTCTCCACCCTGCTGGACACCGCCGCCGGCTGCGCCGTGCACAGCACGCTGCCGGCCGGCGTCGGCTACACCTCGCTGGACCTGAACGTGAAGTTCCTCCGCCCGGCCACCGTCGACTCCGGCACGCTGCGCTGCGAGGGCACCGTGCTGCAACGCGGCCGCCGCACCGCCCTGGCCGAGGCCCGCCTCACCGCCGCGCGCGGTCGCCTGGTCGCCCACGCCACCAGCACCTGCCTGATCCTCCCGCTCACCCCGGACGCCTGACCCCGACCCACCCCGGCCCAAACCCGGTGGGGTCGGGTCAGCTCACCAGCGGCTTCAGGTCCGCCGGCGGCGCGGTCCAGGTGTCGGCGGTGGTTGGCGCCTGCTCGCCGGAGCGGATGTCCTTGACCTCGTCGGCGGCGCCGTCCACGCCGGGGAACCAGACGTACGGGATGCCCCGCCGCTCGGCGTAGCGGATCTGCTTGCCGAACTTCGCCGCGCTCGGCGACACCTCGGTCGGCACCCCGCGCCGGCGCAGCACGTCGGCCACCCGGTTGCTCACCGGACGCTGCTCCTCGCTGGTCACCGCGACCAGGACGCAGGTCGGCACCTCCCGGGAGACCGACAGGCCGCCGGTGCCGAAGAGCAGGCCGAGCAGCCGGGTGACCCCGATCGAGATGCCCACCCCGGGGAACCGGACCGAACCCGAGCTGGCCAGGTTGTCGTACCGGCCGCCGGAGCAGATCGAGCCGTACCGTTCGTAGCCGCGCAGCTGGGTCTCGTAGACCGTGCCGGTGTAGTAGTCCAGGCCACGGGCGATCCGCAGGTCGGCGACGCAGAGGCCGGGTGAGTGCGCGGCCGCGGTCTCCATCACCCGGACCAGCTCCTCGATCCCCTCGTCGAGCAGCGGATCGGTGACCCCGAGGGCGCGAACCGCATCGGCGAACGACGCGTCCGGCGCGGAGATCTCGGCCAGCGCCAGGACCGCCTTCGCCTGCGCCTCACTCGCCCCGGACGTCTGGGCCAGCAGCTCGGCCACCTTCGCCGGACCGATCTTGTCCAGCTTGTCGACCGCGCGCAGCGCCGCCTCCGCGTCGGTGAGCCCGATGCCCCGGTAGAAGCCCTCGCAGATCTTGCGGTTGTTGACCTGGATGCGCACCGGCGGGATCGGCAGCGAGCGCAGCGCGTCGCCGATCACCAGCGGCATCTCCGCCTCGTGGTGCGCAGCGAGGGTGTCCCGGTCGACGATGTCGATGTCGGCCTGGAGGAACTCGCGGTAGCGACCCTCCTGCGGCCGCTCCCCGCGCCACACCTTCTGGATCTGGTAGCGCCGGAACGGGAACTGCAGCTTGCCGGCGTTCTCCAGCACGTACCGGGCGAACGGCACGGTCAGGTCGAAGTGCAGCCCGAGCGAGTCGTCGCCGGCCGCGCCGTCGGCGTCGGCCTGCAACCGGCGGATCAGGTAGACCTCCTTGGAGGTCTCCCCCTTGCGCAGCAACTGGTCGAGCGGCTCGACAGCGCGGGTCTCCAGCGGGGCGAAACCGTACAGCTCGAAGGTGTTCCGGATCCGGTCGAGCACGTACTGCTCGATCATCCGCTGCGGCGGTGACCACTCGGGGAAGCCGGAGATGGGCGTGGGCTTGCTCATGATGCTCCGTTCGCAGACCCGCGCGGCCCGCGCGGGGAGAGAGTCGGCGCGGCCGGCTACAGGCCGCGGGTGGGTGCGGCCGGGCGCGCGTCGCCGGACTCCGCCACCTCGATGAGGTACGGGTTGGTCGCGCGCTCGCGGCCGATGGTGGTCGTGGGGCCGTGGCCGGGCAGTACGACGGTGTCGTCGGCCAGCGGGAGGATCTTGTCCCGCAGGCTGGTGAGCATCGCCGGCATGTTGCCGCCCGGCAGGTCGGTGCGGCCGATCGAGCCCGCGAAGAGCACGTCACCGGAGAGGCAGATCTCGTCCGCCTCCCAGCGCGAGCCGGCGCCGGGCATCCGGAACAGCACCGACCCGCCGGTATGGCCCGGTGCGTGGTCGACGGTGATCTCCAACCCGGCCAGCGCGAGGGTGGCGCCGTCGGTCAGCTCGGCGACGTCCTCCGGCTCGGAGTAGGTCAGCCGCCCGCCGAGGAGCGAGCGGAGCTCCGCCGACAGGCCCTTGGCCGGGTCGGCCAGCATCTCCCGGTCGCCGGGGTGGACGTACGCGGTGACACCGCGCGCCCCGCAGACCGGCGCCACCGAGAAAGTGTGGTCGAGGTGGCCGTGGGTGAGCAGCACGGCGGCCGGGTGCAGGCGGTGCTCGGCGAGCAGGGCGTCGAGCCGGTCGAGTACGCCGATCCCGGGGTCGACCACCAGGCACTGCTCGCCGGGCGCCGTGGCGACCACGTAGCAGTTGGTGCCGAAGGCGTCGGCGGGAAAGCCGGCCACGAGCACGTCCGCTCCCCTTCCGTCGAGCTGCCGTCCGTCTGTCAGCAGCCTAACCGGCGGCACGAGCGCATTAGGCGGACCCATCAGTCCCGCCGTTCCCGCCCGGCACAGTGATCCGCTCCGATAAGCGCAGCCGGGACCTCGTACACCACATTCCCAGCCGGTGGCCGTACACTCTGGCGGGCGTGTGGCGTGGCGCACTGGCCCGCCCGGGCGGGGGACGCCCGCCGCCGGTGACGACCAGCGTAGAGGAAGGGGAGCACGGGTGGCTTCCAGCAGGGACCGGCAGCGCAAACTGGCGCGGGCCAAGCTCGACCGGCAGATGGCCCGTCGGGCCGGACGGGTCCGGCGCCGGCGGCAGATCCAGGCCGGCGTGGGCGCCGCCCTGGTGCTGGCGCTGATCGTGGCCGGCTCGGCCTGGGCGTTGGGCGCCTTCGACTCGGATCCGGCGAAGAACAGCGCCGCCGAGGAGGTCTGCCTCTGGACCCCGCAGGACGCCTCCGCGAACACCAACCTCAAGGACGTGGGCACCCCGGCCACCACCGGCCTGCCCACCGAGGGCACCCGGGCGATGACGGTGACCACCAACCAGGGTGCGCCGATCACCGCCGAGCTCGACCTGGCCTCGGCGCCGTGCGCGGCGGCGAGCATCGCCCACCTGGCGAGCCGGTCGTTCTACGACAACACCAAGTGCCACGAGATCACCGCCGAGGGCGCGCTGCGCTGCGGCGACCCCAGCGGCACCGGGCTGGGCGGCCCGACCTACTCGTTCTACGACGAGAACGTGCCGGACGGGCCCGAGCCGAGCCCGTCCGCCAGCCCCGCCCCGAGGCAGCCGCCGGCCTACCCGAAGGGCACGGTGGCCATGATCGCCAACCCGCCGGGCGCCAACGGCAGCCAGTTCCTGCTCTTCTTCAAGGACTACAACCCGGAGAAGCCGGCCTACCCGGTCATCGGCAAGGTCACCGGCGGCCTGGACGTCCTGGCGAAGGTCGGCGCCCTGCCGACCGTGGACAATGGGACCGGGGCCACGGTCAAGCCCAAGACCGACGTGGCGATCCAGAGCCTCACCGTCGGCGAGCCGGTCACCGGGGGCGCACCGGCGCCCACCGGTTCCGGCGCCCCGGCGTCCAGCCCGAGCGCCGGCTGACCGGGCAGCCCCACCCAACCCGCAGCGGCACCCAGACAGACAGTCCAGGAGGATCCAGGCGTGACGTCCACCAGAGAGCGGCAGCGCGCGGCGGCACGCGCCCGACTCGAGAAGGAGATGGCCGAGCGCGCGGCCCTGGCCCGCAAGCGCCGGCAGACCCAGGCGATCGTGGGGGCGAGCCTCGCCCTCCTGCTCGTGGTGGCCGGCACCGTCTGGCTGGCCACCAGCCTGGGTGGCGACGACGACAAGACCGGCACCGAGACCGCCGCGAGCGGCCTCGCCCAGTGCGCCTTCACCGAGATCCCCGCCGATCAGCGGATCAAGGAGATCAAGGACGTCGGGCTGCCGGCCAACCAGCAGTCGAACACCGGTGTCCAGACCATGACGATCGACACCAACCTCGGGCCGATCACCGCAAAGGTCGACCGGTCCCTGGTGCCCTGCACCGCGGCGAGCTTCACCCACCTGGCGGAGAAGAACTTCTTCGACAACAGCAAGTGCCACCGGCTGGTGACCGAGGGCATCAAGGTGCTCCAGTGCGGTGACCCGAGCGCCACCGGCAAGGGCTGGCGGGACACCGACGGCACCGGCGGCCCGAGCTACCGGATGGCCGAGGAGAACCTGCCGACCGACAAGCGGCCCCCCTACCCGGAGGGCGTCATCGCGATGGCCAACTCCGGCCAGCCGGGCAGCACGGGCAGCCAGTTCTTCATCGTCTACGGCGACTCGCCGCTGGACCCGAACTACACCGTCCTCGGCACCATCACCGGCGGGATGAACATCGTCCAGGACGTGGCGAAGGCCGGCGACGACAAGGCCTTCGCGCAGCAGGCCGGTGGCGGTCACCCGAAGAAGGAGATCGTCATCAAGAAGCTGACCATGAGCGCGCCGCAGTCCTGAGCGCGCCGCTCGTACGACGAAGCGCCCGCCGGTCACCGACCGGCGGGCGCTTTCGTTCGTGATCGACTCGGGTTCACGGATGTCGGGGTGCCCGGTCGCCCGGATACCCCGACTTCCCAGGAGTCGAGTGGATCATGGCGCCGGACGCAGCGACGAGCGCGACGGTGGACCCCGGTAGGCCGGGTCCGCCGGCCTGGCCGGGCGGCGTCAGGCGCCGGAGGTGACCCGGTAGGCGTCGAAGACGCCGTCCACCTTGCGGACCGTGGCCAGCAGATGGCCGAGGTGCTTCGGGTCCGCCATCTCGAAGCTGAACCGGCTGACCGCCACCCGGTCCCGGGTGGTGGTGACCGTGGCGGAGAGGATGTTCACCCGTTCCTCGGAGAGCACCCGGGTGACGTCGGCGAGCAGTTTGTGCCGGTCGAGCGCCTCCACCTGGATGGCGACCAGGAACGTCGAGGCGGAGGTGAGCTTCCAGCTCACCTCGACCACCCGCTCGCTCTGTGCCCGCAGGTCCTCGGCGTTGGCGCAGTCGTCGCGGTGCACGCTCACCCCGCCGGAGCGGGTGACGAAGCCGAAGACCGCGTCCGGCGGCACCGGGGTGCAGCACCGGGCCAGCTTGATCCAGACGTCGCTGACGCCGCGGACCACCACACCCGGATCGGCGCTGCTCTGCCGGCTGCGCGGCGGCCGGGTGGCGACGGCGGTCTCGGCGATGTCCTCCGCCGCGCCCTCCTCGCCGCCGTACGCGGCCATCAGCTTCTGCACCACCGACTGGGCGCTGACCTGGCTGTCGCCGACCGCCGCGTAGAGCGAGGCGACGTCGGCCAGGTGCAGATCGCGGGCGATCGACATCAACGCGTCGGAGGTGAGCATCCGCTGCAGGGGCATCCCCTGCTTACGCATCGCCTTGACGATCGCGTCCTTGCCGGCCTCGATCGCCTCCTCGCGCCGCTCCTTGTTGAAGTACTGGCGGATCTTCGTGCGGGCCCGGGGGCTCTTGACGAAGCCCAACCAGTCCTGCGTCGGGCCGGCGGTGTCGGACTTCGAGGTGAAGATCTCGATCACGTCGCCGTTGGAGAGCGTCGACTCCAGCGGCACCAGCTTGCCGTTGACCCGGGCGCCGATGCACTTGTGCCCCACCTCGGTGTGCACCGCGTACGCGAAGTCCACCGGCGTCGACCCGGTCGGCAGCGGGATGACGTCACCCTTGGGGGTGAAGACGTACACCTCCTGGCTGGACAGGTCGAAGCGCAGCGCGTCGAGAAACTCGCTCGGGTCGGCGGCCTCCCGCTGCCAGTCCAGCAGCTGGCGCAGCCAGGTCATCTCGTCGATGTGCGCCGGCGGACCGACCACCGGAACGCCCTTGTGCTCCTTGTACTTCCAGTGCGCGGCAATGCCGAACTCGGCGGTGCGGTGCATCGCGTAGGTGCGGATCTGCATCTCCACCGGCTTGCCGGTGGGCCCGATGACCGTCGTGTGCAACGACTGGTACATGTTGAACTTGGGCATGGCGATGTAGTCCTTGAACCGGCCCGGCACCGGCTGCCAGTTGGCGTGGATGACGCCCAGCGCCGCGTAGCAGTCGCGCACCGTGTCGACCAGGATCCGCACCCCGACCAGGTCGTAGATGTCGTTGAAGTCGCGCCCCCGCACGATCATCTTCTGGTAGATCGAGTAGAGGTGCTTCGGCCGGCCGGTGGTCTCCGCCTTGATCTTGGCGGCCTTCAGGTCGGTGGACACCTTCTGGGTCACCTGGCGCAGCAGCGCCTCGCGCTGCGGCTGGTGCTCCCCGATCAGCCGGTTGATCTCCTCGAACCGCTTCGGGAACAGCGTGCCGAAGGCCAGATCCTCCAGCTCCCACTTGATCGTGTTCATACCGAGGCGGTGCGCCAGCGGGGCGAGGATCTCCAGCGTCTCCTTCGCCTTCTGCTCCTGCTTGGGGCGGGGCAGGAAGGTCAGGGTGCGCATGTTGTGCAGCCGGTCGGCGAGCTTGATCACCAGGACCCGCGGGTCCTTCGCCATCGCGACCACCATCTTGCGGATGGTCTCGGCCTTGGCCGCGTCACCCAGCTTGACCTTGTCGAGCTTCGTGACGCCGTCGACCAGCAGCGCGACCTCGCCGCCGAAGTCGGCGCGCATCTGGTCGAGGGTGTATTCGGTGTCCTCGATGGTGTCGTGCAGCAGCGCCGCGACCAGCGTGGTGGTGTCCATCCCGAGGTTGGCCAGGATGGTGGCCACCGCCAGCGGGTGGGTGATGTAGGGGTCACCGGACTTGCGGTATTGCCCGGAGTGCCAGCGGGCCGCGGTGTCGAAGGCGCGCTGAAGCAGCCGGGCATCCGCCTTGGGGTGATTCTCCCGGTGTGTCGAGATCAGCGGCTCGAGCACCTCGCTGACCTGTGAGGTCTGCCAGGGCGCGTTGAACCGGGCCAGCCGGGCTCGCACCCGTCGGCCGGTGGGCGCGTTGGAGAACCCGAAACCGGTGGCCACCGCCGGCTCGACCGACCCGTCGGCCCGGAACGGGACCACCACGTTGTCGGCCGGCCGGGCGCCGTCGACCGGGTCGGTCAGGCCTGAGCCGTTGCCAGAGCCCGTCACCCGGGCTGTCGCGTCACCGTTCCGGTCGGTCACCGAGCCGTCCGCGTCGCCTGTCGGGTGCAACGTGCCCTCCACCGGAGGGACGACATCGTGGGACACCGGCCTCCTCACCGCTCGCCGGAAACACACCGACCGTATGCCGGTCGGTCTGGTCTCGTGCCGCCGAACGGTGCACCGCCGGCGTCAGCAAAGGGCAATGCTACCCGCACAGACGGTGCCCTGCCGCTCCGCCGGACGGACCGCGCCGGGCCTACCAGCGGCCACCTGGATCAAACGGTCAGCAGGGCATGGACCGGACGGGGAGCGAGTCGGTCCCGGCCGCCCAGGAAACCCAGCTCCAGCAGCACGGTGAACCCGGCCACGGTGCCGCCCGCCCGCTCGACCAGGTCGAGCGTCGCCGCCGCGGTGCCGCCGGTGGCGAGCACGTCGTCCACCACCAGCACCCGGTGCCCCGCGGTGAACGCGTCCTGGTGCACCTCCAGGGTCGCCTCGCCGTACTCCAGCTCGTACGAGGCCGAGTAGGCGGCCCGGGGCAGCTTGCCCGCCTTGCGCACCGGCACCACGCCGACCCCGGTCGCGTAGGCGATGGCCGCCGCGACCACGAAGCCGCGCGCCTCGATGCCCACCACGGCGTCGAACGCGTCGCGCCCGTGGTACGCGATGATCCGGTCGGTCACCTCGCGGAACGCGGCCCCGTCGGCGAAGAGCGGCATCAGGTCCTTGAACGCGACACCCGGCTTGGGAAAGTCCGGCACGTCGAGCACCCGGCTGGCCACCAGCCGGGCGGTCTCGACACCGCTGTCCCCGCGTACCTCGGCGCTGTGGGTCTCCGTCACGGCAGTTCCCGTTTCCCTTCCGACGACGACGGCGTCCTGCATGCTGCTCGCACAGCATGAAGGACGCCGTCAGGTCGGTTCCTACCGGGTCGGCCCCCGGCGGTCGGTCAGCGCCGCTTGGCGCCGCCCGGCCGGTTTCCGCCGCCGCCGGTCGGCCGCCCACCGCGGGCGCCGGTCTGCCGCTTGGCGGCCGGCCGGGCACCCACCTTGGGCACGGCGCCGGCGAGCGCGGCGGCCTCCGGGTCGACGACGCTCTCGCCACCGCCGGCGGCGGCGCGCGGTGCGCCCTTCGGAGTCACCTCGCCCCGGGCGATCGCCCCCCGCCGGGCCAGGACCCGCTTCTTGTGCGCCTGGATCCGCGGCTCGAAGTCCTTCAGCGTCGCCAGCACCGGGGTGGCGAAGAAGATCGACGAGTAGACCGCGATGAACATACCGACGAAGAGCACCAGACCGAGGTCCTCCAGGGTTACCGCGCCGAGCGGGACACCGATGAAGAGCAGACCACCCACGGGCAGCAGCGCGACCAGACCGGTGTTGATCGACCGCATCAGGGTCTGGTTGATGGCGAGGTTGGCCGCCTCGCCGTAGGTCTGGTTGTTGTTCGCCGTGATGCCCCGGGTGTTCTCCTGGACCTTGTCGAACACCACGACGACGTCGTAGAGCGCGAAGCCCAGGATGGTGAGGAAGCCGATGATCGTCGACGGCGTGACCTCGAACCCGACCAGCGAGTAGACCCCGGCGGTGAGGATCAGGTTGAGCAGCAACGACGAGACCGCGCCGACCGCCATCCGCCACTCGAAACGGATGATCAGGTAGAGCATCACCAGCGCGATGAAGATGACCAGACCGAGCAGCGCGCGCTCGGTGTACTGGCCACCCCAGGCCGCGCTGACCTGGTTGGAGCTGATCTGGTCGGCGTTGATGCCGAACTCCTGCGCCAGCCCGGACTTGACCGCGTTGGCCTGCTCGGAGCTCAGCACGGCGGTGCGGAACTCGTAGAACTCCCCGCCCGCGCCGCCGACCCGCTGGGCCGACTCCACCTCGGTGCTGCCGGCGCCGGCGAGGACCGTGTCGACGCGGTCTTCGGCCTGGTTGAGGGTGCCGACGCTGGCCGGCACCTGGAAGGAGTTGCCGCCCTCGAACTCGATGCCGAGGGTGAAGCCCCGGAACAGGAAGCTCAGCAGTGCGGCGAGCACCAGCGCGCCGGCGATGCCGAACCAGAGCTTGCGCTTGCCGATGATGTCGAGACCGGCCTCGCCCCGGTAGAGGCGAGTGGCCAAACCGCTACCGGCCATGTCAGGCCTCCTTCACGCGCGACGGGCGGGTGGTGGTCTCCCGCTCGGCTTCGGCCGTCCGCAGGACGCGGCCCAGGCCACTGACCCGGGGCGAGAGGAACGCCTGGGTCCGGGCGAACATCGTCATGATCGGGTGCCGGAAGAGGAACACCACGACCAGGTCCAGCACCGTCGCCAGACCGAGGGCGAAGGCGAAGCCCTTCACCGTGCCGACCGAGACGATGTAGAGCACCACCGCCGCGAGGATCGAGATGGCGTTCGCCGAGATGATCGTCCGGCGGGCCCGGATCCACGCCCGCGGCACCGCGCTACGCGGGCTGCGGCCTTCGCGGATCTCGTCCTTCAATCGTTCGAAGTAGATGACGAACGAGTCCGCCGCCACACCGAGCGAGACGATGAAACCGGCGATGCCGGCGAGCGTCAGGGTGAACCCGATCTGCCGCCCGAGCACGATCAGCGCGCCGAAGACCAGCAGCGCGGAGAGGATCAGGCTCAGGAAGATCACCGAGCCGAGCAGGCGGTAGTAGAAGAACGCGTAGATGATGACCAGCAGCATGCCGATGCCGGCCGCGAGCAGGCCGGCCCGCAGGTGGCTGGCGCCCAGGGTGGCGGAGACGTTCTGCTGCTCCTGCGCCTCGAAGGTCGCCGGCAGCGCACCGTAGCGCAGCTGGCTGGCGAGGGTGCTGGAGTCCTTCTGGGTGAAGTTGCCGGTGATCTGGGAGTCGCCGGTGAGTACACCCTGGATCTCGGGCGACGAGACGATCTCGTTGTCCAGCACCACGGCCACCCGGCACTTGCCGTCCTGGCCGAGGGCGGAGGCGTCACAGGCCTGGCCCTCGTTGTTGAACGCCTCGCGGGTCAGGTTGGTCCACTTCTCCTGGCCGTTGCCGGTGAAGTCGAGGCTCACCACCCAGGAGCTGGTCTGGTCCATCACCGCGCTGGCGTCGCTCACGTCGGTGCCGAGCACCTTCGCCACGTCGAGCAGGTACTTCGCGGCGCTGTCCTCACAGGCCACCACCTGCTGCTGCGGGTCCGAGATCGAGGCCGGCGGACGTCCGTCGAGCTGGGCGCAGCCGATGGTCGGCACGTTGAACTGCATCTGCGCCGGCAGGACGGCGACCTCCTGCGGGCTGAGCGTGCCGAACGGCTTGAGCTTGTCGCCCAGCGAGGGGTCGGCGGTGAGGTCCGCCGGTGCCTGCAACCCGCTGGCGGCCGACCAGGCGGCCGCACCAACCTTCTGCTCGACGGCCTTTCGCTGCTGCTCGATGCTGGCCGGCACCGGTGCCTCGCTGGCGCTCGGCGCGGGCGCGGCGGCGCTCGGCGAGGCCGACGTCGACGGGGTCGGGGTGGCGCTCGCGCTCGGCGCCGGCGCCATGCCGCCCTGGCCACCCGACGGCGAGCTGGTCACCTTCGGCGCGGCGCTGCCCGACGGGGTCGGCGTCGCGCTGCCCGAGGGGGCCGGGCTCGCGCTGCCGGACGGGGCCGGCGTCGCCGCCGGCGGGGCGGCGATCGCCCCGCTGCCGTCCGCCGCCTTGAGCACCTTGCGGAAGCGCAGCTCGGCCGGGGTGCCGACGTTGGTCAGGTCCCGGTTCTCGCCGGGCAGGGAGACCACGATGTTCCGGTTGCCCTCGGTGACCACCTCGGCCTCGGCCACGCCGAAGGCGTTGACCCGGTTCTCGATGATCTGGCGGGCCTCTTCGAGGTTCTCCGCCGTCGGGGGCCGACCGTCGACGGTGTTCTTCGCCTCCAGCGTCAGGCGGGTGCCGCCGACCAGGTCCAGGCCGAGCCGGGGCTCGAGCCGGTCGGTGAAGCTGCCCTTGGCGCCGCCCGAGAAGAACACCAAAAGATAGAGGACGACGAAGATGAGCCCGAGTACGGCGAGCTGCCGCCCGGGGCGCATCTGTCCCTGAGGTGGTGCCACGGCTGTCCTGTCTCCCTGTACGGTCGCGCCGCCCCCGCGGCGACGGGTGTCGGGCCGGGATCCCGGGCCGACGGCTCCGACCGGGCTCGGCGGCGGTCGGCGGCACGGCGTCGCGGCGGAGAGCGCGGGGGCGCCGACCGGTCACGCAAGTGTGCCGACGCCCAGCGTCGACCCGATTATCCAGTTTTGATGTCGCCACCGCCGCCCCGTCGGGAATCGGCCGGTTGGGACCGGCCGGGCCTGCCCCGACGAGAGGCGGGTCACTCCTTGACGGTGTCCGCGTCCTCGGTCGCCGGCTCCGCCGGAAGCTCGGCCCGGGTGACCACCCGGGCGATGGCCGGCCGGGCGTACCGGGTCTGCACTCCCGGGGAGACCTCGAGCAGGACGGTGTCGTCGTCCACACCGGTGACCGTGCCGTAGAGCCCGCCGATGGTGACCACCTCGTCACCGGGGCCGAGCGCGGACTGCATGTCCGCGGCCTCGCGGCGGCGCTTCTGCTGAGGGCGGATCATCATGAAGTACATGACGCCGAAGAGCAAGACGATCATCAGGATCGGCGTCAGACCACCGGCTCCGCCGCTGCCCGCTGCAAGGTATTGCACGGTTACAGACCTTCCCATTGGCCTCCCGCCGGCACCAGGTGTGCCGGAGCGGAGGCGGATTCTCACGTCCTGTACAGACCGCGGCGAGTCTAATCCCTGCACCTGGGAACGCCGAATGCGGCACAGATCACGTTCGGATCACGGCTGATCGGGCGCGGTCGAGAACAGATCGGCCACGGGAGAGGCATCGGCACCAAATGTACCATTCGGTGGCGTACGCCCCAGATGCCGCCAGGCCGCCTCAGTCGCCACCCGCCCCCGCGGCGTACGGGCCAACAGACCGGCCCGGACCAGGAACGGCTCGCACACCTCCTCGACGGTGTCCGGCTGCTCCCCCACCGCGACGGCGAGGGTGGAGAGCCCGACCGGGCCGCCCCGGAACGAGTCGACCAACGCGGTCAGCACCGCGCGGTCCAGCCGGTCCAGCCCGAGGGCGTCGACGTCGTAGACGGTCAGCGCCGCCCGCGCGGTCTCCAGGTTGACCACGCCGTCGGCCCGGACCTCGGCGAAGTCGCGCACCCGGCGCAGCAACCGGTTGGCGATCCGGGGCGTCCCCCGCGAGCGACCGGAGATCTCGACGGCGCCGTCGGCGGTGATCGGCACGCCGAGGATCCGCGCCGAGCGGTGCAGCAGCGCCTCCAGATCGGCCGGGGCGTAGAAGTCGAGGTGGGCGACGAAGCCGAACCGGTCCCGCATCGGCCCGGTCAGCAGGCCGGAGCGGGTGGTCGCGCCGACCAGGGTGAACGGCTCCACGTCCAGCGGGATCGCGGTGGCGCCCGGCCCCTTGCCGACCACCACGTCGACCCGGAAGTCCTCCATCGCGCTGTAGAGCAGTTCCTCGGCCGGCTTGGCGATCCGGTGGATCTCGTCGATGAAGAGCACGTCGCCCTCGGCGAGGCTGGTCAGGATGGCCGCCAGGTCGCCGGAGCGCTCGATCGCCGGCCCGCTGGTCACCCGGATGCCCGCACCCAACTCGGCCGCCACGATGTTGGCCAACGTCGTCTTACCGAGGCCGGGCGGCCCGGACAGGAGAATGTGGTCGGGCGGGCTACCCCGGCGCATCGCACCCTGCAGCAGCAGGTCGAGCTGGTCGCGCACCCGGTGCTGGGCGATGAACTCGGCCAGCCGCTTCGGCCGGACACTGGCCTCCGCGTCCCGCTCCGCGTCCGCGACGTACGCCGAGACCACGCCGTGGTCGGGACCGGTCATCGCGTCCGGCCCAGCAGCCGGATGGCCTGCTTGAGCAGGACCGGCACCGGCGGCGTCGGGCCGTCCACAGTCTCCGCCACCGCGGCGACCGCCTGGTCGGCCTGCGCGGCCGTCCAGCCCAGCCCGACCAGCGCCTGACGCACCTGGTCCGGCCAGGCGCCGCCGACCACCCCGGCCGCGCCGTCGGCGCCCACCGGCACCGGACCGATCCGGTCGCGCAGCTCCAGCACCAGCCGCTCGGCGCCCTTCTTGCCGATCCCGGGCACCCGAGTCAACGCGGCGGTGTCGGCGTTGGCGATCGCCTTGCGGACCGCGTCGGGGGTGTGCACGGCGAGCACCGCCTGGGCCAGCCGGGGGCCGACCCCGCTGGCGGTCTGCAACAGCTCGAAGAGCTGCTTGGCGTCATCGTCGGCGAAGCCGTAGAGGGTGAGCGAGTCCTCCCGGACGACCAGACTGGTGGCGAGCCGGGCCGGCTGGCCGACCCGCAGCTCGGCGAGGGTGCCCGGCGCGCAGTGCACCGCGAGGCCCACCCCGCCGACCTCGATCACCGCCTGGTCGGGGCCGGTCGCGGTCACCACGCCGCGCACGCTCGCGATCATCTCGCTCCTCCTCGTCGTACCCGGTCCGCGGCGGCGGCCAGTTTGGAGCGGGTTCCGCCGCGCCAGATGTGGCAGATCGCCAGCGCCAGCGCGTCCGCGGCGTCGGCCGGTCGGGGCGGCTCGGGCAGCCGCAGCAGCCGGGTGACCATCGCGGTCATCTGCGCCTTGTCCGCCTGCCCGGAGCCGGTCACCGCCGCCTTCACCTCGCTCGGGGTGTAGGTCTGCACGGGCAGCCCGGCGCGCGCACCGGCGAGCACGGCGATGCCGCTGGCCTGCGCGGTGCCCATCACGGTGCGCACGTTGTGCTGGCTGAACACCCGCTCGACCGCCACGCTCTCCGGCCGGTGCTCGGCCACCAGATCGGTGAGTTTGCGATCCAGGTGCAGCAGGCGCAGCGGCAGCTCGTCGGCCGGGTCGGTGTAGACCACGTAGTAGGCGACCAGCGTGCAGGGTCGGCCGGGCACGCCCTCGACCACGCCCACCCCGCACCGGGTCAGCCCCGGGTCGACGCCGAGCACCCGCACGCCGCCTCCTCCCCCAGCCGCCAGCAGTACGTGTGTTCGACACCCTACTGGTGGCCCCGAACGCCCGCCCGCCGGGACACGCCGACGCCGGACCGGACCGTCGCATCCCACCACCCCAGCGGGGCCGGGTAGGCGAGCGGGAGCTGGCAGCCGGGTCCGGCGGCCGGGCCGCAGCGGCCGCGCTCCCACACACCTTGACGGTGGAGTATGTGTCGCCACCCCATGTGCGCCCGGCCACACAGCTCGTAACTTCTTGCGCCATGACGGCAGAACCCGTGGCGGTCCCCCACGTCGTGAACGTCGACCTCGCCGGTCGGACCGCCCTGGTGACCGGGGGCGGTAGCGGCATCGGCCGGGCCTGCGCCCTGCGGTTGGCGGCGGCCGGCGCGGCCGTCCTGGTGGTGGACCGCAACGTCGAGGCGGCGAAGGCGGTGGCCGCCGAGGCCGGTGGCCGGGCCGAGGGGGTCGACCTGGCCGACGCCGCGGCGGTGGACCGGCTCGACACGGACGTGGACATCGTGGTGAACAACGCCGGGTTGCAGCACGTCGCGCCGCTACCGGACTTCCCGGCGGAGCGCTTCGCGTACCTGCACCGGGTCATGGTGGAGGCGCCGTTTCTGATCATCCGCCGCGCGCTGCCGCACATGTACGCCCGGGGCTGGGGCCGGATCATCAACATCTCCTCGGTGCACGGGCTGCGCGCCTCGCCGTACAAGGCGGCCTACGTCTCGGCGAAGCACGCGCTGGAGGGCCTGTCGAAGGTGGTCGCGCTGGAGGGCGCGCAGCACGGCGTCACCGCCAACTGCATCAACCCGGCGTACGTGCGCACGGCGCTGGTGGAGAGCCAGATCGCCGACCAGGCGGCCAGCCACGGCCTCCCGGAATCCGAGGTGATCGAGAAGATCATGCTGGCCCGGGCGGCGATCAAGCGGCTGATCGAGCCGGAGGAGGTCGCCGAGCTGATGGCGTACCTCTGTGCGCCACCGGCGGCCTTCATCACCGGCGCGTCCATCGCGCTCGACGGGGGCTGGACGGCGAACTAGTGGCCGCGCGCACAATGGGCGTCATGTCCTCGCCCGTGGAGTTCCTCGAACTGCTCGCCCGGGAGGCCGCCGCGGTCGAGTTCGAGGGGCCGCTGGTCGCGGCCCGCGCCGCCGGGCTGCCCCCGGACCGGCTCGCCGAGCTGGAGCAGGCGAAAACCGTGGCGCTGCGGGTCCGCGCGCTGCTCGAGCGGCGCCGCCGCCGGGAGACCGAGCTTTCCGGGCTGTACGACACCGTCAGCGACCTGGCCGGCCTGCGCGACCTGGACGACGTGCTGCGGGCGATCGTGCACCGGGCGCGCAACCTGCTCGGCGCCGACGTGGCGTACATGACCCTCAACGACGACGAGCGCGGCGACACCTACATGCGGGTCACCGACGGCTCGGTCTCCGCCCGGTTCCAGCGGCTGCGGCTGCCGATGGGCGCGGGCCTGGGCGGTCTGGTGGCCCAGTCCGGCGCCCCGTACGTCACCGCCAACTATCCGGAGGACGACCGCTTCCACCACACCGGGGAGATCGACGCCGGGGTGGGCGAGGAGGGCCTGGTGGCCATCCTCGGCGTGCCGTTGCGGCTCGGCTCGACCTCCATCGGGGTGCTCTACGCGGCGAACCGCTCGGCCCGCCCCTTCGTCCGTGAGGAGGTCGCCCTCCTGGTCTCGCTCGCCGCGCACGCAGCGGTCGCGATCGACACCGCCCGGCTGCTCACCGAGACCCGCTCGGCGCTGGCCGAGCTGTCCGCGGCGAACACCACCATCCGGGCGCACAGCAGCTCGGTGGAGCGCGCGGCGGCCGCCCACGACCGGATGACCGCGCTGGTGCTGCGCGGCGGCGGCGTGGAGGACGTGGCGGCCGCGGTGACCGAGGTGCTCGGCGGGGCGCTGCTGGCACTGGACGCGGAGGGCCGGCTGCTGGCCCGGGTCGGGGAGATCACCGAACCGGACCGCTCGGACATCGTCGAGGCGGTGGCCGCCTCCCGGACCGAGGGACGCAGCGTCCGGCGGGGCTCGCTCTGGTACGCGGCCGTGGTGGCCGGCGCGGAGAACCTGGGCGCCCTGGTGCTGCGCCCGGACGAGGAGCTGGTCGACGCCGACCAGCGGATCCTGGAGCGGGCCGCGCTGGTGACGGCGCTGCTGCTGCTGTTCCGCCGCACGGTCGCCGAGGCGGAGGGGCGGGTCCGCGGCGAGCTGCTCGACGACCTGATCGCCCGGCCGCTGCGCGACACCGACGCGCTGCGCAGCCGGGCCCGGCGGCTCGGGGTGGACCTGGACGCGCCGCACGTGCTGGTGGCGGTGGGCGAGGACGCGATCGCGGCGACCGGCTCAGCCCGGCAGCGGGTGCTCTCCTGGGCCACCACGTACGCCTCGACCCGCGGCGGGCTGGCCGCGGCCCGCGACGGCCTGGTGGTGCTGATGCTCCCCGGTCAGGACGCCGGCGCGAGCGCCCGCGCGGTCTCCCGGGACCTGTCCCGGATCACCGGGCGACCGGTCACCGCCGGGGCGAGCGGCCCGTCGGCCACGCCGGCGTTCCTGGCCGCCACGTTCCGCGAGGCGGACCGCTGCCTCACCGCGCTCGGCGCGCTGGGCCGGGCCGGGCAGGGCGCGAGCACCGCCGAGCTGGGCTTCGTCGGGTTGCTGCTCGGCGCGGTCGGCGACGGGGGCGACCGGGACGTGGAGCAGTTCCTCACGGCGACCGTGGGGCCGGTGGTCGACTACGACGCCCGGCGCGGCACCGCCCTGGTGAAGACGCTGGAGGCGTATTTCGGGGTGGGCGGCAGCCTGGCCCGCGCCGCCGAGCAGCTGCACGTCCATGTGAACACGGTGACCCAGCGGTTGGAGCGGGTCGGGCAGCTGCTCGGCGCGGACTGGCAGCGGCCGGAGCGGGCCCTGGAGGTGCAGCTGGCCCTGCGCCTGCACCGCCTGCGCACCCCGGCCGGCTGACCGCTCGGGCGCTCCGAGGATCGGTCAGCGGGCCTGGATGCCCGCCAGCACGGTGTCGACGACCTGCCCGGGCAGGGCCTGCTCGTCCAGGTCCGGGTTCCACTGGAGCACGCGCTGGATCAGCATCGGTCCGGTGAGCAGGGCCATCGTCACCTCGAGGTCGAGGTCGGGCCGGAGCACCCCCTCGGCGATGCCGCGCCGCAGCACCTCGCGCATCAACTGCCGACGCGGCGCGATGATGTTCTGGTAGAGCCGGAAGTGGTCCGGGCTGCGGTTCACCTCGGGCACCAGACAGGGCATGATCTTCGAGGCGCGCGGGTCGACGTTCTTTCCGATCGCGCCGACCAGCAGCACCAGGTCGTCCCGGACGGAGTGCCCGGCCGGCTGCGGCAGGATGCCCTTGAGCCGGCGCAGCGCGTCCAGCAGCAGTGCGTCCTTGCCGGCCCAACGGCGATAGATGGTGGCCTTGCCCACCCCGGCGCGGGCGGCGATCGCCTCGATCGACAGCGCCTCGATGGTGCTGCCCTCGGCGAGCAGGTCGAGGGTGGCCTCGATGATCGCCTCATCGGCGCGGACGCTCCGCGGTCGCCCGGGCGACCGCGGAGCATCAGCAGTGGACGTCATGTCGGACATTGTCCCCGAACCTATGCGGTCTCGGCCAACTCCGGTGCGGCGGCCCGTGCGGCCGGCGCCGGGTCGGTGGCTGCCCGGCCGGGCAGCCAGCGCAGCGCCACCAGGATGCCGAGCGCGGCCACCAGCGCGGAGAGCGCGGCCGCCCAGTGCATGGCGGTGACGAAGGAGTCGTTCGCCGCAGCGAGCAGCTTCGGCGCCGCCGGCCCGAGCTGCCCGGCCGCCGCGTACGCGCCGGAGATGGACTCGTTCGCCGCGTCCCGGGCCTGGGCCGGCAGGCCGGCCAGCGCCGGGTCGACGTCGGCCCGGTAGACCGCGGAGAGCACCGAGCCGAGCACCGCCACGCCGAGCGCGCCACCGACCTGGCGGACCGTGTTGCTGACCGCCGAGCCGACGCCGGCCTTCTCCCGGGGCAGCGACGACATGATCGACTCCGTCGCCGGCGGCATGATGTTGGCCATCCCGACGCCCTGGATGAAGAAGAAGAACAACACGACCCAGATCGGGGTGTGCGCGTCGATGAAGGTGAAGGCGCCGAGCGAGATCGCCGTCAGCACCAGCCCGACCACCGCGACCGCCTTGCCGCCGTACTTGCGGACCATCGCCGCGCTGCGCGGGGCGAAGATCAGCTGGGCGCCGGCGAACGGCAGGAAGAGCAGACCGGTCTGCAGCGGGCTGTAGTCGCGCACCAGCTGCAGGTAGAACGAGCTGAAGAACATCACGCCCATCGCGGCGAAGAAGATCAGGCCGACGATTGCGACCGGCGCGGCGAACTGCGGCACCTTGAACAGCCGGACGTCCAGCGACGGGTGGGTGCTGCGCCGCTCGATGTTGACGAACCAGGCGAGCACCGCCAGGCCACCGATGATCGAGACCCACACCACCGGCCGGCCGAAACCGTGCTCACCGCCGTCGATGATGCCGTAGGTCAGCGCGACGAGGCCCACCACCGAGAGGACCACACCGAACACGTCGATCCGGCCCGGCTTCGGGTCCCGCGACTCGGGCACCAGGAGCGCGACCAGGACCACGCCGAGCACGACCACCGGCACGTTGATCAGGAAGACCGAACCCCACCAGAAGTGCTCGAGCAGCCCGCCGCCCAGGACCGGGCCGATCGCGACGGCGAGCCCGACCGCACCGGCCCAGACGCCGATCGCCCGGCCCCGCTCCCGCGGGTCGAAGACGTTCGAGATGATCGAGAGCGTCACCGGCATGATGGCCGCGCCGCCGACCCCCATCAGCGCGCGGGCCGCGATCAACTGCCCGGGGCTCTGCGCGTACGCCGACAGCAGCGACGACAGGCCGAAGAGCACCAGACCGATCAGCAGGAACCGCTTACGACCGGCGCGGTCGCCGAGCACCCCGAAGGTGAAGAGCAGACCGGCGAAGACGAGCGTGTACGAGTTGATCGCCCACTCCAGCTCGCCCTGGCTGGCACCCAGCCCGTGCGTCGGGTCGGCGAGCGTGCGAAGTGCGACGTTCAGGATGGTGTTGTCGAGGACGACCACGAGGAGGCTGATCACCAGCACCCCCAGGATCGCCCACCTCCTCGGATGGCCCGTGTTGTCGCGGATCTCCATTGCCGGTTCTCCCCCCGGTGGCCCCGCCCGAAGATACGATACGGAGCAGACTCGTAATCACGGTCAGCCTAAGCCCACCATTAACGATACGGAACCGATCCGTATCGTATGTGTCCGGCGTCACCTCTCCCCTACCGGTCGCGAGCCCAGAGACCCGACGTGCGGCGGCGCGGCGGCCGGCGCCCTGGGCCCGGCGGCTTGGGCCCCGGCGGCTTGGGCCCCGGCGGCTTGGGCCCGGCGCCCTGGGGCTCAGCGACCCGGCCCGGGGCCCGGCGGCCCGCAAAGTCGCCGACGTGGCGGTGACCAGGTGGGCAGATAATCGCCGTGTCGGCGGACTGGAGTTGATCAGAGACTCGTCCGGTTTGATCGACTCCGGTTCGCTGATGTCGGGGTGTACCGATCGCCTCCCGAGCGCTGCGCTGGACAAAGCCTCCTGGGCGGTGTGGGCGGTTTGGGGTGTGACCGGGGGCATCCCGGGGCCGGAATGATGGGTGGCCGGGCGTCGTTGAATATGCCCGACGGCCGAGGTAGCAGCCCCGCCCGCCGGCCGGTTCATCCGGTCGCCGACGGTGGCTGGCCCGCCGGAATGATGGCGGGCCGCCGGCCGTTACATCTGGTCCCGGCCGACGAGCCGACCCCCGGAATGATGGCGGGCCGCCGGTCGTTACAGCTGGACCCGGCACCGCGAGGCCCCCCGGCCCCGGACGTCGGATCCCCCTGGTCGGTGAGCCCCGGAATGTGTGGCCCGGCCTGAAGACTTTCCCTCTTGCTTGTTTTGTTGAGCGCCTTGTCGAGGTGCTGCACACCCGCGCACGTTGCCGACCCCTATCGGTGGTGTGGGTGTCTACCCCCGAATTGGAGCTTCCCTGATGAACACGATCATGCGTAAGAGCGTTCTGAGTGTTGCTGGTCTGGCCTTCGCCGGTGGGATCTTCGCCGGCCCCGTCGCCGCGCACGCCGCGGCGCCGGCCGTGGACGCCAAGCCCACCGCCGTGGCGGTGCAGGCCGACAA
>NZ_JBEZFU010000012.1:0-182295 GCF_040649635.1 Micromonospora sp. NPDC048909 | reverse complement strand
CCGGGGCCGCCGACGCGCGTCGGCGGCCCCGGCCCGTCGGACGGTGGTCGGGCTCAGGCCCAGAGCTGCCCGTCGAGGGCGTCCTCGGCGTCGGCCAGCGTGCCGCCGTAGGCCCCGGTGGAGAGGTACTTCCAGCCGCCGTCGGCGACCACGAAGGCCACGTCGGCGCCGCGGCCCTCGCGTACCGCCTCGTGGGCCACCGCCAGCGCGGCGTGCAGGATCGCACCGGTGGAGAAGCCGGCGAAGATCCCCTCCACCTCGACCAGTTGCCGGGTGCGCAGCACCGCGTCCCGGGTGCCGACGGAGAACCGCCGGGACAGCACGGTGGCGTCGTAGAGCTCCGGTACGTAGCCCTCGTCGATGTTGCGCAGGCCGTAGACCAGCTCGCCGTAGCGCGGCTCCGCCGCGACGATCTGGATGCCGTCGACCTTCTCCCGCAGGTAGCGCCCGGTGCCCATCAGCGTGCCGGTGGTGCCCAGACCGGCCACGAAGTGGGTGATGCCGGGCAGGTCGTGCAGCAGCTCCGGGCCGGTGGTCTCGTAGTGCGCCCGCGCGTTGGCCTCGTTGCCGTACTGGAAGAGCATCACCCAGTCGGGATGCTCGGCCGCGATCTGCTTGGCCGTGGCGACCGCCTGGTTCGAGCCACCGGCCGCCGACGAGAAGATGATCTCCGCGCCGTACATCCGGAGCAGCTGGACCCGCTCGGTCGAGACGTTCTCCGGCATCACGCAGACCAGCCGGTAGCCGCGCAGCTTCGCCACCATGGCCAGCGAGATGCCGGTGTTGCCGCTGGTCGGTTCGAGGATGGTGTCGCCCGGCCGGAGCCGGCCGGCCTCCTCGGCCGCCCGGACCATGAACAGCGCCGCCCGGTCCTTGATGCTGCCGGTCGGATTCCGGTCCTCCAGCTTGGCCCAGAGCCGCACCGGCGGCGCCTGATCGGGCACCGTCGGCGAGAGCCGGGGCAGGCCGACCAGGGGTGTGCCGCCGGAGGCGTCGAGCAGACTGTCGTACCGCGCCATGGCGGCCGCCTCAGCGGCCGGCGACGGCCCGACGGCCCGGGGCCGCCGGCGCGGACGCGGCACTGTGCTGCGCGATCGCCGCGGCGGCGGCGCTGTGCTGCGCGATCGCCGCGGCGGCGGCGAAGCCGAACGCGCCCCCGGCGACCGCCGGCAGGATGGTGACGCTGTCACCGTCGTTGAGCTTGGCGTCCAGCGAACCCAGGAACCGGACGTCCTCGTCGTTGACGTAGACGTTGACGAACCGGTGCAGCGACCCGGCCTCGGTGACCAGGCGGCCCTTCAGGCCGCCGTGCCGCGAGTCCAGGTCGGTGAGCAGGTCGCTCAGGGTGTCGCCGGCGCCCTCGACGACCTTCGCGCCGCCGGTGTAGCTGCGCAGGATGGTGGGGATGCGAACCTCGATGGCCATGATGTCGTGCTCCTCTTCGGGTGTGCCTCGGTGACGGGACGTGGACGGGTGTTACGCGCCGCGGGGGATCAGCGGTCGGAACACTCGTAGTCGACCGTCGCCGGGCTCTGCCCGAACATGTAGGACTGGACGGCGTGCGGGTCCACCCCGGCCTCCACGATCCGGACCGGCTCCTCGGTCACCACACCGTCGACGATCCGGAACGAGCGGATCTCCTCGGTGTCCGGCTCCCGGGTGGAGACCAGCACGTAGTGCGCGCCCGGCTCACCGGCGAAGGAGACGTCCGTGCGGGACGGGTAGGCCTCGGTCGCGGTGTGCGAGTGGTAGATGACGACGGGCTCCTCGTCCCGGTCGTCCATCTCGCGCCACACCCGCAGCTGCTCCATCGAGTCGAACTCGTAGAAGGTCATCGAGCGGGCCGCGTTGTCCATCGGGATGTGCCGGGTCGGGGTGTCGCTGCCGGCGGCGCCGGCGACGACGCCGCACGCCTCGTCGGGGTGGTCCCGACGCGCGTGGGACACGATCGCGTCGACGATCGACCGGTCGATGCTCAGCACGCTGCCCAGCCTAACGCCTGCCGGCCGGGGGCCCGAAGTGGTGGCGGTCACGCCCCGTCGATCAGGGCGTTGAGCAGCGACTCCTGCAGATAGCCGAGGTATGCGTATACCGACAGTTGGAACACCCGGCTGGAGGTCGGGTCCTCGGCGACCGCGTCGTCCAGCTCCTCGCCGAGGTCCGTCCCGTCCTTGATCTCCAACCGCACGCCCATCGCGAGCCGGGCGTCGTTCAACGCGCGCAGCCACGCCTCGGCCGCCTCGGCGTCCAGCCGCACCTCGCCGCCGGCCTCGTCGGGCAACGCGGCCAGGATGGCGCCGGCCTGGTCGATCTTCGCGGTCTTGAGGTCACCCTCGGTGTAGCGGCGGAACTCGGCGGCACCGGTCGGGTCGTCCGGGTAGACCTCGGGGAAGAGCCGGCCGACCACCGGGTCGGAGTGGTCGAAGCCGTCGGTGAGCAGACCGACCACCTCACCGGCGACCTTGCGCAGCACCCGCACCTCGTCGACGGCGAAGCTGGCGACATAGCGCCCACTCTGCCTGCGGAACATGCTCACGAGCGGTCCACCGTCGCCCACAGCCCGTACGCGTGCAGCTGCGACGCGTCGTGCTCCATCCGCTCCCGGGCGCCGGTGGAGACCACGGCGCGGCCCTTGTGGTGCACGTCCAGCATCAGCTCCTCGGCCTTCTCCCGGCTGTAGCCGAAGAGCTTCTGGAAGACCCAGGTCACGTACGTCATCAGGTTGACCGGGTCGTCCCACACGATCGTCACCCACGGCCGGTCCGAGACCGGCACCTCTTCGGTGGCCGGCGTCTCGACCGGTGCAACCTGCGGAGCCGCCATGCCCCCCATCGTGCCACCGGTCTCCCGGAACCGAGGAACCGGAACGCCGGCCGGGCGCGGATCGCCGTCGGGGGGAGGCCCGGACCCGCCGGGACCGCGCCCGAGGGGTGGGCGGGCGGGCCCGGCGGGCCGGACGTCTCGGGCGCCCTCAGGCGAGCAGGATGCCGTGGTCAACCGCATCGGAGAGCACCGCGCCCAGGGAGAGACGGATCACCTCGAACCGCCGGGAGATCTCCCGGGCCAGCTCCAGCTCGACCTCCCGCAGCGCCCGCTGGGCCCAGGCCCGCGCGCCGTTCGGATCGTTGTTGCCCGGGCTGCGCCAGTGCTGCCAGCAGCCGCCGGAGAGGGCGACGGCGACCGGCGGAAGCACCTCGGCGCGGGCTGGGCTCGGATAGCCGGCCACCGCGTCGATCGCGCCGTCGCCGGAGAGCCCGGCCACCCCGGCGGTGCTGGTGACCAGCAGCACCCGGTCGAGATCCCGGCCGGCGCGGTCGCGCTCCTCGGTCAGCCCCCAGCTCATCGCGTGGGTGACCCGCTGGTGCACACCCTCGGGCAGCGGGCCGCCGACCACCCGGGCGGTGATCTCCTCGATGATGCCCCGGACCGCGTGGTCGCACTGAGCGGTGGCCAGCAGCGACAGCGCCTCCATCTCGCGGTCGAGCAGTTCGGGCAGCCCGGCGCAGCCGACCCCGAAGACGATCTCCTGGACCACCCGCAGGTGCGTGTTCGCGAGTTCCAGCGCGAGGTGCTGGCGGATCCGCTGGGTGCAGGAGCGGCTCTGCCGGTCGAGTCGCTCGGACCAGTCACCCGGGTCGGCGGCGACGCTCACCCGGACGTGCCCGCCCGTCGGCAGCGGCGGGTCGGAGCTGGCTCGGCGCAGACCCTCGTCGGCGGCCCAGCCGACCAGCGCCCGGCGCAGGTCGGCCACGGCCGCGGCGTGGTGCGGCGCGAACCAGCGGGCATCGGCGAGGGCGGGGACCGCGGAGAGCAGAGCCGCCCGGTGCGCCTCGACGGTCACGGCGACCGGATCCACGGCGGGGCCGGGTGAGGGGGACCCGGCCCCGGACGGCGGGA
Organism: Micromonospora sp. NPDC048909; assembly: GCF_040649635.1. Lineage (NCBI taxonomy): Bacteria > Bacillati > Actinomycetota > Actinomycetes > Micromonosporales > Micromonosporaceae > Micromonospora > Micromonospora sp. NPDC048909. Next base: position 178,398 of record NZ_JBEZFU010000012.1, on the reverse strand, counting down.
CGGACGCCCCCGCGTCCTCCGTCGTCGCCGTGCTGTCGGGCCCGGCCCAGCCGGTCGAGCCCGGGGTGACCGCGAAGAAGACCGTGACCGAGGTGCGGGCGACCTCGGCGAGCAGGTTGAGTTCCGCCGCGGTGAACGCCTGGTCGGCGGCGATCACGAAGAGCAGCGACCCGGCCCGACCGGCCGCCTCGATCAGCACCCGAGCGCCGGCGACGCCGAAGGTCCCGGTGTCCAGCGTGTCGACCAGGGTGAAGTGCCGCAGCAGCGGATCGGGCAGGCCGATCTCGACCCGGCGCGGCGGGCGGGCCAGCGCGGGACCGGCCGCCGTGCGGTCCGCACCGTAGGCGTGCGGCTGGCGGTAGCCCGGCACGTACGCCGCGCGGGTGGGCTTCGCGGCGTGCCGGGCCACCAGCCAGCTGCCGTCCGGCACGGCGAGCAGGGCGGGGTCGAGATCGAGCAGGGTGGCGAGCACGGCGCGTCGGCCGGCACCGGCGGGGCCGACGGCGAGCACGCCGAGCGGCTCCTCGGGGCCGGGTTCGGTCGCCCCGAGCCGGGTGGGCAGGGGCGCGCAGCGCGGCGGGTCGGCGGAGCCCGGCACGTCGTCAGGCATGTCGACCGAGGGGAGAGGACCCGGCTTCATCAGGGCGACCTCCCGTGGCAGGCGGACCGGCAGGGGCCGGCCGCGTGGATAGTCCGGCGAGTCAACCCGGATGCCGGAAGACTACGAGCGACCCGGGGTCCGGGCGGAACACTTCGGGTACTCACGAGTAATCGCGAGATTACTCAACTTCGGTGCGTGACGGTATGCACGCGGACCGATTTCGATGGATATGCTGCCCGGATGAGTCGGTGGAAATTCGTCGGCCGAACGGATGAGCTCAACCGTCTCCTGTCGGCAGTGACCGGCACCGAGGGTCGAGGGCTCTTCTACAGCGGCAACGCGGGCATCGGCAAGAGCCGACTGCTGCGCGAGGGCGTGGCCGCGCTGCCCACCGACCGCTACGCGATCTGGTCCATCGCGGCCAGCGCCACCACCGCGGCGCTGCCGTTCGGCGGGCTGGTCCAGGTGCTCCCCGCGGAGCAACCGCAGGGCCTGTCGCCGGCCGGCATCCTGCGCTGGGCGCTGGACGTGCTCCAGCAGCAGGCGGCCGGGCGGCGCATCGTGCTCGCCATCGACGACGCGCACCTGCTCGACCCGCCGTCGGCCGCGCTCGTGCACCTGGTGGCCCGGGCCGAGAACGCCACCGTGATCGGCACGCTGCGCAACGGCGAGCAGATCCCGCTGCCGATCCGGGCACTCTGGACCGACGACCTGGTGGAGAACGCCGAGCTGAGCCCGATGGCGCCGGCGGAGACCGCCGGGCTGCTCGCCGCGATCCTCGGCGGCCCGGTCGACGCCGGCTCCGCCGACCGGCTGGGTCGGCTCTCCGCCGGCAACCCGCTGCTGCTGCGCGAGCTGGTGCACGCCGCCTCCGGCAGCGAGGAGCTGACCCGCACGTACGGGATCTGGAAGTGGACCGGGCGGCTGGAGCTGGCGCCGAACCTGACCGATCTGATCGACATCCGGATCGGCCAGCTCACCCCCGGCGTCCGGGCGGTCGTCGAGCTGGTCGCGTTCGGTGAACCGCTCGGCCTGCAACTGCTCAACCAGGCCGTCGACCCGACCGACGTGGAGGTCGCCGAGGAGCGTGGCCTGATCTCGGTGATCCAGCACGACCGGCGGACCAACGTCCGGCTCGCGCACCCGCTCTACGGCGAGGTGATGCGCCGCCGCTGCCCGGTCAGCCGGACCCGCCGGTTGCAGGCCCACCTCGCCGAGTTGCTGGAGCGGGTGGGCAAGCGACGCCGCGACGACCTGCTCCGGGTGGCGGTGTGGCGGCTCGACTCGGGCACCGCCCAGGACGCCGCGCTCCTGCTCGACGCGGCCGTGCAGGCGTTCAGCCGGTACGACGTACCGCTGGCGACCCGGCTGGCCCGCGCAGCGCTCGAAGCCGGCGGCGGGTTCGACGCGGCCGAGCTGTTGGCCACCATCCTGATGTTCGCCGACCGGCCGGAGGAGGCGATCGAGGTGCTCGACGCGGTCTCCCCCGGCTCGGCCGACAGTCGCCGGCTGAGCCGCTGGCTGACCGTGCGCGGGATGGTCACCTACTGGGGGCTGAGCCAGGAGTCCACGGTGGAGGAGATCGCGGCGCGGGCCGGCGACCTGGCCGACTCGGCCGACCAGGCCCGGGTCCGCGCGTTCGAGGCGATCATGCGGCTGCACCGGTTGGACACCGCCACGGCGCTGCGGCTCAGCCAGGGCGTGCTGGACCGCCCGGCGGCCAGCATCGCTGCCCGCGAGCTGGCCCGGTGCACGATCGCCTACCTGCAGGCCGCGCAGGGGCAGCTGCGTCGCAGCGGCACCGCGGTCAACCAGGTGCACTCCGAGGCGGCCCGGTGGCGAGCCGACATGCCATACCTCCAGCTCGCCCTGGAGCTGGCCCGGGGCACCCGGCTCACCCTCGCCGGCGACCTGGCCGGCATCGACGCGATCGTGGCCGACGAGTTCGCCGACCTCGCCGGCGCCGGGGACTTCCGGCTCGGCACCGGCTACCTGGCCATCCTGCAGGCGTACGCGGCCCGGCTGCGCGGTCAGAGCGACGCCGCGCTGCGGACCAGCCTCGGCGCGTGCGCGGTGCTCGCCACCAGCCGGGTCTACGCCGGGCTGGCCCAGGCCGAGCGGGCGCAGGCGGCCGCGTTGCGGGGCGACGCGGCCCAGGCCGCCGAGGCGATGGCCGAGGCCGACCGCACCCAGGCTCCCGGCATGGCGGTGCTCTATCCGTGGCTGGAGCAGGCCCGCGGTGCGGCGCTCGCCGCGGCCGGCGACCTGCCGGGGGCGGTGAAGCAGCTGACCGAACTGGTCGACCGGCTGCGCGCCGACGACTTCGCCGGCCACGAGGTGCACGTCCTGCACGACCTGGTGCGGCTCGACCAGGCAACCACGCCGGTCGGGCCGACCTGCTCCGACGGCAGCCGGCGCAGCGTCGCCCAGCGCCTCTCCGAACTCTCCGAACGGGTCGACGGGGTGCTGCCGCCGCTGCTGGCCCGACACGCCCGGGCCGCGGTCGCCGGCTCGGCGGCCGACCTGCTCACGGTCGCCGACGACTTCGCCGCGCTGGACCTCAACCTCTACGCCGCCGAGGCGACCGCCACCGCGCTGCACCGGCTGCGCCGGGAGCGGCCCGCCGCCGCCAACGAGGCCCGGGAACGCCTCGCGGCGCTGTTGAACCGCTGCGACCTGATCCGCACCCCGGCGCTGCGCGCCGGGGCACCGGTGCTGACCGAGCGGGAGTGGCAGGTGGCCCGGCTCGCCGCCGAGGGGGCCACCAGCAAGGCCATCGCCGACCGGCTCTACCTCTCGGCGCGCACCGTGGAGAACCACCTTCAGCGGATCTACGCCAAGCTCGGCGTCACCAGTCGCGCCGAGCTGCGGGCCGCGCTGCGGGCGATCCCGGGCCACGAGGGCGGGGACGCGAGCTGAACTTTAGGCTGGGACGGTGAGCACCCTTCGCCCCGCACTGCTGACCGACCACTACGAGCTGACCATGATCAGCGCGGCGCTGCGCGACGGCACCGCCGACCGCCGCTGCGTCTTCGAGGTCTTCAGCCGTCGGCTGCCGACCGGTCGCCGCTACGGCGTGGTCGCCGGCACCGGGCGCCTGATCGAGCTGATCCGGGACTTCCGGTTCGACGCCGCCGACGTCGACCACCTGCTGCGCACCGGCGTGGTCGACGACCAGGCCGCGGCCTGGCTGCGGGACTACCGCTTCACCGGCGACATCGACGGGTACGCCGAGGGCGAGCTCTTCTTCCCCAACTCGCCGATCCTCACCGTCTGCGGCGGCTTCGCCGAGTGCGTGGTGCTGGAGACGCTGGTGCTCTCCGTCCTCAACCACGACAGCGCCGTCGCGGCTGCCGCCGCCCGGATGGTGACCGCGGCCCGCGGTCGCACCCTGATCGAGATGGGCTCCCGGCGGGCGCACGAGGGGGCCGCGGTGGCCGCCGCCCGGGCCGCCTACCTGGCCGGCTTCCGGTTCACCTCCAACCTCGAGGCCGGCCGCCGCTACGGCATTCCCACCGCCGGCACCGCGGCGCACGCGTTCACCCTGCTGCACGACGACGAGCGGGCCGCGTTCGCCTCGCAGGTCGCCACCCTGGGCAAGGACACCACGCTGCTGGTCGACACGTACGACATCAGCCAGGGCATCCGCAACGCGATCGCGGTCGCCGGCACCGACCTGCGCGCGGTCCGGATCGACTCCGGCGACCTCGCGGTGATCGCCCAACAGTCCCGGGAGCTGCTCGACTCGCTCGGCGCCACCGAGACGAAGATCATCGTCTCGGGTGACCTGGACGAGTACGCCATCGCCGCCCTCGCCGCCGAGCCGGTGGACATGTACGGCGCGGGCACCGCGGTGGTCACCGGCTCCGGTGCGCCCACCGTCGGGCTGGTCTACAAGCTGGTCGAGGTCGACGGCCGAGCGGTGGTGAAGCGCTCGGAGCACAAGGCGACCATCGGTGGCCGCAAGGTCGCGGTCCGGCGGCACAAGCCGACCGGTACGGCCACCGAGGAGGTCATCGTCCCGCAGGGCGTACCGGACCGGCAGCCCAACGACCGGCTGCTCCAGCGCTCGTTCGTGGCCGGCGGTGAACCGGTCGACCTACCCACGCTGGACGAGTCGCGCGAGCACCTGCGGGAGTGCCTGATCTCCATCCCGTGGGAGGGGCTGAAGCTCTCCGCGGGCGATCCGGCCATCCCGGTCACCGTGGTGCCCGCACAGTGAAGGTTGCCCGGTCCCGGGCCGAGGCGTCAGGAAGGGAGCACCGGTGAGCAACGCGTTGATCATCGTGGACGTGCAGAACGACTTCTGTGAGGGCGGCTCGCTGGCCGTCGGCGGCGGGGCGGGCGTGGCAGCCGGCGTCACCCGGCTGCTCGCCGCCGAACCGGGCCGCTGGGAGCACGTGGTCGCGACCAAGGACTACCACGTCGATCCGGGGGCGCACTTCGCCGACCGGCCGGACTTCGTCGACTCCTGGCCGCGGCACTGCGTGGTCGGCACCCCCGGCTCGGAGTTCCACCCCGATCTGGACACCGGCCGGGTCGAGGAGATCTTCCACAAGGGCGAGCACGCCGCCGCGTACTCCGGCTTCGAGGGGCACGCCGCCGACGGCGAGTGCCTGGCCGACTGGCTGCGCCGGCACGGCGTCGACCGGGTCGAGCTGGTCGGCATCGCCACCGACCACTGCGTCCGGGCCACCGCCCTGGACGCCGCGCGGGAGGGCTTCGCCACCACCGTGCTGCTCGACCTGACCGCCGGCGTCGCCCCGGACACCACCGACCTGGCGCTACGCGCGCTGCAGGGCGCCGGGGTCTCCCTGCAGGGTGCGCCTGTGATCAAGAACGCATGACCCGGTAATAGGTTGGCGGCTGTCGTACCCAGCGTCGAGGATGGCGCCGGAGGTATGGACCGTCGTGAACCTTGAGCCTTACCGGCAGACGCTCGCGCTGCCCGGTCTCCGGTCGCTGCTGCTGGTGGCGGTACTCGCCCGCATCCCGCTCACCGCGACCGGGGTGACGATGACCCTCCACGTGCTCGACCTCGGCCGCGGCTACGCCGCCGCCGGGCTGGTCGGCGCCGCGATCACCGTCGGCGCGGCGATCGGCGGCCCGCTGCTCGGTCGGCAGATCGACCGCCGAGGCCTGCGGCCGGTGCTGGTGCTCACCGCGATCGTCGAGGCGGTCTACTGGGCCACCGCGCCCTCGCTGCCCTACCTCCTGCTGCTGCCGGCCGCCTTCGTCGCCGGCTCGCTCGCCCTGCCGATCTTCTCGGTGGTCCGCCAATCCATCGCCGCGCTGGTGCCCGAGGAGCAACGCCGACCGGCGTACGCGCTCGACTCGATGTCGGTGGAGCTGTCGTTCATGGTCGGCCCGGCGCTGGCCGTGGCGCTGGCCACCGCCATCTCGGCGCAGACCACCCTCTACCTGGTCGGCGCCGGCATCGTCGCCGCCGGGGTGGCGTTCTGGCTGCTCAACCCGCCCACCGGCAGCGAACAGCAGCCGGGGACGCCACGCCGACGAGTGCCCCGGCGGGAGTGGGTGACGCCCCGGCTGCTGGCCGTGCTGGCGGTCAGCCTCGCCGCCACGCTGGTGCTCGGCGGCACCGACGTGGCGGTCGTCGCCGTGCTCCGGGAGGGCGGCGAGGTCGGCTGGACCGGCGCCGTCCTCGCCATGTGGGCGGTCGCCTCGCTGGTCGGTGGCTTCGCCTACGGGGCCGTGCACCGCTCCTTCTCCCCGCTGGCGCTGATGGCCGCGCTGAGCCTCTGCACCATCCCGGTCGGGCTGGGCGGCTCACACTGGTGGCTGCTCTGCCTCGCCCTGATCCCGGCCGGCGCGCTCTGCGCCCCGACCATCGCGGCGACCTCCGACGCGGTGAGCCGCCTCGCCCCGGCCGAGGTACGCGGCGAGGCGATGGGCCTGCACGGCTCGGCGGTCACCGTCGGCATCGCGGTCGGCGCCCCGCTCGCCGGCGCGGTTATCGACGCCTCCGCGCCGGCCTGGGGGTTCGCGGTGACCGGCATCATCGGCGCGCTGGTCGCGCTCGCGGTGCTCCCCATCGAACTGCGCCGCCGCCGCGCCTCCGCCGCCCCCGTACCCGCCGAACCCGAACTCGCCGCCACCACCACCCTCTGACCCCGCCCCATCAGCAGGCGCGGCACCGTCACGGTTACGGTCACCGGGCAGGTTCGACGGCGGGCGCGACCCGCGGGCAGGTGCCCACGGCGGGCGGTGGCCGCTACTTCGCGGAAAGAGTCCCCGTCCCGCTTCCGGGAGGCCACTGTTTCCGTGAAGTAGCGCCTGTGCGCGGAACACGGCCCGCCTGCTCCGACGGCCATACGATCAACTCGGGGTCAATGAAGTCGGGCTGTCTGCCCGACCGGACACCCCGACATCCCAGAAGCCGAGTCGATCGGCCCACCCGACCGACCTGATCGACACCATGTCGCCGACATGGCGGCATCCTGCGCGCCCGGACACCGCCATGTCGGGGACATGGAGTCGATCAACCTCCGGGGGTGGGCCCGACGACCCCACGGACGACCCGGCGACCAGGTGGGACTGGAAATGGCGACGGGCGCCGCCTCCCGGGTAGGGAGGGCGGCGCCCGTCGGACGTGGTGCTGAGTGTCAGCGGTCGATGTTGCTGGCGGTGTCCTCGGCGTACCGGGCCCCGCCGTCCGACTCGCTGGTCAGCGGCTTGGAGCCGCCCTCCGGCGGGCCGGCCAGGCTCTGGTGGCCGGCGGCCAGCTCCGGGAACTTCAGATCGAACGCCGGCCGCTCGGAGCGGATCCGCGGCATCCGGTCGAAGTTGCGAAGCGGCGGCGGGCAGCTGGTCGCCCACTCCAGCGAGTTGCCGTGGCCCCACGGGTCGTCGACCTCGACCACCGGGCCGGTCTTGTACGACTTCCAGCAGTTGTAGATGAACGGCAGCGTCGAGATACCGGTGATGAACGCGCCGATCGTGGAGATCATGTTCAGCGTGGTGAAGCCGTCGCTGGGCAGGTAGTCCGCGTAGCGGCGGGGCATGCCCTCGTTGCCGAGCCAGTGCTGCACCAGGAAGGTGGTGTGGAAGCCGATCATGGTCAGCCAGAAGTGCACCTTGCCGAGCCGCTCGTCGAGCATCCGGCCGAACATCTTCGGGAACCAGAAGTAGATGCCGGCGAAGACGGCGAACACGATGGTGCCGAAGAGCACGTAGTGGAAGTGCGCCACCACGAAGTACGAGTCGGAGACGTGGAAGTCGATCGGCGGGCTGGCCAGCAGCACACCGGTGAGACCACCGAAGAGGAAGGTCACCAGGAAGCCGACCGACCAGAGCATCGGGGTCTCGAAGCTGACCTGGCCGCGCCACATGGTGCCGATCCAGTTGAAGAACTTCATACCGGTGGGCACGGCGATCAGGAAGCTCAGGAAGCTGAAGAACGGCAGCAGCACCTGGCCGGTGGCGAACATGTGGTGCGCCCAGACGCTCATCGACAGCGCGGCGATGGCGAGGGTCGCGGCCACCAGACCCTTGTAGCCGAAGATCGGCTTGCGGGAGAAGACCGGGATGATCTCGCTGATGATGCCGAAGAACGGCAGCGCGACGATGTAGACCTCGGGGTGCCCGAAGAACCAGAACAGGTGCTGCCAGAGCATCGGCCCACCGGTCGCCGGGTCGTACACGTGGGCGCCGAGGATGCGGTCGGCGGCGAGCGCGAAGAGCGCGGCGGCCAACAGCGGGAAGACCAGGATCACCAGGAGGCTGGTGACCAGGATGTTCCAGGTGAAGATCGGCATCCGGAACATGGTCATGCCGGGGGCCCGCAGGGTGAGGACCGTGGTGATCATGTTGACCGCGCCGAGGATCGTGCCCAGACCGGAGATGGCCAGACCCATGATCCACATGTTGGCGCCGACGCCCGGGGAGTGCTCCACGCTGCTCAGCGGGGCGTACGCGAACCAGCCGAAGTCGGCCGCGCCGCCCGGGGTGAGGAAGCCGGCGGTCGCGATGGTGCCGCCGAACAGGTACAGCCAGTAGGCGAAGCTGTTCAGCCGCGGGAACGACACGTCGGGCGCGCCGATCTGGATCGGCACGATGTAGTTCGCGAAGGCGAACACGATCGGCGTCGCGAAGAACAGCAGCATGATCGTGCCGTGCATGGTGAAGAGCTGGTTGTACTGCTCGGGCGACAGGAACTGCAGCCCCGGCTGGGCCAGCTCGGCCCGCATGATCAGGGCCATCAGGCCGCCGATCATGAAGAACGCGAACGCGGTGACCATGTACATGATCCCGATCTGCTTCGCGTCCGTGGTCCGCAGCAGCCGCGCGATGGCCGACCCCTTGACCGGCTCTCGGACCGGCCAGGGCCGGGTCACGACCGGCTTGGGTGCGACGGTGGTCACGAGTGGCCTCCGGTTCTCGGTTGTCCCGCTCGGCACGCGCTGATTTCTGCGGGCCGTCATCCGCAAGGAGGATAGTCCCCGGCAGGTGGCCCCCCGGCGTGGGGTGGCCAGCTACGATCTTCGGCCCCGACCCCGAGGGTCAGAGCGGGCCGAGCAGTAGCCGGTAGTGCTCGCCGAAGATCCGGCCGCCACGCCCGCGCAGCAACGGGTCGCGCAGCGCCGGCGGTACGTCCCGGGTCCGGTTGCGGTCGCGGGTCCGGTCGCGCACCCATCGGGTACGCGGGCGACGGCGACTCTCGTACGCGACGAGGGCCGCCTCCACGCCGCCGGCCGCCCTCAGCGATTCGGCCAGCACGACGGCGTCCTCCAGTGCCATCGCCGCGCCCTGGGAGAGGGTCGGCGCGGTCGCGTGCGCGGCGTCGCCGACCAGCAGCACCCGTCCCCGGTACCAACGGCCCAGTTCCACCTCGTCGGTGACTCCGACGTGCACCCACTCCAGCGCGTCCAGCACCTCCGGCACCGGGCCGCCGTACGAGCCGAAGAGCTCGCGCACCCGGCTGACCGGGTCGGCGGGCCGCTCGGTGCCGGCCTCGTCGGCGTAGCAGTGCAGCCGCCCGGCGCCGATCGGCACGATCAGGAAGCCGGCGCGCTGGCCGAGCAGCGCGGTCCACTCGGTGACCGTCGGGCCGTGGCGCAGCACGGTGCGGTAGACCACCTGCCCGGCGGGTCGGGGCGGGCCGCCGAGCGCGGCGAGCGCGCGGACCGAGGATCGCGGCCCGTCGGCGCCGATGACCAGGTCGTACTCGGCGGCGGTGCCGTCGACGAAGGTCACCCCGACGCCGGCGGGCAGCAGGTCGAGGGTGCGTACCTCGGCACCGTGGCGCACCGCGCCGCCGGCCCCGGTGAGCAGCACCCGGTGCAGTTCGGCCCGGGGCAGGGCCCGGCACTCGCCGACCCCGCCCCAGAGGGCGTCCAGGTCGACCTCGCAGAGCGGGGCGCCGTCGGCGTCGAGGAAGCGCTGCCGGTGCACGACGTGGCCGAGTGGGCGGACCGGGCCGTCGAGGTCCAGCCGGCGCAGCGCCCGGGCGGCGTTGCCGGGCAGGTAGAGGCCGGTCTCGTGGGACTCGCCCGGCGGCAGTTTCTCGGTGACGTCCGGGCGGAAGCCCGCCATGCGCAGCGCCCGGGCCACGGCCAGACCGGCGATGCCCGCGCCGACGACGAGGATGCGCAGGGGAGAGCCACCCATGGTTGCGGTACGCCTCCGGAGGGGTTCGGCACGCGTCGGATGCAAGACATTACTCGGCGCAATCGGCGCACACCAGGGCTGATCGGCCCGCGCGGGCGCGCGCATCGGGGCCCGGCGCCGGTCGGCCGGCGGGCGGAAGCTGTCACCTGGGCGGTTCACCGCTGTCACTCAGGCGGGGCACCCCTCGCCGAAGGCACCGCGCGGGAAACCTCATATCCCGGCCGATTTCCTCCGACCGGTTGCGCGTTTGTTTCACAGATGTAAATGTGTCAACGAGCGTGGGAGCGCTCCCGCACCCGTTCACCCGTCCGGCGCCCGGGCAGCGCCACACCGCTAGGAGCAGCATGAAACGTCGACTTCGGGCCCTCGTGGCCGCCGGCCTGCTGGTCAGCGGCTCCATCGTCGCCGTGGCCCTCGGCGGAAACGCCTCCGCCGACACCCAGATCTGCGAACAGTACGGCTCGACCGTCATCGGCAACCGCTACGTGGTGCAGAACAACCGCTGGGGCACCACCGCCCAGCAGTGCATCAACGTCACCAGCACCGGCTTCGAGATCACCACCCAGAACGGCAGCAACCCGACCAACGGCGCCCCGACCGCGTACCCCTCGGTCTTCCTCGGCTGTCACTACACCAGCTGCTCCCCCGGCACGAACCTGCCGATCCAGGTGAGCCAGATCAGCAGCGCGACCAGCAGCATCAGCTACCGGTACGTCGGCGGCGCCGTCTACAACGCCTCGTACGACATCTGGCTGGACCCCACTCCGAAGACCGACGGGGTGAACCAGATGGAGATCATGATCTGGCTCAACCGGCAGGGCCCGATCCAGCCCATCGGCTCACCGGTCGGCACCGCCAACCTGGCCGGCCGGAGCTGGGAGGTCTGGCGGGGCAGCAACGGCTCCAACAACGTCATCTCCTATGTCGCGCCGTCCGCGATCACCAGCCTCGACTTCAGCGTGCTCGACTTCATCGCCGACGTCCGCAGCCGGGGCGCGATCACCAACTCCTGGTACCTGACCAGCATCCAGGCCGGCTTCGAGCCGTGGCAGGGCGGCGCCGGGCTCGCGGTGACCTCGTTCTCCGCCGCGGTGAACGGTGGCGGCACCCCGCCACCCACCACGCCCCCGCCGACCACCCCGCCGCCGGGCGGCGCCGGTTGCGCGGTGACGTACACGCCCAACTCCTGGAACAACGGCTTCACCGCCGACGTACGGATCACCAACACCGGGTCCGGTGCGGTCAACGGCTGGACGCTCACCTATCAACTGCCCGCCGGGCAGCAGGTCACCAGCGCCTGGAACGCGACGGTGAGCCAGAGCGGTTCCACGGTGACCGCCCGGAACCTGAGCTGGAACGGCGCCATCGCCCCCGGCGGCAGCGCCAGCTTCGGCCACCAGGGGACGCTGAGCGGCGCGTACTCCTCGCCGACCAGCTTCGCCCTCAACGGCGCCGCCTGCGCCCGGGCCTGACCCCGACCGGCGGCGGGACGGTCGCGTGGCTGACCACGCAGCCGTCCCGCCGCCGCTTCGGGCGCTGTGCGGCTCTCGTCCGGTCAGACCCGGGTGAGGCGGACGGCGTCGGCGATGACCAGGCCGCCGGCCGAGCTCCACCGGCTGACGGCCACCCGGTTGGCGTCGCCGGCCGGGAGCGCGAACGTGCCGAGGATGCGCCACTGCCCGCCGGTCGCCCGCTGGTCGACGGTGATCGTCCGGTTGCCGGTGGTCGTGGCGACGATGTACGGCGTCGAGCTGTTGTAGCCGGAGTTCGCCGGCCACCAGGCGTCGACCCGGTAGTTGCCGGCCGCCGGGACGTTGAACCTGTACCAGGCGGCGTCGCTGGCGGCGACGGGGTCGGCGTAGCGGTAGTCGGCGCCGTAGCGCTGCCCGGAGTACGACGAGACGCCCCAGCTCGCGCTGGCGGTGAACCGGCCGGCGGTGGTGTTGTCCACGATGGACGACCAGGCGGTGCCGCCGCCGGACATCTTGGCGGCCACGTCGGCCCTCATCACGTCCAGGTCGATGAAGGACGGGTCGATCTTCCCGGTGGTGCTCGTCTCCCGGTGCCCCCGGGCGTAGCTGCTGTCCCTGCCGAGCCGGGTGAGCACGGCGGCGGTCGCCGCGATCGACGCGTTGTACTGCGCCGTGGTCATCTCCTGGTTGACCCCGTTGTAGTCGATCTCCCACCCGATCATGAGGGTGTTGCCGTCGCCGGCCGGGATCGGCCCGCTGCCGCGGCTGGCGCCGGCGTGGTTGCACCGGCCGGCGGAGATGACGTGGAAGACACCGTGGTAGTCGACCAGCGCCTGGCAGAGCGGGCCGGGCAGGTCGGACCGGCCGTTGATGCAGATGTTCAGCGCCGGGTGCGGGTTGGTGGCGCTGGAGGTGGACGCGGTGTGGTGCCAGAGCACCCCGATCGGGTTGAAGTCGCCGGGGCGCATCCGGTTGAGCCAGTCCCCCTCGACGACGACCTGGACGCCGGCCGCCCGGAGCACGTCCACCAGCCAGGGAACGGTGGCCATCACGAGCCCCCGAGCAGGTCGGCCAGGCACTCGGGCTTCGGCGCGGCGGCCGCCGGGGCGGGTCGGACGGCGACGGCGGTCAGCGCGGCGGCCACCAGGGCCGGAATGCCGAGCAGACCCCGGCGCCGCAGACGGACGGATCGGGACGTGGCCATGGCGCTCCTTCAGCGGGCGGAGGGATCACGACACATCGACGTACGTGATGGCGGGGACGCTACATCCTCACGTACGTCGATGTCGATACCCTTCACCGCCGGCCCTCCGACTGAAGGAATTTGGCAGCGGGTCGGCCTCAGGAGGAGCCGAGGGCGTCGATGTCGCGCATCTCCTCGGCGGTCAGCGAGAAGCCGAAGACATCGGCGTTGGCCGAGATCCGCTCCGGGGTGACGCTCTTCGGGATCACCACGATCTCGTGGTCGATGTGCCAGCGGAGCACCACCTGGGCCGGCGAGACGTTGTGCGCGGCGGCGATCCGGGCCAGCACCGGATCGGACAGCTCGCTGGTCTTGAACGGGCTGTACCCCTCCAGCACGATGCCGCGATCCCGGTGCTCGGCGTGCCGCTGCCGGTCGTACAGGAAGGGGCTCCACCGGATCTGGTTGACCGCCGGGTTCTCCTCGGTGGCCTGGATCAGCTCGTCCATCTGCGCGGTGCTGTAGTTGCTGACCCCGACCGCCCGGGTCAGGTCCTCGTCCCGGGCGGCCAGCATCTCCCGCCACATGGGGATGCTGTCCGCGGGCGAGGACGGCGGCCAGTGGATCAGCCAGAGGTCCACGTGGTCGGTGCCGAGGGCGCTCAGGCTCGCCTCCAGCGTCTCGCGCTCGCGGCCCGCCCGTTCCGGCGGCAGCTTCGTGGTGATGAAGATGTCCTCCCGGCGCAGGCCGCTCTCCTGCACCGCCCGGCCGACCTCCTTCTCGTTGCCGTACATCGTGGCGGTGTCGATGTGCCGGTAGCCGGCGTCGAGCGCCGCCAGCACGGAGTCGTATCCGGCCTTGCCGGTGGCCTGCCAGGTGCCGAATCCGAGCAGGGGCATCCGCACCTCGCCGGAGAGCGGGACGGTGGGCTGGTCATCGTGGTCCATGACGACCGTTCTACTCCTCCTCACCCCCGCCGTGCGGCCGAAACCGGACCCCGACGACCTGACCAGGCAACCCGGACCCCGCGCTCCGCAGCGGCGCGGCCCGGGTTGCCGGAGAATGCGGGGTGTGGCGGACCGCCTGGAGGAGTACCGACGCCGGCGCGACGCGGCCCGGACGCCGGAGCCGGTGCCGCGCGAGACGCCACGCCGCCGGCAGGCCGAGGGCGGCAGGGCCCGGTTCGTGATCCAGCAGCACCACGCCCGGAGCCTGCACTGGGACCTGCGGCTGGAGCGCGACGGGGTGCTGGCGTCCTGGGCGGTGCCGCGCGGACTGCCCCGGGATCAGGGCCGCAACCACCTCGCCGTGCACACCGAGGACCACCCGATGGAGTACCTCACCTTCCACGGTGAGATCCCGGCCGGCGAGTACGGCGGCGGCACGATGACCGTCCACGACCGGGGGACCTACCGCGCCGAGAAGTGGCGCGACGACGAGGTCATCGTGGTGCTCGACGGGGAGCGGACCGCCGGGCGCTACGTCCTCTTCGCGACCGGCGGCAAGAACGGCCGGGACTGGATGATCCGGCGGACCGACCCGCCACCCGAGGGCTGGACGGCCATGCCCGAACTGGTCCGCCCGATGCACCCCACGCCGGCCGGCCGGCTGCCCCGCGATGAGCAGGAGTGGGGGTACGAGCTGCGCTGGGACGGCGTCCGGGCGCTGGCGTACGTGTCGGGCGGGCGGTTGCGGCTGCTCTCCGAGACCGACGAGGACGTCACCGGGGCGTACGGCTGGCTGCGGGAGCTGGCCGAGGAGCTGGCCCCCACCGAGGTGGTGCTGGACGGCGTGCTGGTCCGGATCGACGGCGCCGGCCGGATCCGCCCGGCCAGGCCGAACGCCCGCGGACGGGTGCCCGCCGGCGCCCAGTACCTGCTCTTCGACCTGCTCTGGCTGGAGGGGGTGAGCTGCGTCGACCTGCCGTACACCCAGCGCCGGGAGCTGCTCGACGGCCTGGCGCTGACCGGCCCGCACTGGCAGACTCCGCCGTGGTTCCCCGGCACCGGCGCCGAGGCCCTGCGCACCGGCCGGGAGCAGGGGCTGCCCGGGGTGGTGGCGAAACGGCTCGACTCGGCCTACGAGCCGGGCCGGCGGAGCCGGCGCTGGTTGAGCATCGACGCGGCCTGACGGCGAGGAGCGACGTGTACCTGACCCACCTGGAGTGCCCGCGCTGCGGCAAGGAGCACCCGGCCGACCGGCCACAGAACCTCTGCGACTGCGGCTCCCCCGTGCTGGCCCGCTACGACCTGGCCGCGGTGGCCCAGGCGGTCACGCCGGAGCGGTTCACCCTGCGCCCGGCGGATCTGTGGCGCTACCGGGAGCTGCTGCCGGTCGCCGACCCGCGGTACGTCACGAGTCTGGGTGAGGGCTGGACGCCGCTGCTGCGCACCCCGAACTACGGCGCCGAGATCGGCATCCCGGAGCTGATCGTCAAGGACGAGGGGCTCATCCCGACCGGCTCGTTCAAGGCCCGAGGCGCCGCGGTGGGCATCAGCCGGGCCCGCGAGCTGGGCGTCGAGCACATCGCCATGCCCACCAACGGCAACGCCGGGGCGGCCTGGGCGACGTACGCCGCGCGGGCCGGCATGGGCGCCACCATCGTCATGCCGCTGGACGCGCCGAGCATCTGCCGGCGCGAGTGCGTGGCCGCCGGCGCCGACCTGCGTCTGGTCGACGGGCTGATCAGCGACGCCGGCCGGCGGGTGGCCGAGTTGATCGCCGGCTCCGGCGGCGCGATCTTCGACGCGGGCACGCTGCGCGAGCCGTACCGCCTCGAGGGCAAGAAGACCATGGGCTACGAGATCGTCGAGCAGCTCGGCTGGCAGGTCCCCGACGTGATCGTCTATCCGACCGGCGGCGGCGTCGGCCTGATCGGTATCCACAAGGCGCTGCAGGAGCTGCGCGAGCTCGGCTGGATCGAGGAGAAGTTGCCCCGGCTGGTGGCGGTGCAGTCCACCGGCTGCGCGCCGATCGTCCGGGCGTTCGCGGCCGGGAACGATCGGGCCGAGCCCTGGACGGACGCGCACACCGTCGCGTTCGGCATCACCGTGCCGGCCCCGCTCGGCGACGAGCTGATCCTGGCCGCGCTGCGCGCCAGCGCCGGCACCGCGGTGGCGGTGACCGACGAGGAGATCCTCACCGACCTGCGCGACTTCGCCGCCCGGGAAGGGCTGCTGCTCTGCCCCGAGGGGGCGGCCTGCCTGACCGCGGCCCGGCAGCTGCGGGCCGGCGGCTGGATCCGGGCCGGCGAGCGCGTGGTGGTGCTGAACACCGGCGCCGGGTTGAAGTACCCGGAGACGGTCGACGTCTCCGAGGTGCCGGTGCTGGCCTGAGACGGTCGCACCGGCCGCCGGCGCGGCTCCGGGTCAGAACTGCGTCGGGTCCGTGATCCGCCAGGCCGCGTTGATCAGGCCGATGTGCGACAGCGCCTGCGGGAAGTTACCCAGGTGCAGGCCGCCGGCCGGGTCGATCTGCTCGCTGAACAGCCCGAGGTCGTTGGCGTGGCCGACGACCTGCTCGAACAGCGCCTCGGCGCGCTGCTGTTCGCCGGTCAGCACCAGGCATTCCACCAGCCAGAACGAGCAGAGCACGAAGCCGGCGGGGTCGTGGCTGAACCGCCGGACCAAGCCGTCGTCGGTGCCCAGCTCACGCTCGACGACGGCGATGGTGGCGCGCATCCGGGGGTCGGTGGCCGGCAGGAAGTGCACCACCGGCAGGAAGAGCGCCGAGGCGTCCAGCTCGGTGGAGCCGAACGAGGCGGTGAATGCGCCGATCTCGTCGTTCCAGCCCTCGCGCAGCACGGTCGCGCGGATCTCGTCCCGGACCGCCGCCCAGCGCCGCGGGTCGGCCCGGTCACCGAGCCGGTTCGCCAGACGTACCGCCCGGTCCATGGCCACCCAGCAGAGCACCTTCGACGACACGAAGTGCCGCTCGACCGCCCGGGCCTCCCACATGCCCCGGTCGGGCAGCTGCCAGGTGCACGCCACCTGCTCGGTCAGCCCGAGCACCATCTCCCGCAACTCCTCGTCGAAGGTCTGCCCGAGGTAGTCGCGCAGCCGCCACACCGATGAGATGATCTCGCCGGGCACGTCGAGCTGCCGCTGCTTCCAGGCCTCGTTGCCGATGCGGACGGGCTGACTGCCGGCGTAGCCGTCGAGGTGCGGGCAGTAATGCTCGCTGATGTCCCGCTCCCCCTGCAGCCCGAAGAGCACCGGCACCGGATCGTCGCCGATCCGGCCGATCGAGCGGGTGACCCAGGCGAAGAGGCGGGACGCCTCGTGCGGGCAGGCCGCCACCCAGAGCGCGCGCATGGTCATGGAGAAGTCGCGCAGCCAGGAGTAGCGGTAGTCGTAGTTGAGCTCGCCTCCGAGCTGTTCGGGCAGCGAGGTGGTGAGCGCCGCGGCCACCGCGCCACTGCGGCCGTACGTCAGGCCGGTCAGCGCGGTCGAGCTGGCCCGGACCAGCTCCGGGTACCGGCCCGAGTAGGGGTGCACCTCCCGGAACGCCTCCCAGGCCTGGATCGTCTCGTTGAGCCCGGCCACCGGGTCGAGCCGGGCCGGCGGGTCTCCGTAGGCCGGCGCGTAGGCCAGGTCGAAGCCGACAGTCTGGCCGGCCGCGACTTCGAACTCCTGGTGGACCCGATCCCGGTCGGCCCGCAACGGCAGTCCGCCGGCGCGCAGCACCAGCACCGCCGGGCCCGCGGCGGCGAGCACTCCGCCGTCCGGCTGCTCGTGCACGTACGGGGTGAGCAGGCCGTGCTCCGGGCGTGGTGCGAAATCCAGCGCCATCCGGACCCGCCCGGTCAGCCCCTCGACCACGCGTAGCAGCACCGCGGGCGACTCCATGCCGAGGTCGTGCCCGCGGGCACCGGCAGCCGCGGCAAGCGCGTCGGTGACCGCCACGCTCCCTTCCGGGGTGTGGTGCACGGTGCGCAGCACCAGGGTGTCCGGGCTGTAGGCCCGCTCCACCCGGTGCCCGGGCTCACCGACAGCCACCGGGGCCAGCCGGTAGTGGCCGGCTCCGGGGTCGAGGAGCCGGGCGAAGACGGACGGGCTGTCGAACCGGTCCGGGCACCACCAGTCGACGGAGCCGTCCAGCCCGACCAGGGCGCCGGAGCGGCAGTCGGAGAGGAATCCGTAGTCGGAGATGGCGGGCTGCTCCATCCGCGGCGGGTACCCGGATCGAATCGGATCAGACCGGCGCGGGCGCCGACCCCGTCAGCTGGGCGGCTCGTCCTGGCCCGCGGCCTCCGCGGCGTCCGCCTCCTGCTTGGTCCGGTGCACCGCCTGGTCGGCGTGCTCCGGCGGGCCGTAGACGGTGTAGAGCACCAGCGGGTTGGGGCCGGTGTTGACGAAGTTGTGCTTGGTGCCGGCGGGCACCACCACCAGGTCGCCCTGGACGACCTCCCGCTTCTCCCCGGCGATCCGGGCCTCGCCGGTGCCGCTGACGAAGGTCAGGATCTGGTCGATCCCCTCGTGCACCTCCTCGCCGATCTCGCCGCCCGGCGGAATCGTCATGATCACCAGCTGGGTGTGTTCCCCGGTCCACAGCACCCGCCGGAAGTCCGGGCTCTTCTCGGCGACGGTCGCGATCGTGAAATGCTCCATGCCGCGCTCATACCCGTTCCGGCGGCGCGCCACGCCGGGACTCGCAGATGGTGGAATTCGCCACTCGGCGGAGGTTTGGATCCGTACCGACCGGGGATCGACAAGGCTGACGGGCACTTAGCCGGTCGAGCCAGGTCCCCGCTGGCGTACCGCCGAACGGCTGCGATGGTGGGAGACGGCCAGAGCGCGGCGACGTTCCGACCGAGGTCGGGCGGCGCCGTGCGCTCGTCTGCGTTTCAGGCCAGCACCGCGAGGTGGAAGCCGCGGTCGGCGGCGGTGCCGTCGCTGGCGAAGGTCTCCACGAAGACGCCGTTCGGGATACCCGTCCGGCCGGCCACCGAGATCTCACCCGCCGGCGCGACGCCGGCGCTGCCGGGTAGGCCGAGCGTGCCGACGTACCCGGCGGCCGACACGTCCTGGTCGAAGATCACTTGATACATGCCGGCGGAGAGGCGGTTGGCGGTCGCGACGCCGAGCCCACGGATCAGGGCGCCGTTGGCGTTGACCACGGCGAAGAGCACCCGCGCGGTCGCCGGCAGGCCGACGGGGGTGCAGGTGGTGAGTTCGTCATCGGCACGAACGACATCGCCCTCCTCCGGTGTGGGTTGGGCCATCGACCCCCGCCGGGATCTCGAGCTGGGCATGCGCGGTCCTCCCTGCTGGCCGGCCGGGGCGGGCAGCGATGAGGCAGTTGTGGGGCAAAGCGGAATCAGCGACGATCGCACCCTTTGTCATCGAACGTAGAGCGGAAATCCGCGCGGCAACCAGTCGCAGCGCTGTCCGATCATGGACAGTTGTCGATACCGCGAGGTGGCTTCATATCGCCTGACCTGCAACGGAGTCAGTCGTCCGGCACCGACACCGGCTCACCACCGAGGCAGCGCACCTGTAGCTCGTGCTTCCCGGCGCCCCCCTCGAAGCGCACCTCGACGTCGTCGTCCGGCCCCCGGTCGACGTCGCGCACCCGAAAGCCCTGCGCCGGCGCCCAGGAGACCAGACGTACGCCCTCGGGAGTGCACTCGGCGACGGCGGTGCCACCCGGGGTGGCGAAGCTGCGCCGGGCGCCCGTGCTGGTCGACGGCGGGACGGACGACGGCGGGGCGGCGGCCGACGGCACGCTCGCCGTCGGCCCGACGGACGGCGCCGACGGCAACGGATCGGCGGAGAGCGCGCGGGCCACCTCCTCCTCGCTGCGCACCCCACCCGGCGTCCCGGTGATGCTCTCCCCCACCAGTCGGATCGCCGCCAGCCCGATCAGGGTGGCGACGGCGACGGTGGCCAGCCACCCGGCGGCGACGAGAAGCGAACGGCGGGACATCCTCCGAGTGTCCCCGACCGGAGGTTGGCGCCGGCACAGCACGACGCTAAAGGAGGGTTAACGAACCGTCGGATCGACGCCGACAGCGGTTAGCCTGCGAGCTGTGGCCCGCCTGCTGCTCATCGAGGACGACCTGACCATCCGTACGCCGCTGATCCGGGCGCTGCGCGAACGTGGGCACGCGGTGGCCGCCGCCTCGACCGCGATGGCCGGGCTGCGCGACGCGCTCGAAGACCGCCCCGACCTGGTGGTGCTCGACCTGGGGCTGCCCGATCTGGACGGTCGCGAGCTGCTGCGGATGCTGCGCGCGGTCAGCTCGGTGCCGGTCATCGTGGCCACCGCCCGCGACGACGAGACCGAGATCGTCCGGGTGCTCGACGCGGGCGCCGACGACTACGTGGTCAAGCCGTTCACCGCGGCCCAGCTCGACGCCCGGGTCCGGGCGGTGCTCCGACGTGGGCCGTCGGGCGCCGGAACGTCCGACCCGGCGCTCGTCGTCGGCGGGTTGCGCGTCGACCCCCGGTCCCGGCAGGTCACCCTCGACGGGGCGCCGATCGAGCTGACCCCGCGCGAGTTCGACCTGCTGCACCACCTCGCCGGCCGCTCCGGGCAGGTGATCACCAAACGGGAGCTGCTCACCGAGGTCTGGCAGATCCCCTACGGCGGCGCCGACAAGACCGTCGACGTGCACCTGTCCTGGTTGCGCCGCAAGCTGGGCGAGAGCGCGCAGGAGCCGCGCTACCTGCACACCGTGCGCGGCGTCGGCGTGCGGCTGGAACCGCCGGCGGCAGCCGGATGAGGGCCCGGCTGGCACTGCTGGTCGCCGCGGTCAGCGTGCTGATCCTGATCGCGTTCCTGGTGCCGCTGGCGCTGCTGGTGCGGACCGTCGCCGAGGACCGGGCCACCGTGCGGGCCACCGCCGACGCGCAGAGCCTCGTGCCGGTGGTGGGCACCGCCGACCCGGCCACCATCCGGCTCACCGTCGAGCAGCTCGCCGCCGACTCCGGCCGGCCGGTGAGCGTCTACCTGCCCGACGGCGCCGTGCTCGGCGCGCCGGTCCCCCGTACCGCGGCGGTGGCGCTGGCCGCCCGTGGCCAGAGCCTGACCGGGGAGTCCGCGGCGGGCCGGGAGGTGGTCATCGCCGTACAGGGCCGGGCGGACGGCACCGGGGTGATCCGGGTCGAGGTGCCCCGGGCCGAGCTGACCGCGGGAGTGACCCGGGCCTGGCTGGTGCTCGCCCTGCTCGGGGTGCTGCTGGTGCTGATCGGGCTGCTGGTCGCGGACCGGTTGGCACGCACCCTGGTCCGACCGATCGGCGCGCTCTCCGCGGTGTCGCACCGGCTCGCCAACGCCGAACTGGACGCCCGGGTCACCCCGTCCGGGCCGGCCGAGCTGCGCGAGGTCGGCGGCGCGCTGAACCATCTGGCCAGCCGGATCCAGGTGCTGCTGGTGCAGGAGCGCGAGCAGGTCGCGGACCTGTCCCACCGGCTGCGTACCCCGTTGACCGCGCTGCGGCTGGAGGCGGAGTCGCTGCGCGACCCGGACGACGCCGCCCGGGTGACCGCCGCAGTGGACGGCGTGGAGCGGGCGGTCACCGGCCTGATCCAGCAGGCCCGCTGGCGGCGGTCGCCGGGGGCCGGGCCGGCCGGTTCGGACGCGGCCGGCATCGTCGGCGAGCGGGTGGCGTTCTGGTCGGTGCTCGCCGAGGACACCGGCCGAGCGGTGACCCTCGACCTGTCACCCGGCCCACTCCCGGTCGGCGTGCCCGCCGACGAGCTGGCGGCGGCGGTGGACGCCCTGCTCGGCAACGTCTTCGCGCACACCCCGGACGGCACCCCGTTCACCGTCCGGCTGGTCCGCGACGGCGGGCAGGTGGTGCTGACCGTGGCCGACCGGGGGCCGGGCATGCCGGCCGACGCGGTGCGTCGGGGTGCCAGCGCGGCCGGTTCGACCGGCCTCGGGCTGGACATCGCCCGGCGGGCGGCGCAGGCTTCCGGCGGCCTGCTGGAGCTGGCCACCGCCCCGGGCGGCGGGGCGGAGGTCCGCCTCCGGCTCGGCCCACCGACGGCTTAACCGGGCCTTAGCATCGGCACAGCGCGGCGCTATCCGGGCGAAACCGATCCTCGTAACTGACAACCGAGGAAAGGTGGAGACATGAAGCGCAGCGCGATGATCCTGACCACGGCCGGAGCGGCCGTGCTCGCGGTGGCGGGGGTGGCGCTCGGCGTCAGCGCCGCCGACGGGCAGCGCGCCCAGGGCACCACCCTGGCCGCCGCCACGACCGCGCCGGGCACGCCGGACGACAGCACCACCAGCGCGACGCCGGACGACAGCAGCAGCGCTACGCCGGATGACAGCGCCTCGGCCGGCGCACCGGGCAGCCCGAGCGGCGCCCCGACGACCAGCGCCGCCCCGGGGCAGAG
Organism: Micromonospora sp. NPDC048909; assembly: GCF_040649635.1. Classification (NCBI taxonomy): domain Bacteria; kingdom Bacillati; phylum Actinomycetota; class Actinomycetes; order Micromonosporales; family Micromonosporaceae; genus Micromonospora; species Micromonospora sp. NPDC048909. Next base: position 156,165 of record NZ_JBEZFU010000012.1, on the reverse strand, counting down.
CACCGGCCCGGCCACCGGCGATCGGATCGACCCGCAGCGGGCCGGCGAGATCGCGCTGGCCCGGGCCGGTGGCGGACGCATCGTCGAGGTCGAGGCGGAGCAGGAGCACGGGCGTCCGGTGTGGAGCGTGGAGATCGTGGCCGGTGGCACCGAGCACGACATCGACGTGGACCGGGACAGCGGCGCGGTGCTCCGGGCCGAGCAGGAGCCGGCGGACGACGACGACGCTGACGACAACGACGACAAGCACGATGACGACGACGATCACGGCGACGACGATGACGACGACGACGATCACGGCGACGACGACTGAGCATCCGCCGCCCCGGCCCGCCGCCCTCAGCCGGCGGCGGGCCGGGGCCGCTCGGCGTGTCGGTCGGTCGGCGATGCGCCAGACCCACCCGCCGCAGTCACCCGTCGGAGCCACCCGCCGGTGACGCTGGGCCCGGGTCGGTCAGCGGTTCAGCCAGGCGAGCAGGTCCGGCGGGGCCAGCGCGGCGGCCCGGTCCTGGTAGCGGGCCCGGCCCGCCGCGTCGAGCAGCTCCCGCCCCTGCCCGGACCGCCCGGCCCGGAAGAAGGCCTTACGGTCCTTGAGCACCCCGGCCGGGTCGGGGGCGAGCCGCTCGGCCCGCTCCCGCATACGGGTGAAGGTGGCCGCCTCGACCAGGTCCGGCCAGCGCTCGTCGGGCACGGTGAGACCGCACCGGTCGGCGAGCCGGCGCATCTGCGCGTCCAGGTCGCTCAAGAGGTCGGCGTAGTGCACCAGCACCACGTTCGGTTCGTGCCGCCGGGCCCACGCGTCGCGCAGGTGCCACATCACCCCCGGCAGCGAGTCCAGCTCCGCGCGGGGGTCGACCTCCTGGTCCACCCAACGGCTCAGCCACTGCTCGACGGGGGCCGGCGGCTTCGGTGGCTGGGTGGGCGCCGGCTGCCCGGTGAGCTCGCGCATCCGGGCCCGGTCCAGGTTGCGGGCCTGGTGGTAGAGGGAGACGGCCATGTCGAGCGGGTGCCGGGCCACCACCACGTAGGTCACCCGGGGATCGACCGGTACCCCGTCCAACGGGGTGTGGGTCTTGATGAACCGCCGGTGCGGCTGGGCGGCGAGCCGTCGGAAGACCTCCTCGCGCGGCTCGACCAGCCAGTCCAGCCACGGTGAGAGCACCGGCAACGGCGCGGGCAGCTCCGGGGTGCCGAGCACCAGCAGCGCGCAGATCATCTGCATCCAGGTGGTGCCGCTCTTGGACCGGGTGCTGATCACGATGTCCCCGTCGCGGAACGGGAAGCCGAGCCACCGGGCGCTGTCCTCGTCGGACGACCGGTAGCGGTACGGGGTCTCGGGCATCCGGCGATCGTAGTCAGCGGGGCCGCCGAGCGTCCGGTCATTTACCGGCCCGATCGGCCCTGTGACACATGGGAATGCCTGGCTACATTGAACTATGGTGCCCGCCCACGGGGGCCGGGCGGCGGAACCGGTCTACCGCCCCATCCTCGCCAACCGGCGGGGCGAGCTGGAGGCGTTGAGTCACCTCGACGCCACCGCCGCCGCGCTGATCGCCCCGATCCTCGACGTCGACCTGACCGACCACTCCACATCGGAGGCACTCACCCGGCTGCCTGCCGGTCTGCTACCGGCCGTCGACGTCACCGCGCTGCCCGACACGTCGCAGACCGAACTGGTCCGCTGGGGCGTACCGCTGGTGCCGGTGATCGGGCTGGCGGAGAGCGACCGGCGGCTGGCCGCGCACGGCGCCGCGGCCCGGGCGTACGCGCAACGATCGGTGATCCGGCTACGCGTGGGCCGTGACCGCACCGGCACGGACGCGGCGACCTCGGCGGTGGAGCGGATCTGGCGGTTCACCCGGCTCGTGCCGGAGCAGTGCGACCTGCTGGTGGACGCGGGCGACGTGTGCTGCCCGGCGGACATCCGGCTCGCCGAGCCGCGGATGCGTCGGCTGCTGGACTGGGCCCGGCGGCACTCCTGGCGCTCGGTGACGGTGGCGGCCGGCGGCCTGCCGCCGACCCTCTCCCGGCTGCCCACCGACGAGCCGGTCCGGCTGGACCGGTGGGACTGGCTGCTCTGGCAGCGCCTCGCCGATTCCGGCGTGGGCTACGGCGACTACGGCGTCGGCTCGGCGCTGCCCGGCGCCGGGCAGCCGGGCGACCGGCTGCCCACCATGTGCTACACCGCCGACGGCGCCTGGTGGATCTACCGCTGGTCGCGGCGGGGCGGGCGGGGTGACGACCGGTTCGCGGACCTGTGCCGCACGCTGGTCGGCGCGCCGCACTGGCCGGCCGCCGGAGCGTCGTTCTCCTGGGGCGACCACGAGATCCTCCGCCGCGCCCGCCGAGGGGCCGGCGCCGGCTCGACCAGCAGCTGGACGGCGTGGAGCACCTCGCACCATCTGGCACAGGTGCTGGCCGGGCTACGACATCCGAACCGGGACGGCGGGACTGCGCCCTGGCCGGCCGGGCCGGAGGCGGCCGGCCGTGGCCGACCGCCCAGGGCACAGCGCGGCGGCGAGCCCCGCCGGGCCGGCTGAGTGCCTACTGCCGCTCGGTGAAGCCGAACTGGATGATGCCCTCGTCGTCGACGGTGGCGTCGACGGAGGCGTCGCCGAGGATCTCGGCGGCGTCGGCGTCCAGGAAGATCCGGGCACCCTCGGTGTCCACCACGTGGTCGCCCTGGATCGGCTCGGCGACCAGTTCGACGGTGAGCGAACCCGCCTCGGCGTCGGCGGCGATGCGCACCCCGCCGTCCTCGGCGACGTCCTGCTGATTGGCCAGGTCACGGATGACCAGGACGGCGTTGTCGGTCATGGTGAGCATGGTGGAACTCCTCGTGGATTCTCTCGGATCGCGGTCGGAACGGCGCAGACCGGGATGTCGGCCCGCGTCCGGGGCACACGTGGGAGGCGATCGCGGTGCGACCCAGTCGCCACCACCGCATCGGGGCAGCTGAAAGGCCCCTCAGCACCTACGTTGCCCGCTGCCGGGCGATCCGTCAAATAGAGCGCGGTCAGTCGAGAACGGTGGCCGGCGCGAGCAGCGCGCGGATCTCGCGGACCGCCGCGCGGCCGGCCCGGTTGGCGCCGATCGTGCTCGCGGAGGGGCCGTACCCGATCAGGTGAATCCGGTCGTCGGCCACCACCCGGGTCCCGTCCATGGTGATCCCGCCGCCCGGGGCGCGCAGTTTCAGCGGGGCGAGATGGTCGAGCGCGGCCCGGAAGCCGGTGCACCAGAGGATCACGTCGGCGGCGACGAACCGACCGTCGGCCCAGGCGACCCCGTCGGGCGTGATCCGGTCGAACATGGGTAACCGCGTCAACACACCCTGCTCGCGCAGACGGCGGACCTCGGGGGTGACCGGCAGTCCGGTGACCCCGACCACGCTGGTCGGCGGGCGGCCGGTCCGGACCCGCGCGTCGACCAGCGCGACGGCAGCGCGGCCGTGCTCCGAGGTGAACTCGATCTCCCGGAAGTCGGGCGGACGCCGGGTGACCCAGGTGGTGCCGGCGGCGACCGCGGAGACCTCGCCGAGCAGCTGGACGGCGGAGGTGCCGGCGCCGACCACCACGACCCGCTGGCCGGCGAACTCCGCCGGCCCCCGGTAGTCGGCGGTGTGCAGCTGCCGACCCCGGAACGAGGAGCGGCCGGGGTAGTGCGGCCAGAACGGCCGGCTCCAGGTGCCGGTCGCGTTGATCAGGGCCCGGGCGCTCCACCGCCCGCGGTCGGTGTGCAGGTCCAGCCGCCCGTCCGGCTGCGGGTGCACCGCCTTGACACGGACCGGGCGTCGCACCGGCAGCCCGAACTCCCGCTCGTACGCCTCGAAGTAGTCGCTCACCACCTGGGCCGCCTGTTGGTCCGGCCCGGCGGCGGGGAAGGGCATCGCGGGCAGGTCGTGGAAGCCGTGCACCCGCTCGACGGTGAGGGTGGGCCAGCGGTGCCGCCACGCTCCGCCCGGGCCGTCGTCGGCGTCCAGGATCACGAAGCCGGCGCCGGGGGCGAAGCCGGCGCGGCGCAGGTGATACCCGGCCGAGAGGCCGGCCTGACCGGCGCCGATCACCACCACGTCGACCGAGCGGTTTTCCACGCCGGGTACAACAGCACGGGGCCTGCCGCTGTGCCCGCACGCGCCGTCGCCCCGCTCACAGTTCGCGGACTCATCATTTCGCACTGGGCAAGCCCGATTAGTCCATACGCTGACCCTCATGAAGGAAATGCACCGTTACTTCGCCGAGTTCATCGGCACCCTGCTGCTGGTCTTCTTCGGTGTGGGCAGCGCAATCGCCGCCCGGATCGAGGGCGGCGTGGTGGTGGTCGCACTCGCCTTCGGCTTCGTCATGCTGGCCCTGGTCTACACGATCGGGCCACTCTCGGGCAGCCACGTCAACCCGGCGGTCACCCTCGGCGTGCTGCTCTCCGGCAAGATCTCCCTGATCGGCGCGGTCGCCTACTGGATCGCCCAGTTTGTCGGGGCAACCGTCGCCGCGTTCATCCTCTGGGCGCTGACCCGGTGGGGCGACGTGGCGGACCAGACCGGCGCACTGGGCGCCAACGGGTACGGCGCGCACATCAACCGGGGCGGCGCGGCCGTGCTGGAGATCGTGCTGACCTTCCTGTTCGTGCTGGTCGTGCTCGTGGCGGGTGCCCGCGCCGGCCACGCGGCCATCTCCGGCGTCGCGATCGGGCTGGCGCTCGCCGTGACCCAGCTGGTCGGTGTCACTCTCGACGGCGCCTCGGTGAACCCGGCCCGGTCCTTCGGCCCGGCCCTCTTCGAGGGCGGCGTCGCCCTGCGGCAACTGTGGGTGTTCATCGTCTTCCCGCTGCTCGGTGGGGCGCTGGCCGCGCTGGCGGCACCGCTGATCATCCGGCCGGACGGACGCTACTGGGGCGGCACTGACGAGCGAGGGGCGACCGGAGCTGCGGGACCGGCCTGACGCCCGCCCTCCGCGCCGCATCGCGGTCGGCGCCCCCCGGCGGGAACCGTAGGGCGCCGCGCCGGGTCTGACCCGTGGGACACGGGCTGGGCGGAGGCGTGATGGTGGGACGACATGGCTGGTCGAGGCTGCTGCCGACTGCGGCGCTGGGGCTGCTGCTGACCGGCTGCACGGGTGTTTCGGTGGCCGACGCGCCGACCGAGGGGGACGCGTCGTACCAGGTCTGGGGCCTGAACGAGGCGTCCAGTGACCTCGACGGCGACAACCCGACGGTGGTCCTCAACGGCGATCTCGAGCGGGACAGCGAGGCGTTCTTCGCCGTGGACGGACGGTGGGAGGCCGACGGGTTCGTGCTCGACGACGACGCCGCCGAGCAGGTGCGCGCACTCGCCGACCACCTGCCCGAGCGGACCGGCGATCCCGCCTGCGAACGGCTGGTCCTGGTCGACGACGGTCTGGTCGACCGCGCGGTGGCCGTGCTGACACCGGTCAGTGGCGAACTGGAGGGCCCGGTGACCGCGACCCGGCTCGCCGACTGACCCTCCGGCGGCAATAACTTTCGGCGCGGGCCCTTCTCTGGCGATTATCTCCATGACAGCATCGACGCATGCATCGACGTCTCTTCCCCCGGACGCTGGCGCTGGTGGCGCTGGTCGCCCTGGTGTCCACCGCCGGCGCGCCCGGCGCCACCGCCGAGGCCCCGGCACCCGCGGTGACCCGCCTCAACGCGACCATCGACGCGATCCTCGCCGACTCCCGACTGGCCGGAGCGCAGGCCTCGGTGGTCGTGGTCGACACCAGCACCGGCGAGACTCTCTACGACCGCAACGGCGACCGCCGGCTGGTGCCCGCCTCCAACACGAAGCTGCTCACCTCGACCGCGGCCATGGCACTGCTCGGGCCCGGGCACCGCTTCACCACCGACGTGACCACCAACGGCAAACGCGCGGGCGGGCTGCTCTCCGGCAACCTCTACCTGCGTGGCGGCGGCGACCCGACGATGCTCGCCGCCGATTACGACGCGCTCGCCGCCCAGATCGCGGCCAAGGGCGTGCGGGTGGTCGCCGGCAACCTCGTCGCCGACGACACCCGCTACGACCGGACCCGGCTCGGGCCGGACTGGACCTGGGACGACGAGCCCTACTACTACGCCGCGCAGATATCCGCGCTGACGGTCGCGCCGGACACCGACTACGACGCGGGCACCGTGATCGTCCACGCCGCGCCCGGCAAGGCCGCCGGCGACCGGCCGGTGATCACCACCACCCCGCCGACCGGCTATCTGCGCATCGACAACCGGGCCGAGACGGTGACCGACGGGGAGACGTCGGTCTCCTTCGAGCGCGAGCACGGCGGCAACACCATCGTGGTCACCGGCCAGATCGCGGTGGGCGACGAGCCGGCCAGCGACTGGGTCACGGTCTGGGAGCCGACCGGCTACGCCACCGACGTCTTCCGGGCGGCGCTGCACCGGCACGGCGTACGGGTGCTCGGTCGCACGGTGCTCGGCCAGCCCACCCCGGGCGGGGCGACCCCGGTGGCCCGGCACGACTCGATGCCGCTGGCCGAGCTGCTGGTGCCGTTCCTCAAGCTCTCCAACAACGGGCACGCCGAGGTGCTGACCAAGGAGATCGGCCGGGTGCTCGCCGGCTCGGGCACCTGGTCGGCCGGGCTCACCGAGATCAGCGAGTACGTCGCCGGCGCCGGCATGGACACTGGCACGCTGCGCCAGCGGGACGGCTCCGGACTCTCCCGTCGCAACCTCGTCCCGGCCGGCGAGTTCGTGGACCTGCTCGCCGCGGTCCGGGCCGAGCCCTGGTTCGACACCTGGTACGCGGCGCTGCCGATCGCCGGAGAGGCCGAGCGCTTCGTCGGTGGCACGCTGCGCAGCCGGATGCGGGGCACCGTGGCGGCCGGAAACGTGCACGCCAAGACGGGGAGCCTCACCGGCGTCTCCAGCCTCTCGGGCTACGCCACCGACGCCGACGGCCGGCTGCTGGCCTTCTCCGTCGTGTTGAACAACTACCTCGCCTCGACCGTGAAGCCGCTGGAGGACCAGATCGCCATCGCGCTCGCCGGCTACGGCGAGCAGGGCGCCAGCGCCGCGAGGGTGGCGCCACCGGCGGCGCCCGACGCGCCCCGCGCGCCGGAAGGAGTGGAGTGCTCCTGGGTCAAGCCGATCGCCTGCTGACCGGCCGGTCCGGTCCCCGGCCCCTGCGTAGCGCGAGGGCCGGGGGCCGGGAGCCGCCTGGTCAGGCGCCCGGCCGGGTGGGCACCGGTGCCGTCGGGTCGCCGTGTTCGATGAGGGCGGCGATCTCCACATCCCGCAGGCCGCGCAGCGCCAGCACCCGGGCTCCCCAGCGGTGCAGCCGGCACGGGTGCGGGCTGGCGTCGTTGCGGCAGACCGTCCCGCCGGACCAGCTGCGCGGGGCGTGCACCACCACGGCCCGCACCGCGAACTGGGCGTCCTCACCGGTCACGTAGGGCGGCAGCGGGATCTCCCGGAGCACGTCGCCGACGGGCTCCGCCGCACGGGTCGGGGTGAGGGTAGGGGCGCGGTGGGCGGTGCTGCTGCTCATCTGCGGGGCCTCCACACAGGACGGTCAGACCGGGACAGCAGAAAGGTACGTCCGCGTCGTCGCGCGGTGACGGACAAACTGTCCCGTCGAGCTCAGCCGGCGACCTGTGCGCGCAGCCGGGCCGCGGTCCGCGTCGGGTCGTAGTCGGGCCCGACGCCGGTCACGATGATCGTCGAGCCCTCGATGTGCCGGGTCCGCAGCGGCAGGATCTCCTGGTACGCCGGCGAGGCGTACCAGGCCCGGGCCGCCTCCACGTCGGGGAACTCGATGATCACGACGGTCCCGGGCCACTCACCCTCGAGAACCTCCACCTCGGCGCCGTGCACCCGGAACCGGCCACCGAACGGGTCCATGGTGGCCTGGATCCGCTCGATGTAGGTGAGCACGTCCTCGTTGGTGTCGGGGGTACGCAGGTGGGCGAGCGCGAACGCGGGCATGAGGGTCCTCCCAGTCGGTGCGGCCCGGCCGGCGAGGCCGGGCCGATGGGAGAAGTCTGCGCGGCCCGCGCCGTGCCGTCGATTACCCGCGGGGTAAGGGACCGTGCGGGTGCGGGTCAGTCGCGTTCGAGCACCACCACCGGGATCTCCCGGTCGGTCTTGGTCTGGTAGTCCTCGTACGCCGGCCAGATCGCCGCCATCGTCGCCCACATCCGCGGCTTCTCCTGCGGGGTGGCGGTGCGCGCCCGGGCGGTGAACGTCTCCGCGCCGACCTGCACCTCCACCACCGGATCGGCCAGCAGGTTGCGGTACCAGGCCGGGTGTTCCGGCGCACCGCCCTGCGAGGCGACGACCAGGTAGTCCTCGCCGTCCCGCCCGTAGATGAGGGCGGTGCGGCGCGGCTTGCCGCTGCGTCGACCCCGGGTCGTCAGCAGCAGCGTGAACACCCCGGGCCGCCACTCGTGGCCGTCCGCCCCGCCGGTCTGCACGTACCGGCGGATGTGGTCGGCAACCCAGCCCGTCGGGCTGTCCACGACCTGCTCGCTGGAGGTCATCGCCGAGGTCCCTTCTGATCAACCAGGTTCATCGCGCCCACGCTACCCCTGCCCACACTTCCCGGCCGGACGAACGGCTGCCGCTGACCACCGCCGGGAAAGGGCACCCGGTCGCCGGTCAGCGCAGGGCGACCGCTTGGACCCCGACGTTGCCGCAGTCGCCGGTGAAGACCTTCTCGGTGCTCCAGTTGATCAGCAGCCGGGCGCCCCGGGGGGCGCGGAACCGCAGGGTGAACTCGGCACTGCGGCTGGTGTGCGGATCCTCCATCCGCAGCGTGGTGGTCGGGCCCCCGGTCGAGAGCCGGGCCTCCAACCGGCCTCGGGCCATCCAGAGGCCGGCGTAGAGCCGCACCGTTCGCAGCTCGCCGCTGCCGGCGACGGCCAGCGCGAAACCGTTGCCCGCCCCGCAGGTGTAGACGCCGTTCGGGGTGCCGCTGGCCGCCCGCACCGCGGCGCCGTCCCGCCAGCTGAAGACCTCCTGGTTGCCGTCCCAGCCGCCGCGGGCGCCGCGGCCACCCTCGTCCGCGATCTCTCCGGACCCGTTCCGTTTGCGGACCGTCGAGTCGCCGCCGCGCAGCCCCCAGTGCACCCAGTCCCGGGGCCCGGCGGCGGTCAGGTCGACCTCGGCCGGGATGTCGCCCTGGCTGACGGTGAGCAGCGCCGGCGCGGGCGTGGGAGTGGTGACCGACGGGGTGGGCGCGACGCTCGGCGGTCGCTGTCGGGGCCGCAGCCCGGGGCTGGCCGGCCCGGTGTCGCTCCCGTTCGCCTCGACCGCCGGGAAGCCGGTCGGCCTGCCCACCCCCGCCGGCACCCCGGGCGAGCCGGGCTCGGCCTCCGGCCCGGATCCGACGTACGCGATCAGGGCGGTGAGGCTCGCCAGCGCGGCGAGCCCGGCGACAGCCCACCGACGCTGGCCGACCGGGGCCAGCCACCAGCGCAGCGCCGGGTGAGCCGCGAACGGGGCCCGCGACCGGTGCCGCGCCGGTGTGGTGGTTGCCCGATGGCCGGCTCCCCGACCGGACGTACCCGTGCCCGTCCGCGTGAAGTCGTCCTCCGCCACCGGTCCCTCCGCTCCCCACCAGACGGTCCGGCCCGGTGGGAAGCGGCCGTCCCACCGCACGGTCGTGCCGCGCCCGGTTCGTCGGATCCACCAGAACCGGACGGTCGCCGCGCCCAGTCTGTTACGGCAAGGTAGCGGACATCGATCGGAAGCGGAATCTCGGTCCACCTCTTGCCGACGGCGGGCCGGGACGCGGCCGGCAACCGCGACGACGGCCCGGAGGATCAGCGCCGCTCGCGGCGTCGCAGCCCCCGGCCCGGGTGCCAGCTCTCGATCACCAGGTGGTCGGGCGGGTCACCCACGCGGGTCAACACCACCTCGGTCAGCTCGATCCGGAACCGGTGCGACCCGTCGTCCGCCGGGGTCTCCTCGTGGGCGACGCCGCTGATCTTCGCGTCGCCGCCCCAGGAGGTCGGGTCGTCGGCCGGAGTGTCCTCGGTCGGGCAGTGCAGCGCCACCCGCGGGTCGCGGCGCAGGTCCATCGCCTTGCGGGCCCCGGTCATGCTGCCCAGCCGCAGGTGTTCCGCGCTGAAGTCGAACTCGGTGCCGCTGATCCGCGGCGCGCCGTCGCGGCGCAACGTCGCCATCGTGCCGTGCTTGCGGACCGCGAAGCGGGCCCGCACCCGCTCGGCGAACTCGGGTTGTTCCTTGAGCAGATCTGACCACCACGCCATGTGGCCACCATGGCAGCCAAACCTGACAGCCGACGTCGACTTTCGTCAGCGGATCTCGAAGCCGAGCGCCCGGGCGATCATCATCGCCTGCTCCGGGTCGACGACCGCGCCGGCCCGCTCGACGACCAGCGGGTCGAGCGCGCTCAGGTCGCTGCCGCGCAGGTCGGCCCCGCTCAGTCGGGAGCTGTGCAGCTGCGCGCCGGAGAGGTCGACGCCGGTCACCGTGGCGCCGGTGAGGTTGGCTCCGGTCAGGTCGACCTCGCGCATCCGTACGTCGGTCAGCCGGACGCCGCGCAGGTCGGCGCCGGGCAGCGCGACGAACGACCAGTCGCCCCCGGCGACCGTCAGCGGACGCAGGTCACACTGGTCGAACGTGCTGCCGACCAGCTTGCAGCCGGTGAACTCGGCCTCGAAGAAGTTGCACCGCTTGAAGACGCACCGGGTGAAGGCGGAGTCGACGTGTCGGGAGGCGTTGAAGAGCACGTTGCCGAAGGTGCAGCCGGTGAAGACCGCGCCCCGGCTCACCGCCTCGGTCAGGTCCACGTGGAAGAACTCACATCCCACGAAGTGCCGCTCGGTCAGCTCCTCGCCGTACCAGTCCTCGTGGCGGAAGGTGGTGTCCTCGGTCAGCTCCGGCATCCGGCCAGGCTAGTGGCCGCCGCCGACACGATGGCCCTTCCGGTAGCGGCGAACCGGCGAGTAGGTTCGGCGACGTGAGTGTGACGCGGAGCATCGACCCGGACCAGATCGGCTTCGACCCGGCGCGGCTGGCGCGGATCGACGAGCACTTCGGCAGGTACGTCGACGACGGCCGGCTCGCCGGCTGGCAGGCGGTGGTCACCCGGCGCGGTGAGGTGGCGCACTCCACGACGTACGGGCTGCGCGACGTCGAGGCCGGCGCGGCGGTGGAGCCGGACACCCTCTGGCGGATCTACTCGATGACCAAGCCGATCACCTCGGTCGCGGCGATGATGCTGTGGGAGGAGGGCCGCTTCGAGCTGACCGACGAGATCAGCCGCTGGCTGCCCGAGTTCGCCGACCTGCGGGTCTACGCCAAGGGTTCGACGCTCAAGCCGTACACCGTGCCGGCGGTCGAGCCGATCCGGGTCTGGCACCTGCTCACCCACACCTCCGGCCTGACGTACGGCTTCATGCAGACCTCGGTGGTCGACGGCCTCTACCGGGCCGCCGGTTACGACCTCTACCCGCCGGCGGACGTCGACCTGGCCACCGCCTCCCGGGCGTTCGGCGAGCTGCCGCTGCTCTTCCAGCCCGGTACCGCCTGGGGCTACTCGGTCGCCACCGACGTGCTGGGCCGGCTGATCGAGGTCGTCTCCGGGCAGAGCCTGGACGCCTTCTTCACCGACCGGATCTTCCGCCCGCTCGGCATGACCGACACCCACTGGTGGGTCGAGGGTGACGCCGCGGACCGGCTCGCGGCCCTCTACGCGCCCGACCCGCGCACCGGCCGCGCGTTCCGTTACGACAAGCTGGGCGCGCTGGCGTACGAGAAGCCGGTCCTGCACTCCGGTGGCGGTGGCCTGATCTCCAGCGCCGCCGACTACCACCGGTTCACCCAGCTGCTGCTGCGCGGCGGCGAACTGGACGGGGTGCGGCTGCTCGGGCCGCGCACCGTGCGCTTCATGACCCGCAACCACCTGCCCGGCGGGCAGGACCTGGGCACCCTCTCCACCGGCGGTTTCGCCGAGACCACCCTCGACGGGATCGGCTTCGGGCTGGGCTTCGCGGTGGTCGACGACCCGATCCCCAGCCGGGTGCCGAGCAGCGTCGGCGAGTACTACTGGGGCGGGGTGGCCAGCACCGCCTTCTGGGTCGACCCGGCCGAGGAGATCACCGCGCTCTTCTTCACCCAGCTCATGCCGTCCAGCACCTACCCGATCCGACCGCAGCTGCGCCAGCTGGTCTACTCCGCGCTGGTCGACTGATCCGCCGTCGGCCGGGGCCCTGCTCGGCCCGGCGCGGCGGCGCTGGCCGCCGTGCTCGTCGAGTTCTTCGGGTAACGGCACACGCCGGCCGTGCCGGTCAATAGCCTGAGGGCGGGGCTACGTCCGGCGGGAGGCGATCATGAGCAACATCGTCGTGTTCGGCGCGGGTGGCACCGCGGGATCCCGGGTCGCCGCCGAGGCGGTCGACCGGGGGCATCGGGTGACCGGGGCGGTGCGCCGCCCGGAGGCCACCTCGTACCTGCCGACCGGTGTCCAGGTGGTCACCGGCGACGCCACCAGCGAGCGGAGCGTACGCGAGCTGGCCCCGGCGGCGGACGTCTTCGTGGTGGCGATCGGCGGCGGCGACCGGGAGCTGTGGCGCGACGCGGCCGAGACGCTGGTCGGCACGCTGCGCCAGCTGCCCGATCCGCCGCGGATCATCCACCTCGGCGGTGGGTCGACCCTGCTCACCCCGAAGGGGACGCCCTACCTCGACGAGCCGGACTTCCCGGCGGAGTACCGCGCCTCGGCCCAGGGGCAGGCCGACGCCCTCGACTACTACCGCACCTGCGCGGACGGGGTCACCTGGACGTACGTCTCTCCACCGCCGCTGGAGTTCCATCCCGGCGAGCGGACCGGGCAGTACCGCACCGGCACCGACCAGCCGGTCACCGACGACCAGGGCCGCTCCGTGCTCACGTACGAGGACCTCGCGGTCGCGATCGTCGACGAGATCGAGAACCCGCGGCACGAGAACACCCGCTTCACCGCCGCGTACTGACCGGGCGGGGGCTAGTCGGCGAGGCGGGCCGGGAAGCCGCCGGTGGCGATCGGCCCCCAGCTGTCGATGGTGACCCGGATCAGCGACTTGCCCTGCCGGAGCATCGCCGCGCGGTACTCGTCCCAGTCCGGGTGCTCGCCGGAGATGCAGCGGAAGTACTCGACCAACGGTTCGAGCGCCTCCGGCAGGTCCAGCACCTCGGCGGTGCCGTCGATCTGCACCCAGGGCCCGTTCCAGTCGTCGGAGAGCACGCAGGCCGACACCCGTGGGTCGCGGCGGATGTTGGCCACCTTGGCCCGCTCGGGATAGGTGGAGACCACCAGCCGACCGGCGGTGTCGACCCCGGCGGCGACCGGCGACGACTGCGGTCGCCCGTCCGCGCGGGTGGTCATCAGGAGCACCCTGTGCCGGGGCCGGAGGAACTCGACCAGGGCGTCCCGGTCGACCTTCGTGTTTGTCGCGATGCTGGGGGCCACGGATCGTTTCTACCAGGGCATCCGGCCGGGCCGCGGCGCGGTGCCCCGGGTCAGCGGGGGTGGTGGGCCCGACGGTCGGCGGCGGGTTGGGCGGGCACCCGGGGCCGGCCGGTCGGGCGCCAGGCACGGCCGTTGGCGTAGATCACCCGGAAGCCGAGGTACGACGCGAGCGGCGCCCAGTGGGCCGAGCCCATCCGCAGTTCGGCCGCGTTGTGCCGATGCCCGTTGGCGAGCACGTCGAGCAGCACGGTTTCGAAGGCGGCCGATTCGACCCAGTCGACTTCGCGGGTGAAACCGCAGATCAGGGCCGCTCCGGTGATGTCCAGGAATTCGCGCAGCGCGGCGTCGGAGGCGCGCAGCACCGAACAGCTGCCGAAGTAGAGCCGTCGCCCCTCGCAGCGGCCCGCCATCAGGTCGGCGACGTCGGCGAGTTCGACGGAGTGCCAGTCGGTGAGGCGGAGCCGGCTCGGTTCGCCGTGCATGGCGAAGAAGCCGACCCGGTGGTCGGCGTACTGCTTGAGCAGCCAGCGGTCCAGAAAGTAGAAGAGCTCGTCTCGGGTGGCCGCGTCCTTGTGGATGAATCGGATCTTGCCGAGCCGTTCGAGCAGTTCGAGCGTGGGCAGCACGGAGCCGCGTTCGTTCAGGTCGCGATGCCACTGCCCCTCGACGCAGAAGACGCCTCCCCGGGCCACGTCCACCTCCGCCAGTCCATCAACCGGCGCTGACGTTACCGCGTCGCCGAGGCGGGAGAACATCACCCTCGGTGGGGCACCGCGCGACGTTCGGTGTGGTTTTGCGCATTTCTGCCGCCGTACGGTGGGAATGGTTGTTTCGCAAATCAGCCGAATTCACAGTCACTACCCAGGAACCGCGAATCATGAGGACGATTCTCGTTAATCGCCACCAACCCGAACGATGAGTGCCAGGGTGGAAATCACGGGACGCACGGTCGATGTCCCGAAGCCCACCCCAATCGCTCTCCTATCGGGAGGACTTCTGTGCGCGTAAACACCCTGAAGCGGGCTGCCGTCGCCTTCGCCCTGGCTCTGCCGGGCGCCGCGATCGCCACGGTGGTCGCCGCGCCAGCAGCCCACGCCGACGGCTGCTACACCTGGAACCGCAACCTCTACCAGGGGCGGTCAGGTAGCGACGTCCGGCAATTGCAGATCCGGATCGCCGGCTGGGCCGGCTACCGCGACATCGTCGAGAACGACGGCATCTTCGGACCGAAGACCGCCGCCGCGGTCCGGCGCTTCCAGCAGGCGTACGGCCTGCGCGCTGACGGCGTCGCGGGCCCACAGACCTACGGCAAGCTCTACGAGCTGCAGGACAACGACTGCACGCCACGGCACTTCAGCTTCACCGAACTCGACGACGGCTGCGGGCGCAGCGGCTGGAGCGGCGGCCCGCGCCCGGCCGCCGAGACCCGGGAGAACGCGCTGCGCAACATGTGGAAGCTGGAGGCGCTGCGGCGCAGCCTCGGCGACAAGCCGCTCAACATCAGCAGCGGCTTCCGCAGCCAGACCTGCAACAACCGGGTCGGCGGCGCGTCGGACAGCCAGCACCTCTACGGCAACGCCGCCGACGTGACCTCGCGCAACTCGTCGCTCTGCCAGGTGGCTCGCGAGGCGCGCAACCACGGCTTCAGCGGCATCTACGGGCCGGGCTACCCGGACCACGACGACCACGTGCACGTGGACTCACGGCGGGAGAACAACAGGGACGACAGCTCCAACACGACGAGCTGGTCGGCACCGGACTGCGGGGTCCGCTGAGCGGTCACCGGTACCGACGCCGGCCCGGCGCGGGTGGGGAACCCCGCGTCGGGCCGGCGTCGTCCTGCCCCGGTCGGGCTGGCGGCCGTACCTCCGCTCAGCTCGCCCGGGGCCAGCGCGGCGCGGGGGCGGGGGGAACCACCGGCCGGCCGGTGCCCGCGGCGTGCACCACCGGGCGTACGCCCGGCGGCACCGCCCGGGCGGCCTGACCGGTGGCGGTGAACGGGAAGGGCACGTGCACGAACGGGTTGCCGTGCCGGATCAGCGCCTCGATCTGGCGGTCGTTGAGCCCGTGCGCGCTCAGCACCCGCCGGCCCCAACGGTGCAGGCGGCACGGATATGTGGCCCCGTCGTTGCGGCACAGCGGCCCGGTCGGCCACTCCTCCGCGGTGTGCACGACCACCGCCCGGACCGCGAGCCGGACGTCCTCGGGGGTCAGCGGCGCCGGCATCGGCACCTCACCCAGTACCTGATCGATGGGATCCGTCGACTGCTCACCAACTCGCACGGCAGACCTCCCGCAACTCGGCAGCGGCGCGGCGGGCCCGCCGCACCACATCCTCGGGCAGTGGTACGGCCGCCGCCGACCAGAGGTTCAATCCGGGTACCCGGCGAGCAGGTCTTCCGGTGACAGCCCCTGGACACCGTCGGTGGCCAGGCCAGCGCGGGACACCGCGATCGGCACGACATCGTCGTCCCCACCCGGCAGGCGGGACCGGTGCTGCAGCAGACGTCCCAGGTCGTGTGCGTCGAAGGGTCGGTTCTCCAACCACTTGATCGAGCCGACAAAGGTGATCCGTTTCGCGACCGGCCCGCGATCCGCACCCACGAGGTCGATTTCCGGATCGTTGGTCCGGGTCCAGTAGCCACCCACCTCCGCGGTGCCGTCGGGAAGTCGGCCCGGGGACAGTCGGCGCAGGGCCTCCCGCACCACCGGTTCGATGGCGCGCCCACGCCAGCTCGTCCAGGCGGACGTGATCCGGGCCAGCGTCACATCGCCACGGCCCCGCTCGACCTCGGGGAGGTAGGGCCCGAGGAAGGAGAGCCAGAACCGCAGATAGGGGTCAGCGACGGAGTATCTGGTCTCCCGGGAGGGCTTGGTCGACAACGGCAGGCTGACCTCGACCATCCGCTTCGCCGCCAGCAGCCGCAGTGCCCGGGTGAGAGACACCGCAGGCAGGTCGCCGGCCGCCCGGGCGATCAGCGAGAAGGTCCGCTCACCGGACCCGATCGCTCTCAACACCAACCCCGCCTGGGACTGTGGCGGGAACTCCGCGGCCAACGCCCGCTCGCCGCTGACGATCAGGGCGGAGGTCGGGTCGGCGACGGCGCCGCTGAGGTAGTCATGCAGCGTGGCGCCGGAAGGCCACTCGTCGAGGAT
The DNA here is from genome assembly GCF_040649635.1 of Micromonospora sp. NPDC048909. Classification (NCBI taxonomy): domain Bacteria; kingdom Bacillati; phylum Actinomycetota; class Actinomycetes; order Micromonosporales; family Micromonosporaceae; genus Micromonospora; species Micromonospora sp. NPDC048909. The sequence continues at coordinate 139,565 of NZ_JBEZFU010000012.1, read as the reverse complement.
CAGCGGCAGCCCGCCGGAGACCAGGTAGGCGTCGAACGCCTCTGCCGCGGAGAGGTCGAGCATGCTTCGGACGTCTGCCGGGCTCAGCGGCGGGACGACCATCTCTGTGGCGCGCTGGTGGAACGGCCGGCCGTAGTCGTTCAACGCCTCCATCATGGCCAGGTCCGACCCGACGCAGATGAGGAGGACCGGAAGGCGGGAAAACTCCCGGTCGAACACCTTCTGCAGGGTCCCCTCGAACCCCGGATCGGTGCCGATCAGGTACGGCATCTCGTCCAGGACGACGACGCTGGGTCGGTCGCTGGGCAGCGCGGCGGCGAGCAGGGTGAGCGCTGCGTCCCAGGTCTGCGGGGTCTGTCCTTGGAAGAGGTGAGCCCCCGGAAGGCTCGACCCGACCGCCGCCTCGACGAACAGCGCGAGGTCGGCGGCCACGGTGGGTTGCGCTGAGGCGGTGAAGAACACGTGCGGAACAGCGGCCCGCTCGACGAACTCCTCGACCAGCCGCGACTTGCCCACCCGGCGTCGTCCACGCATCAGCAGGGCACGGCCCGGACGCCCAGCGCGGCCGCCGCGCCGTACCCGCTCCAGCATGGCGTCGAGTTGGGTCAGTTCACGGCCGCGCCCCACGAAACCGTCCATACCGCCATCCTTGACACTACCAAAAATGGAACAACCAAGGATGAGTGTAACCCGTTCGCGGGGGGTGACGGCTGAGGTGGGGCGCTGGGCGGGGTCAGACCAGGCCGGCGTCGTGCACCAGCAGGGCCACCTGCACCCGGTTGTTGAGGTCGAGCCGGGTCAGCAGCCGGGAGACGTACGCCTTGACGGTCGCCACGCTCATGTACAGCTCGGCGGCGATCTCCGCGTTGGTCCGGCCCTGGCCCAGCGCCACCGCGACCTCCCGCTCGCGCTCGCTCAGCCCGGCCAGCCGGCGCAGCGCCCGTTCCCGGCGTGGATCGGGCCCGGCGGGAGTGGGCGCGGCACCGGTGACGTGCGCGATCAGGGTACGGGTGACCACCGGCGAAAGGGTCGCCTCGCCCGCGGCCACCCGGCGCACCGCCTGCACGATCTCGGCCGGCGGGGTGTCCTTGAGCAGGAAGCCCGCCGCGCCGGCCCGCAACGCCCGGAGCACCTGCTCGTCGGCGTGGAAGGTGGTCAGCACCAGCACCTCGGGGGGCTGCGGCAGCGCGCGGAGCGTCTCGGTCGCGGCCAGGCCGTCCATCCTCGGCATCCGGATGTCCATCAGCACCACGTCCGGTCGGGTCGCGGCGACCGCGGCCGGAACCTCGCCGCCGTCGGCCGCCTCCCCCACCACCCGCAGGTCCGACACCCCGCCGAGGATCATGGACAGCCCGGCCCGGACCAGCGGGTCGTCGTCGACGATCAGCACCCGCACCGGCTCTCCGCCCGGGGCGGGCTCGCTCGGCGCCCCGCCGCCGGAACCCGCCGGGCCGGCCGCGAACGACTCCGAGCCGGCCACCCCCGGCCCGGTCACGCCGGCCACGGCAGCCAGGCGGCGAGCCGGAAGTCGCCCCGGTCGTCGCGCCCGTGCTCGAGCCGGCCGCCGGCCAGGGTGACCCGCTCGGTGATGCCGACGAGCCCGGTGCCGGCCCCGGGCAACTGCACGGCGCTCACCCCGCCCACCGGCCACCGGTTGCGGATCTCCACCGTGAGCCCGTCGCTGGGGCCGCCGGCCAGGTTGACCGTCACCACCGCGCCGGGGGCGTGCTTGCGGGCGTTGGTCAGCCCCTCCTGCACGATCCGGTACGCGCTGCGCCCGACCGCGGCCGGCACCGACCCCCGTGCGGCCACCAGGTCGCTGGCGTTGACCCGGACCCCGGCGGCCCGGGACTCCTCGATCAACGCCGGCAGGTCACCCAGGGTGGGCTGCGGGCGCTGTGGATCCTCCTCGTCGGCGGTCTCCGCGCGCAGCACCCCGATCACCTCGCGCAGGTCCTGCAACGCCGCGTGCGCGCTCCCCCTGATCACCCCGGCGGCCTTCGCCACCTCCTCAGCCGGCGCGTCCGGGCGGAACTCCAGTGCGCCGGCGTGCAGGCTGAGCAGCGAGATCCGGTGCGCCAGCACGTCGTGCATCTCCCGGGCGATCCGGGTGCGCTCCAACTGGCGGGCCTGCGCCACGCGCAACTGCTGCTCCGTTTCGGCCCGCTCGGCGCGCTCACGCAGCGACACCACCAGCTGCCGGCGGGCCCGGACGAACATCCCCCAGGCCAGCACCGTCCCGGCGATCACCACGCCCCACACCGTGACCGCCCAGTACGACATGTCCGGATCCGGGCGCAGGTAGCCGAAGGCGAAGTTGGTGACGAGCCCGGCCGCGCTGATCGCCAACGCGACCGCGGTGCGCCGGTGCACCACCACCGTGAAGTAGATGATCAGCAGCGGGATCGCCGCGCCGAGGGAGAAGGCGGTCAGCGGCAGGCTGGCCACCGCGAGCCCGAGCGGCCAGCGTCGGCGGAACCAGAGCAGCCCGCAGCAGACCAGCCCGAGCAGCGCGTCCGCCACGATCATCCAGCCGTACGGCAGCCGCGTGGCGAGCGTCGGGTGCGGGGTGAGGGCGTCCGCCGTGCTGAACAGAACCCAGGTGAGAGAGAGCAGGAAGGCGAGGCTGTCGACGATCCAGTCGCGGGTGGTGCGCCGCGGATGGGCCCGGGACCGGGCGGTCGGCACGACGAGCGCCCCGGGCAGCAGCCACGGGTGTTCCGGCACGACGGCGCTGGTCACCCGCCCATGCTAGGCATCGGCGCGCTCCGGCGACCAGCGACCAAAGTCGAGATCCGGGGGTCGACCAAGGTCGCCGCGGTCATCGACCGCCGGCCGCAGCGGACGGCCGGCCGGCGCGGGCAGGCTCGACGGCATGATCAGCGTGGAGCATCTGAGTAAACGGTACGGCCGGCACGCGGCCGTCGACGACGTGTCGTTCCGCTGTGAGCCGGGCACGGTGACCGGATTCCTCGGGCCGAACGGCGCCGGCAAGTCCACCACCCTGCGGATGATCTGTGGGCTCACCCCACCCACCGCCGGCGGGGCCACCGTCGACGGGCGGCCCTACCGGCAGTTGGCCAACCCGGGGCGTGAGGTGGGCGTGCTGCTGGACGCCTCGGCCCAGCACGCCGGGCGCACCGGTCGGGAGGCGCTGGCCGTGGCCGCGTACACGATGGGGGTGGACCGGCGGGAGGTCGGCGCGAAGCTCGAGCAGGTCGGGCTGGACGCGGCGGCGGCGAAGCGGCGGGTCCGGGCGTACTCGCTGGGCATGCGGCAGCGCCTCGGCCTGGCGCTGGCGCTGCTGGGCGACCCGCGGGTGCTGATCCTCGACGAGCCGGCCAACGGGCTGGACCCGGAGGGGATCTTCTGGATGCGCGGTCTGCTGCGCGACTTCGCCGACCGGGGCGGCACCGTGCTGCTCTCCTCCCACCTGCTGCGCGAGGTCGAGGCGGTCGCGGACCGGCTGGTGGTCATCGGGGGCGGCCGGATCGTGGCCCAGGGCGACAAGACCGAACTGCTCGCCGGCGGCGGCACGATCGTGCGCGCCCGGGACGTCGCGGCGCTGCGCCGGGCCCTGGACGCCGCAGGCCTCGCCGTCGCCGACGCCGCGGACGGGCTGGTGGTCCGCGCCGACGGTGAGGCCGTCGGGCAGGCCGCCGTGGACGCCGGGGTGGCGTTGACCGAGCTGCGCCCGGCCGGCGGCGGCCTGGAGCAGCTCTTCCTCACCCTCACCGCCGCCGAGTCGACCAAGGAGGCCGACCAGTGACCACCACGACCGCACCTCCCGCGAGCGCCGTCGCTCCGCAGCGCCGTCCCGGCCTACGACGGCCGTCCCTGCTCCGGTTGACCGCGGTGGAGCTGCGCAAGCTCACCGACACCCGGGCCGGGCTCTGGCTGCTGATCACCATCGGGCTCACCACCGCCGCCATCGTCGTCCTGCAGCTCATCTACGCGAACGAGGCGGACCACACGTTCGTGAACTTCTTCGTGCCGTCGATGCTGCCGGTGGGGGTGCTGCTGCCCGTGCTGGGCATCCTCTCCATCACCAGCGAGTGGTCGCAGCGCACCGCGCTCAGCACGTACGCGCTGGTGCCCCGCCGGGAGCGGGTGGTCGCGGCGAAGCTGGCCGCGGTCGTGGTGGCGGCGCTCGCCTCGGTGCTGGCCAGCCTGGCGGTGGCCGCCGCCGGAACGCTGGTCGCCGGCGCCATCGGCGACGGTGGCGGCTGGCGGTTCGACGAGTCGCTGCTGCTCAACGCCGTGGTGTTCCAGGTCGCGAACGTGCTGATGGGCGCCGGTTTCGGGCTGCTGCTGCTCAACACCCCGCTCGCCGTGGTGAGCTACCTGCTGCTGCCCACCGTGTGGTCGATCCTCGGCGAGCTGGTTCCGGGGCTGCGCGGGCCGGCCGGCTGGCTGGACACGGGGCGGACCATGGAGCCGCTCTTCACCGGGGAGCTGACCGCCGGGCAGTGGGGCCGACTGGGGGTGTCGTTGCTGGTCTGGCTGGCCGTGCCGGTGCTCGCCGGGCTGGTCCGGACGCTGCGCCGCGAGGTGGCCTGACCATGCTCGGCGCCCCTGGATCGCGCAGCACCGTCACCGGCGGGGCGGCCGAGCTGGCCGTCATGTGGGGTGGGTTTCCGCTGCTCGGCGCGGGAGCGGGCTGGTTGCTCGCCGCGGCGGCCGGCTGGATCGCCGCGCTGCCCTGGGCGCCGGTGCAGGGGCTGTTCGAGGCGCTGTCCCGGCTGCCGCAGCCGCAGGTGACGATCGGCGCCGCGGCGCTGGGGGCGCTCGCCGGCGGGCTGCTCGCCACGGCCGGCACCGCCGAACGGCTCACCGTCACCGTGCAGAACGAGCGGGTCGGGCTGCGCCGCGACGGCCGGCGGCAGGACGTGGCCCGGCGCGAGGTCCGCGTCGTCTTCGCCGACGACCGGGACCTGGTGCTGCTCGACGCCGACGGCGGCGAGCTGGTTCGGGAGCGTTCGGAGCTGGACCGGGACCGGCTGCGGTCGGCGTTTCGGGCGCACGGCTGGCCCTGGGCGGACGAGGACCCGCACCGGGCGGCGTACCGGCTGTGGGTGACCGGGCTGCCCGGGCTGCCGGTGGGGGCCGACGCGCTGCTGCGGGCCCGGCAGGACGCCCTGACCCGGGAACGCAAGGACGACGTGCGGGAGATTCGCCGGGAGCTGGGTCGGATCGGTGTGGTGGTGCGCGACGAGGGGCACCGGCAGTACTGGCGGCTGACCGGGCGGGCCGTCCTGCCCGGGGCGGAGCCGGCCCCGACCGAGCCGGAGGTCGACCGCCGGTAGCTCGCCTGCCGCGCGTGCGTCAGGTCGGACGGACCGTTGGCCGGGGGCGACACTCGACGAGCCAGATACCGCAGAGTCATTTTTATGCCGCTGAGGTATCTGGCTCGTGCCGGGCAGAACCGACGGCACCGCCCTGGCCTCGGTGTCAGCTGATGGGCCGGGTCGGCCGAGTCGCCTGGGCGGGAGCGGCAGCCAGCGCCGGCAGCCAGGCCAGCAGCAGCCCCATCCCGAGCCCCACGAGCAGCCCGGCCAGCGAGATCAGGATGTCGGAGTCGGCGGCGTGGATCGGGCTGTTGCCGGCGAGCGCGGTGAACGGCGCCCCGACCCGCAGGATGATCATGAAGATGCCGACGAGGAGCAGCATCGCCATAGGGCCGATCAGCGCCGCGACCGCGGCCAGCGCGTGCCGCGCCCAGGCCGGGCGACCGCCCGGCCACCTCCAGGCCAGCAGGGTCACCCCGGTGAGCAGCACGGCGCCGAGGGTCACCTCGGGCAGCGCCCGCGGACCGGGCGGGACGGCGCGGACCAGCCCGATGCCGAGCACCGTGGCCGCGCCCAGCCCGACGGCCAGCCAGCCCCGGGCCCGGGTCACGCTCGGCGCCGCCGCCAGCGCACAGCCGATGGTCAGTGCGGCCAGCAGCGCCGCGGTGGCGAAGGCCGCCGGATGCAGCTCCGGCTCCCGGTCGGTCGGCGACTCGATGCCGGCGGCCACCATGGTCGACACCCCGGCCACGCAGGCCGCGACGATCAACGCCCGCTGCCAGGCCGGGTCAGCAGGCTGGCCGACGGCCCCGGGCCTCCTGCGCTCCACGAGGGCCAGCAGGGTGGCCAGCGCGGCGAGCAGCCCGCAGCCGGCGGCGGCGAGCAGCACGGTCGACTCGGCGCCGGTCGGATCGCTCCGGTCGAGCGCCAGGTCGGCGGCGACCCACCCGCCGCCGAGCAGCACGGCCGGCGCGCTCCACCGGCGGTCGCCCCGCCCGGCGAGCACCAGACCGAGGACCACCCCGAGGATCGCGACGAAGCGCAGGTCGCGAGCCCAGTAGGTGTTGTTGCCCGGCAGATTCTCCGACCAGGGTCCGATCGGCTCGGTGAGCGGTTGCAGCACGGTCAGATTGACCGCCCAGAGCACGGCGGCGGCTGCGGCGAGGAACAGCCCGACCGGGCGCGCGGATCGCATCCGCGCACGGTAGCCGCAGCATGGCCCGGTGGCGACCCCGACGGTGTGAGCGGCCCGACGGGAACCGGCCGCAGCGCCGACGGCCAACCGCCGCGGGCCGTCGCGACCGGCCGCTGGCGGGAGCTGATACGGCGGGCGGGCCCGCACCGGTGATCCGGTACGGGCCCGCCGTCGGCCGCCGTGGCGGCTACTTGTTGCCGGTGTTGCTGACCCGGAACGTGTAGTCCGCGTCGAGGAAGGTCAGGTCGCCGGTCGGCAGGTTGGAGATCAGGACGGCGAAGTCGTCCTGGTTGCCATTGGCGCACTTGGTCTTCAGGTTGCTGGCGGTGAACTGGTCCCCGGTGGACCGGTAGACCCAGTTGCCCGCGCCGTCGGTGGTCTCCCCCGCCGTGGTGGTGCCGGGCGTGAGGTCACAGTGGGCGACCACCTGGACGGTCCAGTTGTTGTCCTGGGTGCCGGTGGTGGTGAACCAGTCACCGGTCGCCGAGGAGAGGGCGGCGTCGGCGCCGTTGACCCGCACGTCGTCGACGAACCAGCCGGTGTCCAGGTAGGCGGCGTCGGTGGAGTAGCGGAACCGGACGTCGGTGGCGCCCGCCGGCACGGCGGCGGTGAGGTGCACGTAGACCGGGTCGTCCACGAAGTACGCGCCGCCGGAGGTGCCGGTCAGACCGTTGCCCTCGGTGTTGTTGCCGTGCGGGTTGTCGTCGGTGGTGACGGTCCTCCCGGCGTCGTCGCGTAGCGGCACGGTCACCCACTCGCCGCCGACCAGCGCCTCGACGAAGCCGTAGTCCCAGCCCTCCTCGATGAAGTTCCAGCTCCAGAAGTCCAGCGAGGTGACCGAGCCCGCGGTGTCGACGTCCAGGATGTTGTCGGACTGGCTCTCGTAGCCGGCGTACCAGTGGGTGGTGCCGGTGTGCGGGGCGATCGTCGTCTCGTCCTCGCCGTCGAAGGCGAGCGCGACGGTCGGGCCCGGGTTGCGGAACCGCTCGACCGACATGCCGAACGGCACAGCGGTGGTGTCCGGCCGGTTCTTCAGCCGGGCCCACTTCGCCTCCGGGGTGGCTCCCTGGTAGCTGCCCCGGCCCGCCCAGAAGGAACCGTCGGCGATGTCGATGGTCCACGTCGTGTCGGCCGGGTCGCCGAAGTTGAACGCCTTGATCTCGTAGACGGGCGAGTCCTCGTCGTCCAGGTAGACCGCCACCGACCAGTCCCGGAACAGCGCCTCGGCGCTGCGCAGGTTGGCACCCGTCGCCGCGTTGAAGGTGTTGATGGCGTTCTGCACGCCGGTCATTCCGTCGGCCTGCTCTTCGAAGATGGTCTTGATGAGCAGGTCACCGCCGGCGGCGTCGTACTGCTTGTCCGGGGTGTAGGTGCCATCGCCGTTGCCGCCGGCCTGCTCCCAGAGGTACTGGAAGTAGGTGAACGCGGCCCCGTAGTTGGCCAACGTGCCGCCCCACCGGGTCAGCGAGGTCTCCTCGTAGAAGACCTGGTGGTTGGTGAGGTGCGAGCCGCCGGCGTCCAGGCCGTTGAGGAAGATGGCGAAGTCGGCCAGCCCCTCGTCGACCCAGGAGAGCTCACCGGGGTCGCTGTAGTTGTGCAGCAGGTGCTCCAGTTCGTGGGCGACGGTGCCCTCGTACAGCTCGGGGCGGTCGTTGGCCGGGTCGGCGTCACGCCACGGCGAGTCGTTCGGCCCGACCCGGTTGGCCCAGTCGAGAGCGTCGACGACGATGACGTTCATGCCGTTGCTGTCGATGAAGTCCGGGGCGAAGTAGCCGGCGGTGTACGAGGTCTGCGCGCAGTCGTAGTACGCCTCGTCCTGGATGTTGTAGAGGACCATCACCAGCGAGTCGCTGGCCGGCTCCTCCGGGTCGGCCGCGTCCATCAGGCCGAAGTGCTCCTCGTCCACGGCGACGATCTGGTCGGCAAGCTTGTCGCCGACATAGTTGATCTGCGCCTGGGTGAGGGCGAACTGCGCGGCCGTGGCGGTGGCGCAGGGGGTGAACCCGTCGCCCGGGTTGTGGTCGAACTGGGGATCCAGGCTGGCCACCCCGGCCGGCGCGGAGCCGTCCAGCGGGGTGCCCTCCGGGACGTAGATGTAGACCGGGGTGCCGTCGGGGGTGGTGTTGGCGTACACCCGGGTGAAGTCCTGGTTGTACGTCCCACCCGCCGCGCTGTCGTTGATCGGCAGCGTGATGGTCGGCTCTCCGGGAAGGTTCAAGTGGTCGTCCGCCTGTGCCGGGGCCGAGACCGTGAAGGCGAGCGCGGTCACGCCCACCACCGCGGCCGCGATCCGGCTAGCTCGTTTCATTCGCACGCGGCTGCCTCCTGCCGGTGAGGCTGGGCGGATCGGGCCGCCCAGTCGTCGATGTAACACTTTCGAGCCCTGGGACGCTGCACCGAAACCGTGCCTGACCAGGGAATATGCGCCCAGCAGACCACTTCGGACGGTGGCTGTGCAGGCCCCTCGGGTCACAGCTGTGTCACGAAGAGGAGTCATCCGGCGGGCTCGGTGACCGCCCGGCGGCGCAGCAGCCGCCAGGTCGGCGCGACGCTCGCCGCCAGCGCGAGCAGCAGGCACAGGCCGATGACGCCACCGACCACCGGCCAGGGCACCACGAGCCGCACCGGCGCCCCGACCTGCTCGGCCAGGCCGGCACGGATGCTCAGCAGACCGGCGAACGCCACCGCCCCGCCGAGCGCCGCGCCGATCAGCACCACCAACGCCGACTCCGCCGCGACCAGCCGTACGACCTGCCGCCGGGTCGCCCCGGCCAACCGGACCAGCCGCAGGTCGGCGGCCCGCCCGGCCGCGGCCATCAGCAGCGTGTTGGCCACCGCGATGCCCCCGTAACCGGCCGACACCCCGATCAGCAGCAGGGTGGCGAACCAGACCAGCCGATCCTCCGCCTGGTCCGCCTCGGCGGCCCAGGTGGCCACGTCGACCACCCGCGCACCGGCCGGCGGGTCGACCGGTTCGGCCAGGTAGACCGCGGACGTCAGCGCCGACGAGTCGTGCGCCCGTACGGCGGCCCGGGGCAGGAGCAGGTCACCGGGGAGCGAGTCGTCGGTCACCACCGCGACGACGCGCAGCGCCACCCGCTCGCCGTCGGCGAAGACCACCGGGTACGGCTCGGTGGGCAACCCGGATGACGGCGCCGCCGAGGCGGTGATCACCACCGTGTCGTCGTCGCGCAACTCGGCCAGCGATCCGGCGAGGACGGTGAGCGCCCGGTTCGCCGCGGTGAACGCCGCCGGGTCGACGCCGAGGGCGGTGAGCGGCCGGATCGGTGCCGGCGCGGCGTCGGCGTTGACGAAGACGGTGGTCGGCAGCACGGCCGCGCCGGGAGTCGCCGCGACCGCCTGGTCGCTGAGGCCGGGCGCCCGGTCCGGGAGGGCCACCCAGCCGGCGTTGACGACGCTCAGCCGGCCTGCCGCGTAGACCGCGGTGGAGGTCTGCACCAGACCCGACACCAGCACCGCGAAGGCGACGGTGAGCAGGACCGGCGCGGCGGTCGACGCGGTCCGCCGGGTCGCGGTCATCGCCCCCGCCCGGACCAGCAGCCCGATCGCGCCGCCGCGCCGCCGCCGCACCGGCGGGCAGAGCAGCCGGACCACCGGGCCGACGATGACCGGGGCGAGCACGGTGGCCCCGGTGACCAGGGCCATCACCGCGTACAGGGCGAAGTTCGCGCCGTCCTGGGCGGAGTCGGCGGTGGCGGTGGCGAGGCCGAGCGCCACGCCGGCGGCGACCAGGAGCGCACCGGTGACGGCGCGCGGCCGGCCGATCGGACGCTGCTCCGCCGCCGCCTCGCGAAGCGCCTCCAGCGGGCGCACCCGCGCCGCCCGCCGGGCCGCCGTCCCGACGGCCAGCAGCGCGACCAGCGGCCCGGCCGCGAGCGACGCGGCGACCGGCCAGATGGTGTACCGGACGCGGAAGGTCGCCGGCTCGAAGCCGGCGTCGATCAGCAGCCGACCCAGGACGGGCGCGAGCGCCGCCCCGAGCAGCAGGCCGGCGATCGCCCCGGCCGCGCCGACCGCGAGGGCGTGGCCGTACACCATGCGGCGAACCTGGCGGGGGGTGGCGCCGACGGTGCGCAGCAGCGCCAACTCCCGGCGGCGCTGCCCCACCACGTACGCGAAGGTGGCGGCCACCACGAAGATGGTGACGAAGCCGGCGAGGGCGGCGGTGGCGGTGAGCACCTGCAGGCCGATCCAGCGGGTGCGGGCATCCTCGCGGGGTTCCAGCGCGCCGCGGTCGGCGCCGGTCAGCACCCGAGCGTCGTCGCCGACGACGTTACGGGCGGCGACGGCGACCCGGTCCGGGTCGGCGTCCGGGGCCAACAGCAGGCCGATGGCGTGCACCCCCGGCGCGAGAGTGGCGGCGACCTCGTCCGCGACGTGCACGCCGGGCGCGTCGACCAGGCCGGTGACCGTGTACGGCTGCGTTCCGGTCGCGGTCAGCAGGGTGACCGGAGCCCCAGGGCGCAGGCCGAGCGCGGCGTCCACGACCACCTCGCCGGCGCGGCGGGGCGGCTCGCCGGCGGTCAACCGCAGGCCGCCGAGGCGGGAGCTGGCCCAGCCGTGCCCCTGGTGAGCTTCCTGCCGCTGGCCGTCGGCGGCCGGTGGCCGGCCTTCGACGAGCGGCTGGGCGTAGAAGCTCCGGTCCGGCACGGCCGCCACCACGCCGGTCAGGCCGGCCAGCCGGCCGGCGAGTTCCGTCGCCACGGCCGAGGACCAGGGCCGGGTGGGCGGGAACGGATCCGCCGGGCTGTGCGCCGCAGGGCTCTGCACGAGCACGGCCGCGCGGGCCAGCCGGTCCGGCACCTGCGGCCGGCCGGACGCCAGGAGCAGGGTGCTCGCCGCGACGAGCGCCACCCCGACGGCGACGGCCACGAACGCGCCAGCCGATCGCCGGGCGGTCAGCACGACGGCTCCGGCATGGCGTCCGCGATCCGGGCGGCGACGGTGGCGGCGGTGAGCGGGCCGGTCAGCTCGTCGGCGAGGCGGCCGTCGGCGAGCAGCAGGATCCGGTCGGCGTACGCGGCGGCGGTGGGGTCGTGGGTCACCATCACGACGGTCTGCCCGTGCTCGTCGACCAGCCCGCGCAGCAGCCGCAGCACCTGCCGGGACGCGGCGCTGTCCAGCGCGCCGGTGGGCTCGTCGGCGAAGAGCACCGCCGGTCGGGTGATCAGTGCCCGGGCGATGGCGACCCGCTGCTGCTCGCCGCCGGAGAGTTCGCCGGGCCGGTGCCCGGCGCGGTCGGCGAGCCCGACGGCGGCGAGCGCGGCGGTGACCTCGCGGGGCTCCGGCCGCCGGGCGGCCAGGCGCAGCGGCAGCTCGACGTTCTGCGCCGCGGTCAGCGTGGAGATCAGGTTGAACGCCTGGAACACGAAGCCGATCCGGTCGCGGCGCAACCGGGTCAGCTCGTCCTCGCCCAGCTGGTCCAGCCGGACGCCGTCGACGGTGACGGTCCCCTCGGTCGGGCGGTCCAACCCGGCGGCGCAGTGCAGCAGGGTCGACTTGCCGGAGCCGGAGGGGCCCATCACCGCCGTGAACGTGCCGCCCGCGAAGCCGGTCGTCACGCCGTCGAGCGCGGTCACCCGGCGCAGGCCGGAGCCGTACGCGACCCGTAGGCCGGTCAGCGTCACCGTCTGTGTCGTCATGCCCGTCACGGTGCCGTGGCCGGCGGTTGCGGCGCGTCGTGCCGGGGCCGGCACTTTCCGCTCGGCTTCCTGAGGTAGCCGGACGCCCGGCGGCGGGAAGGTGTCATCCCCGGGGATGACCTTCTTCCGGCCGACGCGGTCGGCCCGGTTCACGGCTACCGTCTGACGGGTGAGCGCTCACCTGCTGACCCGGCGGCTGCGGCCGGTGGATCTGTACCTGGTGGACGGTGTGCTGGCCGTGGTGGTCGGCGCGGCGCTCTGCGCGTACGCGGCGCTGGAGTCGCCACTGCACGGGGGTGTCCGGGAGCCGGTCTGGGTGTCGGTGCTCGTCGGGCTGGTCATCGGGCTGCCGGTGGCGGTCCGGCGGCGGTGGCCGGTCGCGGTGTCGGTCGCGGTGAGCCTGACCGCCGCCGCCGCGATCGCCACCGGCGTGATCCCGAACTTCGCGGCCGCCGCGCCGGCCGTCGCCATCGGGCTGGCGTTCTACACGTTGGCCGTCACCACGCCCGCCTGGCGGTCGCTGCCCTGCGCGGCGGCGGGCCTCGTGGTGGTGAGCGTGGCGCTGGCGCTGACCGACGACGATCTGTGGACCCGCACCGGCGCGATGGTCTACGGCGCGGTGATGATCGCACCGGCCTGGTTGCTAGGCTGGTCGATCCGGGAACGGCGGGCCCTCGCCGCCCGACAGAGCGAGCAGCTGGTGCGCCAGGCCGCCACCGAGGAGCGGCTGCGGGTCGCCCGCGAGCTGCACGACGTGGTGGCCCACACGATGAGCCTGATCGTGGTGAAGGCAGCGGTGGCCAACCACGTCGCCGAGTCCGATCCGGGCCAGGCGCGGGACGCGCTGCGGGTCATCGAGGCGACCGGCCGGACGGCGCTGACCGACGTCCGCCGGGTGCTCGGCGCGCTGCGCGAAGGCACCGCGTACGCGCCGGCGCCCGGCCTGGACGCGCTGCCGGGGCTCGCCGACCAGGCCGCGATCGGCGGCGTGGCGGTACGCGTCGACGTCCGGCACGACGCACCGGACGTGGCGGTGCCCGAGTCGGTCGGGCTGGCGGCGTACCGGATCGTGCAGGAGGCGCTGACCAACGTGGTGAAGCACGCCGCACCGGCCGCCTGCCAGGCCACGGTCACCGTGGCGCCGGACGAGGTACGCGTCGAGGTGACCGACGACGGCCGGCGGCCGGTCCGGATGGCCGGGGAGGGCCACGGGCTGACCGGGATGCGCGAGCGGGTGGCGCTGCACGGCGGGGAGTTCTCCGCCGGCCCGCGTTCCGCCGGCGGTTTCGTGGTGACCGCCCGCCTGCCCTACCGGGCCGTCGCCGCATGATCCGGGTGCTCATCGCCGACGACCAGGCGCTGCTGCGCGGCAGCTTCCGGGTGCTGGTCGACCTGGCCCCCGGTCTCAGCACGGTCGCCGAGGCCGGGACGGGCGCGGAGGCGGTCGCGCTGGCCGCCCGGCACCGACCGGACGTGGTGCTGATGGACGTCCGGATGCCCGAGATGGACGGCATCGAGGCCACCCGGCGGATCTGCGCCGACCCGGCGACGGCGGGGGTGCGGGTGCTCATCCTGACCACCTTCGACCTCGACGAGTACGTCTACGGCGCGCTGCGCGCCGGGGCGAGCGGGTTCCTGCTCAAGGACACCCCGCCGGCGGAGCTGCTGACCGGCATCCGGGTCGTCGCGGCGGGCGAAGGGCTGCTCGCGCCGACGGTGACCCGGCGGCTGATCGACGAGTTCGCCCGGCGGCCCGAGCCGGCCCGGCCGCTGCCGCGCCGGCTCGACGGGGTCACCGAGCGGGAGCGCGAGGTGCTCACGCTGATCGCCCGAGGGCTGTCCAACACGGAACTGGCCGCGCACCTGCACCTCAGCCTCGCCACCGTCAAGACGCACGTCGGGCGGCTGCTGACCAAACTGGCGGCCCGTGACCGGGCGCAGCTGGTGATCGTCGCCTACGAGACGGGCCTGGTCGGCCCGGCCGTACCCGGCCCGCGCGGGGACGCCCCGCCAGCCGGCCGGCCCGGGCCGGTCGGCAATCGAGGGCCGGGCTGAGCAGCCACTGGTGCGCGGCGGCCCACCGGCCCGACCGGGCGGCTCTAGGCTGGCCCCGACGAACGAGGAGGACGCCATGACCCGGTACGTCGCCCTGTTGCGCGGGGTCAACGTCGGCACCACCCGGATCGCGATGGCCGACCTGCGCCGGCTGGTGGAAGCACTCGGGCACGCCGACGTCCGGACGTACCTGCAGAGCGGCAACGTGGTCTTCGGCAGTGGTGGGCGCGACGCCGGGCGGCTGGCCGGCGGCATCGAGAAGTCGATAACCGACGAGCTGGGGTTGGCCGTGCCGGTGCTGGTGCGCAGCGCCGCTGAGCTGGCCGCGACCGTGGACGGCAACCCGTACGCCGAGCGGGAGGACGACCCGACGAAGCTGCTGGTGGTCTTCCTCGACGCCGCCCCGAAACGCTCCACGGTAGACGCGCTCACCGTGCCGGGCGGCGAGAACGTCAACTTCACCGTGGCCGGGCGGGAGGTCTACCTGCACTTTCCCGAGGGCGGCTACGGCCGGTCCAGGTTCACCAACGCGTACCTGGAGAAGAAGCTCGGGGTCGTGGCGACCACCCGGAACTGGAAGTCGGTACGGTCCCTGGCCGACCTGGCCGCCGGCTGACCCCGGCGGGTGGCCGCGTGTCGCGACCACCCGCCGGCCCCCGTCAGAAGTGGTACGCGGTCCGGTACTCGGGCACCAGTACCCGGCTGCGCGGGGACGACGCGCGCACCGCCGCGATCAGCTGGTCGAGACGGGTGCGGTCGGCCGGCGCCACGGTCGGTGGGTTGCGCAGCTCGGTCTCGAAGTTGTCGAAGTGCACCGGCACCACGACCGTGGGGTGGTCCAGCGCCACCATCAGCCGCGCCACGTAGTCGGCGGTCACCGTGGTGCTGTTCAGCGCCACCATGGCCACGTCCGGGGCGAGGCCGGCGAGGTTGCGGGCGACGAAGTCGCTGGCGCCCATGAAGAAGACCGACGGGCCGCCGGACACCCGGACGAGGTAGTTGAGCGTGTCGCCCTCGGGCAGCTGGGCGATGGTCTCCGGCTTCGCCGGCGGGCTCACCCGCACGCCGGGGAAGGCCACCGCGTACGAGGCGTTGCGGCTGTGCAGCGAGGCGACCACCTCGACGGTGTAGTCGCCGAAGTCCAGCACCTCGCCGCCCTTGACCGCGCTGAGCTGACCGGACGGCACCCCGTACGCGAGCCCCAGGTGGTAGGCGGTGAGCGTGCCGAACACCCGGGCCCCGGTCCGGCCGGCGATGTACGGCACGTCCATGAAGTGGTCCCAGTGCGTGTGCGTGACCAGTACCGTCTCGGCCCGGTCGACGTGCGCGTCGACCACGTCGGTCCGGACGGTCAGCTTGGTCTCGGTGTTGAAGGCGCCGGTGAAGAGCCCGGTGTCGATCCGGCTGAGGAACGGGTCGACCAGGACGGTCCGGTCGCCGATGTCGAGTCGCCAGCCGGCGGTGCCCCACCAGCGGAAGCTGACCCGCCCGGCGCGGCGGCCGGTGGGCGCCGCGGCGGCCGGTGCGGCGGCCTGCGCCGGAGCGGCGGTGAGCGCGGTCGAGGCGAGCCCGCCGGCGGAGACCAGGGCGGTGGAGGCGGCGGCGTCGCGGAGGAAGCGACGGCGGTCGAGAGTGGACATGCGGATCTGCTCCCCGTGTGCTGGGCGATCGGTCGGCACCGAGCCAACCAACGCCACCCCGGCCACGTCCAAGATTCACCAGCCGCACCGTCGATATGCCGGGGCATATCGGACCTGCTCAGCCCCCGTGCTCTCGCCGGGTCAGCCGGGAAAGATTCACTCCCCGCGCAGCGCCTCGACCGCGACCCGGGCGGCCTCCCCCATGGCCAGGTCCACCTCGATGCGGCGGGTGGCGAGCTCGTTGGTGCGGGCGAAGACCGCGATCGCGTACCGGCCACCGTCCGGGTACTCGGCCACCCCGGCCTCCAGGTGCAGCCCGGGTAGCGTGCCGGTCTTGCCGGCCACCCGCACCCCCGGCGGGAAGCCGGCGGCCAGCCGGGTCCAGAAGAGCTGGCGGGCCATCCAGCCGCGGACCATGGCGCAGGCCGGGGCGGTGCCGGCCTCGTCCCGCCAGATCAGGCCGAGCAGCCGGGTGATCTCCCGGGCGGTGCTGGAGGTGGTCCGCTGCGGGTCGAAGACCGGCATGGCGCGGATCCGCTCGGCGGGCAGGGTCGGAAAGATCCGGGCGAACTCCGCCTCGGTCCGCGCCCCCACGTCGGTGAGCATCATCTCGACCAGCTCCCGGGGCCCGCCGACGATCCGGGTACGGGCCAGCCCCAGCTCGGCGGCGAGCATCGGCAGCAGGTCCGCGCCGACCCGGCGCAGCAGCAGGTCGGCGGCGGTGTTGTCGCTGACCGACATGGCGAAGTAGGCCAGGTCGCGCAGGGACACCTCGGCGTCGTCGGCGCAGCCGGCCAAACCCCAGCCGCCGAGCCGGTCCGCGGCGGTGACCAGCACCCGCTCGGTGGGGTCCAGCTGGCCGGCGTCGACCTGCCGGGCGAACTCCAGCACCAGCAGGATCTTGAAGATCGAGGCGATCACCACCTGTTCGTCCGCCCGCAGCGCGACCTCCCGACCACCGCCGACCGGCCGCGCGGCGCCGGACGCCGGCACCTGCTCGCCGGCGCCGTTCGCGTCGATGTCCACCACGTGCAGGCTGGCGGTCACCCCCGCCCGGCCGAAGATGTCCTCGATCAGCTCCCCCACTGCCACCCCGGCACGGTATCCACCCGCCGAGCCGCCCCCGGTGCCGGGCACGGCGTAGGGTCCGCCCAGTGGACCTGCTCCGACATCTGCGGCACTTCGTGGTGGTCGCCCACGAGCTGCACTTCGGGCGGGCCGCCGAGCTGCTCGGCATGGCCCAGCCGCCGCTGAGCCAGTCCGTCCAGAGGCTGGAACGGGAGCTGGCGGTGGAACTCTTCGACCGCTCCCGCCGCCAGGTCCGGCTGACCACCGCCGGTGAACTGCTGCTCGGCGAGGCCGAGGAGCTGCTCGCCGCCGAGGGACGGCTGCGCAACCTGATGCACCAGGTACGCGCCGGCGCGCTCGGCGTACTGCGGGCCGGGGTGCCGCCGGAGACGCCGGCGGTGACGCTGCGCGCGCTGCTGGACCGGCTCACCGACCGGGCGCCCGGGCTGGACGTGGAGCTGCACGAGCTGACCAGCGGCGAGCAGCTGCGGATGCTCGCCGAGCGGCGGCTCGACGTGGGACTGGTGCACCACCCGGCGGCGACGGACGGGCTGCGCTTCGGCGCGCCGGTCGACGTACCGCTGGGGGTGCTGGTGCCGCGGTCCTCGCCGCTGGCCCGGGCCCGGGAGGTGGAGCTGGCGGCGCTGGCCGGCCTCGACCTGGTCACCGCGCCCCGGGCTACCGCGCCCGGCTGGCACGACCACCTGCTCGCGGTCTGCGCCGAGCACGGCTTCCGGCCGGGGCGGGTCCGACCGGCGCGCAACCCGGAGTTCCTCTTCGGGCTGGTGCTGGCCGGCGGCGGGGTGGCGGTGGAGCCGGCGACCACCGCCCGGCGGGAACCCCGCATCGCCTGGCGACCGATCGCCGGCGCGCCGCTGGTCAAGCGCACCTCGGCGGCCTGGCCGGAGCGCTCGGCGCACCCGGCGGCGTCGATGTTCGGCCAGCTCGCCGCCGAGGTGCTGGCCGAGACCGAGCCGGCGTCGTCCGGCCCGCCGGTGGCACCGGCGCGGCGGCCGTGGCCGGTGCTCTTCGACGAGGCGGGTTGACCCGGTGGTCCGGATCACCCGCGGCGAGCCCGTGAGGCGGCGGCCGGGCTGGGTATGGGTATCGGACGGCAGGTCCTCGCCGGCTCGGGCGCACGCGCCCTTCCGGCCCGGACGCCCGAAGACGGACGAAGGAGCCGAAGTGGCGAACACCATTCCCCGCATCAGCCTGAACGACGGCAACACCATCCCGCAGCTGGGCTTCGGGGTCTTCCAGATCGAGCCGAGAGACACCGCGGCGGCGGTGGGCAGGGCGCTGGAGATCGGCTACCGGCACATCGACACCGCGCAGATGTACGGCAACGAGGCGGAGGTCGGCCAGGCGATCCGCGGCTCGGGGCTGGACCGGGGCGAGGTCTTCGTGACCAGCAAGCTGAGCAACGCGTTCCACCGGCCGGACGACGCCCGCAAGGCGTTCGAGTCGACCCTGTCGACGCTGAAGATGGATTACATCGACCTGTTCCTGATCCACTGGCCGCTGCCCACCCTCTACGACGGCGACTTCGTCTCGACGTGGCAGACGCTGGAGGAGTTCCAGCGCGACGGGCGGGCCCGCTCGATCGGGGTGTCGAACTTCCAGGCGGCGCACCTGGAGCGGCTGATCACCGAGGCCCGGGTGGTGCCGGCGGTGAACCAGGTGGAGGTGCACCCGTACTTCGGCAACGAGGAAGTGCGGGCCTACGACCGGAAGCACAACATCATCACCGAGGCCTGGTCGCCGATCGCGCAGGGAAACGTGCTCAACGACCCGACGGTCGCCGACATCGCCGAGCTGATCGGCCGGACCCCGGCCCAGGTGGTCCTCCGCTGGCACGTCCAGCGCGGCGACGTCATCTTCCCGAAGTCGACCACCCCGGAGCGGATCGAGGAGAACTTCCGGATCTTCGACTTCGAGCTGGACGACGCCGCGATGGAGCGGATCACCTCGCTCGACCGGGGTGCGGCCGGACGGCAGGGCGGCGATCCGGACACCTTCGACTATCTGCCCGCCTGAAATGGCGCGGCCGGGGCGGAGGGCGGCTGCCGCGTGACGTAACGCGGCGGGCGGTGACGGCGCAGACAGAAGGGGGCCCGACCCGAACGGGCCCCCTTCTCGCGTACGACGAAAGGAACCTCCCGCCGCGATGCTGCTCCGCCGTGCTCCGCTGGTCCTGCTGTCGTTGCTCCTGCTCAGCCCCGCGGCGTGCGGCCCGAGCCAGGCCGCCGAGGCGCCCCGCTGGTCCGCGCCGACCTCCGCGTCGCCGACCCCGCCGCCACCCCGCCCGGCACCGACCTCCACCGCCGAGGCACGCACCCGGGTGACTGCTGCCATGCTCGACCTGGACGCGACGTTCCACCCCGAGACGGCCGCCTACACCGACGAGAACACCGACGCGTGGAAGCTGATCTCGCTGTGCCGGGACGGCCTGCCGTCGGATCGCAAGCGCACCGCCTACCGGG
The DNA here is from genome assembly GCF_040649635.1 of Micromonospora sp. NPDC048909. NCBI lineage: Bacteria > Bacillati > Actinomycetota > Actinomycetes > Micromonosporales > Micromonosporaceae > Micromonospora > Micromonospora sp. NPDC048909. The sequence continues at coordinate 120,173 of NZ_JBEZFU010000012.1, read as the reverse complement.
AGCGGGTCTGGGACGGCGACACGGTGTGGATCCGGCAGTACGTGGTCGGCTACCTGAAGGTGCCGGGCCGCAAGCTCGCCGACGAGCTGCGGTCGGTCCTCAAGACGTGCAAGCAGTACGAGGTGCCGAACGACGGGCGCACCTCGACGATCGTGCAGCCGTCCCCGCCGCCGGTGCCGAACGGCCCGGACGTGATCACGTTCTGCGAGCGGCTGAAGGGCGAGTCGACCCGACACCAGTGCACGCTCTTCATGACCCGCGGCAACTTCGTGCTGGAGGTGGACGCCTCGGCGGAGGACGGGGACCTCGCCGCCGGCGCCGCGCTGCTGACGAAGATCGCCCCGCTCGCCACGGCGGCCCTGGAGAAGATCGCCTGAGCGCCGCCGTGGGGCGGGGACGCGCAACCGCCGCATCCCCGCCCCTCCCCCCGGGACACCCCCCGGTCAGATGCGGCCGACGGAGTCCTGGTTCTGCAGGACCAGCCACCGGCCGTGCTGGTAGGTGAAGCTGACCCCGATCAGCAGCGGCACCCGGGTACCGCTCGCCGGCACCGCGTAGACGGAGTCGAAGAGCACGAACCCGGTGCGGCAGCCCACCACGGTCCGCTTGGCGACGCTGAACGACTGGGTCCAGGAGTCGTCGGCGAAGAACCCGCGCAGCCAGTCCACGGTGGCCCGCTTGCCGTCCAGGACCTCCCCGTCGGAGGCGAAGACGGAGGTGACATCGGGGTGCAGCAGCGCGGCGAAGCCGTCCAGGTCGCGTCGGGCGGTGGTGTCCACGTACGCCCGGACCGCGCGGTCGAAGGCCCGCTCGCAGCCGCGGTACGCGTCGTCGCCGTGCCCGGCGGACGCGTCGTCGCCGGCGGTCGGGCCGGGGGCGGCGGCCGAGACGGCCGCGGGGGCCACGGCCAGCAGGCCGGCCGCGAGCCCGAGCAGGGCGACGGTACGGCCGAGCCGGCCGGGAAGGAAGGCGGGTGAACGCATCGGGTGCTCCTTGGCTACGAGTGGGTCTGCGAGGGGCAGCCAACCCGGCCCACGGTGCGTCCGGGTAGTGATTCGACCGGGTTCGAATGCCGACAGTCCATCGACTCGGCTGCTTGTACGATCCGCGCTGTGATGGTCGCGCATCTGGACGGCCCGAGCCTCGCCCGACTCCGGCTGGCGGTCTCGCCGGCGGCGGAGGTGACGTCCTGGCTGCAGGCCGCGCTGTCGCGGTTCGGGCATCCGGTGCACGGCGACCCGGGGCCGGCCGCCCGCGCCGCGCTGCGCCATCCCGACGTGGCCCTGGTCGCGGAGCTGGTGACGCCGCCCGGTCGGACCGGTTACACGCCGGACCTGCTCACCCCGAAGCCGCCGCTGGGCTCACCCGACGCCGTGTTCGACGAGCAGTTGGCGGCCACCGCGGCGACCCCCTCCGGCGAGGTGGCCGTGCAGGTGGCGGCCCGGTTCCCCGACGGTGGGCTGCCGACGAGCGTCCGGGCGGCCCTGGACGAGGGCGTCCTCGCCCGACGGGTCGCCGACGGGCTGCGGTACTTCTGGCAGGCCGCGCTGGCCGAGCAGTGGCCGGTGCTGCGGGCCACGCTGGAGGCGGAGCTGGCCCGGCAGGCCACCACCATGGCGACCACCGGAGTGGGCAGCGTGCTGAACAACCTGCATCCGAGGGTGGGCTGGACCGGCCGGTCGCTGACCATCGACAGCTCCTTCCAGGTCACCACCGCACTGGCCGGCGCGGAGCTGGTGCTCGCGCCGTCGGCGTTGGCCTGGCCGCGGCTCTCGACACAGCTCTGCGACGCCGGCAACGCGGTGCTGGTCTACCCGGTCGGCGCCGGGCCGGTGCACCAGTGCCGGCCGGGTCGGCTCGGTGACCTGGTCGGCGCGAGCCGGGCGGCGATCCTGGCCGACCTGGACGTGCCCAGGTCCACCCGGGAGCTGAGCGAGCGGCGCCGGCTGTCCCCGGCCACCGTCTCCTACCACCTGGGGGTGCTGCTCCGCTCCGGCCTGGTGCTGCGCGACCGGGACCGGCACACCGTGCTCTACCGGCGTACCGCCCACGGTGAGGGGCTGGTGGGTCAGGAACCGACGCGCTCGGCGAGCCCGCGGAAGGCCGCCTGGGTGGGCGAGCCGGGCTCCGGGACATAGACGATCAGCCGCTGGTCCGTCTCCGGGACGTGCAGCACCCGGCACTCGAACTCCAGCGGCCCGAGGTCGGGGTGCGGCACCCGCTTGACGATCGGCCGGCGCTCCTGCACGTCGTGCTCGGCCCAGAGCCGGGCGAACCGCGGTGAGGTGCCGAGCAGCTCGGTGACCAGCTGCTGGATGGTCCGGTCGCCGGGGTAGCGGCCGTACGCGGCGCGCAGGTCGGCGACCGAGGTGCGGACGAACCGCACGGTCTCCGGGTCGTTCCAGTGGCCGTCGTCGGCGGACTGACGAAACGTCCAACGGATCATGTTGCGGTCCGACTCGGGCACCACCGAGAGGTCCCCGACGAAGTACGAGGCCAGCCGGTTCCAGGCCAGCACCTGGTAGCTGGCGTCGACCAGGTATGCCGGCGTCTCGGTCATCGCGTCGATCAGGTGCCGCAGCCCCGGGGGCACCTCGCGGCTGGGCCCGGCGGTCGGTGGCGGGGTCTCCCCTGCCACCCGGAACAGGTACTCGCGCTCGTCCCGGCTGAGCAGCAGGGCTCGGGCCAGCGCGGCGAGCACCTGCCGGGACGGGTGCGGGCCGCGGCCCTGCTCCAGCCGGATGTAGTAGTCGATCGACATGCCGGCGAGCTGGGCCACCTCCTGCCGGCGCAGGCCGGGCGTGCGGCGGCGTACCCCGTCGGGGAGGCCGACCTCGGCGGGGCGCAGCCGGGCGCGGCGGCTGCGCAGAAATGCCGCCAGTTCGTCGCGGCGCAGGCCGGTGCTGGTCATGCTCTCCAGCTTGCCCCAGCCAATGCCGAGCTGGGTGGTACCGCCGGTACCAGCCTCGGCCGACCTCTCCCGCCGCCCCGGGCGGGCGGGCAGCGTCGAGCGCATGACGAACATGATCGCCCTGATCACCGGGGCCAACAAGGGAATCGGACTCGCCACCGCCCGGCAGCTCGGCGGCCTCGGGATGACCGTGCTGGTGGGCGCCCGCAACGCCGAACGGGGGCAGGCGGCGGAGCGGGAGCTGCGCACCGGCGGGGCGGACGCCCGCTTCGTGCCGCTGGACGTCACCGACGCCGCCTCGGTGGCCGCCGCCGTGAAGCTGGTCGAGGAGGAGTACGGCCGCCTCGACGTGCTGGTCAACAACGCCGGGATCATTCTCGGCGACGGAGCGCGGGCGCTGCCCAGCGAGACCACCCTGGCGACGCTGCGCCGGGTGTACGAGACGAACGTCTTCGGGGTGGTCGCGGTGACCAACGCGGTGTTGCCGCTGCTGCGCCGGGCGCCCGCGGGCCGGATCGTGAACGTCTCCAGCGAGGTCGGCTCGATCACCACCATGACCGACCCGGAGAGCTTTCTCGCCCCGTTGACCTCGGTGCCGTACCCGTCGTCGAAGACGGCGTTGAACATGGTCACCGCGATGTACGCCAAGGAGCTGCGGGACACCCCGATCAAGGTGAACGCGGCGAACCCGGGCTACTGCGCCACCGACCTGAACGGCAACAGTGGCTTCCGAAGCCCGGATCAGGGCGCCGAGGTGAGTGTGCACCTGGCGACGCTGCCCGCGGACGGTCCGACCGGGCAACTCTGGGGCCACCTCGCCGACGGTGACGGCGGATACGGCGTGCTGCCGTGGTGAGGAGTTGACTTCCAGTGCCGACGGGGTTCGAACCTGCACAGATCCGCCTTGAAATGGGCGGGGACCTGCCGGTTAGTCGACTGCTCCAGGGTGTGCCTCGAGGAGGTCGAACCTCCGCCTTGTCGAGGCGGCGCTTTCCCCAGCCGAGCTACCGGGGCTTGGTGGCCGCCTTGCCAGGTGTCAGGGCGAGGGCGTCGGCCCGGCCGCGCCGTCGTTCCGAGCCGCGCCGATCATGCGCGTGGTGACATCCTCCTGGGCGAGTTTCCTCAGCGCGGTAAGGATGGCGTCGCCGAGGACACCGACGGTGACGACCGCTTCGGCGCGTTCGTCGAGCCCTTCCCGGTCCAGGACCAGTCGTACCTCGGTTTCGGCGAGCTCGTGGACGGCGGTCGCGTAGCGCTTGAGCAGGGCGAGCACGTCCTGCTGCCCGAGGCGTTCGAGGGTGCCGAGGGCCGCTGCCAGCACATTTCGTGCAGGATTGGCGGGACGCACCCGCCAGTCGAGCTCGTTGAGGAGATCGTCGACCGAGTCAGTGGGTACCGGATGGACGGCTGTCACGTCGCGTACGAGCGCGTACTGCACGAGCCCCAGGGTGAGGAACTCGTCGCCGTCATTCGCCTCCAGGCACTGGAACAGTGCTCGGACGGCGGCGATGGGCATCTCACCGACCTCGACCATCGCGCGGATCAGGCCGAGCCGCCGTACGTGCGATTCGTCGTAGACGGCCTGGTTGGGGCTGGTGAGCTGACCCGCGGGCAGCAGGCCTTCGCGTTGGTAGTAGCGGATTGTCTGGATTGGTACCCCGGATCGCCGGCTGAGTTCCGCCATCCGCATGTCGGCCTCCTTCCGCGAGACCAGATCCGCCTCGACGGTTCCGGACGACGTCGCCGGCGCCGCCGTCACTGTGGTGCCATCATGGCGCGCAACGGCTGCTCGAGCAGCGCGCCGAGGTACCAGCGGCCCTCGTAGGGTACGACGTTGGTGGCGGCGGGACTGAGCCCGGTGTGCCAGTGCCGCACCCTGCCGTCCGGTTCGAGAACGAGCACCCCGCCGGTCAGTGGATCTTCTTCGTTGACGAAGAGCGAGTTCGGCAGGCGGATCATGATCTGCCTGCCGAGCGTGGTGGGGAGGACGAACCGGTCGAGGGCTGCTGAGCGGTCGTAGAGCGCGACGAGCATCGACCCGTCGCGGTCGAGGTTGATGCCGTCGGGCACTCCGGGCAGCGCGTCGACCAGCACTCTGCGGTCCCTGGTGGTGAGGTCGTACTCGAGGATGCGGTACCGGTTCGACTCGGCGATCCAAAGAGTGCGTCCGTGGGCGGGGAACGCGATGCCGTTGGGGAAGTACAGGTCGGTCAGCACCTGCTCGGTGATGCCGGACGTCGGGTCGAAGACTAGGAGACGCCCCGTGGGACGACCATCCACTAGGTCGGGCAGGAGGTACGACGGGGAGTCGCCGAGGGTCGTCGTGTTGTAGGTGGCGCTGGAGTCGGTGAACCAAACCCGGCCATCGGAGGCGATGACGAGGTCGTTCGCGAACAGGATGGGGCGACCGGCGGCCTCGGACGCCAGCACCGTGACCGCCCCTTCGGGCGACACGGACTGCAGGCCGATGCCGTGGTTGGCGATGAGCAGGTTCTGCTGAGCGTCGAAGATCAGGCCGAGGGGACGCCCGCCGACGTTGGCGAACACTGTCGAGTTGCCGTCGGGGCCGATGCGCAGAATCCTGCCGTCCCGATCCCCGGTGTACGCGGAGCCGTTGTGATCGATGGCGATGTCTTCGGGACCGTAGGGCGAGTCGGTAGAGAGCGGGGCGGCATTGGCGGCCGTGCGAGATCCAGCCTCGATTTCGAATCCCGCTGGCGGCGTCCATGGTGACGGGCTGAAGTCCGACACGGGTGCGGGCACCGCGCCGAGGAACACCGCGACGGCCAACACCGACACCGCCAGGAGGGACCCCGCCGCGACCAGGACGCCGCGGACGATCTTGGTACGCCGGCTTCGGGTCATGACGCGGGTGCCCCGACGACGGCGTCCTTCCGGCCGGCCACGACCCGACGGCCGTCGCGTACCGATCGGATGGCGATCACCGCGAGAAGGGCGATGCAGATGGCGTCGACGACCTGGATACCGGTACTCGCCAACGCCTGCGCCTCCGGACGCGTGACCGTCAAGGTCAACGCCGACCCCTTGGCCACGATGACCGCCGCGGCGACGGGCACCCGAACGTCCGGCCGGAAAGCGGCCCACACCATCGCCACCCCTGCCAGGAGTTGGAACACGCCCCGGTGCTGCAGCAGGGTCAACACCATCGGCTCGAGATTCGTGACTCCGTAGGTGGACTCCAGTTGCGCCGGCTGGAACACCGACAGCACCGGAACCGCGGTGAAGGCACCCATCCCGATCAATGCGACACGCGTGAGCACTTCGGCCGGACGAAGCTTCATGGATTATCTCCTTAAAATGAGTAGTGCTGCTCAACACTATACGTAGCCCAGATCTACATTGGAAGGGTGTCTCTCCACCTGACGGTGCGCACCCCGGACGAACTGGTCCAAACATCAGAGACGCTCCAACTCCGGCCGGCCAACAACGTGTGGCCCGCTGACACAGTCGGCGGAGCGCAGCCGGGAGCGGCTGGGCGTGGCGAAGGTGGATCTGCTGGTCGGGGCCTCCTCGGTGGCGCAGCCGGGACGAGTCGCTGGCTGCGGTCGACCTGGAGTCGACAGCGGCCCCCGGGGCCGGTGGCAAGAACAGACCGTTACGTGGCAACATAGTGATGCGAGCTCACTATGAAGGCAGGTAACGGTGTCGGATCGGGAGCGGTGGACCGCCGCGCTGGACCGTGTGCTGGAGCTGGTCGTGGTGCTTGGCGACGACATGAGCCGAGGGCTGGCTCGGGACGGGCTCACCGAGTCCCGGGCCACCCTGCTCTGGACGCTGCGCCGCACCGGCCCCGTGCCGCAGCGGGAGCTGGCCGAGGCACTCGGCGTCAGCGCCCGGACCATCACCGGCCTGGTCGACGGCCTGGTCGCCTCGGGTTTCGTCACCCGGGAGCCGCACCCCACCGACCGGCGAGCCTTCTTGGTGACCTTCACCCCGCACGGTCTGAGCACCGTCGTGGGGCTGGAGCAGGGCCAGCGGGAGTTCGCCGAGCTGCTCTTCGGGCAGATGCCCGCCGAGCGGCTGGACGCCTTCGTCGCCGGCTTGGACGAGATCCTGTGCCGGCTGCGTGAGCAGGGCCTCTCCCCCGAACTACGCGAGGAGGACCGATGAGCACGGTGCTGCGGCTGCTGCGGTCGGCAATCCGCTACGAGATCGCCCTGTGGCGCAGCCTCTACCGGTGGATCTTCCGCCGGCCGGAGAAGCTGCGGCCCGGCGACCGGACGTTCGGCTACACCGGCGCGGTGATGACGCTGATGTGGGTCTTCATCATCGTCTCCGCGATCGAGATCCCGATCCTGGAACTGATCCTGCCCTGGGAGCTCGTCTCGAACATCGCGCTCGGTCTCGGCATCTACGGCCTGTTCTGGATGTTCGGCCTGCTCGCCAGCCTCAAGGTGCACCCGCACGTGGTCGGCGAGGCCGGCATCCGGATCCGCAACGGCATCAGCCTCGATTACACGATCCCGTGGTCCGCGGTGGAGACGGTCCGGGTCCACCGCCGGTCGATGCTCCCCGAGGGCCAGACCCAGGTGGAGCCGAACGCCACCGGTGTCACGCTGATGCTCGGCCTGGGTAGCCAGACCAGCATCGACGTGCTGCTGCGCGAGCCGATCGCGGTGCCGGTCCGCAAGGCCCGCGGCGCGGCCGTCACCGAGCTGCGCTTCCACGCCGACGACCCGGAGGCGCTGGTCGCGGCGGCCCGGGAGCGGCTGGCCGCGTACCGGCCCGTCGCCGGGTGACCGGTGGGTGGGCCGGCTCGGGCCGGCCCGCCCTCACACCCCGACGGTACCGGCGGCGGACCGGCGCAGCAGCAGGAGGCAGCCGGCGGCCGACGCCGCCGCCTGCGCCAGCACCCAGTTCCAGCCGAGCGCCTCCGGGGCGTGCACCGTGGCCAGGCCGATCGACACCGGCAGGGTCAGCACCGCCACGACGTCCACCCCGTTGGCCAGCCAGAGCAGCATCCCGCTGGGAAACGCCCCCAGCGGAGTGTCGACGAAGACGTTGCCGATGCTGGCGGCGCTCATCTTGGCGCGGTAGAGGGCGGCGACGGCGGCCGACGGGCCGGCCGCGACGCCGAGCGCCCACCAGGGGCCGGCGAGCCCTCCGGCGGCCTGCAACACACCCAGGGCGGCCAGCAGCCAGAGCACGGCGATCCCGGTGGGAACCACCAGCCGCTGCGCGCGGACCTGCAGAGTGGTGAGCCCGAGCAGCCGCAGCACGGCCGGGTTCGACGCGTCGGCGTGCGTCGACTCGCCGGTGAGGCTGGCGGCGGCCAGCACGCCGATCAGGAGCACAGCGATCAGCAGCCAGGTCGGCCCGTCGGCGACGACGGTCGGCGCCAGTGCGGTGCCGACCAGCCACGCCAGCCGCCCCGGCTTACGTCTGACGTGCAGCAGATCCTGGGCCACCAACGGCGGCAACCGGCGAGCGCGCAGCAGCCGGGAAGCGCGGATGCCGGTCCGGCCCCGCCAGTACCGGCGGGCGCTCTGCTCGCTCAGGAACGACGGTTCGACCGCGTAGGCCGCGTCGGCGTAGGCACCGGTGGTCGCCGAGGCCTCCGCGACCCGGTGGGTCGGCCAGCCGTCCAGTCGCCACCACGCCCACCCGACGGCGGCGACGTCGAGCGCCAGCGCCACGCCCGCCAGCGGCAGCCCGGTCGACGCGGCCGGTGGGTCGACCGGCAGGGCGTACCCGCCGGCCAGTTGCGCGGCGGCCGCGGCGGCGACGAGTGCGGCGCCGGTGCCAGCGGCGACCACGTCGAGGGTCCGGCCGGTGCGCGGGTGGCGCTGACCGTGCAGGGCGAGCAGCGCCACCAGGAGGGCGGCGACGACACCACCGGCGAGACCGGCGAGGATCGCGGTCGCCGTCGCCGGGCCTTCGGTGAGTCGGCCGGCGAGCGATAGCCCGACCATGCCGCCGAGGACGGTCGCGGCGCAGGCGGTCAGCAGCAGCGCCGGGGTCAGCAACGTCCGCCGGGGCACCGGCGCGGGCAGCAGCCAGGTGGCGTCCCCTCGGCTGACCACCACCGGGCCGAGCTGGCGCAGCACACCGAAGAACGCCAGCAGCACCAGGGCCGCGCCGACCGGCGCCAGGATCGAGGGCTGGCCGGTGCCGGTCGGCCAGACCACGCCGACCAGCGGCTTCCAGACCAGGGCCACGGCCATGCCGATCGCGAGCAGCACGCAGTAGACGCTGGACGGGTCGACCCGGCCGACGGCGGCGATCCGCATGCGCCGGACCCGGCGCCGGATGTCGGCGGGTGCGGCCGGCGCGGCGGCCGGCACCCGGGTCGTGGTCACCGCATCAGCCCTCCCGCCGGCGCGGCGGCCGGCACCTGGGTCATGGTCACCGCATCAGCCCTCCCGCCGGCGTGGCGGCCGGCACCTGGGTCATGGTCACCGGATCAGCCCTCCGGCCGACTCAGGAGGACCTCGGTCGCCCCGACGCTGCGCCAGAACTGCTCGTCGTGGCTCGCGATCAGCAGGGTTCCGCCGGCCGCCAGGTAGCCCCGCAGGTGCGCGGCGAGGGCACGCTTGACGGCGGTGTCCAGGCGTTGTTCCGGCTCGTCGAGCACCAGCAGCCGGCTGGGGCGCACGAAGGTCGCCGCCAGCAGGAAGCGCTGCCGCTGGCCGGAGGAGAGCGTGAGCGGAAGGCTGTCGGCCAGGCCGGCGATGCCGAGCAGGGCGGAGATCTCGTCGATCAGCCCGTCGCCGGGGTCGCCGCCGTTGGCCACCCGCACCAGGTCCAGGTGCTCGCGCACGGTCAGGCCGTGGTACCAGGACGGCGACTCGACGGTGGTCGCCACCTGGCGCCAGAACGCGACGCCCCGGCCGGGTGTCTCGCCGAAGACGACCACCGTGCCGCCGGAGGGCTCCTGCAGGCCGGTGATACAGCGCAGCAGGGTGGACTTGCCCACCCCGTTCTCGCCGGTCAGGGCGAGCGCGGCGCCGGCGGGCACCCGCAGGTCCAGCGAGTCGAGGACGGTGGTCGACCCGTAGGTGACGGTCAGGCCGGTGGCCTTGACGGCGGTGTCGGTCTCGGTGTCGACGCTCATCGCACGGCGCCCGGTGCGCGGCGACGGCCGGTGGTGGTTTCCAGGTGCCGCATTGCTCAGATGCTACTGCGCCGCGCACGCCGCCCCGCTTCCGTCGCGGGCGTCATCGCTGCCCCCGGGCGCGCCGCCCCGTTTCGTCGCCGGGGTGGTCGCCGCCCCCGGGGTGCGCCGCCCTCTTTTCGTCGCGGGCGTGGTCGCCGCCCCCGGGCGTGCCTCAGCCGCCGGCCGTCAGGTCGAGGCGCCAGTCGTTGGCGCGCATCAGTTGGCCCGGTGGGTACTCGAACTCCGTCTCACCGAGCAGGGTGAAGCCGGCTTTGCGGCAGACCGCGTTCGACGGCGGATTGTCGACCGACGGGTAGGCGTGTGCCCACCGGCGGGTCCGCCGGGCGCGGGCGACGTCCAGCGCCGCGCGCACCGCCGCGGTGGCCAGCCCCCGCCCCTGGTATCCGGGCAGCACCGCCCAGCCCAGCTCGTAGACCTGCTCGCCGTGCCATTCCCGCTCCCAGTAACCGACGCTGCCCACGCTCGCCCCGTCCGGCAGCACCAGCGTGTACATGCAGCCCTGCCCGGTGCCGCCGAAGCGCACGTAGCGCTCGTGCCGGGCGAGCACCTGCTCGTCGGTCTCGGGCCCGCCGGTGTGCGCTCGGATCTCCGGCGCATTGAGCTGCCGCAACAACTCAAGATCGTCCTCACCCCACGGCACGATCCGTACCCCCGCCATGCCCACCCCTCCTAGCCCCGCCCCGCCGTCCCCGCCAGTCAACCGGACCCCACCGACAGCACCACCGAGAGTCCCCGTTGATCATGAAGTTGGTGTCGTCCGTGGCGGCGTGTCGCGGCAACGACTTCATGATCAAACAGGAGTCCCCGGTCCGCTAGATCGGAACTAGCGGAGCGTTTGGCGGTTCTCGCGCCTCAGAGGTGAGACCGAGACGCCGGGAGGGGGAACCATGACGCCGCTGCGGCTCGCCGTGATCATCGGCAGCACCCGTGAGGGCCGGATGGGCGACACGGTCGCCGGCTGGTTCGTCGACCAGGCCACCGGCCGGGACGACATCGCGGTGACCGTCGTCGACCTGGCCGACTACGACTTCCCGGCCAGCTACCCGGCCGAGCCGACCGACGCCGTGCGGTCGTTCGTCGGGGAGGTGCGCCGGGCGGACGCGTTCGCCGTGGTCACCCCCGAGTACAACCACAGCTTCCCGGCCTCGTTGAAACAAGCGATCGACTACGCGTACGACGAGTGGCAGGCCAAACCGGTCGGCTTCGTCGCGTACGGCTGCCGCTCCACCGGCCTGCACGCGGTGGACCAGCTCCGCACGGTCTTCACCGCGCTGCACGCGACAACGGTGCGCGACGTCGTCGGCGTCGACCTGCTCTGTGGCGAGCCGACGCCGCTGCACGCCGACCAGCACCGCCAGGACGCGCGCGTCCTGCTCGACCAGCTCTGCTGGTGGGGCCTGGCGTTGCGCGAGGGCCGCGCGGCGCGCCCGTACGTCTCCTGAATTCCCTGGAAGGAAGGCAACGATCATGAGTAAGCGCACGACCGGCCTGGCCATCGAGGCCGAGGGCCTGACCCGGTCGTTCGGGGAGACCCGGGCGCTGGCCGGAATGGATCTGCAGGTGCCCGCCGGCACCGTCTACGGCCTGCTCGGCCCGAACGGGGCCGGCAAGACCACCGCGGTACGGGTGCTGGCCACGCTGCTGCGCCCGGACGGCGGTCGGGCCCGCGTGTTCGGGCACGACGTGCTCACCCAGGCCGACGCCGTCCGGGCCCGGGTCAGCCTGACCGGCCAGTACGCCTCGGTGGACGAGGACCTGACCGGCATCGAGAACCTGGTGCTGCTCGGCCGACTGCTCGGGCTGCGCAAGACCGCCGCCCGGGAACGCGCCGACCAACTGCTCGCCGCATTCGGCCTGACCGAGGCGGGCGACCGGCAGGTGAAGAAGTACTCGGGCGGCATGCGCCGGCGCATCGACATCGCCGCGAGCATCCTGAACACTCCCGACCTGCTCTTCCTCGACGAGCCGACGACGGGCCTCGACCCGCGCAGCCGAAACCAGGTGTGGGAGATCGTGCGGGCGGTGGTGGCGCACGGCACCACGGTGCTGCTGACCACGCAGTACCTGGACGAGGCCGACCAGCTCGCCGGCCGGATCGCGGTGGTCGACCACGGCCGGGTGATCGCGGAGGGCACCCCGGGCGAGCTGAAGTCGTCGGTCGGCTCCGGCACCGTCCACCTGCGACTGCGCGACGCGGGTCAGCGGCCGGAGGCGGAGAAGGTGCTGCACACGGCGCTCGGCGTACCGGTGCAGCTGGAACCGGATCCGGTCGCGCTGACCGCGCGGGTCGGCGGCGAGGGCAGCGGCCTGGCCGCCAGCGAGCAGGCCGCGCGGGCACTGGCCGACCTGGCCCGCGCCGGCATCCTCGTCGACGACTTCTCCCTCGGCCAGCCCAGCCTGGACGAGGTCTTCCTGGCCCTGACCGACCACCCCGCCACGCCGGCCGACGAGCGGGACGAGCAGCTGGAGGCAGCCCGATGAGCGACGTCACGACCACGACCGGGCGGGCGCCGTCCGTCTACGTACCCTCCAGCGAGGCGCTGTCGACGGTCCTCGCGCCCGGTGCCCGACCGCCGAGGCCGAGCGCGCTGGCCGCGTCGCTGACCTTCGGCTGGCGGGCCATGCTGAAGATCAAGCACGTGCCGGAGCAGCTCTTCGACGTGACCGCGTTCCCGATCATCATGGTGCTGATGTTCACCTACCTGTTCGGTGGCGCGCTCGCCGACAGCCCGCGGGACTACCTGCAGTTCTTCCTGCCCGGCATCATGGTGACCAGCGTCGTGATGATCACCATGTACACCGGGGTCGGGCTGAACACCGACATCGAGAAGGGCATCTTCGACCGCTTCCGGACGTTGCCGGTCTGGCGGCCGGCCGCCCTGGTCGGCATGATCTTCGGCGACGTGCTGCGCTACATCCTGGCGGCGCTGGTCATCCTCGGCGTGGGTCTGGTGCTCGGTTTCCGGCCGGACGGCGGCGTGCTCGGCGTGACCGTCGGGATCGGCCTGCTGGTGATCTTCTCGTTCGCGTTCTCCTGGGTCTGGACGTTCTTCGGCCTGATCCTGCGCAGCGAGAAGTCGGTGATGGGGGTGAGCATGATGGTGCTCTTCCCGCTGACCTTCCTCAGCAACGTCTTCGTCGAGCCGAGCACCATGCCCGGTTGGCTGCAGGCGTTCGTGAAGGCCAACCCCATCACCCACCTGGTGGCCTCGGTGCGCGCGGCGATGGCCGGCTCGTCGGACGCGACGAACATGATGTGGCTGCTGCTGTGGAGCGCCGGGTTCCTGGTCGTCTTCGGCACGCTCACCATGTACCGCTACAACCGACGCTGATCCGACCCTGACCGACGGGCGCCGCCACCGACGTGGCGGCGCCCGTCCGCTCTCGACCGACTTAGGCCATCAGCCCTCCTCAACGCCCATATGCACCCGGTGCTGGCTTGGGGCTTCGATCTCGTCGAGTAGGGCGACAGCGAAGTCGGCGTAGGAGATGCGACTGGTCGCTTCGGCCACAGCCGTGCGGTACCGGCCGGTGCTGGCGCCGCCGTGGTCGAAGTCGCCAGCCGGGCTGATGACCAGCCAGTCCACCCTGGTGGTGGCGCTGCGCAGTACCTGCACTCCGGCCGCGTGTCCCAGGTAGAAGAAGCGATACTCCTGCGGGTAGCCGGGTGTGTCCATGAGCAGCGTTCCGGAGTCGGTCTCCAGTACCGAGGCCAGGCCGACTACCAGCAGCCGGTCCACGCCTGTCCCCGCCAGCCCGTCGAGCAGGGCGCGGGCGGCGCCGGCGAAGAAGACGTCGGGCTGGACGCCGGCGTCGTAGACAGCGCTGATCGCGGCATCGTGGCCCTTTGCGAGTTGGGCGATGCTGTCCGGGTCCGTGACATCGCCGGCCCTGACCGTTACGTCATCTGTCGCCAGGTCGCCGTACCTGGCTGGGTCACGCACCACCGCGGTGACCTGATGGCCGCGGCGGCGGGCCTCGTGCACGGCCGCCCGACCGGCCCGGCCACCGGCACCGAAGACAATGATCCTGCTCATCCGCACACCTCGCGTCCGAGGCCGGTCCCGACTGCCGGCCGCCTTCCGGACGCTAACCAGGCAGGTGGTTACCACCTGGATACCGGCTAACGTGGATGCGTGCCTGAGCCGCTCGATCCGGACATGTTCGACCCGCTCTGTCCTTCGGACCTCTCGCCAATCCGGGTCGGCGACAAATGGGCGGCGATGATCATCCGCTGTCTCGAAACGGGGCCGCGGCGATTCTCGGAGCTTCGGGGCGCCCTTCGCGGCGTCACCGCGAAGGTGCTCACGCAGTCGCTGCGGGCGCTCGAGCGCGACGGCCTGATCACGCGCACCGCCCATGCCGGGAGCACTCAGCGGGTCGAGTACGAGCTGACTCCTCTGGGCCACAGCATCCTCGAACCGATGGCTGCCGCGTGCTCCTGGGCGCAGCAGCACTGGAATGAGCTCCTCGACGCACGAGAGGCATCGTCAGCCCTCGGCCGCACCGTTTAGCACTTTCCCGACGCCGGCCCTGCCATCCCGCTGGCACGCCGCCCGCTCCTCAGAGCCGCCAGGGCATCGGCTCGGGCGGGAGGTAGCGGCAGGTACCTCCGGTCGAGACGGTCTCACGCAGGTGGGCGGCGAGCGCCGGGTGACGGTCGTCGAGCTTGCGCAGCGTGTCCCGGATCCGGGCGGTCACCGTCTTGCGGGCGCGTTCGGCCTCATCGCCGAGGCGGCGGGTCCGACCGGCCAACCCGGCCGCGGCGCGCAGCTCGGCGAGGAGCGCCTCCCGCTCGGCGTCCAGCGCGGCCACCCTGGCGTTGTCACCGCGCGCTGCGGCCCGGTCGATCTCGTCGTCCAGCCCGTCCAGGTGCCGCCGGTAGCGGGCCTTCGCCTCGTCGTCCAGCACCGGATCGCCGCCCAGCCGGCGGGCGGCCACCAGCTCCGGCCCGGCGGCCGGATCGAGCAGCTCCACGGCAGGGACGTCGCTGCCCGGCCGGCCGAGCAGCAGGTGCAGGTCGTGCAGGCCCTTGGCGTCCGGCAGTTGGACGACCACGCCGGCGTAGCCGAGCTGCCAGACCGGTCCGTCCTGGCGGAACTCGTAGCGCGCGACCGGTGGCGCGACGGCCGCGGCGCCCGGTTTCGGGCCGGCGGTCGCCGTCAAAGCCGCTTCCGCCCGGTCCGTTACGGCGTTCGCCCCGACGGGGTCCGTGCCGGTGGCGGCTCCGTCCGTCCGGGAGCGGCGGGGAGCCCCGGCGAGCACGCTGTCCTGGTGCCGGCTGATGGCCGTCGGTGGCAGCTCCTCGTACAGCGGTAACCCGCCGGTCATCGCAGCCGGCGCCGTGCCCGGCTGCGGCCCCGCTGTCGCTCCGACTGACTGCGGCCCGGCAGCCGCCTGCCCGGCCGGTCGGAGGGTCGCCGGGTCGGGCAGCCGGTCGAGCACGTGCCGCATGCCGAGCATGGCCGCCTGACGCCCAGTGGCGTCGCACAGCGCCCGCACCGTCTTCGCGTCACCCGGGTGGTTGCGGCGGGCCAGCGCATCGGCCAGGCCGGCGCGGGCGATCACCGACCAGGGCCGAGATCCCATCCGGTCGGCGGCGTCCCGGGCCGCCTGGAAGCCGGCGACAGCGTCGTCCCAGCGCTCCTGCCCGGCGTCGAGCACCGCCAGCCAGTGGTCGACCGGGCCGCCTATGTCGCAGCCGAAGAGCGCCACCATCCACTGCCCACGGTGCGGGGCCAGGGCCACCCGCGCCTCGGCGCAGCGCCGCGGGTCACCCGACGCCGCAGCGGCCTGGGCCCGCAGGCGCAACCACAACGGCGACACCGGGCGGGTGTACGTGATGCCGGCGGCCTCGATGCCGGCGGTGACGCGGACGGCCGTCGCGTGGTCGCCACGCTCGGCCGCGGTGATCGCTCGAGCCAGCTCGAGGTAGGGGTAAGCGTTCTCGTCTAGCCCGTCGAGAAGGTCGTCGATCTGCTCGAACTGGCCCTGGAGCACCAGCCGGGCCCAGCGCAGGTGGTGGACCATGAAGGCGAGTTCGCTCGGTGGCACCTCGCCGATCTCGTCGAGGGCGGTGAACTGCTCGTCTGCCCCGGCGAAGTCGCCCCGGAAACCGGCGATGATTCCGCCGTCGATGGCCGCCGCCATCCGATTTCGGGCCACGTCGCCGGCTCGCCCCTGGCTGACGAAGGTAGTGAGCTCCTCGGCGTATCGCGGGTCGCCGAGTTCGAGCAGCGCGACCCAGCGCAGCGAGGTCGCCCACAGCGCGGTCTCCCCATCGCCGGTCCGGCGGGCAACCTCCCGGATCTCGGCGGTGAGCGCGGCCCGGTCGGCGGCCGTGCCCAGCCCCCAGGTGGTGTCGTGCCGGGCCCAGAGACTGAAGGTGAGCGCCTCGTCGTCCTGGCCGCGGCGGGCCAGCGTCTCGGTCGCGGTGATCAGATCGGTGACAAGCGTGCTGACCGGCAGGCCGGCCTCGGGTTCACCGATCAGCCGCCGGTACGCCTCTCGCAGCAGATCCTCCGCTTCGGCGGAGCGCCCGCCGCCGACGTGCCGGTGCCGTTGCACGGTGAGCGCGACACGGACCAGCACCACGGGATCCTCAACCGTGCGGGCGAGCGCCGCCGCCTCGCCGAGAAGCTGTCGAGCCTCGTCAGAGGCGCCGGAGTGGGCTAGCGGGGCCTGCGCCAGCTCCACCATGATCTTCACCTGGTGTGCCCGGTCCTGGACGACCTCCAGCGCCCGGCGGAAATGCACCACCGACTCGTCGACGGCCAGCCGCCCGCCCGCGTAGCGCGCCGCCGCGACCAGCAGGTCGGTTGCCCGGGACGGGTCGAGGGCGCTGCCTGCGAGGTAGGCGTGCCGGGCCAGGTCGGCGGGGATCAGCCGCTCAGCCAGATCGGTAGAAGCATCGACCGCCCGCACCACGGCGGCGTGCCGGACGCGCCGCTCGTCGTCGGCGAGGCCGTCGTAGAGCGTCTCCCGCACCAGGTCGTGGGCGAAGGCGAACCGGCCGCCGCCGCGGGTCACCACGAGTCGGGCCGTGACCGCGCGGTCGAGGAACCGGTCGACCTGGGCCACCGGCGCCGAGGCGGACGCGGCAAGGACCTGACGGTGGAACTCGCGACCCAGCACGGCGGCGACGGTCAGCGCCTCGACCACCGGCGCGGGAAGCTGGGCGAGACGGCGGCGCACCGCCTCGCGTACCCCCGGGGCGATCGTGCCGGCCGCGCCGTCGGCCCGCCACAGCCGGGCGGTCTGCTCGACGAAGAACGGGTTGCCACCGGTACGGCGGTGCACCTCGTCGACCAGCCCGGCGTCCGGCTCCCGGCCCGCCGTACGCGTCATCAGCGCGCCGACCTCATCGCGGGACAGCCCGGTCAGGGTGACGGTGGTCGCCTTGGCCAGCAGCGGCATGAGCAGCGGGCGCAGCGGGTGGTCGCCCGACTCGACCTCGGCGTCGCGGTAGGTGCCGATCAGCAGCAGCCGCTCGAACCAGGTGTGCTGCGCGGCGAACTCCAGCAGCCGCAACGAGGCCGGGTCGGCCCAGTGCAGGTCGTCGAGGACCACCACGACCGGACGGTGCTGGGAGACCGCGACCAGCGCGGTGGTCACCGCGTCGTAGAGGGCGAACGTCTCCTGATCGGCGTCGCCGGCCGCGCCGCCACCGGTCGGGCCGGCCAGCTCGGTCGGGCCGGCCAGCTCGGTCGGGCCGGCCAGCTCGGTCGGGCCGGGCACCCCGGTCGGGCTCGTCAGCTCGGTCGGGGCGCCGGCCGGCTCGCCGAGCAGCGCCGCGAGCGCGGGCTCGGCGGCCTGCCGCGCCACCGCCCAGTCGTCGGCGGAGCGCCGCAGGCCGCGCAGCACCTGCACCCACGGCCAGTAGCCGGGGGCGGACTCCGAATCCCAGCAGGCCGCCCCGAGCACCAGCGCGCCCCGCCGGCGGGCCTCCCGCGCAGCCGCCGTGACCAGCGTCGTCTTACCGATGCCCGGCTCGCCGGTGACCAGGACCAGACCGCCGTGGCTGGTGGTCGCCCGGTCGAGCTCGGCACGCAGCAGCCCCGCGGGGTGATCCCGCCCGATGATCGCCTCGCCGGCCCGCGCCTCCATGACCTACCGACGGTAACGGACGCCCCCGACAACGGCGTGACGCTCGGTGTCGGCGAGATCGCCGGGCCGGCGCGGTCAGGCCGGCTGGAGCAACCCGATGACGTTGCCGTCTACGTCCCGCACCGTCGCGATCAGCTTCCCGCCGCCCACATCGGTGACGTCCTGCACCTGCTCGGCACCGGCATCCAGCAGCAGCTTCACCCGGGCCCGGAGGTCGTCGACGTGCCAGTAGCCGACCGGCCCGGTCATCCCCTTCCGGTGGCCGTTCGGGTCGAGGCCCACTTCCTGCCCGTGCACCGTGAAGCCGACGTAGTACGGCTGGTCGGTGTGCGGCGCCAGGCCCAGCAGCTCCTGGAAGAATCCCCTCGCCTGGGCCAGGTCACGGACGGGGTAGACGATGTCTGCATACCTACGGTCATGGGAACTGATCCTCTGCTCGTCACGCCGGAGCGATCGCGCCGGTCATAACAGGTGACCGGCCGCGATGGGAGAACGTGACGGATGGACGAGAAGACTGTGTTGGCGGAGCAGTTCGAGACGTACCGGCCACACCTGCGGGCCGTGGCCTACCGGGTGCTCGGCTCGGCCGGCGACGCCGAGGACGCCGTTCAGGAGGCGTGGCTACGGGCCAGCCGGGCCGGCACCGACGGGGTGCGGAACCTCGGCGGTTGGCTGACCACCATCGTGGCCCGGGTCAGCCTCAACATGCTCGAATCCCGGTCCACCCGCCGCGAGGACCTGGTCGCCGACCAGCTCCCCGAGGTCGCCACTAGCACCGGCCCCGAACAGGAGGCGGAGCTGGCCGACTCGGTCGGGCTCGCCCTGCTCGTCGTGCTCGACACGCTGACCCCCGCCGAACGGCTGGCGTTCGTGCTGCACGACCTCTTCGCCCTGCCGTACGACGAGATCGCCCCGATCGTCGACCGGACCCCGGAGGCCGCCCGGCAGCTGGCCAGCCGCGCCCGCCGCCGGGTCCAGGGCGGCTCGGCCGTCCCCGATCCGGTACGTCAGCGCGAAGTGGTCGCCGCGTTCCTCGCCGCCGCCCGCGGCGGCGACTTCGCCTCGCTGCTCACCGTCCTCGACCCGGACGTCGTACTGCGCGCCGACGCCACCGCCGTCTCCTTCGGCTCCCTGCCAGAGGTACGCGGCGCGGCCAAGGTCGCCGACACGTTCTCGGGCCGGGCCCAGGCGGCGCGACCGGCACTCATCGACGGGGTGCCCGGCGCGGTGTGGGCGGTCGGCGGCAAGCCGCGGGTGGTCGTCCGGTTCACTTTCACCGACGGCCGGATCACCGCCATCGACCTGGTCGCCGACCCCGACCAGATCACCCAGCTCGACCTGGCCACCGACTGACCCGCACTGGCCGGCGCCGGCCTCACTGGCCTGCGCCGGCCTCACCGACCCGCGCTGGCCCCGCTGGCCCGCGCTGATCCACTCCAGATCGCCGACATCGCGGTATCCGCCCCAGCCGGACACCCCATATCCCCGATTTGGAGTGGATCACTCAGCGCTAACCAACACCAGCCGGGACTTACGCGGTCAGCCGGGAAGGATCTCGTCGTAGGCCTCGTCGTACCAGTCGGCCGCGTTGTGCTTACGGAGCCTTCCGCCCAGGCGCGTCAGCAGCAACCAGTTGCTGTTCAACACCAGTGCCGCGTCCTCGTCCCGGTTGTTGAGGATCTTGGCCACGGCTCGGAGCATGCTGGGCCGGCCCCGCTCGGCGAGCGTCTCCTTGTCCATGTGGAAGGTGATGTCGACATACCGCTTGGGTTCCCAGTACCACTGGGTGCCGCCATCCTCCGCCTCGTAGTAGCCGTCGCTGCCGGACGTGATGCTGACGCCGTACCCGTATTCGTCGTCCGGGCCGGTGCTCAGCAGTCGGTTACCGGCTGGCGACCACAGTTCGACGGCACCGGGCGCAATCAGCTCCGCCACCCGCTCCAGCGGGACGTCGCCCGCAAGCGTCAACTCGTAGTCGATGGACAACTCCGCCCCCTCCTCAATCCCGCCGCACAATCTGCACAATTCTGCCGGTCTGAGTGACCGCGACCAACTCCTTGAGCCCCGGTACCGGCCATTTTTCGAACTGCTGCCGCAGGGCGCCCAGGTCCCCACGCCAGTCGTGCAGGTTGAGCACCACACGTTGGGTCTGCGACCTGGTGACCTTTCTCGAGACCGCACTCGAGACGGCACGCGGTGAAGTTGGCCCCATGGGCGAGTAGCAATCGAAGACGTGCCCCTCGATCAGATAGTCAGGCGACCGCTTGGGGTCGCCGACGTCTCCGGTGATCCGCCAGGCGTCGAGAATTTCGTGCTGTGTCGGATTCTGATGCACCAGATAACCCTGCTCGGCGATCGTGTCGGCGCACTGGTTCTCCAACTCGAACGACCGGTGCTCTTTGGGGAGTTCGTTTGGAGAGATCCTGGTGCGCCTGCCTGTCGGTGTGCCGCCGGGTGTGCCCGAAGGACGCCTGCTCCAAGGCACACCGAGAGCGTCGGCGGAGTCAGGTTTCTCCGGGCCGGGCGATGTCGCTTGCAGGGCACTGGTGGCGGTGGAAGGGCTGGTCGGTGGGTAGCCGCCAGCCCCGGTCAGTTTCCCGCCGACCCCAGCCGCCGCGCCTCGGCGATCGCCGCTTCGACGGTCTGTTGGGCAGTGACGGCTCGCTGCGTCATCAGGGCCAGGACCTGTTTGATGCTCTCCAGCGACTGGAGTATCGGTCCGGGCTGCCCGCCCTGCAGGAGCGCGGCGGCGAGCTGCTTGGCCGCGTCGACCTGGGCGATGGTCGCGGCGGACGCCTCGCGGGCGCCGATGATGCCCTGCTGGACGGGGGCCAGCGCACCGATGGTGTCCTGCGGGGTGGCTTCACGCGGGACGCTCGCAGTGCCCTTGGTGGCCTCGTCGACCGCGACGGCGAGGGCGGTCAGGCCGCCCCGGATGTCGCCGATCGCGCTGCGTACCCGGGCCATGCCGGCCGCCACGGCGGCGAAGCCGGCACCGGCGGCCCGGAGCGCCACCTCCTGGGCCTGGTTGTCGGCGGCGGCGGTCAGTCCCTGCGCTCGCTCGACGCCGGCGGTCAGCGCGTGGAGTTCACCGGCGATCTTCTCGACCTGCGACACGTGACCCGACCACCTCAATCGACGACGGTGGAGCTGCTGGGCCTTGAAACTACCGGGCCGTCCGCCCGGGCGGCGACCCCACCGGCCCTGCGCCCGGCGTCCACCACGGCGGGCGCCGGAAGGCCGGCCGCTGGGTGCCAGGGCTGAGCGAGGAACGACTCGAGGATCAGGGCTGGACGCGGTGTCGCCGCAGGTGGCTGATCATCGACTGGTTCGCCTCCCAGCCGTCGGGGAACTTGACCGGCACGTCGAGGTGCATCGGCTCGGTCGACGGGTGGGCGTCGAGCAGCTCGCCAATGCCGTCCCGAGCCACCACGATGCAGGCGTGCCGGTGGCGGGAGGTGAGCACGCAGAGCCGCCCGGACTCCAGGTGGAACGCGGTGGCGTCCCGCCGCCCCGACAGTGGGTGCAGCACGATGGTGACGTCGTACTCGCGGCCCTGGAGCCGGTTGGCGGTGTCGACGGTGATGCCCGCGCCGGCCGGGCCGAGCTGCGCGCGGATGGCGGCGACCTGGTCGCGGTGCGCGGCGCCGATCGCGATCCGGTCCGCGGTGACCGGCGCACCCTGCGGCGTCTGCTCGGAGACGGCGACCGGGCCTCGCTGGACGAGCCGCACCGCGAGCGCCGCGCAGGCCGCGACGGCTTCCAGATCGGTACGTAGGGTCTGCCGCGCCGGCAACTCGTAGAGGCCCCAGCCGGACGTCGCGGCCAACTCGATCGCGTCGTCGACGCGGTCACCCGGCCCCGGCCTGGTCAACGACAGGGTCCGCTCGTCGGGGCCGGTGCCCGCGCGGAAGCCGGTGAACGGATAGAAGGCCGCCGCCACCAGGGGCGCGGCCGTGGCCGGTAGCCGCCAGGACACCGGCAGCCGGTGGACGGGCAGCTCCGGGTTGTGTCGCAGCAGGACCGCCACGGCGGACTGCGTCGGATCCCAGGCCAGGCCCGTCCAGCGCGCGGTCTCGACGGTGGAGAAGGGGTCGAGCTGCCCGGGGTCGCCGACGAAGAGGGCCCGTTGGAACCTGCCGGCCACGCGCAGCAGAGCGTCCGAGCGCATCTGGTACGCCTCGTCGACGATCGCCCACGGCCAGGAGCCGTCGGTGACGGTGGCCCACTTGGCGGCCGTACCGATGATGACGGCCGGGCTGTCGAGGTCGGTGACCTTCGCGCCGACCCGGACCGTGTCGTGCCCCTTGACCCGCTCGGAGGGCTGGTAGTCGGTGGCGGAGAGCCGGCCGATCCGCAGCTCGGGGGCTTTGCGCGCCAGCCGGTCGATGAGGTCGTCGACCTGCTCGTTGGTCTGCGCGATGACGATCAGCGGTTCACCGGCGGCGGCCAGCTCGACGGCGGCGCGTACCACCAGGGTCGACTTGCCGGCCCCGGGCGGCGAGTCGACCACCACGCCGCGGTGCTCGCCGGTGCGCAGGTCGGCCAGCACGGCCGCGATGACCCGGTCCGCCTCGACCGCGGGCGGCACCTCCAGCCCAGCCAGCACAGCTCTCACCCCTGCACGCCGTTTCCGGAAGAGTATCGGCCGAAGCAGGGCCGGCCGTGCTCGGTCCTGCCGATGACAGAGGCGGTGGCCGTCGAATGCTCGACGGCCACCGCCTCTACTGGTGGTGCGGGTTCAGCCGGTCATCTCGCGACCCGGTCCGGCGTCGGCCTGTCGCCCGGCGGGTACGGCGACCGCGGCGTTCCGCCGGCGAAGCCCTGGACGGCGGCTCCGCTGGCGGTTCCCGGGTAGCGCCAGAAGGTGCCGACGACGTCGGCGACGACGGCGGTGGTGCCCAGGTGGTTGTAGACGTTGAACTGGTTGGTCGGGCCGAGCTGGGTGATGGCGGCGTTGGCGACGATCTGACCGGCCGTGGCGTTCACGTTGCTGACGTCCGGCTGGTTGATGCCGCTGATGCCGTTCGGCCACAGCTTCAGGAACGTGCTGGCGGTGGGCGTCACGGCGGTGACGTTGAGCGCCAGCGCCTGGGTGCCGCCGGTCAGCAGCGCACCGGGCGTGGTGACAGTGCCGGTCCGGCCCGCGCCGAGGCTGCTGGGCAGCCCCTGTCCCTTGCGGCTGTCCACGATCCGGGTCGGCGTCTTCGGGTTGAAGCGCAGGCCGTCGGCGAGGCTGCTGTCGTCGAGGAAGCCGACGATGTCGACGATCACGTGGGTGTCCTTCAGCGTGTAGACGCCGAAGGTCGGAAACTCGGATCCCCACGGGCAGTCGTAGCAGTGCCGGACCGGCACGATCGCCAGGTTGGGGGTGACGGACCCGGCGGTGTAGTTGACGGTGGAGGTCTTCGGTTCCGGCCACTCGCCGTTCCAGGCGGTGAGGAACCCGTTGGACGACGGCGAGACCGCGGTGATGTTGAGGACGACGGCCTTCATGCGCCAGTTGGCGTCGGTGCCGTAGTTCACCGCGACCCGCACCTGGTTGTCGGCCGGCAGCTTCTTACCCCAGTCGCTGCGGCTGTCGAACACCCGCAGCGGCGGTACCGGCTGCAACTGCCCACCCAGTTGACCCGTGCTGAGCAGCGGCGTGTTGTCGCTGGCGTAGTAGCCCAGCACGTCCACGATGACGTGGGTGTAGCCGGAAAGGTTGTTGATGGCGACCTTGCCGCCCGCGCCGACGGCCACCGTCACCGAGTTCGACCGGATCCAGCCACGCTGGAAGTTCAGCGACGACGCCGTGGGCTTCGCCTGCCCGGCCGGATAGACCGTCAGGAAGCTCGACGCCGTCGGCTCGGTGACGGTCACGTTGAGCACGACCGCGCCCACGCCACTGGACGGGACCCCACCGCGCCCGGTCACCTGCAGGTTGACCGTGCCGTTGGTGCCCACCTTCGCCTTCGGGGCGCCGGTGCCGGTGCGGGTGTCCATGATCCGCGCGGGGGTCAACGGGTAGTAGGTGCCCCTGGCGCCCACCACGCCGTTGAGGGTCAACGGCACCGTACGCGGGTTGGTGAGGCTGTTGTTCGGCAGTTGCAGGGTGGCGCTGCGGGCGCCCTTGCCGCCGGCCTTCGCCGAGACGTCCACCCGACAGGTCTGGTTCTTGGCCAGCGTGACGCCCTTGCAGGTGTCCGCCTTGACGGTGAACGACGAGGCGTCGGTGCCGCCGACCGTGGCGGCGCCGAAGGTGATCGCCGTGCTACCCGTGCCGGTCACGGTCACCGACTGCGTCGAGCCCGTCTCGGCGATGTACTGGTCGCCGAAGGCCAGGGACGCCGGGGAGACGTTGACCGTACGCGGGTCGAGCCCGTTGACGCCGAGCTGCACCAGCCGCTCGCCGAGGACGGTGTTGTCGGGCAGCCGGAGGAACGTCCAGTCGCCGCCCAGCTTGGTCGGCTTCGCGCTCACCGTGACGGTGCACATCTCACCGGCCGCGCGGGTCGTGCCGGAGCAGGTGTCGGCCGTGATCGAGTAGCCGCCCGGGGTGTCGAACGAGGCCGTGCCGTACTCCACCGGGTCGGAGCCCATCGACCGTACGGTGATGGTCTTGCTCGTCGCCGGGCCTCCGACGACCCGGTCGCCGAAGTTGTGCGACATCGTGTCGGTGCCGGCGGCGACGAACCCGACGCTCGAGTTCCACCGGATCTCGCCGAAGAGGTCGTGGCGGTTGGTGCCGCACGAGATCACGTAGAAGGCCGCGAACGCGGTGAGCGCGCCGGTTCCGGCGTCCCGGGTGGCCTCCTGGACGGAGAGGTAGCCCGGCACCTCGTCGCAGGTGGCGCCGTTGTGCGCGACGTCGACGAAGGCGAAGTCCGGGGCGTGCTCCACGCCCGTCAGCTCGTACGTGGTCCCGACGGTCCACGACTCGCCGCTCGGTGGGGCCAGGCGGAACGTCCAGGAGTCGCCGGCCTGGTCCGCGCGGAAGGCCAGGCCGTCACCGGCGCTCGGAGTGACCGTGAAGGTGCTACCGCCGGCCTGGTCGTAGACCCGGGACCCCTGGTGCCACCAGGAGAGCGGGTTTCCGTCGACGGACAGCGCGGTGTAGGGAGCAGCCGGCGCGGGCGCGGCGCTGGCCGGGGTGGCCACCGCCGTCACCGCTGCCAGCAGGGTTATGGTGCCGATGGCGACACCACGAAGGTAACGCAACGAGACCCCCGTCTTGTTGGTTGAAGGCATGATCGCCAGCGGGACAGTAGGTTCTCCATTTGCCGATCGGCAAGATCACTTCTGGAGAACTGTCCGAAGGGATGCCAGAGTCGGACGGTCGTCGCACGGATCGTCGGCACGTCCGAGCCCATCGGTCCTGCGGTGACCGTGGGCCGTCAGAGTCCGGCGGTCTTCAGGTAGTCGGCGAGTCGGCCGTCGGCGACCAGCATGGCGCGGCCGCGGGCGGCCAGCCGCTGCCGCCAGGTGGCCAGGGAGTCGACCAGCGGACCGGGGCCGTCGGCGGCGCGGACCTCCCGCATGACGGTGGCGATGTGGTCCAGCAGGTAGCCGCCGCGGCGCAGCAGGTGGGCCAGTTCGGCATCGCGGACGTCGTCCGGGTCGTAGAGGCGTTGCCGGCTGGCCCGGTCGCGGGCCGGGGCGAGGATGCCGGCCCGTTCCCACTTGCGCAGCGTCGCCGGGGTCACGCCGAGCCGGTGGGCGAGGGCGCCCACGGTCAGCGGTCGACCGCTCGACTCGCCGGCCGGTGCGGTGGTGAGCACGCCGACGGTCGCCTCGACGGCGTCGAGCGTCTCGCGGTCGCGCAGCAGCTGCGCGTGGCCGAGGTCGACGGCGTGCAGGGCCGCGTCGAGGTCGCCCCGGGTCGCGGCCCGCATGATCTCGGCGGCGGCCGCGTAGCCGTACGCCGGCACGAGGGCGAGATACGCCCGCAGCGCCACCGCGTGCAGGTCGGTGTAGGTGCGGTAGCCGCTCGGGGTGCGCTCGGCGGCCGGGATCACGCCGTCGCGCTCGTAGTTGCGCACCGCCTGCGTGGAAATCCCGTGCTCACGCGCCAGGTCGACCGGACGGTGTCGCGCGCTTTGAGGGTTCAGCCGAGCCTCCAAGCATCGAAGTGCACGAAAAGCCTCAAAGGGTGGTTCAACGATACGGTGAAGGTCATGGCTTCTTCTCCCGTACCCCCTGGCTGGTCCGCCGACCCCGACCTGACGGCACCCGCGGCCGGCCCTCCGGACTCGCCCGCCGACGCCGGCCCGACCGCCGACGAGATCGCCGAGCGGATCGCCGCTCTGCCCGAGGTGGCCGTGGTGCTGGCCGACGAGGCGTCCGGCGCCCCGGAACCGGCGTGGGGCTGGCGGTTCTTCTTCGTCGGGCCGGATCGTCGGCTGCCCTTCGCCACCCTCGGCGAGCACGACATGGCCGGCTTCGACGACGACTCGCGGCTCGACCGGCCGGGGATCTTCCGGCTCAACCTGGACCTGGGGCGGCAGGAGTTCGAGCGGCTCTTCGGCTACCCGCCGGCGCGGTCCGTCGAAAACCGCTCGGCGATCGACTTCACCGTCCTGGACGACGTGCTGCCCCACCCGGTCTACGGCACGGCCGGCTGGGCGTGTGTGCTGAACCCGGGCGCGCGCAGCCTGGCCGAGGTGGATCGGCTGCTCGCGTACGCGCACGGCCGAGCGCTGGACCGGCACCGCCGTGCGGTCGAGCGCCGGGACCGGTCTTCCTGACCTGACCCGGCGCGCGGCTCCGGGTCGCGCTCGCGGCGTCGTCGACAACCGCGGTGAGGGCGGGGGCAGATGATCAAAAGGCACAGGCGGTTCACGTCGAGCATCTCCCCCGTTCACCCCCGCATGATCGGCTGGCCGGGAAGCTTTCCGCTGGTCCGGCCACCTGTCGTTCCGGCTCGATCCGCCGAGCACCGGCTCGGGTACCGCACGACGAAAGGAGCGACGATGAGGTCATCGAAGCTCGTACGCCCGAGTCTGGCGCTGCTGCTCGCCGCCGGGCTGAGCACCCTCGCGGCGCCGACCGGCGTCGCCCAGGCCGCTACCGCCCCCGCGACGACGTCCGCGTCCACAGCGGACGCCCCGATCACCGTCACCTCGACCGAGCAGCTCGCCCCGGGCGTGACGTACGGCTCGTTCCAGGTGACGACCGCGCGCGGCGTCACCGTCGGCTACCTGCTCACCGCCGACCTGCGCAAGAACAAGGTCTCCCTGGATCTGCTGCACCCCGACGCGGTCGCGCAGCGGCAGGTCGTCTCGGCGATGACGAACGCCCAGGGTGCCGTCGCCGGCGTGAACGGGGACTTCTTCAACATCAGTGAGACCCACGCCGGGGTCACGCCGACCAACTCGGCGTCGGGTCCGGAGATCGCCGACGGTGAGGCGCTGAAGTTCGCCGTGCCGAACGCGCAGCGCTTCGGCCCGGGGCTCGCCCCCGGCACCTCGACCCGCGACGTCTTCGGTGTGGGCGTGAACGGCAAGGCGCGCGTCGACACGCTGAGCCTGGCCGGCGAGGTACGCAGCGACAAGGGCACGATCGCCCTCGGCGGCCTCAACCAGTACGCGCTCCCCGTCGGCGGCGTCGGCGTCTTCACCGCCGACTGGGGCACCGCCTCCCGGGTCCGGTCGACCTGCGGCAGCGACACCAGCCGCAACGACCCGTGCAGCACCTACACCTACGAGGTGACCGTGCGCGATGGCGTGGTGACCTCGGTGAGCCAGACGCCCGGCGCGGGCGCGATTCCCCTCGACACCGAGGTGTTGGTCGGCCGCGAGGCCGGTGCCGACGCGCTCGACGACCTCGTCGTCGGCGACCGGGTGAAGGTGGACGAGAAGCTCGTCTCCGTCGGCAAGCCGAAGCTGACCTTCGCGGTCGGCGGCGCTCCGATCCTGCGCGACGGCCAGCCGCTGGCCGGCCTGGACACCAAGACCGCCGCGGTACGCAGCGCGGCCGGGGTCAGCCCCGACGGCCAGACGGTCTACCTCGTCGCGCTGGCCGGCCGCGCCCCCGCCAGCGCGGGCTTCACCATCGCCGAGCTGGCCGACCTGATGCGCTCGCTCGGCTCGGACGCCGCGGTGAACCTGGACGGCGGCGGCTCGACCACGGTCGCCGTACGGGAGCCGGGCCAGGTAGCGGCCACCGCCCGCAACAACCCCTCCGACGGTACGGAGCGCGCGGTCGCCAACGGCATCGGCATCTTCATCGGCCGCCGCTGAGCGACCGATCGGTGAAGGGAAGCGCCCCGCCTGGTGCGGGGCGCTTCTCCGTTACGTGCGCTGCTCAGCCGGATGCCCGGTTTCTGCGACCTGCCGGCCCGGCTGCTCGATGACTAGCCTCCGGCTGGCCGGGTACGCGCTGGCCATGGGTAGCCAGAAGCCGAACAAGCATGATCCCGGCGGCGAATCGGCGCGCGGACGGCGGCATCCCGGCAGCGGGGCTCGCGGCCGGCAGGGCTCGGAGGTCGAGCGCTCGCCGGAGCGCCGGCACCTGCGGGCCGCGACCGGCACGTCCGGCAGCGAACGTGACCACGGCCGCGCCAAGGTCGAGGGCAGCGAGCGGGTGCAACGCCAAGGCAGCTGACCACGATCGTGGTACGCCGCGCAATGACTGTCAGCGGCACCCGCGCTCGCCGCGCGGGTGCCGCACCGTCCCGGGAGGTGACGTCGCGGTGGCGAAATTCCTGCTGAAGTCGACCTACACCGTCGATGGCGTGAAGGGCCTGGCCGTCGACGGCGGCTCGAAGCGCGTCGAGGTGGTCCGCGCGATCGTCGAGAACGCCGGCGGGCGGGTGGAGTCCATGTACTTCGGGTTCGGCGGCCACGACACGTACGTGGTCTGCGACCTGCCGGACCACAAGACGGCGGCCGGCCTGGCCATCGCCATCCGCGCGGCCGGCGGCGTCGACACGCGGGTCGAGCCGCTGCTGACCGCCGAGGAAATCGACACGGCGACCGAGCAGCACGCCGGCTACCAGCCGCCGGGCAGGTGAACGCCTGAGTCGGTCTTGTCGGCCGCTTCCGGCTCGGGCAGCGGCCAACGGTCGTGGAAGACCGCCATCTCCACCCGGTCCGGCTCGATGCCCCTGCCGTACGCCTGCGCCGCCGCCCAGCGCAGGTAGGTGAGCCACTCCTCGGACACCCACGCGGACGACCGGCGCACACCCGCCGCGCCGGTAGCCGGCGAAGTAGAGCAGCTTCGTGAAGAAGGCCGGCCCGAGCCGGGGTAGGCGTGACTCCTTCGGGTCACGCAGGCGCTGGTACGCAGCCCGCAGGACGTCCTCGTTCAGGGTGGGAGCCTGCAGCCCGTCGAGCGCGTGCGCCAGCCGCGTGCCGTCCGGATCGCCCTCCAGGGAGCGGGCGGTGCGCCACGGGCCGTACCCGATGGGGCCGTAACCCCACATCAGCGCGGCGGCCAGCAGCTGCCGGGGGCTCGCGTCGCCGGCGCGCCACGCCTCGGCGACCGTGAAGACGTCCCGCCGCCACACGACCCCTGTCTCCGGAAACCCCGTCGGCCACGCGTCCGGTGGCAGCACGTCGCGCCACCGGCCGAGATGGACGGTCACGGGCCCGGGCTCGCCGGCCAGCGCGGAAGCGTTCGACTCGGTCACGGATTCCTCCTCCTGTCCGTCTACCGGCATCTCCGTCGGGAACGGAACCGTTGGCCGGACGCTATCGACGTGAGAGACGGCGCGCGGACCGGCAACGGCATATCGCGGTATCCACCGAGCCATGTCAACTATGGTTGACGTCCCTTGCAGTGTCAATGTAGGTTGACGGCCATAACGACCGGAAGGAGTCCGGCGATGACCACGACCACCACCCTCCTCGCCGCCGCCACACCCCCCGCCCCTCGACCCGACCGGACGAGGAAACTCCTCCTCTGCGGGATCGTCGCCGGCCCGCTCTTCGTCCTGACGTTCCTGATCGACGGCGCCACCCGTGACGGCTACAACCCGCTGCGGCACCCGGTCAGCTCCCTCGCGCTCGGCGAGCACGGCTGGACCCAGACGGTCAATTTCCTCGTGTGCGGCCTGCTCACCCTGGCCTTCGCCATCGGCGTGCGGCGGGCACTGCGGCCGGGCCGGGCGGCGACCTGGGGGCCGCTGCTCATCGGAGTCTGGGCGGTCGGGCTGCTCGTCGCCGGCGCCTTCACCACCGACCCGGTCAGCGGCTATCCGGCCGGCACCCCGGACGCGCCGACCGCGTACTCCACCAGCGGCGCACTGCACGACGGGGTCGGGTTCCCGGCGTTGATCGTCGCGTTCTTCGTCTTCACCCGCAGGTTCGCCGGGCAGCGCCGGCGCGGGTGGGCGATCTATTCGGCCCTCACCGGCCTCGCCTTCCTGGCCGGCTTCATCCTCGCCAGCGCCGGCTTCTCCCAGACCGCCGGCCTGGTCGACCTCGCCGGGCTCTACCAGCGGATCACCATTGTCATCGGCCTGCTCTGGCTGACCCTGCTCGCCGTCCACCTGCGCAACCACCTGTCCAGTACCGCCGCGCGCGGCTCCGCGCGACGCTGACGCGGGCTCTCGGGGGAGCGACACACCGTTCCCCACCGGCGAGCACACGACTGCGCGGACGCTCGTCGAGGGGCATCCGACCGAGCCGCCGTAGCCACTGGCTCCGCGCCGGTCCAAACGGATGGTGCGGCCGGCCGCAGTGGCCAGCCGCACCCTTCGTCGAGCAACGTCCACGCCGCTGCCGCGACGCCGTCGGTCAGTTCCCGCTGCGGTACCGGCCATCCACGTACACGAGCGCGTCGCCGACGGCCCGCTCGGCGCCGCTCGGGTGGCTGACCAGCGCGCCCTCGGCGGCCATCGCGGTGGAGCCGCCGCCGTCGAGGTTGATCGCGTCGGACAGGCCGAGCGCCTGGGCGACGGCGGCCGTCTCGTCCAGGGTGGTGCCGACGCTGGTGGTCTGCCGGCCGTCGATGGTGGCGAGCACGATCTTGCCGTCCCGCGTAGTGCCGGCGATGGTGCGCGGGTTGCGGGCGAAGAAGCTGTCGCCGGGGGCGCCGTCGGGCACGACGATCTGCCCGTCCGCCGTCAACGGGTACCGCCCGTTCACCCCGAACAGGCCGGGCCGCAGCGGAAGCTTGCGGCCCTGCTGGTCGGTCAGCGTCGAGTCCCGGTCCACGCAGCCGCGCCCGGCCACGTCGAGCAGGGCGACGACGTCGCGTCCGGTCGCCTGCAACGAGGTCTGACCGGCGGCCAGGGCGGTGCCCCGGGTGGTCGCGGTGCGCACCACGCAGCCGAGCCGGTTGAGTACGACCTCCGCGCCGGCGCCGGCCGGGGTGGCCGAGGCGAACTCGGGGGTGAACTGCACGACGTCGCCCGGCTCGGTGCACTGGGTCTGGTCGGCGAGGGCGGCGCAGCCAGCGGGGACCACCGGCGGGTGGTTGATGAACTCCAGCGGCAGGGTGGCGTCGGTCAGGCGGTTCCGGACGCTGCCCGACCAGCTGAGCTTCCCGGTCAGCGCCCGGTTGGTGTTGGCGTCGACCACGAAGTTGACCTCGGCCGGGTCGGTGGTCGGCTCGCTGAGCAGCTTCCCGCCGAAGATCCCCAGCCCCACCGGGTCGCCCGGGTACTGCTGGCTGGCGGTGAAGGTGAAGAACGAGGCGTTGACGCCGGCCAGCGCGCCGGCGGAGCGTACGAGTTCGGTGGTCTTCTCGACCTGGCTGAGGTTCGGGCCGTACGTCGCCTTCAGGTGGCCCCGCGCGCGGCGCGGGTCGATGGTGAGCACGTTGACCACCCACGGGCCCCGGGTGGTCGTGTTGATCTGGTCGGCCGGCGCCGACTCGGTGCCCCGCACGATGCGGGTCAGGGTGACGCCGGCGGCCAGGGTGCTGCTGGTGCGTACCTCGGTCAGGTCGGCGTCGCCGATCGGCAGGGTGCCGCCGGCGGCCTCGGCGCGGGCCCCGGGCACGACACCGAGCGCCACGGCAGCCAGCGCGGCGGCGGTGAGCGCGCCGGCACGGCGGAAGCCGGACAGGCCAGGAGTGGAAACAGTCATGCAGTGACCCTGGCGACGCTGGGGAACCGCATACCCGACTCCAGCTGACACTTCGGCGAATTGTGCTGCAAGAAGGGGGATCCGGGGCGGGCCCGGTGAAGCCGAGGAAAAAGATGCCCGCATGCGGCAACATTTGCCGGCCCCCGCTCCGTTCTACCCGCGTGAAAGCCGAGGACGAGGAACGCTTCCGGGAGTTCGTCGCCGCCCAGCTGCCGGTGCTGCGGAAACTGGCGTACGTCACCTGCGGTGACTGGCACACGGCGGAGGACGCGGCGGCGACCGCTCTGGCCAAGCTGTACCCGCGGTGGCCGCGGCTGGAGCGACCCGACCTGTACGCGAAGACGATGGTGGTCCGCGCCGCCATCGACGAGAAACGCCGCCCGTGGCGGCGGGAGCGCTCAGCCGGCGACGCGCTGCCCGAGGCGGCGCAGCGCGACCCGACGACGGCGGTCGACGAACGGCTGCGGGTCCGGGCGGCCCTGCGGGAGATCCCGCCCCGGCAGCGGGCCGCCGTGGTCTGCCGGCACTACCTCGGCATGAGCCTCGAGGAGACGGCCAGCGTGCTCGGCTGGCACATCGGCACCGCCAAGAGCCAGACCTCCCGCGGCCTCGCCCGGCTGCGCGAGGTTCTGGCCCACGACCAGATCGACCTTGACCACACCATCGATCCAGAAAGGGAGATAACCAGTGCGCGCAGATGAACTGGTGGAGAAGGTGACCTCCGACGCGCCGTCGCCGCGGTACACGGTCGACGACATCGTGACCGCCGGACGGAAGGTGCAGCGGCGCCGCCGGGCAGGGTGGACGGTGGCCTCCGCCGCGTTCGCCGTCACCGGCGTGGTCGCGGCGGTCAGCATCGGCCTGCCCGACGCCACGGTGCGCCCGAGCGCCGGGGAGCAGGCCGCCGCCGGCACGTCCCTGGTGACGGCGTCGCCGCTCACCCCGGCCAACGGCTGGGAGTTCCCGGACGACCCGTTCCAGTACGTCTTCCAGCGGTTCGACGCCGGCAAGCTGCACGTGAAGGACCCGATCGTCGTGTCGACCGCCTACCAGATCGCCCCGCTGCACATGGACGGCCTGGTCACCAACGATCGCGCCGTCGACCCCGACAACGTCGTCGAGCCCCGGGACGGCGCGGGCTCCAAGGGTTCCGTCGGCCCCAAGGGTGCCTCGAAGCCCGGGGACGACGCGCGGCAGCTCTACGCCTACCTGACCGTCTACCGCCCGGGCGCCTTCGACGCGGAGAAGTTCACCGGCAACCGGGTCACCGTCGACGGGCACCAGGCGATCGAGCAGGACGGACCGACCTACGGCGCGAACCTGCACCGCGCGCTCGCCTGGGAGTACACCGACAACGCCTGGGCGGTGGCGGAGAGCTTCGCGGAGCCGTCCGACGTCGCCGCCACCGACCTGCGCGCCCTGGTGGCGGGGCTGCGGCCCAGCGTCCCCGCGCCGGCCCGGGTGCCGTTCACCGTCGGCTACCTGCCCGCCGGCTACCACGCCGCCGAACTCGGCCAGCACGCCTACGCCGGCCTGAACGGCATCGCCGCGGCCGGCGACGGCAACTACGGCGGCGCCGTCTTCGCCGCTCCGGCCCTGCCCACCACCGGGCTCATCGAGCCGTACGGCGGCCCCGAGGGCGAGGACCCGCCCGGCAGCTTCCAGATCTTCGTCAGCCCCAACGCCAACTCGAACCAGGCGCTGACGGACGGCGAGAAGCCGCCGGCCGAACCGACGTGCGGTAACGGCTTCTGCAACGCCTGGAGCCCGGACGGCAGGACCACCATCCAGGTGGCCAGCGGCGGCCGGCTCTCCGACGCGGAAATGACCAGGATCCTGAAGGGCATCAAGCTCGCCGACGTCACCGACGAGCGCACCTGGCCGACGGCCGCCGCCGCGCTGCGGGCCGGCTGACCAGGCTGTACTGCTCCACTCCCCCTCCCCTGGGCCGGGCTCGGCGATGTCGCCGGGCCCGGCCCGCTGCCATTGACGGCGGGCCCAGTGCGGTGGATCATGCGGCCAGATGATTGCCAAAGGCAACCATTAGCAGTACGAACGTGAATGGAACCCCGGTGGCTCGCGACGCAGACCCCGTCCACCGGACTCAACAGACCCAAGGGGGGCCAATGGCACGCAGCCGGATCGCCGGTGCCGCAGCCATCTCACTCGTCCTACCGCTCCTGAGTGTCCTGCCCGCGACCGCCGCGGCGGCCGCTCCCGCCCAGCCGGCCGCGACGAACGACCGACCCAGCGACGACACCCGCGAGCTCACCCGCAAGGACTTCACCCTGGACGGCCGCAAGGTCGAGACGCCGGCCCGCTACCAGCCGCGCGCACAGGCGCGTTTCAAGGCCCAGGCGGCGGAAACCCCGGCGGTCGGCACCGTCCGGCAGTGGCTCGGGCTCGACGACACCCAGGGCAGCTACTACCGCAAGGACTACACGCTGCGCGGTGTCGGCGACAACATCGAGGTGTGGGTCGCCAACGACCTCGGGTTCCCGGCGAACGACTGCCGCAACCAGGTGGCCTCGTCGACGCAGATCACCGACGCGCAGGTGCAGAACTTCGTGCACGAGTTCGACACCAACATGTACCCGAAGGAGACGGCGGCGTTCAGCCGGCCGCCGGACCGCGACGGCAGCAACACCCTGATCGGCCCGGACGCCGACGGCAACGGCGGGGTCTACACCGGCGGCGGCAACAAGACGGTCACCCTGATCGACAACGTCCGGGACGACAACTACTTCCAGTTCCCGGCCGCGCCGACCTACATCGCAGGCTTCTTCTCGGCGCAGCTCAACGAGCTGTTCGACCGTAACGTGATGACCGTCGACGCGTTCGACTGGCTGCACCGCACCGGGGCGAACCCGCCGAACGAGCCGACCGACGACCTGTGCACCAGCCGCCCGGCCCGCCCGTTCAGCTACGAGGGCACCTTCGCCCACGAGTGGCAGCACCTGGCGCACTACTACACCGACCCGTTCGAGGGAACCTGGCTCAACGAGGGTCTCTCCGACTTCGCCCAGACGCTGACCGGCTACGTCGACACCACGGCGACCGTCTTCGACCGGGGCGCCGACGGCCACCTCTACTGCTACCAGGGCTTCGGCACCGTGCAGACGCCGTACAACGCCAACCCGCGCGACTGCGGCGGCCCGGAGAACTCACTCAACCTCTGGGACGAGAGCCCCAACGCGAACGCGGTGCTCGCCGACTACGGCAACGCGTACTCGTTCATCCAGTTCCTCTACGACCGGTACGGCACCGACGTCGTCCACCGCCTGCACAACGACGGTGACCTGCAGGGCCTGGCCAGCCTGGGCGCGGCGCTGAAGGCCGAGGGCGCCAAGGACATGTACCAGGTCATCCACGACTACCAGACGATGACGCTGGTCGACAAGATCGTCGGGGACAACCGGCACGGCGTCATGCTCGGCGTACCGAAGAGCCGGGTGACCACGAAGAGCCTGCGCTCCACGGTCAACCTGGCCAACCCGGCCGCCAACGCCACTCCGGGCGCCGCCCCAAACGGCGCCGACTACGTGCCGCTGCAGAAGGCAGACGGCCAGCTGCTGCGCGGGCGTGACCTGCGGTCGCTGTCGTTCCAGGGCGGCAAGACCCTGCCGGCGCTGCCGCTGGCCTGGACCGTAGTGAGCAACGACCCGGACCGCGCGGGCAACCCGGTCCTGTTCTCCGGCAACGACAACAACACCGACGCGGGTGCCGTCACCACGCTCACCGTGCCGACGACCGACCCGACGCTGCGCTTCGTCGCCAAGTACGGCGCGGAACTCGGCTTCGACTACGGCTACGTCACCGTGTCCACCGACGGCGGCGCGACCTACACCGCCATCCCGGGCGACAAGACGACCGACGGGCCGCTCGGCCCGGCGGTCAACGGCACCACCAACGGGTTCGAGGCGCACAGCTACGACCTGTCCGCGTACGCCGGCAAGTCCGTCCTGCTCGGCTTCCGCTACGTCAGCGACGGCGGCGTCAACGAGGGCGGCTGGCTCATCGACGACATCACCGTCGGGGGCACCACGGTCAGCGACGGCAGCAGCCTCACCCCGTTCGACTCGCCCACCGAGATCAAGCCGGTCAGCGTCCACAACTGGAACGTCCGCCTGATCGGCCTGGACGAAAAGCACTCGCTCGCCTGGCAGTTCGAGTTCGACGGCAAGTCGAGCCTGACCCTCAACCGGGCGCAGCTGGCCCTGCTGAGCGTCTTCCCGAAGGTCGTCGCCGTGGTCGCCTACGACGAGCCGACCGAGCAGGTCAGCCAGTACGCGCCGTACACGCTGAAGGTCAACGGCGTCGTCCAGCCGGGCGGCGTCTCCTGACCTGAACCCCTCCGACCGCCAGGGCACCTGTCACCGCACCGGGGGGGCAGGTGCCCTGGCCCTTTCCTGCCAGCGGACCTCGCGCCGGCCCAGTCAGCCGGCGATGTCCTCGGCCGTCGCCAACATTGTCCGCTTACGACTGTTCGGCATCGCACTGGTGGCGGCGCTCGTCGCGGTGACCCAACTGACCGCGGCACCGGCCCAGGCCGGGCCGGCGATCAACCCGCCGCCGACGACCAGCGCGACGGCGGTCTCGTCCACCCAGATCCGGGTGAGCTGGCAGGCGGCGCGGCAGGCCTCCGCGTACCGGATCTCGCGCTCCACCGGGTCGGGCGGCCCCTACACCCAGCTCGGCAGCAGCAGCGGCCTGGAGTTCCTCGACTCCGGGCTCGCCCCAGCCGCCACCTACTACTACGTGGTGCAGGCCGAGTACCGGAACAAGCTCTCCGTCCAGTCACCCCAGGCCAGCGCCACCACCCTGCCGGTGCTGACCGCACCGAGCGGCCTGCGGCTCACTGGCACCCCGGGCACGATGGAGCTGACCTGGGAGAAGGAACTTTCAGAAGCCTTAGAGGAAACTCTCTTCGCCCGCGCTAGCGCTGACGCGGTAGGCGAAATTGCGATTGCGGTTGACCGACGGCGATGACGACGCATGGATGACGGTTCCGTCGGCGACAGCAACATCGTCGACGGGCCTACGGCGGACGACTACCCAGTGCCAGCGGCGCTCTGATTATTGACGACTTCGCCCGCGCGACACGATGGAGCTTAAGAGAACCTGTGACTTCGGCAGGAAATCTGAGCGCGAAACCGCTAATCACCCGAAAGAGTAAATGATTGCACGGGATAGAGACGATTGTGAAGCAGCTGGCCGGCTGCGAGGACCTCTTGCTGCGTTCGGTGGGCCCTGACGGCGATGTCGTATTGGTCGAGAGACAAGGTCGCTGACAGGCGCACCCCATGCTCTTCGCGTGCCCCCGCCCGTAGGACTCCCATCAGGGTCACCTGACCAGTGCCCCGCTCGGTACGGTTGAGCTGGACCACCTGCCCAACCAACTCGACCTGCTCCGCCTCGGCAAACCCTGGGAGTTCCTTGGCAGCAGCGTCAATAGCCTCAACCAAATGATTGTCGAATCTAAGCCGCGGCGTTTGCACCGTCAGAGGCGCTGACTGCGCCCACGAGAACCGGAGTTCGAAGGGTTGCATTCGGCCGATCAGGCCAACCGCCTCACAGAGGTTCGACGAGACACCCTCGCCGGCTCGGGCGGCAAACGGTTCAACTGATCCATCGCGAAGAGCCTCACCGGCCGCACGATGGGTCGCGCGCACTGCCTGGTGCAGCTGAAGCGCTACTTGCCGATTAGACATGGCATCCTGCCGTGCGACGGGCTCCGTACGCCCGTGCTGCCGAGGAAACCTCTCCCGGTGGGCCTGCTCCAACGGAATCTGTGCTGTGAGTACAAAGCTACCCGCGGTCGGAGCAACGAGCCTAACGTCCCGCACGAAGCGATGAACGCCTTGTGGACGTTTGCGCGGCTGCACCAGCATGGGCCGGCCGTCAAATGCGAAGTGGGCCGCCGCGTACATCAGGTCTCGCACGCCACGGATCGCGTCCGTGACATGAAGAAGCGCGATGCTCCCCGAAGGAAGGCTGGGTAGCAGCCGGAAATGCTGGGTGTCGACTGTCAATGCCCCAATATCCGCGACGACTGCCTGCGGGTCACGCTCCTCGGCCAGAGAAAGCACCTGCAACATGTCGAAGAGGCGGGCGCGGTAGTCCCGGAATGAAGGGTCCAGCGGCAACAAAACCTCAAGTTCCTCGTCGCCCTCTCCAAAGGTCCAAACCACGGCGTGCAGGCCACGCTGGCGCTCTACCCAACCGGCGGCGCGCAGATACTGCGCCACTTTCGTCGGTTCAACCGCATCAAGGTCTGAGTATTGGAGAGTCATGACGAACTTCCTTGAAGGGGCCCCGTTGCCGGCTCACCGGGAAAGAGGCTATGCAGTGATTCGGCGGTCAACAGATTCCGCTTGGGGACATCGACCGTTACCGTCTGGACGCCAACGACGCACTGCTGATCTCGGAACGAGGCCCAATACCCCGCGTAGTACAGACGCAGCGCGTCGCTCTCGGCCTTGGTGTATAGCGACGCATCAGCCGGGACGATGATCAGGAAGAGGAACCGAGGCAGGTAGAATTCGTTTCCCGCGATCTCGTTGTAGTGCGTCGCTTTCATACGGTAGCGCCAAGACTGATCACTGCCGGCGGGGTTACTCCAGGATTTCACCTGGACCTCGATCTTTGGATGCCGAGTGCTGCCACGAGAGCCGGGGCATCCGATGATGAAGTCTTCGCCAGTAGTATCAACCTCGGGACGGGATACCACGAGGCCCGCTGAGGCGGCCAGGACCCGCACGAAAGCTTCTCCGTAGTTGCCCTGATGGATTCGGCGATCCAAGGAGCCGAGCCGTCTCACCGATCTGCCCTAACTCGCGACGGTCTGCCGCGGGGCCGGCCCCTTGCCCGCGCCAAGGTGGGCCGTCTTCTCCCCAACCATAGATTCGAACCGGGACGGAATCGGCGCCGGCGGGGCGGCCAATGGTACAGCGCCGAGACGCGGGCGGAGCAGCGTGGCGTTCCTTGGATATGTCGTGCCTGGTGCGAGAACCTGAGAGACAAGCGCACGCCCGATGACTTCGCCGAGCAGCGGAGGCGTGGCATTGCCGATCTGCTTCACCTGCTCTCCATAGCTCCCAACCGTCTGCCAGTCGTCCGGAAAGCTCTGTAGCCGCATTCTTTCTCGGACAGACAATGGCCGATTGGCCCAGTGAAATGGTCCAGTCGATGGACCAGGGCTTGCAGGCAGAGTCCAGGACGGCTTGTCTTTAGCGAGCTTGAGCAGAAACGACCAATACCGGGTACGATAACCAAACAGCTCGCTCCCACCGCCACGCACGGTCAAGTATTGATAATTACCACCCTCCGGGATCGAAGGGAGGAGATCGGTCCATCCACCTTTGCAGGCTGGCACTACCTCCTCCTTGAGATCGCCGATCGCGTCCCATGCAGTGATAGGGATATCGGCGAATGTCGGTTCCGGCATGGCGAACGGAGCGCCTTGTCGGGTGGCGATGGCAATGACACGCTTGCGGTGCTGCGGTACGCCATAGTCCGCAGCGTCCACGATCTCGGCGTGCAGTCGGTAAGCAGTCCCGTGCCGCTCATTTATCTCGTCGAGCCGCTTGGTCATGAACGGCAATGCCGATATCCTGCCGCGCAGGAAGCCAGCGACGTTCTCGATCACCAGCGCCCTCGGCAGGAAAATCTCAACTAAGTCAAGCATCGCGGCAACGGTCCGGGCTCGGTCGTCCTCCATACCCCGGCGCCCACTGCTGGTCCACTGTCCAGCCACAGAGAACGGCTGGCAGGGAGGCCCGCCGGCAAGCACGTCGAGTTCCCGCCTGGCCAGCCCCAGGTCAGCCGGGCTCAAGGACTCGGCCGCCATGAGTACGTCCGCAGAGTCTAAGAGCTTCCAGTTCGGGCGGTTCTCTTCAAGCGAGCGGCGACAGAGATGATCGAGTTCGACGCAGCCGACGGTCTCCAGCCCAGCGGCCTCCAGCCCACAGTCCAGCCCACCGGCGCCGGTGAAAAGCGACAGGACGGTCATCCTGGGTAAATCAGGGCGATGCATGAGATGCTCTCCGTCGGCGATCGTCGGGAAGTCGCGGATCATCCAAGAGCTCAGCTGATCTGGCGACCGATGTCAAGCGTTGCCCCTCTGCAACGAGCGCCGTTCGTTGGAGGACCTCGCCAATGAGCAGCGCTGCGGTGGCGCATGGTCCACTCAGCCGGACATCAGCTGCGCAATCAAAGCGCCGGGCCGCCTGATCAGTTCGTACGACGTCGCCAACGTCACTCCCCGGTAACTGTCACGGATGCGTGCCGTCCGCAGGTTGGGAGATGTCGGAGAACGATCCTCGAAGGGATGCATGATCGCCAAGCTGCCCTGCCCCTGGCCGATAATCACGGGGACCTCGCCGTCGCTGATCGTGAGGCCGAAGTCGCGCGCGAACTTCTTAGCGGCATGAAAGTCGCGATCACGCTGCCGGTCGATCTCGAGCGGCCGGCCTCGGAGCAGTTCCAGCAGGTCTACGGCGAGGCGCCAATCTAGAAGTGGATGCCACGACCGGTTGTTGTAGTCACGCAGACAGCTATGGCAGCTTGAGTCACAGGGCCGGCCGCCGTCGTGCTCAGCGAGGCCCTTGGCGTAGGCGTCAGCCTCGTCAAATAGTGTCTCGATCTTCTCGGCGAGGCGGGACGCATAGCCGGCGCCGTTTTCGAGGCTGTCGGCGATAAACAGCTCACCAACGACGTGTTCCCCGCGCTTCCTGGGGTGCACGCCGACCTGAATCTCCTCTGGGCCGATGTCCAGCCACTTGACCGCGGCATCGCGTAGCAGATAGCCGAGCGACGCCCAGGCGCCACGGCCAGCGGGCTCCTGGGGATTGATCACGAGCCCGGGCTCCAGCTGGTCGAGGCCCATGACGAGAACGTCGGTCCGCCGCCGCGCGGCGAGGGCGACCGGCTCCCGTACCGGCCCCGCGACGGCATGGCCCCACAGCTTGGCCCGGTCCTGCCGGTCCTTGTCGGTGAGCAGGCCGAGTTCGATAAGCCCGTTCGCCGCCCACGAGCCCTTCTTGGTGGTCATGTTGGCGCGGTTGAACTCGTAGAGTTCGCCGGTGTTGTCGTTGACCGCGAGGATCTCCCCGTTCGCCGACCGGATGAGTGCGTTGGCGTATTTCACGTCGGCCACCTCGTCCAGGGCAAGCCTCGGCTGGGAAGCGCGCGCCGTCGGGTCGCCGAGCTGCTCATAGTCGCGCGGCCAGTAGGACGTCCGGTAGCCGAGTGGCTCCGCCAGTGTCACCTGGGTGAAGTCGGGAGCGCCGGCGCCGCAGTGCGGGCAGTTGTCGGCGGGGGTCGTGGCAATGCCAAGACATGACTGGCAGATCCCGGCCTTTGACAGCGGCCCGAGGGGGTCGTCGGGGCTCTCCTGCCAGGAGCCGTCCGGCCGCTGCATGTAGGCGACGACCCCGACGGCGGTGTGTACAGATTTGTCCTTGACCACTTCAGATCCCGGGGCGAACTCGGAGATGGCGATCCCGGAGTCCCGATCCAGGGTGTTGGGCTCTTCCCAATTCTTCGGCCGGTCGGTGTACAGGACTCGCACCTGCGTCGGGAAGCCGAACATGGGCAGCAGGCCCGCCTGCGCGAGAGCCTCCGACAGAGCCGGCACCCGCGCTTGTTGGGCAACCCTGGTGATCTGGTCGGCCAGCTCGTTCGTCGCCCAATCGGCCAGCTCACCGGCCGTGGCCGGATCGATTCGAGTCGCGGCGAGCAGACTTTCGGCGATAGCGGCCCAGGTG
Source organism: Micromonospora sp. NPDC048909 (assembly GCF_040649635.1). Classification (NCBI taxonomy): domain Bacteria; kingdom Bacillati; phylum Actinomycetota; class Actinomycetes; order Micromonosporales; family Micromonosporaceae; genus Micromonospora; species Micromonospora sp. NPDC048909. The sequence continues at coordinate 78,233 of NZ_JBEZFU010000012.1, read as the reverse complement.
TCGCGTCCGGCGGCGAGGATACCGCGAACGGCGTCCCCGAGGCCTGGATAGTTCAGCCAGTCGTCGGCCGACCCAAACTCGCCGTGCACACTGCGGCCACCGTCGAAGGCCAATTGAGCCGCCACCCCCCGGAAGGCGCGGGTCAGGACCTCGGCCGTGAACGCGCGAGTCAGGATCGGCTGGGACCGCATGTCGAGGAATGGCTGTGGCGGCTCGTCACCAGTGATCGCCGCCGGGTTAGCGAAGTAGTGCTCGTCGTGGCTGCGAGCGCCGCGGCACACCGTGAGCGCAATGGCGAGATGTTCGCTCCGTCGCCCTGCACGGCCGACACGTTGCTGATAGTTGAAGCGCTGGGGAGGCATGTTTGCCATGACGACTCCGCGCAGGGCGCCGATGTCGACACCTGCCTCCATGGTCGTCGTGACCGACAGAATGTCGATCTCATCGGCCTTCTTCACCTCCGTCCCGGCCAGGAAGACACCCTGAAATCGGGCCTGACGAGCCTGAGCCTCGAGCGGATCCGTCTGCCCGGTGAGTTCTTCACAGTGGAACCGGTAGGCGCCGCCGTCCTGATCAGCGAGCCAGGCGTAGTAATCCTCCTTCGCGGCATCGGACGGCTCCGGCTCAGCCGGCAGCTGGCGGTAGCAGGTGATGCAGATGCCGGCGCTGGGGTGCAGATGCTTGGTGCGACAGATCGTGCACCGCCACACCTGTGGCTTGTCGATGAGGGCGATACGCATCTCGTTCGGGTCCACGCGAAAGCCGGACGCCTGGCCCGCCTTGACCCGCTGGCCCACCGCGTCGGTCAGACCCGCACCGTCGAGACCACACGGGTGCATGTTCGCCACTGCCTCGGCGTACTCCAACAACTGTTTGGGCCATTTGCTCTCGGCATCGGTCGTCCACGGGAGACGACGGCGACGACCAAGGATTCGCAGCGCCGAGCAGGCGAACTGGTGGGCCAACGCTGGGTCGAGCGAGCCGAGGGAGATGGCCGATGCCGGAACGACGTGTGCCACACCGAGCGACTCTGCGTCCCGGTCCCCACCTGCGAACACAGTCTTGACCACCTGCTCGGCAAGGGTCCGCTTAATCTTGTCGAGCAGACCTGCGCCCTCGGCATCCAGGAAGGCGCCACGGTCTCGTACGGGGTGCACGTCCCAGTCAAACAGGCTGGTCCACGACAGATCGTTGCGTAGGCGGTTAAGCGATGGCGCCGGACCGCCCGGATTGACCCCGAGTTCCAGCACCATCGGCTGCAACTGGTTGACAAGGTCGACGAGGCTCGGCCGTCCACCCAACGTCTCTATCGCGCCCTGCAACGCGCGCTCATCGGCGCTGTTCAGCGGAAAGCCAGCCGACTTCTTCGTAACAGCCGTGGCGGCGTTGGAGTCGGTGGCTTGTAGGCGCTCCAGGAATGCCATGGTCTCAGGGCTGGTATCGCCGTCGAGCACCTTGTGCAGCAGACCACCGTCTTCCGACTTCTCCCGCAGTGTCTTGAAGAGTAACGCCCGGATAAGGTCCAGGTAGTGCGCGAGTTCAAGATTGGCCGCCACACGTGCCGCACCCTGCCGACTGTCGGAGAACGTGACGAGATGAGACTGGAGCCGCCGCTTGAGGGCGCCGGTTAGCACCTGGTTGGCCCTGTCAAAACCAACACCCTGTGTACGGATCGACGAACGCGACCGCTGGCGGTCCTCTACCCGCTTGCTCTTCTGTACCCACTCCCAGTCGTCTCCGCAGGAGGGACATCTTGTGGGATAGGCCGGCATCCGGTCCTCGGCGCCGTCGGCGGACAGGGTGTAGACGAAGCCGGTCCGCTGCTGCTTCGGGTTACGCTCCAGCATGCCGCTACCTGGAAAGAGCCTGGCCTTGACGAACTTCATTTGATACTTGGGCGCCTTGGAATCGGTGGCCGTCGGGGTGCCCTTGCGCTGCCACTGCGTGGTGCCCACCGGCTGCTCCCGGCCGGTGGGCCAGTAGACCCGGTAGTTCTGGGCGTTGCGGCCGGTCGGAGCTCGATCCGGCAGCTCGTTGAGAGAGGCGATTGAGGAGACGAGGAACTCCCGGCCGGAGGCGCGGGCGACGTAGCCGCCGAGCATGCTCTCGCCGCATGACTGGCAGTAGAGCAGCTCCAGAACGCGGGAACCGCACTCGCACGTGAACCGCCGCCCCGCGTATAGAGCGCCGATGCGACGGTCGGGCGACCGCAGCTCCTCGGACACCTGAGGACAGCCAGGGTCGACGCATGCCCACAGACCCTGCAGCGTGCGGACGAAGAGGTGCCCACGAAGCCGGGCGGCGGGCGAAGGCTGCTGTTCCAGCAGCGCAGTGAGCGCATCGAGCGCCTTCCGCGCCTGCTCCGGAGCGCTGTCTGGGAAGACCTTGCCGGCGACCGTCGCGATCGAGCGGGGCCGGAACTCGCCATCCTCGGTCATCGCGAGGGTGAGAGCCCGATTCACGGAGTCGTCGGTGGGCAGGTGTTCGACTTTCACCTCGCCCGCGAGCAAGGGCGCCGCCAAGGTCTGCAGGTCGTCCACACCGTCCGGAACCCTATGCTCCGCCTTGATGAAGGTGAAGCTCGAGCGGTTCTGCCGGGCGAAAAACTCGCTGAGGAAAGCGCGGCCCTCGGCGTCGTCCTGGATGCTCGCGGAGGTTCCGATCACCCGGAGCTGTTCCGGGCGCTTGTCTAGGCCAAGCGCGGTCGTGAGCCGCCGGAGCAGGTAGGCCACCTCGGTGCCGGAGGTGCCCCGGTACATGTGCAACTCGTCGATGACCAGACTGAACTGGTGCGTCGGCGAGGCCTCCAGCCACCGACGGGTCGCCTCGATCATCGGAGCCTCGTCCGAGCGGGACAGCGCGATCGACAGCATGCTGTAGTTAGTGATTAAAATGTCCGGTACGGCGTCCTGCATGTCCCACCGCGAGCGCATCTCCGCGCCGTCTAGCGCGGGCAGGAAGTAACGCCAGCTCTCCTCGATATCGCCGTCGGTGATGCCCTGCAAGAGGCGCTGGTGGCGGGCCTCCGCCTCGCGCATCAGCTTGGCGAGCCGCTTGACCTTGTCCGGGGTGGCGGTCTGCCGCGTTCCGGGCAAGGGTGTCCTACCGGTGTAGCGGCCGAAGTAGAAGCGGTGACCCGGTCGATTTTGCGCCAGCCAGCCGCGCGCCGCGGGCGAGTCCAGAGCGGTACGCAGGCGGACCATCTGGTCCTCGACGAGCGCGTTCATCGGATAGAGAAGAAGCGCGCGGATACCGGGAAGCCGGCCCATCTCACCGCCGCGCTGGGGTTGGAAGGTTCCGTTGCCGCGCCACCACGAGGCCGCGCTCGGCGCGGACGGCTGCGTCTTCCAGGCACGCGACTCCTTCACCAGTCGGGCGAGCACCGGAAGGAGGAAGGACTCGGTCTTACCGGAGCCGGTTCCCGTGCCGACGATGACGTCGTCGCCGGCCAGCGAGGCGCGCAGTGCCTCCTCCTGGTGCTGCCAGGGCGACGGATGCGGAAGCAGTCCCGCCTTCACCAGCGCGCCCGCCTCCGGCAGGCCGAGGCTGTCGAAGATCTCGGCCATGGTCGAGGCGGACGACGGGTACGACGGCATCAACTCGACGTAGGGATCGATAAACACGGTGCCACGCTGGCTGAGAAGCTGTCGACGCTCCTGCTCCAGTGCGGTGTCCCGCAGCTCATAGGCCGTTTCGTAGTAGCGCAGGAAGGCGTACTCGAGGTACTCCTGGAGCCCGTCGAGGGTCAGCGCGGAAGAGGCCATCTGTTGACTCACCTATGCCAATTTCGTCGTGATGTCGGTGTGTAGAGGTACCTGCGCCAGGACACGAGCAACGAGCCCGATGGTGTGCGCGTCAACGTTTTCGTAGACCTGGTAAGAAGAACCATCGGTTCGTGACAGTGCCTCGCGCGGTGGCAGGCCGCTGCGCAGAACGAGCGAGCGAGCTAGCAGCTTCGGCAGCGGAACGCTTGCCGGGACCGCTAGGAGCCGGCGGGCGCTCTCATCCGCGAGGAGGAGGTTGGTTTTGCCGACCGCCGCGCGCCCAAGCCACTCACCGACCGCGAACTCCACCTGCACCAGCTCGGCGCCGAGGGCCGCTCGCCAGGCGAAGACTCTTCGATGACGCAACCGGTAGCAGTGCAGGCCCGGTGCCGCGTCGGAGGAGACCGGAGCCCACTCAAAGGAGCCGTTGGCGACGCGGTAGCGCAACCACATCTCCCGGCCCGGCGACATGGTCAGCTGCTCGCCCACCAGGTCCAGCTGTCGGATGCCGGGTTGCATGGCGAGCAGCGCGTCGGCCAGTAACCCGGTCAGACCGACACCCAGGCGCTCAAGACCGAGGCGGACTCCGTCGCGGTGCGCCGGATCCCACTCGACGTACACCGCCTGAGGTCCGGCCGGGCAGCCGCCGCGATCCATTGGCGTGCGGACGTGCACCTCCCACGACGACGCTGCCTCTGCCACGAGCGCATCGCGGTCATCCGGGTCATTGAGGCGCTCAAGGAGCCGAAGCGGCCGCGAGCCTGTCAGGACGTACAGCCCGGAGGCCGCGGGCAGCGCGACGAGCGTCGCCGGCGCGACGCCGATCTGCATGGTGTCGTAGTCGCGCTCGATGTGGCCGAGTTCCTCGAGGATGCGCAGCGCACGACGCCATCGAGCGGCCAGCGACGAGAAGCCGTGGCGCATGCAGGCCCACTCCCAGGAGGCGGTGAACGCCTGAACCGGGGCCCGCCCGTGCTCCCGCTCCGAGAGCCAGGTCAGCACATCGTCGAATGGGTTGTTGACGAGAGGTCCATCAGACACATCGGTTCGCGTGGGTGCTGGGCTCTGCTTGAGGGACCATGACGACCGGGGGCGGCTGGGGTTGCGGGCCTGCATCGCCTGGCCCAGGATCCGGCGGATCCGGGCATGGGGCGGTCCGATCCATGACCACGAGTGGAGAGTCAACGCCAGCGACGGGATGGCGTCCGGGCGCGGCTGGGTCTCGACCTTTCCCTGCATGCGTTGGGCGCTGGGCGGCACGGCGATCGCCTGGGTGCTGCCGCTGCGGGTATTGCGGATAACCAGACAGGCCACCGGTGAAGAAGTGATGCGGATCGCCGCCAGCACGTCGATCGCAGCCGGCTGCAGATCGAGGGTGCGCAGCCACCATGGAGCGGCTGGGTGAATCTCGCTGACCTCGCCACTTTCCGTGATGATCAAAACCTCAGAGACCGGAGTCCGTCTGATCACGAGCGGCTCGGTCACCTCAACGCCCCGCAGCGACGCGCCGGCGAGGGACGCCTGCGACGCGCAGCTGCGCGTCGCGGACCCAAATGCGTAGGCGCCACGACGCCGCTCGACTGGCACCGAAATCCCACCGGCCACCGCCGTCTCATGTACGTACTCGACGCTCTGGAACGAGAGCTTGCCGCTCAATGACTCGACGCTGTGGCGGCCCGGCGCGAGGACGAGATCGGAGAGGCTCAATTGATGCTGGCCCGGTTCGACGGCCACCGGCGCGTCATCGACCTTCACCTGAGTGGGCTGGTCGCCCTCGAAGAGCACATCCGGCTCGCCGCCGACGAGATAGGTGTTCGCCCCCAGGCGCATACCGCCCTGCAGGACCGACTGTCGTTCGTCACTAGTCCCCGGGTGCGCGAGGCGCAGGCACTCGAGTACCGGCCGCTGGATGGGGCTCAGCTCTATCCCCTTGAGCCAAATCCAGTCGACCATTCCCGAGGGATGCTCGCTGGCTTCAATGCCGGCCGCGCGGAGGGCGAACCGAACACGGGGCAGCCAGTCCCGGCGAACCAGGACGTCGGCCACGTCGGTACGGGTCCAGGTCCGCACCTGCAACAGCCCGTTGACGAGCGGATCCTCTCGCATGACGTAGACCGTCTCACCGCCGAAGCGCTTAACCAGGGCATCCGCCAGCCGGTGCTCGACACCATCGCGCAGCAGGGCTTCATCCGGCACCTTTGGCACCACTGTCAGCAAGCTGTCGGACTCCTCGACGACGCGCTGTTCACCGTCGCCGAGGTCGACGGTCCGGTTCAGCATCGCGTCGTCCACTGGCACGGCTCCGTTGAAGGATCGCGTCCAATTGTCGTACTGCAGCAGGCCCTGGCGACCGGGCCGAACCTGCTCCCGGCGACCCTCCCGAGACCAGCGCGCAGCCTCCTCGTCGAAGACGTCCCGGAGGATGTCGAGCGCGGGTTCCTCCTGAAAGCGACGCCAGAGGTCCGGCCGGCGCAACCGCAGCCAGGTCAGCAGTCCATCGAACGAAGCCTTGCCGGCAGTGGCTGCGAAGTAGTCGTCAAGTTGAAGCCGATCGGAGAAGCGCACAAGCCCTTGGCTACGCGCCCACCCCTGCAGCGACCAGTGCGGATGCGCTTGTGCGGTCTTCACACCGTAGACGCTCCCAGGTCCGTCCAACCAGGAGTTCCAAATGCTCCAGAGCAAGGGAACTTCGGTACCGTAGGCAGGCGGCGCGGAGGGCGTCTCTGGCAGACCGAGGAGCCCGTTCTGGCAGGCGTAGATGCCGTGGCTGCCGCCGATCGGCTCCTCCGTCACCGCGAGGACCGTCATGGCCAAATGCGCAACGAACGGCGGATCGCCGATGAAGCCAGACCGGCGCCAGGCCGTCGCCGCCTGAGCCCCGCGCCTGAACGGCTCGATGCCCATGGACACGCGAAAGGCGCGGCTGAAGTCGTTGACGGCGGCCTGGGGAGGCATGCCCGACAGCTTGGCCAGGAGATCCCGATCGACGTAAAGGTACAGCCGCTGCCCCTGTCGTCCACGCGAACGGACGTCGTCGAGCAGCTTGCTGTTCCACTCCGTCAGGTTCACACCCACCCCCGCGCGGCCCGGAGTTCGGCCTGCTCGTCGGGTTCCTGCGGCAGGTTGAGCTGTTTCCGCCACGCGCTCCACCGGGTAGCGAGTTCCTGACGCAGCCGGAGGCAGTTGACGTACGCGACGACGATGTCGACGTCGCCGGTGATGCGCAGGATCTCGCCGTATATGCGGCAGGCTGCAGCGAGCTCGGCAAGGGTGCCCTGAAAGAGCTTGTTGACGCTCTTGCCGGCGGCGAACCGCTGGCGCAGTTCGCCGAGCTGCGCCAGCAGCCAGCGCGGTTCGGCGAGGTACCGGTCGGGGACGGTCATCCGGTGGCCGGCGGCGACCAGGGTCGCCGTGGCGAATTCGGCGAGCGCCCGCTGGCAGGCGGCGACCTGGTCCTCCCACATGGCCCGCCGGTTCGGGTCGGCCTGCAGCAGCTCGGCGAGCGTGTCCGTCCTGGCGCCCTCGCAGACGATGGGCAGGGTGAGCGCCTCCCGCCGGTGCCCGGCGAGTTCGTCGAGGGCAGGCCGGCTGAGCGCCCGTACCTCGGGCAGCATCACACCTGCGGCGTCGAGCCGGTTCATCTGAGAACTTGACCACGACGTTGGGATAAACCCGCTCCTCTGGGGGGACGAACGTCCAGCAGCTTCCCGATACCGGCGCACGTCCACGATGCAGGCATGACGATGTCGCGACGTCAGCACCAAAGCCGGCTCGAGGTGGAAGGCAGTTGCATACCGCCGTCCTACGTCGATGTGCTCGTTCGTCTGCGCGACGACGCTCCGCGGCTCGCCGCTGGCGGTGAAGTCCACGGCGGCGCGCACGACGAGGGTCGATTTCCCGGCCCTTGGCGGCGAGTCGACCACGCCGTCCCGGTGTATGCCGGAACGTAGATCAGCACGGACCGCCGAGACCGCGCTCTCCGCCTCGACCTTAGGCGGCAGTGCCAGCTCGGTAAGCACCGTCACCCCACTTCCCACTGACGGTGCCGGGACACTATCGCCCTAAGTCCTGTCGGCGTGACCCCAAGTGTTCATCCATTCAGGCGGTCCCCGCTGCCCTGTCTGCGCTGTCAATAGCTCGGAAGTTGGTATTACCGCGGGGCGATTAGTTATGGAGGCCGATACCCTCTGCCCTGGTCAACGGCAGTGGCCGCAGGCCTGGACTAGTGAGACAGGGGCACGGCCACAAGTGGAGGCAGGGCACGTCCCAACGCTCGACTGTGCAGCGAGGCCCGCCAGCCTGTCCGAGATCTGACAATCGCGGATCAGAGATCGCCGTGCGGGCCGGCGGCAGCTGTGTCGCCGACCCGACAAGCCAGCAGGGCATCGAGCGTCGAGAAACCCGGCGAAGGCCGAGCGGTAGGCGTCGATCCCCATCCGCTCGGCGATCCAGGCCGGGCTGTTGTAGCCGCCGGCGATGCCGACGACCGCCTTCACTTGCGGGTTCTCCGCCGCCGCGCGTACCGCGTAGCCGCCGCCGAGACAGACGCCGACCAGTCCGATCCGGTCTGGATCCACCTCGGGCCGGGACCGCAGCAGCTCGACGGCGGCCCGCAGGTCGGCGAGCTTGCCCTGGCTGTCCTCGTGCCCCCGGCGACCTCCGCTCTCGCCGAAGCCGCGATGGTCGAAGGCGAGGGTGACGAGCCCGGCCTGGGCGAGCCGTTCGGCGTACGCCCCCGCGACCTGGTCCTTGACACCGGTGAACGGCCCGGTGAGGGCGACCGCCGGCGCCGGCTCGTCGCCGGGCGGCGGCCGCAGCTCGCCGACCAGGTCGATGCCGTCGCTGGTGAAGGTGACGCGTTCGGCGGCGGTGTAGGTGTGGATCCGGAACTCGGTCACGACTAAGTCCGATCAGCTTCGGCGAATTAGGGTGGGCCCGACGGTAGGGCGGCGCAGCCGGCACGGACCAGAAGGCACTTCGAGGTGCCCATGCCACGGCAGGGACCTGAGCGAGAGTGCGGGCCCGGACGGTACGGCGGCGACGCGGCGACCGGCTATCGACAGCAGCGCCGAACGACCGGGAGATCCGATGGTTCTCGTCATCCCCGATGTACTCGAGGAAAGCTGCTCGACGCGGCAGGCGTTGGAGCGGTTCGCGGCGAAGTGGCGGGTCCTGCTGATCGACGCGCTGCTGGCCGGGCCACAGCGGCACGCGCAGCTGCGCCGCCGCCTGCCGGGGATCAGCCAGAAGGTGCTGACCGAGACGTTGCGCGCAATGGAAGCCGACGGGCTCGTGCGGCGCCAAGTGGTCAAGGCGAGCGCGCCGCAACATGTCGAGTACGAGCTCACGGACCTCGGGCACACGCTGGAGAACCCTCTCACGGCGATATGCGAGTGGGCCGCAACGAGCCATTCATCTCGTTAAACAACCTCGCGGAGCCGGTCAGCGGATTCCGTCGTCAGGGCAAGCGCTCGACGGCCGGCGGCTGAGCCGTCAGCCGGGGTTCCACATCCTCCGGCAACTCAGCGCCGCAGAGCGCACAGATGTAGTCGTCGTCGCGAACGACGTTGCGCTCGCCGCAGGCAAGGCAGCGCCGGAAGACGACCGCCGCGGTGAAGCCTTCCGGCCGGCCGACACCCGCCCGATCGAGGGCGTCCGCCACCGCCGCCCATGAGGCGGGATCGGGACAGTAACCGGTGGACTGGTTGCTCACCTCGGTCACGACCCAGCCGTCCCGCTCGCCGACGAAGGCGATCTCCCCCGCGCCGAGCACCTCCCCACCGCCGGCGCAGGCGACATGTTCGCTGCGTCTCGGCGCGAGCCGCAGCGTGCCGCCAAGGTCGATGACGTAGGTGAACGGCTCGTCACGGTCGCGCGGGTCTGCGGCCGCCAGGTAGGCGTCGAGGTCGACCGATGATCGGATGGGCGCACCCTCGGGGAAGTCGCCGACCGACGCTCGCACGTCCGCCGGGCCGACGTACCGGTATCGACGCCCCGTCGCCACCACGGCACCGAGCGTACGCCCGTGCGGCCGCCGCCGCCGACGACCACGCTGGACCGGCGGCCTCGACCGGCTAACCCGGCTGGTCGGCGGCGCGGGCGTGCCGCCCAATGGTCGGCCGCTCGTCGCCGTGGCCCGGCCACCACGCCTTGTGCCCGATCAGCGCGGTCAGGGCGGGGACGAAGAACATCGACATGACGAACGCCGACAGCACGATGCCGATCGCCACCGCGAAGCCCATCTGCTGCAGGAACGAGATGGGTGCGAGGATCAGCACCGCGAACGTCCCGGCCAGGATCAGCCCTGCTGCCGCGACCGTCGGGCCGGCGTGTTCCACGCCGATGGCGGCAGCCTTACGTGGCTCGTTGCCTTCTCGTGCTTCCTCTCGTAGTCGGGCGATCATCAGGATGTTGTAGTCAGTCCCGATCGCCACCACGAAGAGGTAGAGGATGATCGGCAGCTGGAAGGTGACGCCGGGCTCGCCCTGCAGCCCTTGGAACAGGTAGACCGTGGCGCCCAGCGTGGCGGCGAAGTTGAGCAGCACCGCGATCACGAGGTAGATCGGCGCGACGAGGCTGCGCAGCAGCAGCGCGAGGATGAGCGCGATCAGGCCGGCCGCGACCGGCAGGATGACCGACAGGTCGCGGTTGTTCGCCGAGTTGATGTCCGCGAAGATCGCGGTGGTGCCGCCGACCAGCGCCCGGGTGCCGGGCGGGGCCGCCGCGTGTACGGCACCGCGCAGGTCCTCCCGGACGAGTTTGATCGCCTCGTTGGAGACCGGGTTCTCGTTGAGCAGCAGGTTGACCCGGGCCACACTCGGGTCGGTGCTGCGCTCCGGGGGCTGCGCCTGGCCCACTCCCGGGGCTTTCGCCACGGCCGCCGCGAAGTCGCTGACCTGCTGATCGGTCAGCGGCGATCCGTTACCGGTGGTCAGGTAGACCTCGGTGGGGGCGAGCGCACCGGCGGCGAACCCGCGCTGCAGGTCCTGCGCGGCCTTCGCCGACTCGGTGTCCTGGGGGAAGCCGGCGCTGAAGTCGTAGTCGGCCTTGTAGAACAGCGCGCCCGCGGCGAGCGCGACCAGGAGGACGCCGGAGGCCGCCGCGACGAGGGCCGGCCGGCGCCCGACGGCGGAGCCGAGCCGGTGCGACAGGGTGGCCTTGGGCGTACGCTGCCACGCCTTCGACGGCCAGAAGACGTACCGGCCGAGCAGCGAGACGACCGCAGGGATGAGGGTGAGCGAGGTGACCAGCATGACGGCGACCGCGATGGCGAGCGCCGGGCCGAGCGAGCCGAAGAAGCCCAGGGAGGCGAGGAGCAGCACGAGGAACGCGACGATGACCGCTCCGGCTGCCGACGTGATGACCTCGCCGACCCGCTGGACGGAGACGACCATCGCGGTGCGCTTGTCGTCACCGGCGCGCAGCCGCTCCCGGTAGCGGAAGAGCAGGAACAGGATGTAGTCGGTGCCGATGCCGAACAGCACGATCAGCAGGATCGTCTGCAGGTCCTGGCTGACGCTGAGGTCGAAGGCCTTGCCCGCGGCGGCGACGAGACCCGTCGTGATGCTCAGGACGACGCCGACGACCACCACGGGCAGCAGCGCGGCGATGGGGCTGCGGAAGATGATCAGGATCAGCCCGATGATCAGGATGATCGTCGCGATGCCGACCACGGCGAAGGCGCTGTTGAAGGTGTCCTCGTTGTCGACGAAGCTCGCCACGTCGCCGGCCACGCCCGCGGTCAGCCCACTGTTCGCCAGCTCCGGGCCGATGTCCGCCCGCAGATCGCGTACGGCGTCGAGCAGCGCCGGGTCGTCCGGGGTGGGGGCATCGAGCCCGACGTTGATGATCTGCACCGACTTGTCCGGCGCCACCGCGGGCGGACCGGTCAGATAGCCGGACGTATGCGGGATGTTTTTGGCCTTGAGCGACTGGGCGAGCTGGCCCACCTTCGCCTCGTCCGCCGGTGTGAGCTTCTGCCCGTCGGCGCGCTTGACCACGATGATCGCCGTCGCGGTGGCCTGCTGCGGGAACGCCTTCTGCCCGATCTCGGTGGCCTGCACAGACTCGTACGAGCGGGGCAGGAAGCTTTCCTGATCGGCGGAGGTGATGTCGCTCAGCGACGGTGTGGTGGCGATGATGGCGGCTGCCGCGACCACCCACCCGGCAATCACCCACCAGGCTCGGCGCACAACGAATCTGCCCAGCCGCTCGAACATGGTTTCCCCCGTGTGTTCGGCACCACCGACGTCTGGGGCCTGGAGCGCCCAGGGCACCCGCCCGTCACTCTGCCGGCAGACTTCGCTACTCGTTGTGCAGAGTACCTGCGCCTGGCACTCCTTTTCGGATGCTTGGGCTCCGGGGGTTGCGTGAGTTTTAGCTGTTCAGGTACGCGAGCACCGCCAACACCCGCCGGTTGTCGTCGTCGGACGGCGGCATGCCCAGCTTGCTGAAGATGTTGTTGATGTGCTTGCTGACGGCCTTCTCGGTGACGAACAGCCGCCCCGCGATCGCCGCGTTCGACCGCCCCTCGGCCATCAGCCCCAGCACCTCCCGCTCACGGGCGGTGAGGTCCCGCAGTTGCTGCGTACCCGAGTTGCGGGCCAGCAGCTGCGACACCACCTCCGGGTCCATCACCATGCCGCCATCGGCGACCCGCCGGAGCGCGTCGATGAACTGGCCGACGTTGGACACCCGGTCCTTGAGCAGGTAGCCGACTCCCCCGCTGCGGTCGGCGAGCAGCTCCCGCGCGTACAGCTGCTCGACGTGTTGGGACAGCACGAGGATCGGCAGCCCGGGCATCTCCAGCCGGGCGGCGAGGGCGGCTTGCAGGCCCTCGTCGGTGAAGGTGGGTGGGAGGCGTACGTCGACGACGGCGATGTCGGGGCGGTGGCGGGTGAGCGCCGACAGGACGGACGGCCCGTCGGCGACGGCCTCGACCACCCGGTGCCCGTACGCGTCGAGGATGTGCGTCAGCCCGTCCCGGAGGAGGGCGAGGTCCTCGGCGATGACAACTCGCACGGCAGCTCCATGGTCACGACGGTGGGTCCGCCGGGCGGACTCTGCACGGTCATCGTGCCATCGAAGGCTGCCAGTCGGCGTCGTACGCCCGCCAAGCCGGTCCCCGCGTCCGGTGACGCGCCGCCCCGGCCGTCGTCGCCGACCACCATCGTCAGCACACCGTCGTGGTGGGAGAGCTGGATCCAGGAGCGTGCCGCGCCGCTATGTTTGGCGATGTTGGTCAGCGCCTCGGCCACCGCGAAGTAGGCCGCGGATTCGACCGCCGCGGGTGGGCTGGCGGGCAGCCGCACGTCGACGTCCACGGGCAGCGGGGCGGTCAGGGCGAGGGCTTCCACCGCCCCGGGAAGGCCGCGTTCGGCGAGCACCGGCGGGTAGATGCCGCGCACGAGGTTGCGCAGGTCGGCGAGGGCGTGGCCGCTGGTCTCCTGCGCCTCGCTGAGCAGTCGCGCCGCCCGTGCCGGGTCGTCGGCCATGAGCTTCTCGGCCAGGCCGATGCTCATCGACAGCGCGACCAGCCGGGCCTGCGCCCCGTCGTGCAGGTCGCGTTCGATCCGCCGCAGCTCGGCGGCCTGCGTGTCGACGGTGTCGGCTCGGGTGGCGGCGAGGTGGCGGACCCGCAGGGCCAGTTCCTGTGCCCGGGTGGGGGCGAGGAAGAAGCCGGCGAAGCGGAAGTGCAGCCACACCAGCCACGGTGCGACGGCCAGCCCGCCGGCGAGGAGCAGCCAGCCCTGCGGCGCGGCCAGCCACGCCTTGGCGAAGTTGTCCATCGGCCAGAACACGCCGTAGCCGTACCAGCCGATGGTCAGGTAGAGCACCAGCGGCACGAACAGGACGCCCTCCAGCCCGTAGGCGGGCAGCACGAACGCGAGCAGGCAGACGCCGCCGGTGATGGTGCCGGGGATCAGCCAGGCGAAGTCCCGCCAGGTCGCCGGGTCCGAGACCACCCACCGGAACCGCTGCCAGGTGCCGAGCCGTGCGCCGGCGGGCACCGGCGGGTACGGCGAGGCGATCGGCACGCCGGCCCAGCGGCTCAGCCGCCGTTGCGCCGTCAGCGACAGCCGTACGAGCACGGTCACCGCCGGGAAGAGCGCGAACCCGATGCCGAGCGCGGGGATGAGCGCGAGGGAGACCACCGACAGCGCGAACAGCGCCACGTTGGTGCTCAAGCTCAGCAGGGCCACGGCCAGGCCCTGCACGGCGGCGAGCGCGCCGGGCCGGATCTGCTGCCAGACGGTCGAACGTACGGTGGTGTCCACGGCGTCATTCTCCGCCCTGGACGCGACGGAAATCGGTGGTGCTACCACCACCTGCCTTCGGGACCTGCCACCCCTGCCTTCGGGCCGCGCCGGCCGAAGGATCGATGGCATGACCAGGCAAAAGGAAACCGCGCGGCACCGACTGGCGGGGCTGCCGTCCGGCCGCCGCAGCAAGTACATGATGCTCGTCTTCTGGCTCGTCCTCATCGCCGCGGCCGGGCCGCTGGCGATCAAGCTGACCGAGGTGCAGGACAACGACACCCTCGGCGCGCTGCCGGCCAGCGCCGAGGCCAGCCGGGCGGTCCAGCGGGCGGAGGAGGCGTTCCCGGACTCGCAGGAGCCACTCGCTGTCGCCGTCTACGTCCGCGACGGTGGGCTGACCGACGCCGACCGCGCCAGAGTGGACGGCGACCGCGCGGCATTCACCGTGTACGCCGCCGGCGGTCAGGTGTCCCCGCCGGTGCCCAGCGACGACGGGCAGGCGCTGCTGCTCTCCTTTCCAGTCGCCGGGGACGCCGACCAGCGCGCCGACGCCGTGGCGGCCATCAAGGAGCGCCTGACGGCTGACGTGCCGGACGGTCTGCGGACCGCGCTCACCGGTCCGGCCGGCGGGGAGGACGACGTCTTCGACGCGTTCGCCGGCATGGACACCGCGCTGCTGCTGGCGACGGCGGCGACCGTCGCGTTGCTGCTGCTCATCACCTACCGCAGTCCGGTGCTGTGGTTGATCCCGCTGATCACGGTGGCGCTGGCCAACCAGCTCGCCAGCGCGGTGGTGTACCTGCTGGCCCGGTACGCCGACCTGGCCGTGGACTTTCAGAGCCAGAGCATCCTGACCGTACTGGTCTTCGGCGTCGGCGTGGACTATGCCCTGCTGCTCATCGCCCGCTACCGGGAGGAACTGCGCCGGCACGCCGACCGGCACACGGCGATGGCCGTCGCGCTGCGCCGGTCGATCGGCGCGATCGCGGCCTCGGCGGCGACCGTCGCGCTCGGTCTGCTGTGCCTGCTCGCCGCGCAGTTGCCGTCCACCCGAGGGCTCGGGCCGGTCGGTGCGGTCGGAATCGTCGCGGCGCTGCTGGCCATGACCACGCTGCTGCCGGCCGTACTGGTCATCTTCGGGCGGTGGCTGTTCTGGCCGTTCGTACCCCGGTACTCGCCCGACGCGGTCGGGCTCGACGTGGCGGCCGAGCACGGGCTGTGGCGCCGCATCGCCGGGTTCGTGGGTCGGCGGCCCCGCGCGATCTGGCTGGGTACGGCGGCGGTGCTGGTCGCGCTGAGCTTCGGCATGGTCAACCTCAGCATCGGCATGCCGCACGACGAGTCGTTCACCAAGGAGGTCGGCTCGGTCACCGGCCAGCGGATGATCGAGGCGCACTACCCCCGGGGGTCGGTTGCGCCCGCCGAGATCGTGGCCGCCGCCGGCCCGGCCGAGCAGGTCGTGGCCGCCGCCCGTACCGTGCCGGGGGTTGCCGAGGTGGGCGAGCTGGAACGCTCACCGGACGGCCAGTGGGTACGCATCGCGGCGGTGCTGGCCGACACGCCGGACAGCGACGCGGCGCTGGACACGGTCGAGCGGCTCCGTGCGGCGGTGCACGCCGTGCCGGGCGCGCAGGCGCTGGTCGGCGGCGACACCGCGTACCTGATCGACGAGGAGCGGACGGTCGACCGGGACAACCGGGTGGTGGTGCCGCTGGTGCTGGCGGTCGTCCTCGTCATCCTGGTGCTGCTGCTGTGGGCGCTGGTCGCGCCGCTGCTGTTGCTGGCCAGCGTGGTCCTGTCCTACGCCGCCGCGCTGGGCGCGGCCGGGCTGATCCTCGACGCGATGGGCTACCCGAACCTGTTCGTCGGGATTCCGCTGCAGACGTTCCTGTTCCTCGTCGCCCTCGGCGTGGACTACACCATCTTCCTCAGCACCCGGGCCCGGGAGGAGGCGGCGCAGCTCGGGCACCGCAACGGCGTGCTGCACGCGCTGACCGTCACCGGCGGGGTGATCACCAGCGCGGGGGTGGTGCTGGCCGCCACATTCGGCGCGCTGAGCGTGCTGCCGCTGGTGCCGTCCGTGCAGACAGCCGTGATCATCGGCGTCGGGGTGCTGCTCGACACGTTCCTCGTCCGCACCCTGCTCGTCCCGGCGCTGGCGCTGCACCTCGGCCGGCGCACCTGGTGGCCGAGCGCGCTGGCCCGGACATCACTGCGGCCGGTCGCGGCCCCGCCGGTCGAGCGGACGTCGGCGGCGCCGTAGGAACCCGAGGCGCGACGATCACGGGCACCGGCCGTGCCACAGCGGTACGGCCGGTGCCCGGGGTCGCCCGATCTGGGCCGTCGAAGGAACACCCAGGTGCCTCCTGCAACACCGACCGTGCATGCAGTGCATGTATCGACAGTCCCCACAACCAACCGCAGCCGTTGGTGCGCCCTACCCGGCTCCCCCGGCGGGGGTCGGGTGCGTGGGCCGCCAGGCCGAGACCGAAGAACCCGGGACGTCGCCCGAACGAAGGGACGCAGCGAGCCGAACAGCAGCCCAACCAAACCTGATCGGCGGCACGCGCGCCCCGCCCTTCGATGGGAACATCAGGTACCTGTTGTTCGACGCGACGACGCCTGCGTGCTGGTCGCGACGGTCACGGCACGCCGATCGGAGGCATCTTGGTCGCACCACTTGTCATCCCGCTGGCCGCCCTGATTGCCGCCGGGGTCGGCGCAGCCGGCAAGGGCGTCACCGATCTGGTCCAGGCGAACAAGACGGCGAAGGCGGCGCAGCGCGACCATGAGCTGGCAGTCAGCGCTGTTGAGGTCTGCCAGGGCCGTACGCACGAGTTTGCGGAGGCCTACGGCAAGGATCAACTTCGCGCACAAGCCGAGACGATCGGCCGATTCGCCGCATGGCTTGAGAAGAACGAGCACCTTGTTGAGCGGCTCGACCGCAAGGTCGTTGCGGGTGTCGAAGTTGCGGTGCCCTCATTGCCGGAGTTGAAGTTCGACGTCGAACAGGCGCGGACGGGGCTGACCGGCGGGTTCGGAGCTCTGGGTGCGGCGGCCAGCGCACAGGGCGCCGCCCTGTGGGGTGTGTCTGCTTTCGCGTCGGCGAGCACGGGCAGTGCCATCAGTGGCCTCAGCGGTGCGGCTGCCACGAATGCGACCCTCGCGTGGCTTGGGGGCGGATCGCTTGCGGCGGGCGGCGGCGGCATGGCTGCGGGTGCGATCGTTCTGAACTTGATCATGATCGCTCCCGCAGCGTTCATCACGGGTATCACTGTCGGCATCCTCGGTGCCAAGCAGAAGACCAAGGCGCGGGAGTACGCGGCAAAGGTCGCGGTGTCCATTGAGAACATGGAGACGGCGAAAGCACTGTTGAAGAGCGTCGACGCGCGTATCAGTGAACTGCAGGAAGTTCTCTCCGGGTTGGTCGTCCGGGCGGAGCACGCGGTCGCCGAGCTTCAGGTCCTCGACTTCGATCCTGACGTTCACGGCGCGAACTTCCTTCGGGCGCTGCAACTCGTGACCGCGATCGGTGAGGTGATCGAGACACCCGTTCTCGATCCTGACACCGGTCAACTCACCGAAGTGTCGATCAAGATCGTGGAGAAGTATTCATGAGCAAGGTCCCGAATATCACGTCTCTGGGCAAGCCGGCTTCTGTCGTTGGCAGAGCGGCGCAGGCTGTTGACCTGGGCCAGGTGCTCTCCCAGATGGTCGGTACCGCAGACCAGTGGGTGAAGGTCATCCAGGAGGAGTCGACGCGGCGCGAAGAGATCCGTGCTTGGGAGGCAACCGAGCGGGAACGGATCGTCGCGCAGCGCGACGTACTGCTCCGCGGGCTGGAGTTGACCCACGACGAGCGCCGTGAGAACTTCCAGCACCTGTTCGACAACCTTGACGTCGCGATGCGCAAGGACGATGCCACGACGGCAGCAAGCTTGCTCGACTCGATCACGGAGCTCGCCAAGTCGAGCCCCTTCAAGGACCTCGGGAACGTCGAATTCGTCGTCCACGAGCTCAAGCAGCCTGATCGCACCTGGAAGATGTAGTCAGCCTGCCGGTTGCCGCTGATCTCCGACGGCGGCGGGTTCGGGATCAGGGCCACCCGTCCTGCAGGTATGTGCCTCTTAATCCGCTGGTCCGGGGCGCTGCAAGCGCTGCCGCATCAGAGCACAGTGTGCACCAGTCGGCAGGGATGGTTTCGTGCCACTGTCGTCGCTCCACCACATAATCCGCCGGCCCGGTTGCTTCGGGCGCAGGTGGCGCGTTGCAGCCAATAGCTACGGCGTCCGCAGGCCGCCTACGGCAAGGGTCGCGGCGTGCTCGACGATGTTGATGCCGCTGCTCTCGCCCGTGTTCCCGCTCGTGAGCACGGCGACCAGCCAGTCGTGGCCGGGCTCCACGATCCGGCCGATGCTGTTGGTGACCCACAGCCCGTCGTCGCGGGAATCGCCCATCCAACCGTTCTTCACGTACACGCCGGTGGCCTGCGCCGACGCCCCGGCCGGCACACCCCAGTCCTGATCGTCCTGGACCTGGCTCATCAGGTTCAGCACGTAGCCACGACTGGTGGCGTTGAGCGGGCCGCTGGCGCTGGTCAGCGACTGCAGGAGGCGAATCTGGTCGTTCGCGGTGGTGGTCGTGGTACCCCAGGAGCCGCCGTCGGCAGGGATGGTCTCGGTCAACCCGAGCGTGCGGTTGGCGGCGGCCAGCCCGGAGGCGCCGCCGATCTCCTTCCAGAGACTTGTCGCCGCGTTGTTGTCACTCTTGGTGATCATGTCGAATGCGAGGTTTCGTTCCTTCGCGGTGAGACCCTGCGCCGTCTGCCGATCGAGCAGCAGGGCGGCGAGGATGTCCACCTTGACGATGCTGGCCGTGTGGAACCCGGCGTCCGCGTTCACCGACAGCTGCGCGCCGGTCGTGAGGTCCAGCACGGCGACCGCGCTCCGGTCGCCCTGACCCTTGAGGTAGGCCTGGACCGAGGCGGCGACCGCGGCGCTTGCGTCGCCCGGATCGACTTCCCTGGGCCGCGGGCCGGCCGGCGGTGTCGGATCCGCCGGCGCCGGATCGGACGGTGCGGCCGTCAGCGACGGCTCGCTCGGTGCGGCGGTTGTGGTGTTGGAGTGGCCGGCGCGGACACCCACCAACACGAAGAGGGCGCAGCAGAGGGCGACGGCCAGCGCCACCGCGAGGTAGCGGGCAACCCTCCGGCCACGCGGCGCGACGTCGTCCATGTGGGCAAATATCCAGGTCACCCTCGTAGCAGCCTGGACGCCAGCTGTGAACATCCTGGGTGTGAGGGCTGTCACCCCGTCCGCCACCGGATCCAGGCAACCCGAGCGGGCCAGGGCGAGAAGCGGGGCCGGTCCGATCGGACCGGCCCCGCTCACGTGGCGAACCTCTTGATCAGCGGCGCTCGACCACCTTCAGGGTGAAGTCGTCGTACGACGGCGCGTACTTCTGGTCACCGCCGTAGACCACCCGGACCTTGTGGGTGCCGGGCCGGGGCAGCCGGTCGACCTCGCAGGTGGCGACGCCCTTCTTCAGCTTGGCCTCGCACAGCACGTCCTCACCGATGAGGAACTGCACGGGGCCCGTCGCCGAGCTGGGCTTGACCGTGGCGGTGAGCTTCAGGGTCTTGCGCCAGGTCGCCGTCACGTCGTCGGCGCGGACCGACGTCGGGATGCGTACCTCGACCGGGGTCTTCGTCACGGTGACCACGCGGCTGGCGACCGCCTGGTTGCCGTTGGTGTCGGAGACCAGGTAGGTGAGCGCGTAGCTGGCCGGGGTGTTGGTGTCGACGGTGCCGACCACCTGGATCCGGTCGGTGACGTTGCCGTTGGTGTTGTCCACCGCGGTGACCCCGGCGAGCGGGTCGAAGGGCTCGCCCTGCTTGACCGTGGTCGAGACCGGGACGGTCAGCACCGGCGGGGTGACGTCCGTGCCGGCCGCGGTGGCGATGAAGACGCCGCCGAACTGGTCGGCCGAGCCGACCTGCTCACCGTCGCCGGTGCTGCTGGTGCTGGTCCAGGCGTAGAGCTCGCCCTCGGTCAGGCCCTTCCACTCGACGCTGGCCGGCCAGCCCGACTTCGCGGTGGCCGCGCCGATCACGGTGTCGGTGGGGGTGACGACGACCAGGCTGTCCGTGCCGAAGCTGGTGGTCCGGCTGGACAGGTCGATCGGCAGCACCATGTTGTCCTCGGCGCCGTTGTAACGCTTGCGATCGTCGTACTCGGTGGCTCCGAAATTGTTCAGCATCGGCGAGTAGGTGTCGATGCTCATCTCGGACCGGTCGACGTCGATCTGCAGCAGCCGCAGGAAGCTGGCGCCGAACTGGAGCAGGTCGTCCTTCTTGTGGTCGACGGTGCCGTCGCCGTTGAGGTCGAGGTTGCCTGCGGCGTCGACCTTCTCCGGCCACAGCTCGCCCGCGGTCATCTTGTAGAACTGGTAGTCGGCGAGCAGCTCGACCACGTCGTGCGCCACCGTCACGCCGACCCCGGTCTTGAGGTTGGTGCCGACGCCGTGCTCGTGGCCGGCGAGGACCAGGAACACGTTCGGGTTGGACTGGACGATGCTCGAGAAGGCCCGGGAGCCGTCGGTGGAGAAGTTGGCGCCGCGGCCGTCCGGCGTCGTGGACGGGGCGAGGTAGGCGTGGGTCAGCAGGATGCCGTTGCGGTCGTGGTAGCGCTGGAACACCGAGCTGGCCCAGTCGGCCTCGGCCTGCGTGACGCCGTAGGACAGGCCCACCGCCACGAAGTCCAGCCCGCCAGCGGAGAAGAGGACGTAGTTGTTCTGGTTGTCCTTACCCCGGGTGACCGTGTTGCCCGCCGCGTCGGTGGTCTCGTCCCAAGCGTGGTAGGACGCCTTGGACACGGCCGGCCACTTCTGTGAGCCGTCGTAGTACCGGTCCGGCCCGTAGTACTGGTTGAAGCGCGACGTCGGGCCGGTCTCGTTGCCGCCCTGGTTGTCGTGGTTGCCCGCGACGACCTGGTTGACCAGGCCGGCGTCGTCCAGCGTCCGCTGCGCTTCCGAGGTGAACTGGAACTCGCGGGTTACCTGCTCGTCCAGGCCCGGGTAGAGCAGGTTGCCGTTCGAGTCCTTGGCGAGCGGGTTGGAGTGGTCGTTCTCGATGACGTCACCGGTGTGCGCGGTGTAGGCGATCTTCTTGCCGCCGGCGTTCTGGGCCAGCCACTGCGTGGTGTCCTGGTAGGACTTCTGCCAGAGCGCCCGCTCCTCCATCGTCATCTTGTCGGTCGGCTCGTCGACGCCGTCGAAGTCGTCGTACGTGCCGCCGGCCGCGCCCTCGGCGAGGTACTGGGTGTCGGTGAAGTGGGCGAGCGAGAAGTCGTACTTCGACGGGTCGTCGAAGTGGTCCCGGTTGGCCGGGTCGTTGGCGGACCCGTCGCGCGGCGCGAGGTCGTCGGCGAACGGGTCCTCGCCGACCACAAGGACGTGGACGGTGCCGTTGTCGACCAGCTCGGGCCGGACGGCGGCCTTCAGCGTGGTGTCGCCTTCGGCCTGGCCGCGGGCGGTGGCGAGTTCGGTCCACGCCCCGGTGGTGGTGTTCCAGGCGTGCAGGGAGACCGCCCGCTCGGGGTCGACCACGCCGTTCCACAGGATCTGGCGACGCTCGGCCGACGCCGGCACCTGGACGTCGAACCGCTGGAACGGGATGTTGCCCGTGGACGGGCTGTTCACCAGGTTGCCGTCGGGGCGCGGGCTCGCGCCGATCTGGCCGCCCTCGGTGTACGAGAAGTCCAGCGTGGACGGCATCACCGGTACGACGCCCTGGAAGCCGCCCGTCGGCACGCTCGGGGTGGCCTGCTTGAACGTGGTGGTCACCTCGCCGCCGTCGGGGTTGTGGGCGATCGCCGAGAGGGTGACCCGGCCCTTGCCCTGGCCGACGTCGGTGCCGCCGCCGGTCGGGATGGCGTCGGAGGTGAAGGTGACCGTCTTGCCGACGGCCTTGCCGAACACGTCGGTCGCGGAGATCGCCAGGGTGTGGGTGCCGGACTTCAGGCCGGCGCCGATCTCCTGGCCGACCTGCACGGGCTGCCCGTCGAGCAGGTAGCGCCAGCCGGTGGCGTTGCCCTGGTTGGCGACGCTCACCTGAAGCTCGGTCGGGCGGCTGAGGTGGGCGCCCTCGGCCGGTACGGTCGCGGTGACCGCGACGCCCGCGTCCCGGACGTCGCCGAGCGCGGAGACGTTGAGGGCCTGCACCTCGTCCAGGGTGAGCACCCGGGAGAAGATGCGGGCGTTGCGCACCGTGGCCGGTGCCCAGAACTGGTTGACCGCGTCGGCGCCCACGTAGAAGGAGTTGCGGGCGGCGCCACCCGGCAAGCCCAGCGGGGCGGGCGCGGCGACCGAGGCGGCCAGGATGCCGTCGACGTACAGGCGGGCGGTGGCGCCGTCCCACGTGCCGACGGCGTGGTACCAGCGGCCGGAGGAGATCGGGACCTGGGCGTTGCGGTAGGCGCCGTTGGCGTACACGGCGAAGGTCAGCTTGTCGCCGTAGACGACGATCGAGTAGCCGCCGGTCTCCTTCTCCGAGCAGACCGAGTGCTCGCCGGAGTTGGGCAGGGTGCCGTTGTCCTTGAAGGTGCACTCGATCGAGACCTGGTTGCGGATCTTCGCCCACTGCGTGTCGCCCATCGCGTAGGCGTACGCGTCGTTGGCGCCGTCGAAGGACGCGACCGGCACCTTCACTGCGGCGTCCTGGCCGATCACCGGCTCGCCGACGGTGGTGACGGCGAGGTTCTGCGCGTCGTCCTTCGGGGTGCTGTCGTCGAAGTCCACGTCGAGGACGTCGGCGACCGGCACCGGCGGCTTGAGACCGTACGCCGACGCCAGCTCGGCCGCCTGGGCCGCGTCCAGCGGCCGGCTCCAGACCTTGCTGCCGGCGAAGGAGGCCGGCGGGGCGACCTGCCCGATGCCGGTGGGAGCCGCGTCGGCGCCGATCACGAACCGGCGGGCGGTCGCGGCCGGCAGCGTGAGGGCGCCGGTGGCCGCGGAGGAGCCGGCCAGCTGCCCGTTGAGGTAGAGGCGCAGCGCCTGGCCGTCCCAGACGGAGACGGCGTGGTACCAGCGGTTGCCGGTGATCGGGGTCAGCACGGACTTGTAGCCGCCGCCGATGTGCGCCATCGTGCCGAGGTTGCCGGCGTTGACGTAGACCGAGAAGCCGCCGCCCTCCTTGTCGGAGCAGAGGTCCTTCTCGCCGCTCACCGGCATGGTGGTGTCGACGCGGAAGACGCACTCGATGGCGAAGCCGGCGGAGAAGCGGCTCCACTGGTCGGCGAAGTCGAAGGAGACCGCGTCGTCGACGCCGTCCACCTTGAGGATGTCGTGACCGATCGCCTGCTCGGTGGCGTAGCCGGGGGTGCCCCAGGTGGTGGCGGCGAGGCCCTGGGCCCGGTCGGTGGCGGTGCCGCCGGTGAAGGCGACGTCGAGCACGTCCGCGGCCGGAACAGCCACGGCCACCGGGTTGACGCTGCCCAGGGTCGGCGCGTCCTGGGCGGGCAACAGCAGCGCGCCGCCGGCCACCACGAGCCCGAGGGTGGTCGCGCCGAGGCGGCGCCACCCTCGGGCGATCGGATGGAGTCGTGTCCTCACGACATCTCCTTCTGGTTGGGGGTTCTTCTGGTGTGGGGGTGGTCGGTGGTCGGGAATCCGCGACAGCCGGTCAGGTCCCGGGCAGGCCGGCGACGGCGGCGGCGGAGATGCCGACGCCGATGAGGGTGATTCCGCAGGCGGCGAGCACGGGGGCCACCCGCGCGGCCAGCCGTACGAGGGCGCGGGACGAGGCGGCGCGGGCCACGAGGGAGCGGCCGGTGAGAGCCAGCAGTCCGACGGTGAAGAGCACGGCGGCGAGCCCGAGGCCGAAACAGACCACGAGAAGCAGGGCGAACCCGGCCCGGCCGGCGAAGATGCCGGTCACCAGCACGAGGAACGCCGCCGGGGACGGCGTCAGACCGCCGGACACCCCCAGCAGGAGCAGACCCGGCCGGGAGGTGTGGCTGTGGTCGTGGGTGTGACCGTGGTCGTGGCTGTGGCCATGGTCGTGCGGGTGGTCATGGCCGTGCCGACGTAGGTGGCGTCGCAGCAGCCAGAGCCCGACGGCGACGACGGTCAGGCCGGCCACCAGTTGCAGTCCGGTGGTCAGTCGTTCGAGGCTGACCAGGTCGGAGAGGGAGAAGAAGGTCCAGGCCACCGCGATGACCAGCACCGAGACGGTGTGCATCGCGGCCACCGAGAATCCCAGCCAGGCGGCGTCGCGGACCCGGCCGCGGGAGCCGATCAGGTACGCCGCCGCGAGGCTCTTGCCGTGCCCGGGCGCGAGCCCGTGCGCGGCCCCGGCCAGGAAGGCGATCAACAGCGCCACCGGTACGAAGCCCGGCGACTGCACGATCTCGATCAGCTGATCCCCGATCCTGGCGGCTCCGAAGAGATCGCCGTTGAGCAGGCGGGCGACGGGGTCGCCGACGAGCGCGGTGCCGAGGCTGACGGTGGCGTCCACGGTTCAGGCCGCTCGTCGGCGTCGGCGGTAGAAGAAGATCCCGGCCGCGGCGGCGGCCAGCATGACGCCCCCGATGACCAGGAGTTGCCGGGCGCTGCGGTCCGACGACGCTGCGGCGACGGTCCGGGTCGACGCGGCACGGGAACCGGGGTCCGGGCCGGCGGTGATGCTCCAGTCGGCCGACTCGTGTTTGGCGTCGTACACCGCCTTCTGCCCGTCGGGGCCTCTGGCGAGCGTCCGGTAGGCCTCGTGCAGGTCGGTGAGCATCCGGGACGTCACGGTCACTGTGCTCACCGGCCCGGGGCAGGTGAACAGCACCTCGGCGCCATCGGCCGCCAGATCGTCGGCGACGCTGACCGCGCCCGCGCAGGACCGCCCGTCCTGGGTGGCGGTGATCCGCTCGGTCAGGTACCGGGCGAACTCGGGGGCCTTGGCCATCGCCTCGGCGTCGGAGTCCTCGTAGGCGACCGCGCCGTCCAGCATCACCCGGTCCTTCGGGAGCACGCCGAGGTCGATGCCGAGCAGGGTGAGGTCATCGGTTCCGCCGACCAGCCAGCGGACCCGTACACCGTGATCGCCCTGGCCCGCGACCTCGATCTGCTGTGGAGCGCCGAAGGGATGTGCCGAGGCCGGATCCGGCACCAGCACCCCGATCAGCGCCAGCGCGAGCACGCCCCAGGAGCAACGCCGGGCACGGCGCAGGGCACGGCGTGGGGAGGACACGGTGGACTCGCATTTCGCTCGGGGACCAGGCGGATCCCTGTGATCGTTTCGGCCCCAGGTGACCAGCGAGGTCACGGAAACTGAGCGAACGTTGACGCAGAGATTGCCGGACCTCGAAGACTGGGGTGCGCGGTGAGTCCGGAAACGAGGGTGCGGACCGTCGCGTCCGCACCCTCATCACCCGTGTCCGTTGAGGAGCCGCTATGCCGTCGCGCAGATGGCGTACGCGGTGTTCGACCAGTTGCCGGCGAACGCGTCCTCCTCGTACGCGCCGGCGGTGGCGGAGCTGGGCGCGATGGCCGGGCCGCCGTTGGGGCGGAAGTCGTCCACGACCGCCTCACCGGTGACGCCGTTCAGCTCGTACCCGGCACCGGTGAGCACCTTCCCGACGGGGCAGGTCGCGGTGACGCTGCGGAAGTCGGTGGAGCTGCTGACGCTGGTCGCGGCGACCCGGACCAGGCCAGGGACCGCGGCCGACGCCGGGGCGGCGGGGGCGACCACCACCGCGCCGGTGACGGCGAGGCCGACCATCAGGCTGAGCGTGCGGGGACCGAACCGGCGGGAGGCGTTTCGAGCGGACATGTGGACTCTCCTGTCTGCCACGCCGAGGCCTGGTCGGGTGACCGGCGCAGCGCTTCGTCGTTGGCGCGCTCACGCTAGGTAGTCAGGCGATCAGGCATTATCTCCAAGCCGACTACGTCAGGTAATCGACTGACGTCGTCGGAGTCAGCGGATCTTTGCGTTGCCGTGCCATGCTCTGCGCGGCGGTCCCCAGCAGATTGAGGTGTGGGCGTGGAGCTTCGAAAGAGTCGGCGCCTGCTGGTGCTCGGCCTCGTGTTCCTGGCGTTCGGTGCGTCCGTGCTGCTCTGCGGCGCGACCGGCGATTCGTCCCCCTCCGTCGGGGCGTGGATCCTCGGCGGTCTCACGCTGGTGATGGGTGGCGCGTTCGTCGTCAGCGAGCTCAAGCCGTTCCGCTTCCACATCGGAGCCGAGGGGCTGACGCTGCGGACGGCCGGGCTCAACCGGTTGGTGCCCTGGGCCGAGATCGACGGGATCATCCTCGATCAGCCGGTGCCGACGGTGGGCGGCAGCAGGTCGAAGTCCCCAACCCTGCTGCTGGTGCCGGGCGACGGGTCGGCGATCGGTCGTCCCCTCGACGGTCAGAGCGCGGTCGACGGCCGGGCCGGCCTGGTCCTGCTCGACCTCGACGACGTACGGCACAAGACGGACGAGGTGGCCGCGGCCCTTGCCCGCTTCGCCGGAGATCGCTTCACCGATGCCCGGCAGCTGCGCCGGCAGCGGTTCGACGCGCCGGACTTCGCCGTGGGGCTACGGGGATATGACCCGGGCCCGGTGGATGCCCTGATCCGGCGCGGCCAGGACGCGCTGATGTCGGAGAGCGTGATTCAGCGCTATCAGGTCACGTCGGAGTTCGAGCGGGCGCGCTCCGGGCTGGTCATCGCGATGCGCGGATATGACGTCCGGCAGGTCGACGCGTTCCTGGACGAACTGTCGGCCGCGCTGGCCCGTTGGGGTGACGAGGGCGCGGAGCCTGAGCAGGCACGGTCCTAGCTGTATCCGGTCATGAGGTTGCTCGCAGTCGGCTGACGGGCCGCCGGCCTCAGCCGTCCCGCGCTACTGCCAGGTGGCGGTGTCGGGGTCGATGTGGTGGGCGCGCGCGCTGGCGTCGATGCTTTGCCGGAACCAGGTGGCAAGGCCGGCGCGGATGCCGTCGTAGTGGGCGGCGAATGCCGGATCGGCCTCGAACCTGCGGCCGAGACAGACCTGCATCTGCCTGGTGAGGGGAAAGTAGGAGGTGAACACCTCACGGTGCCGCTCGACGAGTTGATTCGCCTCTGGGCTGCCCGGGGTGACACCGGCGTCCATCGCGTCGCCGAGGGCACGGTCGAGGTCAGCGACGGTGTCGGCGACGGCCTGCCATTCCTCCGGGCTGCGCGAGGCTGAGCGTTCGGCGTACTGCTGCCACTGCGTCGTGTCTCCGTAGCGCCGACGGGCTTGGGCGGGCCAGTCCGGGTTCCACTGGGGGCCGAAGATCGCGGCCTGCTGTTCGACGGTGAGCAGCAGGCCGCGCTCGTGGGCGGCGATCATCCGATCCAGGCCGACGCTGAGCTGCTGGAGGCGCTCGATCCGCTGGGCAACCTGGGTGCGCTGGGCGCGCAATGCGCCGGGCACGTCTGCCGTCGAGCCGTCCAAGATTGCCCGGATCCTGTCCAGGCCGAGGCCGATCTCCCGGTAGATGACGATGCGGTGCAGCCGTTCCAGATCGCCGGCGGTGTAGAGCCTGTATCCGCCGGTCGTGCGCAGTGACGGTCGCGCCAGACCGATGTCGTCCCAGTGGTGCAGCGCGCGGACGGTCACGCCCAGACGCGTCGAGACCTGACCGACGGTCAGACCGTCGGCGTCAGTGGCATCAGGCATGCGCCTCATTGTCGCCGCGACCGACGCCCGGTGGGGTGATCCCGACGGCTGCAAGGTTCCGCGCCTCCTGACTGGCCGGATCAAAGGGCTTCGCCGCGGTGAAAATGATCCGCGCGTTCTCAGGGGTGATCACCTCCACATCGCGGGTGTTCCACGGAGTGTCCCGTGGGCCGTCGACCGAGTTCGGGTTCAACGCCCGGCAGGCCTCGACCAGGGAGTCGATCTGGCCGAGCACGCACGAGAAACTGACGCTCATCGCCGGTGCCTGCGCCGGCACGCTCGCCGCCGAGACGAGGAGCACGTCCTGGAACGCCCACCGGCGCAGGTGCACAAGCGTGCCGGGGATGCTGAACAGCTCGAAGAACCCGAGCCCACGAATCCAGAAGTCCGCCGAGGCCGCCAGGTCGCTCGTGGGAATCGTCGGGAACGCGGGCATTCCATAGATGCCGCGGAACGGCTCCGGCGCGACCGCATCCGGGCCGGGAGCGGGCACGGGACTCATCTCGAAAGCGTCGTAGTAGTCGCTCATGAACCCCACCCTCCGGCCTGACGCCGCGTGAGGGTCAAGTCGGTACAGCCGGCCGGGGCCGCACGCGGGGCCGGCCGGCGCGGCCGGCTCCCCGTCGTAGGTCAGCTCAGGCCGGGCCCTCGTTGACCCGGCGGACGTCGATCTCGACGTCGATGCCGTCGGCGATGAAGAGGTCGGCGAACCGCTTGCCCCACTCCACCGCCTCGTCCTTCGACCGCACCTCCATCAGCGCGAACCCGGCGATGAGCTCCTTGGTCTCGGTGAACGGGCCGTCGATGATGGTGGTCTTGCCCTTCTCGGCGGTGATCCGGGCCGACTCCTTGCTGCTCTTCTCCAGCCCCTCACCCGAGAGCAGCACACCGGCCTGGATCGCCTCCCCCATGAAGGCGCCCAGCCGCTCCAGGAACTGCGGGCTGGGGTCGAAGGCGCCGGGCTGGTTCTCGTCGAGCTTGTGCATGAGCATGTAGCGCATCTCAGGGTTCCTTCCAGGAAGTTTGCTGTCTCTCACTGACGCGTCGGGCGGGTCGGCCGGGATCCGACATCCGCTCTCAAGATTTTTTCTGGCCGCAGTCGGCGGCCCGGTCGAGCAGCAGCGCCCGCACCCGCGCGTTGTCGACGAGCGACGCCGCGCGCTCGAACTCCTGCCGGGCCTCGTCGTGCCGGCCGAGCTTGGCGAGCAGGTCGCCGAGCACGCTGGGCAGCAGGTGATACTGCGCGAGCGCCGGCTCGTCGGCCAGCGCCCGGGCCGCCGCCAGACCGGCGGCGGGGCCTTCGGCCTGGGCGATCGCGACGGCCCGGTTCAGTTCCACGACGGGCGAGGGTACGAGCCGGGCCAGCTCCGCGTAGAGCGCGGCGATCCGCGCCCAGTCGGTCTCCTCGGGGGTACGCGCCCGCGCGTGGCACGCGGCGATCTCGGCCTGGACGGCGTACGGGCCGGGATGGTCGGTGCGGGCCCGGTCGAGCGCGGCGAGCCCGCGGCGGATGAGCAACTGGTCCCAGCGGCGGCGGTCCTGGTCATTGAGCAGGATGGGCTCGCCGTCGGGGGCGGTGCGGGCGTGGGTGCGGGAGGCCTGGATCTCCAGCAGCGCGGCCAGGCCGTGCACCTCGGGCTCGCCGGGCATCAGCGCCTGCAACTGCCGGGCCAGGCGCAGCGCCTCCTGGCACAGAGCGGGGCGCATCAGGTCGTCGCCGGCGGTGGCCGCGTACCCCTCGTTGAAGATCAGGTAGACGACCTCCAGCACCGAGTCGAGGCGGTCGGCGCGGTCGGCGGGCCCGGGGACCTCGAAGGGCACCCGGGCGGCGGCGAGGGTCTGTTTGGCGCGGGTGATCCGCTGGCCGACGGTGGGTTCGGTGGTGAGGAAGGCGCGGGCGATCTCGCCGGTGCTGAGGCCGCCGACCAGCCGCAGGGTGAGCGCGGCCCGCGCGATCGGGGAGAGCACCGGGTGGCAGGCGACGAAGATCAGCCGAAGCAGGTCGTCCTCGATGCGGTCCTCGAGTGCGGCGTCGAAGTCGGGGGTCACCTGCTCGTCGAGGTCGCGGCCGAGCTCGGCGAGCGTACGCTCGCGGGTCTGCCGGCGGCGCAGCACGTCGATGGCCCGCCGCTTGCCCACGGTCGTCAGCCAGGCGCCGGGGTTGGCCGGTACGCCGTCGCGCGGCCACTGTTCAAGAGCGGCGACCAGCGCGTCCTGGGCCAACTCCTCGGCCTGGCCGACGTCGCGCACGATCCCGGCAATGCCGGCGACGACGCGCCCGGCCTCCATCCGCCACACCGTCTCGACGGTGCGCCGTACCTCTGACTCCCCCACCGGCACATGACAGCATCCCCGGTCCGGCGTTCGCCACCGCCCCCGGTGAATTCGCAGTTCAGAGGTGGCACAGCCCGCCAGGGACCGGTTCCCGGCCGATCAGGGTTTGCGGCCGACGGCGCCGTAGCCGTCGACGTCGGCGGGAGTGCCCTGCTCGGGTCGCCAGTGCGTGAACGGCACCAGGCCGGGCTCGACCAGCTCCAGGCCGTCGAAGAAGCGGGTGATCCGCTCGGGGCTGCGCAGGTGGTAGGGCACCGCGCCGCTCTCGTTGTACTGCCGGTGGGACTCGACGACGGCCTCGCTGGTGTCGGTGCCGTCGGAGAGCGCCAGGTAGCTGCCCGAGGGGACCGCTGCGAGCAGTTCCCGGATGACGTCGGCAACCTCGTCGTCGTCGGCGACGTGCCCCATCACGCCGAAGAGCAGGATCGCGACGGGCTGCGTGAAGTCGAGGTGCTCGGCGGCCTGGCGGAGCACCGCGTCGGGGTCGCGCAGGTCGGAGTGCAGGTATCGGGTCAGGCCCTCGGGCGTGCCGGCCAGCAGCGCGCGGGCGTGGGCGAGCACCATCGGGTCGTTGTCGACGTAGACGACGCGGCTGTCGGGCCGGACCCGCTGGGCCACCTCGTGGGTGTTGTCGGCGGTGGGCAGGCCCGTGCCGATGTCGAGGAACTGCCGGATGCCGGCCTCGCCGGCGAGGAAGCCTACGGCGCGGGAGAGGAACGCCCGCGACTCACGGGCGGTCTCGATCATCGCGGGGAAGATCGCGCGTACCTGCTCGCCGGCCGCGCGGTCGGCCTCGAAGTTGTCCTTCCCGCCCAACCAGTAGTTCCAGATGCGGGCCGAGTGCGGCACGCTCGCGTCGATCTTCGGCACCTGCTCGGTCACGGAGAACGGGGCGTTGTCTGCCACGATGCTGCCTTCCGACGGGGATCTGCACTGTGCACAGGGGACAGATCATGCTCGCACGCCCCGGGCGATCACGGGTGCCGCGTCACGGGCTCGGGCGGCATCCACCGCGCGCCGCCGGTGGCGCTCACCCGATATCCGGGAATCTCGATCAACTACACGTAGGGTCATGAGATCGACCGCTACCGTAGTGGGGACGCGGCGGATGGGAGCGTGAGTACGGGTTGTTGCGCATCAGCGTGCTCGGCCCCGTCCGGGTGCAGGTCGACGACCGGCCGGTGCGGCTCGGCCCGAAACTGGTGGAGCTGCTGGCGGTCCTGCTCGTCGAACCGGGTACGGCGGTGCCGGCCGCCCGGGTGGTCGAGCTGATGTGGGCCGACTCGCCTCCCCCGGGCGCCCGTACGACGTTGCGCAGTCACGTGTCGCACCTGCGCCGCGCGCTCCGGATCGGAACGGAGGCGGACGAGCCGGTGGTGGCGACGGTCGGCGCCGGGGTGGCGTCGGCGTACCGGCTCGCGCTGCCACCGGACGCGGTCGACGCATACCGCTTCGTCCGCTGGTGTGCGGAGGGCCGGCAACTCGTCTCGGCCGGCGAGCCTGACCTGGTCGAGCGAGGGGTCGCCCGGCTCGCGGAGGCGTTGAGCCTGTGGCGTGGCCCGGCCTTCGCCGACGTGGCCGACCGACCGTTCGTGCTGCCGGCGGTCGCCCAACTCGAGGCGGAGCGCCGGGCCGCGCGCCGCTGCCACGCCGAGGGACTCTCCGCGCTCGGGCGGCACACCGAGGCGATCGCGCTGCTGTCGGGCGTGCTGGTCGACGACCCGTACGACGAGGGGGTCCGCCGGCTGCTCGCGGTGGCGCTCTACGCCGAGCAGCGGGTGGACGAGGCGGCCGAGGTGTGCCGGGAGGGCCTGAACCTGCTCCGGGAGCGCGGGTTGGACGCACCGGAGTTGCAGGCCCTGCAGCGTGACATCCTCCGCCGTCAGGTGCCGCTGCCGCGGCTGCCGGCGGAGCACGCCAAGCCGCCACGGCCCTCGTTGCTGCCGCCGGATCCGCCGCAGTTCGTCGGCCGGGTAGACGAACTCGGCGCGGCCCGGCAGCTCCTGCTCGCCCGGGAGCAGAGCTGCCCCACCGTACTGGTCAGCGGGCTGGCCGGGGTCGGCAAGACGCTCTTCGCGGTGCGCCTGGCCCATGAGGTACGCGAGGAGTTCCCGGACGGGCACCTCTACGTCGACATGCGGGGCTACGACCCGGTCGCGGCGCCGCTCACCGCCAGCCAGGCGTTGCGCGGTTTCCTGGACGCGCTCGCGGTCACGCCCGAGAAGATGCCGGCGACCCTGGCGGCGCAGACCGGCCTCTACCGCGCTCTGCTGGCCGGCCGGCGAATCCTCGTGCTGGTGGACAACATCCGTGACGTGGCGCAGGTCCGCCCGCTGCTGCCGGGCGCGCCGGGCTGCGCCGCCGTCGTGGTGAGCCGCAACCAGTTGCCCGATCTGGTGGTCGCCGAAGGTGCCCGGCCACTGCGGTTGGGCCTGCTCAGCGGCGGTGAGTCCAGTGAGTTGATCGCACGCCGGGTCGGGGCGGCCCGGTTGGCGGGCGAGCCGGCGGCGGTCGGGCAGATCATCGAGTCGTGCGGCCGGCTGCCGCTGGCGTTGGCCATCGTGGCCGCCCGCGCGGCCACCCACCCTGAGTTCAGCCTCGACGCGCTCGCCGGGGAGTTGCGGGCCGGCGCCGGCCGGCTCGACGCCTTCGCGGTGGGCGACACCGACGTACGGGCGGTCTTCTCGTGGTCGTACCGCGGGCTCTCCCCGGCGGCGGCCCGGCTGTTCCGGTTGCTGGCGGCGCATCCCGGCCCGGATGTCACCGTCGCCGCCGCGGCCAGTCTGGCCGCCCTGCCGGTCGACGAGGTACGGCCGGGGGTGCGCGAGTTGGCCGCGGCGCACCTGGTCGTCGAGCACGTTCCCGGCCGGTTCGCGCTGCACGATCTGCTCCGCGCCTACGGCAACGAGCTGGCCGGCGCCGACGAGGTGCGCTCCGCGTTGCCACGAGCGCTCGACCACTATCTGCACACCGCGCTCGCCGCCGACGGCCTGCTCTGGCCGCATCGGGATCCGCCGGACCCGCCGGTGGCCGCGGCAGGGGCGCAACCGGAGGCGTTCGGGGACCGGCCGGCGGCGCTGGCCTGGTTCACCGCCGAGCACCGGGTGCTGCTCGCCGCGTTGGATCGGGCCGCGCAGGCCGGCTTCGACGAGCGGGTCTGGCAGCTCGCCTGGGCCACCGCGAACTTCTTCGCCCGCCGAGGGCACTGGCTCGACTGGGCGTACGTCGGGGAAATGGCGGTGGCCGCGGCGCGGCGGCAGGGTGACCGCGCGGCGGAGGCGGAGGCGCACCGGATCCTGGGCGGTGCCCGGGTGCGCCTGCGGCAGTTCGACGCCGCGCAGGACGACTACCGGCAGGCGTTGGGCCTCTTCGACGACCTCGGTGACCTGGTCGGGCAGGGCTTCACCTACCGCAGCCTCGGCTGGTTGTCCGAGCAGCAGGGCGACGTCCGCGCGGCGCTGCGGCACGACCTGCGGGCGCTGGAGCTGTTCCGGCGCGCCGGTCACGAGCGCGGGGTCGCCAACACCCACAACTCGGTGGGCTGGTGTCACGCGCTGCTCGGCGAGCACGAGCAGGCCATCGAACACTGCCGTCGGGCGCTGGCCCTGCTCGAGCAGATCGGCGACCCGGTCGGCCTGGCCGGCACCTGGGACAGCCTCGGCTACGCGTACCGGCACGTCGACCTTCACCAGGCCCTCTCGTGCTATCAGGAGGCGCTCGGCCTCTATCGGAAACTCGGCGACCGGATGAACGAGGCGGTCACCCTGCGCCACCTCGGCGAGACCCGGCACGCCGCCGGTGACCTCGCCGCCGCCCGCGAATGCTGGCAGCAGGCGCTGGACATCTTCGTCGACCTCGACCACCCGGACGCCGAACAGGTTCGGGAGCAGCTACGCCAGGCGTCCGAACCGTCGAAGCCCGGCTGATGCCGGCAACACCCCGGGTGGCGGGGTGTGGCCGGCTCGGTCACTAGTCGAGCTCGTCGGTGTCCGCGGCGGCGGCCGCGGCGTTCGCGGGCGGCGTCCACGGCAGGCACGTGCTGTAGTGCGAGTCGAAGCGCTGCTGGAACGGCACGTTCAGCGGGTGGCTGCGCAGCGCCAGGATGTTCTCGTCGTTCTGCCGCAGCGCGCGGTAGGTCAGGTTGTGGCTGCCCACGTAGAGCGTGGACTGGGCACCACGCCGCACGATCATGAACTTCTCGTGCATAGGTACGCCGCCGGCTGCGGTGTAGCCGCACAGGTGCACCGGCATCGCCCGGGCGAGGTCCACCAGTGCCCGCATCGGCGCGCCCGCGTCGTGCGGCCGGCCCGAGGTGGCGCCGGTGACGATCCTGACCTGGCAGCCCCGACTCCGGGCGGCCTTCAGTTCCGTCACCACCGCGGCACGCTGGATCCGGAAGTTGGCCAGGTCGATGCGGGTACCGCCGGAGCAGTTCGTCGCCTTCAGCAGGCTGACGACCGGGTCGTTGCTGGCGCCGCCCGGTTTACGCCCGGCCGCCTCCCGGCGGGGGAAGGTGTAGACGCGGTGGTCGCCGACGGCCGTCGTGCTGCCCAGGTTGGGGTTGTTCCGCCCCGAGGTGCCATAGCGCATCAGGTCGTTGAAGTAGCTCAGGTAGGCCGCGTAGAGGCCGGCGTTGCTGATGGTGATGGCGTTCTCGTACGCGCGGTAGTAATCCAGATTCGCCGAGGCGACGTAGAGAACGTTGCGGGCCGTGCCGCCGCCGACCAGTTGCACGCTGGAGATGGTCATGAACTTGTTGTGCATCAGCGGCGGGTTGGTCAGCGGCGTCGCACCGGTGCGGCTGGTCGCGCAACCGCGGGTCGACTGCTTGTCGGGTCGCCGCTCGCCGCACTCCACCAGCGTGATGGCCGGGATCGCCTTCAGCGCGTTGTAGTGGGCGGTGCCGACCTGGCTGCCGTTGATGACGATCCGCACCCGCACGCCCCGTTCGGCGGCACCGCGCAGGGCAGTGACGATCTCCGGGCGGTTGAAGAAGTAGAGGGTGAGTGAGAGCGTCGCCCCGGTCGGCGCGGCGTTGATCAGCCGGGCCACGTGTGCCACGACTCCGCCGTGCATGTCGGCGTCGGTCTTGTTGTTGAACCAGGCGTAGTTGCGGACCTCTGAGGCGGCGATGGGCACCACCGCCGCGGCGGCGGCCGGCGCGCCGGCCTCGGTGCTGGCCGCGCTGGCCGGGGTCACCGCCATCGACAGCGACGTCACCGCGACGGCCGCCACGGCGAGCCCGCGCAGCAGCGGTGTCCTTCTCCTTCGGGCGGTGCTGTTTCCTGCCGTTCTCCCCAGTGACTCGTACTGCATCGGACAGTCCTTCCCCGTGCTCCTGGCCGGCGGCTGGCCCCCGTCAGCGTGTGGCGCCGCCACCGGTGCTCCAGGTTGGGCACCGGCGCGGGCCACACAAGCCAGCCGTCGGTCGGTGGGTGATCGGGTGAGGTGCGTTGCGGTGCACCTTCCCGGGCTGACGTCGAGGCTCGCAGGTGGCGGTGGAAGCGCTGTGGAAGGAGCGTGCAGGGGTTGGTCGGCCGGCGGTCACTCGATGCGCAGCTCGAAGTGCACGGTCCGGCCGGTCCTGCGCCGGGCGAGCCGGTGCGTCAGCGGCACCAGCACCCCGTGCAGCAGCGGGTACTTGCGGCGCAGCGCCCGCCGCGCGGTGGCGTACTCGTCGCCGGTCAGCTGGCGGGCGGTGGCCCGCACGGCCGGGCCGGTGGGCGTGCCACGGCCGGTGGCGGCGGCGACGGTGACGGCGGGGTTCCGCTGGATCCGCCGGGTCTTCCAGGCCCGCTCGTAGCTGCGCACGTAGGCGCGTTCGCCGCGGACGGCGATGCTGACCGGGGTGGCGACCGGGGTGCCGTCGCGGCGGAACGTGGTGAGCGCGATGGTCTTCTGCCGGCTGAACGGCGCCCACCGCGGCGAGCTGTCCGGCTCGACCGGGCCGAGGATCCAGCCCAGCTCGCGCCACCGCTCGACCAGGGCCACGGCGGCGAGCACCGACGACACTCCGATGATCACTGTCTGTCCGGTGGCGCCGCCGAGATTCCGGTCGGCGACGTGCACCACCGTGTGCGCGACGCTGCCGACCAGATATCCGGCCAGCGCCACGGTGAACCCGTCGGCCCAGATGATGGCCAGCAGCAGGGTCACCCCGATGCCGAGTTGGAACGCGCCGATGTCGTGCACGAAGTGCCGGTGCGGTGGGAAGTTGACGGCCGTGGCGAACGCGGTCGGTGCGAGCAGCGCGAGCATTCCGGCCGCGACGGCGAGCAGGCCCAGCAGGCCGGTGACGGCCCGGATCGTATGTCTCATGCCAGCGGGACGCCGCAGCCTCCGGCGGTGTGACGCGTGTCGTTCCACGTCACACCCGGCCTTCGTCCGCGACCCGGCCGGCGACAACGTCGAGGCCGGCTGCCACACCGCGGCCTGGCCGGCGGCTACGTTACGTGCATGGAGCAGCGGATCAGTCTGGTCACCCTCGGCGTCGCCGACCTGCCGCGCGCCCGGGCCTTCTACGAACGGTTGGGCTGGCGCGGCCAGGAGGTCGAGGAGACCGTCTTCTTCCAGGCCGGCGGCCTGGCGCTGGTGCTGTGGGGGCGGGACAAGCTGGCCGCCGACGCCGGTGTCGACGACCCGGGGGGCAGCGGCTTCGGCGGGATGACGTTGGCGCAGAACGTCCGGTCCCGCAGCGAGGTCGACGAGCTGTTGACGGCGGCGGGCGCGGCGGGGGCCGAGGTGACCCGGCCGGCCACCGAGACGTTCTACGGCGGCTACGCGGGCTGCTTCGCCGACCCGGACGGCCACGTCTGGGAGATCGCCTGGAACCCCAGCATCCCGCTCGGCGCGGACGGCAGCCTCACCCTCCCCGACTTCGGCACCGCCGACTGACCGGCGCGGCAACGGGCCGGCGCGGCACCAGCGCGGCCGGGGCTCTCAGCCGTCCGTGGGTGGGCAGAGGAGCCGGTCCAGCAGCGGGAGCTTGAGCGGGTCCAGGCAGAGGGTGAGCAGTTGGGCGTCCGGCGACGGCGGCGGTGTTGTCGGCGCGGGCGCCGTGGTCGGTGGCGGGCTGTCCGGGGCGGGGGCTGTGGTCGTCGGTGCCCCGGTGGGGGCCGGCGGAGCCACCACGGTGGGCGGTGCCGGTGCGGTGGGCGGCGCCGGTGCGGTGCTCGGCCCGGCATTGGCGACCGCGCCGGGGCGGGACGCGGCGCCGGGCGCCGGGGCCACCGGCGAAGCGGTCGACCCCGACCGTGCCGGCCCGGCCGGTGCGTCAACGGCGATCGGCGGCCCGACCGGACCGGTTCCCGGCGGGGGCGTGGCCGGGACGGGCCAGACCGGCTGCGGCACCAGGTCCGGGATGAGGGCGCCGATCCCGCCCGGCGCGTCGGTGTTCACCGCGACGTCGCCGGCCCCGGTCCGGTACCTCGGGCCGTCCTGCTCCGAGCCGTACGCGCCGGCGCTCAGCGTGGCGAAGGCCAGCGCGGCGACGGCGGCGGCGGTCGCCCGCCGCTCGGGTCGCAGCGCGCTCAGCGGCGCCTGGTGCGGATGAGCCGGCGGTGGCGGCGCGGGCTGGCTGCGCTGGTGGGCCGCGGTGAGCGTGTCGAGTTCCGCGGTGACGTCGGCGCGTCTGCCGTCGGCGGCGGCGACCGCGAGGGTGAGGTAGAAGCGGGTGTTCGCCGCGGTGTTCGCCGGCACCAGCAGCCCGGCGAGCCGGCCCGGGTCGGCGGTGTGCAGCAGGGTCAGTGGCACGTCGGGGTGGTGGGCGGGGCCGGTCAGGTCCGCGTACCGCCATTCGCGCCGGCGCTCGCGGCCGGCGAAGGCGACGCGGTGGTTGGTGACCACGGCGATGCCGGCGTCGACGACCCGCAGGCCCCGGGGCAGTGCCCGGCCGGTCGTGCCGGGGGGTCCGACGGTCAGCGACGGCGCGGGCAGTCCGGGCACGTGCCGGGCGACGGCCTCGACCAGCTCGGCGGTGGGCAGGACCCGATAGATGAGTTCGTCGTCGTCGAGCGTCACCGGCAGCCCGGTGCGGGGCTGGGTGCAGCCGAGGAAACTTCCGGCCTCGATCCGCTGCCGGGTCAGCTCGTCGGCGCGGCGGCGCCACTGTTCGACGTCGGCGAGGTGGGCGCGCCGGCGTCGTTCGTTCTCGCGGTCCGCCCACGCGGTCCGCCAGGCGGGGCCGGCTGTGGCCAGGGCAACTGTGCCGGGTGATGTGGTGGTCACACGCGGTACAACAGCTCGCGTTCGTGACAGGACACGCGCGATGGATCGATGCTTCCCTTTGTTCCCGATAAGAGAGAATTGGCCTCCGCCGATCTGTCCCGATCCGCCCGGACCGCGACTAGGAGATCACCCGCTGGGGGTACGCCTCGACCTCCCGGGACCACTGCTCCGCGGCCACGGCCAGGGCATCGGTCGACAGGGTCAGCGGCAGTCGGTACACCGCGGTGAGCGGCCGGCGCATCCACGGCGGCAGCGACTCGTAGGAGAACTCGACCGTCAGCTCCACCCGCCGTCGCCGGATGACCCGGGTGCGGAACGCCAGGTTCGGCTCGGTGAAGCGCAGCACCGCCGGCAACATCGACGGGTCTGCCGCCAGGTCGGCCTGCAACCGCAGCCAGTCGGCCAGCATCCCCGCCTCGGCGGTGGTCAGGCAGGGATCGCAGCGGGACCAGGCCTGCCCGTCGGCGGTACGGGCATCCGCCTCGATCAGCAGCCAGTCGTCCCAGCCCGCCGCCTCGTCGGGATCGACCGGCGGCTCGACGCCCGGCTGGTAGCCGACCGGCCGGATCCGCAGCCGCGCGCCGTCGTCGGAGCGTATCTCCATCTCCCCATCATCTCGGACAAAAAGGATTAACCGGGCCGGAATCAGGCGCGCGGTGAGCTGATCATGGCCCACGGCCCGAGGCGACGCCACCTGGTAACCCCGACTCCCGATCGGCCCCGAGACGCTCGGGGGTGGCGGATCCGGGTGGGCTGCGGGGAGACCCCGATGGCAGGCTGCCGGGCGACTGCCAGGCTGGAGAAATGATCGCCACCGATGCCCGGGCCGCCGGGCCGAGTCTTCCCGCGGTACGGATGGTCGCCGTCGCCGCCCCGGCGCTGCTCCTGCTCTACGGCATCTGCCGGCTCGTCGACGGCCTCGACGGCGACCACGGGCCGGGCTGGGCCTGGAACATCGGCCACAGCCTCTTCTTCGTCTCGATCGCCCTCTTCGCCGCCCTCGCGGTGCAGCTGCGACGGATGCTGTTGGCCACGACGCCCCGCCGGCGAGCTCTCACCGACGCGGCAACCGCGGCGACGCTCATCGGCGCGGCGGCCTTCCTCTGGGTGATCCTAGGTGACCTCTTCGCCGGGTTCGCCGACGCGGCGCCGCTGCCGGATCCGCTCTTCCTGATCGGGCCGCTGCTGTTCCAACTCGGCCTGCTGGCGCTGCTCGTCCGGGCCGCCACCGTCCGGCCGCGCCGGCTGCCGCGCTGGTCTCCGCCCCTGGTCCTGCTCGGCTTCGTCGCGCTCGCCGTCAACCTCGACCTGCTGCCGGTCGGCGGCGCGCTCATCCTCGCCGGCCTGCTCCCGCTACGGCCCGACACCCCGCGGTGAGGCCGGCAACGACAGCCGGCGGCGGGTGGAGACGGTCAGGTCCAGACGGTGCGACGCACGCCGCGGTGCGAGGTGCAGGCGTCCCGGCGGCCACCGGTCAGGCTGAGCACGCCGTCGCGGCACTGCACCAGGTAGCCCCGGCCGGCCCAGAACTCCTGGGCGCAGTCGAAGTGGTCGCAGATCTCGGCGGCCGGCTTACGGATCCGGTTGCCGCCGCAGAAGTCG
Source organism: Micromonospora sp. NPDC048909 (assembly GCF_040649635.1). Taxonomy (NCBI): domain Bacteria; kingdom Bacillati; phylum Actinomycetota; class Actinomycetes; order Micromonosporales; family Micromonosporaceae; genus Micromonospora; species Micromonospora sp. NPDC048909. The sequence continues at coordinate 38,373 of NZ_JBEZFU010000012.1, read as the reverse complement.
TACCCCATCGGGTTGGCCGGGGCCCCGCAGCGCTGCTCGGCGCTCGGCGTCGGCGACGGCGTGGTGGTGCGCTTCGGCTTCGGCTTCGGCTTGGCCGGTGCGGGCGTCGGGGCCACCGGATGGATCAGAGCCGGGACGCCGCTGGGGCTGGACGCCGGGGTGGCCGCGGCGGCCCGCTCGCCGGCCGGGTCGGACGGGCCGGATTCGATCAGCGCGGCGGGCACGAGCAGCGCGACGGCCGCGGCGACCGCGAGGGTACGCCGGCCGCCGGGCACCCGCGCGTAGATCCGAGCCTGCCCCGGGGTGGCGACCGCCGGCCGGAACGGCTTCAGCTGGGCGTGTTCGGCGATCAGGTCGTCGAGCTGGGCGAGCACCGCGCCGCGCTGTTCGATCGCGTCGGCGAACGCCAGGGTCAGCATGAACCGGAAATCGGCCGCCGCGGCGGCGGGCAGCAGCAGCCCGGAGGTGCGACGCCGGTCCAGCACCTGGATCAGGGTGACCGGCGCGGCCGGGTCGTGGGCCAACCCGGTCATCTTCCCGTACGCCCAGTCGCGCCGGCCGCGCCCGCCGAGCAGGACCAGGCGGCGGCTGGTGATCACGGCCATCCCGGCGTCGGTGACCCGGACCCCGTCCGGGCGGCGCGGGCGCAGCGGCGCGGCCTCCGGATGGACGGTCAGGTCCGGCGCGGGCAGGACCGCGGTGTGCCGCACCTCGACCAGTTGCGCGGCGGGCAGCACCCAGAGCACCGCCTCGTCCGGGGCGAGCTCCAACGGGAGGCCGGAGCCGGCTGCCGGGGAGCCCTGGAAGTCGGCGGCGCGGAGGCGTAGCCGACGCAGGTCGTCGTCGCGCCGCCGCCAGGCGCTCTCGGCGCTGCGGAACGTCCGGTGTCGGCGCTCGTTCTGCCGGTGCGCCCACCGGTACCGCCATGTGGAACCCGTCGAATCAGTCCTTGCCACGCCGACTCCTTCGCCGCGCAGGCCACCAACCGGGGTGTCACTCGGGTTAACTCCGGCGGGGACCGGCGGGGAGACGCTGCACGGGGGCAAACCACCCGAACAGCGGAGTAATTTGGACGATTGGGGGGTACTGGTGCGACGATTCATCTTCCGGCAGCGGCCGGGCCCACCAGGGGCCCGGCCGCCCGCGTGCCGGCTGTTCAGTGCCCGCGGCCCTCCCCCACCCGGTAGGTGCGCAGGTTCGGGTCGGCCTTGATCTGCGCTTCGGTGTACTTGATGGTGTCCCAGCCCTTGCCGGAGTAGAGCGCGGTCTGGTCGGCGTACCAGGGGGAGTTCGGGTTGGTGGACTGGGAGTAGGTCAGGATCTGTCGCCCGGACGGCCCGTGCGGGCCCAGCTCGACGGCCATCACGAAGGATGAGCCGTGCACCACCTTCGGGTAGCCGACGCCGGGCACCAGGTTGTTGATGATCATGTTGAAGACGCCGGCCTCGGCGCGTCCGCCATGGATCGGGATGCGCCGGTCGCCGCGCGGCTCGGTCTGTACGTCGCCGAGCCGGGCGTCGAGCGGGATGCCGGCGAGGCGCTGCACGGCGTCGGCGAGCGCCGTGCGGACCCTCGGGTCGGCGGTGGCGAGCCGGCGCGGGGTGCGCACCGGGTCGGTCACCGCGAAGGTGTCGGCGAAGCGCAGCCCGCCGGCCAGGACGAACTCGGTGAACAGGTGCGCGCCGCGGCTGTTCAGGTCGACGTGCAGGTCCCAGCGGGCCAACGCGGCGCAGGCGGCGCGCAGGTCGACGGTCACGCCGTTGGTGGCGGTGCCGGTGGGCTGCGCGGTGCAGAGCGCAACCAGGTCGTCGCGGACCAGTTCGCCGCCGTACGCCCGGTTGCCGAACACGGTCCGCCACAGCCGGTCGGCGGTGAACCCGCGACCGGGCAGCCCGTCGGTGCCGGCGAGGCGCTGCTGCACCTGGTCGAGGCCGAGCCGGGTACGCAGGCTGCGCGGGGTCCGTTCGTCGCCGATGATCCGCGAGTAGCCCTCCAGCGGAGCCTGCGGGTTGGCCAGCCAGTAGCTGTCGTTGGAGTTGGTGACGTAGTCGGAGCGGATGCGCACCGGCAGATTCGCCGGGCCGAGGATGCCCGGCACCGCGGCGTCCGGGTCGGCACCGAGCGCGCAGGCCGACCGGGAGCCGTCCAGGACTGCCTGGCCGCTGCTGGCGTAGAGCGGCTGGAACGCGGCGGGGATGCAGGCGGCGGCGAGCGCGTCGGTCACCCGGGGCACCACCGAGTGGTCGGCGTAGAGCGCCTCGCCACGGGCGTCGGCGGCGATCACGTTGACCCAGGGCAGGAACTGGTAGCGGTCGAGCACCCGCCTCAACTCGCGCACCGTCCCGGCGCGGCCCATCTGGAGCCAGCCGTCGAAGGCCCGGTTGTTGGTGGCGTTGACGTCGGTGATGGCGTACGCGCTGCCGGTGGTCCAGTCGAAGGTGCCGGGCACCACCACGACCGGCCCGAAGTGGGTGTCGTGGAAGGTCCGGCTGACCGGCACGGTGCCGCCGTTCGGGCCGGGCACCTGGACGGTGACCGTGCGGGTGGTCATCTTTCGTGCCTTGCCGTCGACGTAGTACGAGGTGGGATCACCGGGCACCAGCGCGAGGCGGTGCCAGACGAACCGGCGGGCGGTGGAGACGGTGTGGCTCCAGGCGAGGGTGCGGTTGTGCCCGATCTCGACGATCGGGTCGCCGATCAGCGCGGCGCCCTCCACGTCGTAGCGGCCGGGCACCTTGAGGTGCATCCGGTAGAAGCGCTCCGCGCCGTCCCAGGGGAAGTGCGGGTTGGCCAGCACCATTCCGCCCCGGTTGTCGGTCGCCGCCTCGCCCAGCCCGTACGCGTTGCTGCCCACCCCGGCGGGGGCGCCGTCGGAGGCGGCGAGCACCGCGGCCGCGCCGGGGGCGTCCTGCGCGGCGGCCGGGCCGGTGGCGGTGGGCGGGGCGGCGGCGACGATCCCGTCGAGCACCGCCCGCGAGCCGGCCCGGACCATGCTGGCCCAGGTGGTACGCCAGAGGTCCAGTTCGGTCAGCGGACGTACCCACGGCTTGGCCCGGCACGCCGGGTCGGTGAGCTTCGCCGCGCCGGTGCGGCGCAGGTAGGAGTTGTAGCCGGCGACGAAGCCGCGGATCTGGTCGCGGACGTCGTCGGACGGGGAGTGCACGCCGTCGCGGCGGCCGTCGAGCAGCCGTTGCACCGTCCGGTCGTCGATGGCCTTGCGGAAGAACAGGTCGCTGCGCACGTTCGCGTCGGTCGGGCCGGTCGCCCCGAAGTAGCGGGACCGCTCGGCGTTGACCGTCACCACCTTCTCGGCGATCACGCAGAGGTTGTCCTCGGCCTGCACGTATCCGACGCCGAAGCCGAGGCTGGCGAAGTTCGTGGCGGTGATGTGCGGAACACCGTAGGAAGCTCGGCGGATCTCGGCCGAGTAGCCGCGGTCGCGCTGGTGCGCGCCGGCCGGGGGCGCACCGAGCCCGGCCACGACCAGCCCCAGGGCGGTCACCGCCGCGCCGATGCGTGCTGATGCTTTCACCGCGTCCTCCCCCCGTCGCGTCCCCCGGACGCCGTCGACCGAGGGACATTCACGTTGATCGGCATTCTCGTCGCCGTCACGGCGCCCCGTACACCCCTGGTGCGCCGACCGTCCTGCCCGGTGCGGTCAACGGCCGGCGGGCGGCGTGGCGCGGCGGATCCGGGCGGCCGCCATCGCCCACGCCTGCGCCTCGTCGACCAGGCAGCCGGCGAGCAGCTCGCGGCCCCGGGCGCGGACCTCGAGGGCGTCGGGGTGGCCCGGCAGCCACTGCTCGGCGTCCCCGATGGCCAACTCGGCCCGCCGGCCGGGCAGCGGCGTCGCCCCGGGTGGCAGGCCGCCGAGCCGGTCGAGGTGCCCGGCGGAGAGGATCTGGTACCACATGGCGTCGGGGACGAGCGCATCCGCGAGCATCTCCGCCCCCGGCAGCCGGGTCACCGGCTTTCCGTCGCTCGGAAGCCGCTGCGACCACTGTGGCGTGGCCACCCGGCGGCTGTCCGGCTCGGCGTCCACTCCGGCCCAGACCAGCAATCCGCTGCACGCGTGGAGCCTGTCGCGCAGCCGGTGCATCGGCCCGGTCAGCTCGCCGGCGTCGGCAGGGCCGGCGCGTTCCGGCGCGACGGTGAACGCCGCCGCCGGTAGCACGTCGTGGTAGCCGCCGACGGTCGCGGCCACCAGCCGGTCGGTGAGGTCGCCGGCGAGCAGAGTCATCGTGATCGCCGTGGGCAGGGTGCCCAGTACGGCGGCGGTGGCCGAGCCGGCCCCCTCGGCGGTGAGCGGAACCCGCACGCCGAGCACGACGGCGCTCAGCTCGTCCGCGGGTTCGCGCTCGGCGTGCAACCAGTCGAGCGCCACGCCCAGCAGGGGCGGGGGCAGCTGGCACGGGGCGTCGCCGAACGGCGCACCGAGCGGCCCGCGCAGGTAGGCCCGGGCGCACAGGCCGAACTCCTCGATGTCGTGGTTCGGGCCGCGCCGGGCCACCGAGATCAGCGCGTCACGCACACCGGCGTCGCGCAGTTGCCGCGCCAGCAGCTCCGGTATGGCGAGGACATGCTCAGCGGGGAGTGGGCCGAGGTCGACCACGAGAAGCTGCGCGCCGGGCAGGGCGATCGGTGACGAGACGAAGGCCGGGCCGACCGGCTCCCCGCCGGCTCCCGTCGCTTCGAGCCGGAGCAGGGACTGCCGGAGCGCGGCTATCGCGACGGGGACACCGGCGTCGTCCGAACGGACTTCGATCGTCAGGCTGTGCTGCTCGCGCAGAGTTTCGTCGATATCCAGCACTACGACGACCGCCATGTGTCCCCCAATAGTGGCGCAGCCGCAACTCTGCGGCAGCCCCATTCCTGAACTCCGCTTCGCACGTCGACCGGGAATGGGGAATGGTTTATTTATCTACGTCTATTGACATCGGAAGGGATCCGTCGGGGAGCATATTGTCGTAGCAGTTTCCCCGGGGCCCCTGCCAGGCGCGCTGCGTCCAAACTGGCCCATCTGTCTCATTAGCGCGAATACGCGTAGCATGAAATAGCGCGGTCCACATTCCGCGATGTAACAAACACGGGGAGATCGGCGCTATTTGCGAATCCCAACGACCGTCACCGCAATTCTCTCAATCCTTCGGCGACCGCCGAGGCCCGTGATCGCCGTACGGGGTGCCGGCTGTCTCGGTAACGTCACCCGCAGCCGGGTGGCGGCCCGCCGGTCCGGCGCGAGGGGGGTGAGCGTCGTGGCCGGCTCGGGCGGATCCCGGGGCGTGGTGGTCGGCGTCGACATCGGCACCACCAGCACCAAGGCGGTCGCCTACGACACGCGGGGCCGCCAGCTCGCCACCCACTCCGTCGGCTATCCCCTCGACGAGCCGCAGCCCGGGTACGCCGAGCAGGACCCGCAGCGGATCCTCGACGCGGTGCTGGAGTCGATCCGGGTGACCGTCGCCGAGCTGGACCGCTCGGTCGCCGGGCTCTCGTTCGGCAGCGCGATGCACAGCCTGATCGGCCTCGACGCCGACGGCAACCCGATCACCCCGTCGATCACCTGGGCCGACTCCCGTTCCAGCCGGCAGGCCGAGCGGCTGCGCGCCGTACCGTCCGGTCTGGCCCTGCACCGCCGTACGGGCACGCCGGTGCATCCGATGGCCCCGCTGCCGAAGCTGCTCTGGTTCGCCGAGCAGGAACCGAAGCTCTTCGAACGGGTCTCGCACTGGGTGGGCATCAAGGACTGGGTGCTCCTGCGTCTCTGCGAGGTGCTGGTCACCGACCACTCGCTCGCCTCGGCCACCGGCCTGATGGACATCCAGCAGTTGGAGTGGGACACCGAGGCGCTGGCCGTCGCCGGCATCACCGAGGAGCAGTTGCCGCAGCTCGTGGCCACCACCACCGTGCTGTCCGGCCTCACCACCGAGGCCGCCGCGGCCACCGGCCTGCCCGAGCGCACCCCGGTGGTGGTCGGCGCCGGCGACGGCCCGCTGGCCAACCTCGGGCTCGGCGCGGTGCATCCCGGCATGGTGGCCTGCTCGATCGGCACCAGCGGCGCGATGCGGGTGATGGTCGAGCGCCCCAACGTGGACCCGCTCGGCGGGGTGTTCTGCTACGCGCTGACCGAGGACCGTTGGGTGGTCGGTGGCGCGATCAACAACGGCGGCATCGTGCTGCACTGGGCCGGCAACGCGCTCGCCCCGGAGCTCGGCGCGCACGCCGAGCCGGAGCTGCTGGCGCTGGCCGCCCGCGCTCCGGTCGGCTCGGGCGGGCTGATCATGCTGCCGTACCTGCTGAGCGAGCGCGCGCCGCACTGGAGCGCGCTGCCCCGCGGCGCGTACGTGGGGTTGACCCACGGGCACCGCCGCGAGCACCTGATCCGGGCCGCGCTGGAGGGGGTCTGCCAGCAGCTGGCGGTGGTGCTCGCCTCGGTCCGCTCCGCCGGCAACGAGGTCCGGGAGATCCGGGCCAGCGGCGGGTTCGCCCGCAGCGGCCTGTGGCGGCAGATGCTCGCCGACGTGCTCGGCGTCCCGCTGAGCTTCCCGGGCGGCCACGAGGGCTCCAGCTTCGGCGCCGCGGTGCTCGGCATGCAGGCCCTCGGCCTGATCACCTCCATCGACGTGGCCTACGACCTGGTCCACATCGAGGAGACCATCCGACCCGACCCGGCGGCCGCCGCGACCTACGCCACGCTCCTGCCGCTCTTCGCCGAGCTGTACGACGCGCTGGTGCCCACCTTCACCTCACTGCGCCGCCTGGCCCCGAACCTCCCCCCAGAACCGACGCCGGCCCCACCCCCCATGTGACCGGTCGGGGTCTATGGGGCCTCTACGGCGGAGATGAGGTAACGGTGGACCTCGGCGCCGAGGATCGCCACGGTCTGCTCCTCGGCCGGGCCGGCGCCACGGAAGGCCAGTAGCTGCTCCTCGGATTCCCAACGCTCGTAGACGTTGATCCGCCCAGGCTCGACCGGGTCGGGGCTGACCGCGAAGTCGACGCAGCCGGGCGCGGAGCGGGCCTGGCGGACGGTGTCCAGGCAGCTGGCCAGGTAGGCGTCGCGCCCGGCGGGGTCGACGTAGAGACTGCCGGCGACGATGAGCACTGTGGACCTCCGGTGGTGTGGATGACCGAGTGATGATCCCGCGTGCCGGCGGTTGCGCGCCGTCGCCGCACCCGGACGGGTGACGCCGTCGCCGGATGCACCACCCGCCCCGCCCGCTTCTTATCGTACAAACGTGAAGAAAACCGACAAGAAGCGCTCATCTTCCCGGCGGTCGGCGCGTCGCGTACCCCCGGTCAAGCTGGCCGCCGCGGGCGTCGCGCTCGCGCTGCTGGCCGCCGGGCCGGCGGCGGCCGACGGCGGCGGACCCCAGCCCGCCGCCCCGCGACCGCCGGCCAGCACCCTCGCCTGGCTGGCCTTCCCCGGCGCGGTCTTCTCCGTCGACAGCGAGACGCGCACCGTGCGCTACCGGGCCTGCGACGGCGACACCGGCCGGGTCGCCGACCCGGAGATGCGCGTCGACGGCCGGGTGGCCAGCGGCGAGGTCACCGTCGACGGTACGACCTACGCCTACGACGTCCCGCTGGTCGGCCGCACCCGGGGCATCGTCGAGGTGACCCGGCCCGACGCCGAGCCGCAGGGGCTGGTCGGCGACGTGGTCACCGAGCCGCAGCCGCCCACCGACCCGATCGCCGGCCGCCAACTGCTTCCCCTCGCCGGGCAGCTCCAGCAGGTCGTGGACGCTTCCACCGCCAACCCGGCCGGGGCGACCGTGCGCGACCTCTCCGGCCGCTACGGCGACCAGCAGATCGCGGTGAACGGCACGCTCCGCCCGAAGGCGGCCAGCGTGATCAAGCTGTGGATCCTGGTCGAGCTGCTGCGCCGGGTGGACTGCGGCCAGGTGTCGCTGGACGACGGGGTGCTGGTCACCCCGGCTCAGGTGGTGGACGGCACCGGCGAGCTGCAGTACGAGGACTTCCCGCAGGTGGTCACCCTGTACCGGCTCGCCCAATACATGATCAAATTTAGCGACAACACGGCGGCGAACGTGCTGATCGACTACCTGGGCGGCTTCGCCCCGGTCAACGCGCTGATCGACTCGATGAACCAGCGGGAGACGGTGCTGGCCCGCAAGATGCTCGACACCGAGGCCGCCATGCGCGGCGAGGAGAACTACACCAGCCCGGACGACGTGGTGGCGCTGCTCGGCGCGGTCTGGGACGCGCAGATCCTCAGCCCGGACACCCGCGACCTGATGATCGGTTTCATGGCCGAGCAGACCCTGAACACCAAGATCCCGGCGGCGCTGCCGCCCGGCGTGCCGGTGGCGCACAAGACCGGCGACCTGCCGGACGCCTCGCACGACGTCGGCTACTACCTGATTCCCGGCTCGCAGGTCGCGGTCGCCTTCCTCACCTCCGGCCCGATGGCCAGCGGCGACGAGACCGTCCGGCGGCTGGCCCGCACCGTCTACGACTATCTGGTCGAGCCGGTCGGGGAGTGACGGGAACGGGCCGCGCCCCACATCGGGGCGCGGCCCGTATCGGTTCCGCCCGGGGCCCGTCAGGCGCGGGTGATCGCGTTGGCGTGGATCGCCTCGTGCAGGTACGCCGCCAACCCGGGCGCCAGGTTCTCGTAGTGCGCGGTGAACCGCTCGTCGGCCATGTACATGTCGGCCAGACCGGTGTGGATCTCGTACGAGCACTCGTAGAACCAGCGGCCGATGATCTGCCGGTGCTCCTCGGCCAACTCCATCGCCGCCGGGCCGTCCGCCGGCGCGCCGGTCGACATCAGCGCGACGATCCGCCGTCCCCAGTCCTCGTTCTCCTCCTTGATCCGCAGCCAGTCCTCCTTGCCGTAGCGGGACGCCCGCCGGTTCGACTCCCGGTACGCGTCGCTGCCGCCCCACCGCTGCTCCGCCTCCTCGGCGTGCGCGTCCGGGTCGAAGTCCCCGAAGACCTCGAACCGCTCCTCCGGGGTAAGCCGGATGTTCATCTTGCTCGCCTCCATCGCGAACTCGATCGCCGTGACCATCTCCTGCATTCGCTTGATCCGGACCGTCAGCAGCTCGTGCTGGCGGCGCAGGTGCGCCGCCGGGTCAGCCGCCGGCTCGTCGAGGATCGCGGCGATCTCTTCCAACGGGAACCCCAGCTCCCGGTAGTAGCGGATGAGCTGCAACCGCTCCAGGTCCGCGTCGTCGTAGCGGCGGTAGCCGGCCGCCGTGCGCCCGCTCGGCGAGAGCAACCCGATCTCGTCGTAGTGGTGCAGCGCCCGTACCGTCACGCCGGCGACCTTCGCCACCTGGCCCACCGTGTACGCCATGGCTTCCCTCCTTCCGGAAACCAGGTTCCCGCCTGCCGTTACGTGAGGGTCAAGCCCGATTCTGCGGCCCTCTTCCGTCCTGGGGCCGAAAATCCGCGCGGGTTCGGCTGCGCCTCGTCGCCGCGCTCGTCGGGCCGGGTGAAGAGTCGCACCACGTGCCGGGTCGCCCGCCGGACCCCACCCGGTCACGAAGCGGTGACGATCAGTCCCGGGCGTCCAGAGGAGTCACCCGCGTCGACAGCTCGGCCAGACCCACCGGACGGCCGTACCGCCAGCCCTGCCCATGCGCGCAGCCGATCGCGGACACCGCCTCGTGCTGCGCGGCGGTCTCCACCCCCTCGGCCACCACCGACAGGTCGAACGCGCCGGCGAGCCGGGTCACCATCTCGACCGTGGCGTACGCCCGGTCGTCGTCCGAGTCGAGCCGGGCCACGAAGGAACGGTCGACTTTCAGCTCGGTGGCCGGGATGCGGTGCAGGTAGCTCAGCGACGAGTAGCCGGTGCCGAAGTCGTCGATGGCGATCCGGATGCCCAGCTCACGCAGCTGGCGCAGCCGGTCCAGCACCGCCTCGCTCCCCTCGATCAACGCCGACTCGGTCAGCTCAAGGGTGAGCGCCCGCGGGGCCAGCCCGGCTGCGGCGGTGGCCGCGGTGACCGTGGCGATCAGGTCCGGCCGGCGCAGGTGCGCGGCCGCGATGTTCACCGCCACGGTGGCGCGCGGCGCCCGGTCCCGCCAGATCGCCGCGGCCCGGCACGCCTCGTGGATCACCCAGCGGTCGATCGGCAGGATCAGCCCGGTCTCCTCGGCCAGCGGCAGGAACCGGGCCGGGGGCAGCACCCCGAGCCGGGGGTGCCGCCAGCGCACCAGCGCCTCCGCGCTGCGCACCGCACCACTGGCCAGGTCGACGATCGGCTGGTACTCCAGGTGCAGCTGCTCCTCGTCCACCGCTCGGCGCAGGTCGGCGATCAGCTCCGCCCGGGACACCGCCGACTCCCGCAGCGCCGGCGTGCAGGTCCGGTACGCGGACTTACCGGCCGCCTTCGCCGCGTACATGGCGATGTCGGCGTCGCGCAGCAGGTCGGTGTGCGACGCGTGCTGTGGCCCGTACTCGGCGATGCCGATGCTCGCCGACGGGTGCACCCCGACGTCCTCCTCCCCGTCGGAAGGTTGCAGCGCGTCCAGCAGCCGCTCGGCCAACCGCTCCGGCGGCACCGGCCGCCCGCGGTCCACCAGCACCGCGAACTCGTCCCCGCCGAGCCGGGCGATGGTGCCGTCGCCGTCGACCGCGGCCCGCATCCGGGCCGCCAGCCCGGTCAGCAGGGTGTCACCGGTGGCGTGCCCGAACCGGTCGTTGACCTGCTTGAACCCGTCCAGGTCGAGCAGCAGCACGGCCACCGGCCCGTCGTCGCGCAACGCCCGGCGCAGCCGCCGGTTGAACATCAGCCGGTTCGGCAGCCCGGTGAGCTGGTCGGTGTACGCGAGCCGGCGCAGCCGGGCCGCCAGCCACAGGTTCTCGTTGGCGGCCAGCCCCTGCCGTAGAGCGAGCGCGGCGAGCAGCGTCATCATGACCACGAAGATCAGCTTCGGGGTCTGCCCGGACGGCTGGCGGGCCAGCATCACGGCCACGATCGCCCCGCCGACCGGCAGGTACGGCAGCGCCACCCGCCACCACGGCTGCAACGGCGGCTCGGCCGTCTCCTCGGCGTCCGGGCACTCCTGGGGCGGCGGGTACCGGGTGGCGGCGGCGATCAGCAGGTAGCTGATCGGCCAGCAGACGTCGATCGGATGGCCGGAGAAGTAGTCGCCGCGCGCGGCGAGCGACACGTACGCGGCATCGGCGAGCGCCCGGGTGGCGAGGCTGGCCGCGATGATGGTCATCGGCCGCCATAGCGGCCGGGCCGGGCCGGCCACCGCCACCAGGATGGTCAGCTGCATCAGGTCGAGCATCGGGTAGAGCAGCCCGAGGGTGCGGACCGGATCGGCCAGGTCGGCCGCGGCGACGTTGCGGAACACCACCACCCAGCCGATCGGGACCAGCGCCAACCCGACGATCACCCCGTCCAGCAGGGTGCGGGCCCGACCCACCGCGGTACGCGGGGCGGAGAGCGAGCAGAGCAGCGCGGCGGTGCCGGTGAGGATGCCGGCGGTGAAGACCGCCCCGATCAGCGGGGTGTGCGGCAGCTCGCCGCCGACGAGCCGCTGCACCGTCCAGAGTGCCCGGCCGAGCGCGGCCAGCGCCATGGTGGCGGCCAGCAGGACCCAGAACCGGCGCAGCGCGGCCGGGTGCCGGTGCGCGACACCCAGGCAGACGACCGCCGCCCAGCCGGCCACCAGCAATGCGCCGAGGTCGCTGACCAGGGCGGCGCCGGGCAGCGCCGCCACCAGCCAGATCGCCTCGAGCAGCACGACACCGGCGGCGGCGACCGGGCCGAGGCGACCGGTGCGGGTCACTACGACGGGCGTCGCCCCGGATGCAGCCGACGCCGAACGCGGCGGTGACGCTCCGGCCGGTGACTGGCCGGTGGGGGGCGGGGCGGCGCTCGTCGCGGCGACCTGCTTCACGTCCTGCGGCGGCACGGTCGCTCCGGCTCCCTCTCGTGCGGGCACCTCGACGGACGGACCGGTCCCCGGCAAACCTGGAAAGCCTAGTCAGCGCCCGGTGCCCTCGCCAGGGCCGACCGGCGCGTTCCGGGCGCTCCGGGCGGTCGCGTCACCGACACTGCGGCCCGCGCGCTCGGCCCTACCGGCCCGGGCGCGGCACTCCCCTGCGGACGGTCCCGGCTGTCGCGCGGGCCTGGACAACCCGGCTGGCCTCGATGGGTCAACCACGCTCCTGTCGAACTGCCCCAGATATGGGGCAGCATGATCCCCGCCCGTGCTCCGGCACATCGACCCGCCCGTCCGGCGCCCGGCTCCTGGCGCCTCGGTCTCGCAGCCTGGCGTCCTCGCCCGCCGTTCCGACCCGCCGCCCTGGCACCTCGGTTCCGGCACCCGGGTGGCCCATCTGTGGGGCAGCTCGACAGCGAGCGCGAAGAGCGATCGCTGCCCACCACGGGCTCATCCCGGCCTGGCTGTAGCTCACCTGGCCGGCGGGCCAGCCGGCCCTGCGGTCAGGCCCACTCCTCGCTGGGGTCACCCTCAGCCGCGGCGGGAGCGGAGGACGAGCCGGGAGCGGGGGCCGGCGGATCGCGGTGGGTCCAGGGGGTCTCCTCCGGGGCCGGGAAGGCGCCGGCCGGCATGAAGGCGTCGGAGAGGGTGGTGTAGCAGAGCCGCTCGCCCACCTCGGGCACGCTGCCCGGTGGCGCGGTCAGCCCACGCCCCATCCCGCCGGAAAGCTCCAGCACCACCTCGGTCTTGCCGTCCGCGGCCGGGGTCACGAAGACCACCCGGGCCTTCTGACCGGACCGGGCCGGCGAGTACAGCGTCGCGCCGACCGGCACCAGCACCGGTTCGGTGGTGACCAGCTGGATCCGGGGACGCAGCACCGGCCGTTTGCCGCTGTCGTCGACCCGCTTCGGGTCGGTCAGCGTCACCTCGCCGACGAACGCCTCACCGGTCAGCCGGTGCTCGGCCATCACCAGCGGGTCGTCGTAGGCGCGCTGCACGGTGTAAGCGGTCAGTGCCCGCTCCAGCCGGTGCAGCCGCAACGCCGCGGCCACCGCCCCGTCCCGGCGAGGTTGCGGGGCACCACCGGCATCGACGTGCTCCGCGTGCGCGGTGAAGGCGTCCCGGTCGCCGGCCCACCGGCCCGGCACCCGGGCGCCGGGTGGCAGGCCGCGCAGCAGTCCGATGCCGCGCCACATCAGCTCCCAGGTGGGAGCGAGCTGCTCGCGCAGCAGCCCTTCCAGCGTCGCGTACGCCTCGACGCGGGCAGCCGGGTCGGCGTCGGCGTCGGCGTACCCGGCGATGGCTGGGGCGAGCCGCTGGTTGTCGAAGTCGGGGTCGGTGACCGGCCCAGCCGGTGGGCAGAGCGACGGGTCCTCGGCGCGGGCCGCCGCCTCGGCGCCGGTGAGCCCGGGCGGCGGGTCGACCCAGCCGAGCAGCGCCGGCAGGTGCAGGTCCTCCACCGCGCTCTGCCCGGTCGCCCAGTGCAGGGTCAGCGCGTCGGTCATCGCCAGCAGCGCCGACGATCCGGGATGCTCGGCCCGCTCGGCGAAGAAGGTCAGCCAGCGTCCGAGCAGCGGCACCGACGGGTGCACCGGGTACTCCCCGTCCGCCCGACGGAACCGGGTGGAGCGGCCGAACAGCCGCAGGAAGTTGATCCCGGCCGGGTTCGGCACCAGCAGCTGCGGCGCATCGACGTAGCGGTACCGGACGTCCCGTCCCCGGTCGACCGGCACGGCTTCGCTGACCGCGCGATGCCCGTCCAGGTACGGCAGCACGGTCGCGGCCAACTCGGCGGCGAACCGGTAGCGCTGGTCCCGGTTACGGGGCTGCGGCACGATCAGCAGTCGGGCCTCGTCGGGCGCCGCTCCGACCAGCGCGGCGAGCGGGGCGTTCGCCTCGCCGGCCATGGCCAGCGGCACCAGCACCAGCGGCCGCTCGTGCAGGTGCAGATGCCGCACGGTGGCCACCGGCTGGGCCACCCCGGCGGCGAGTGCCTGCGCCTTCGCCAGCGCGCGCAGCGTACTCATGACGGAACGCCGAGGGCGTCGGCGCGCAACCGGGCGGCGGCCCGCAGCAGCGCGGCGGCCTCGGCCTGCTCCGGCTCGGGGGCGCGCTCGCCGGCAGCCAGCGCCAGCACCTCCGCCACGGTCGCGAGCCCGCCGAGCGACTCGCGGACCGGCCGGCCCAGCGCCCCGGTGTGGCCGCGCGCCTCGTGCCGGCAGAAGTACGCGAGCTCGCAGGTGGCCAGGCACTCCGGCGCGTAGCGGGCCTGCACCGTCGACAGCGCGGCAGCCAGGGTCGCCGGGTCGGCGGTCGGGTCGGCGCTGAAACCCTCGGGCACCGCGTCCAGCAGGTCGTCGATCCGGGCCATCCGGTCCAGCTGGCGGCGCAGCACCAGCAGCTGCTTGCGCACGTCGAGCAGGCTGGCCACCGGCCGGAAGGTGAAGTCCTGCGGGCAGATGAGCACCACGTCGTGCGACACCAGCTCCGGGTCGTGCCCGGCGGCGGCGAGCAGCTCGCGCAGCGCCAGCACGTAGACGGCGGACTGGATCGCGGCGGCGGCGACCTTCGCCGGATCGGCCTGCCCGTCGACCACCGGGAACGACTTGATCTCCACGATGTGGAACCGGCCGGCGAGTCGGGCGGCGACCAGATCCGGTTCGAGGTTCACCCGTCGACCGGCGACGTCCAGGCCGAGCAGCGGATGGTCGAAGAGCGCGGCGACGTCCTCGCCGTCCGGCGCGGCCGAGTCGTCGCCGCTCGCGGTCGACGCGGCAGCGGCCAGCAGCGCGGCGGAGCGCTGTTGACGGGCAGCGGTGCCGTCGTCGGTGTCGACGCCGAGGTCCGTCCAGCTCGACGTCGCCGGCATCGCCACCGCCAGCCGCTCGGCGACCAGCCGCAGCAGCTCGACGCCGCCGTCGGCCTTGACCTGCGCCTCGAAGGCGTTGCCCCGGGTGATGGCGAACCGGGACTGCCCGAACCGCGCGGGGAAGCCGATCCGCTCGGCCAGCTTCGGCTTGTCCACTCCCGCGCCGTCGAGCACGGCCCGGCGGGTGCAGCCCGGGTTGCCGGTCAACGCGGCGATCGTCCGGGCGTTGTGCCGCCGGGGTGGCGCGCCGCCCCGGATCGCGGTCAGCCGCTGCTCGCTGCTCGTCATGATCCGCCAGGATATGCCGGCCCCGCACCCGTCCGGCGCGGCCCACGCGGGGTGGCGGTCGTCGACGTCGAGCCGAGGCCCGGTCAGCGGCGCCCGACGGTGGCCGGCACCGGGAGGGGCGCGGCGCGGCGGACCAGGACGGCGACGAGCACGGCGGCAGCCAGGGCCACGCCCGCCATGCTCCAGAGCACGGTCCGCAGGCCGCTGGTGAAACCGGGATCGGCGAGCCGGCCGGCCGTGGTGCTGGCCAGGACCGCCCCGACCACCGCGATGGCGACCGTCTCGCTGGCCAACCGGGCGGTGTTGATCATGCCGGCGCCGGTCGCCGCCCGGCTCGCCGCCACGCTGGAGATGGCCAACTGGTCCAGCAGCCCGATGGAGAGCCCGACCCCCACGCCGATGGTGAGCAGCGGACCGGCCAGCGCGGCGACGTGCAGGTGCGGGCCGAGCACGGTGGCCCAGGCCGCGCCGACCGCCACCACGGCCACCGACACCACGATCACCAGCGCGGCCGGCACCAGCCGGGTCAGCACCCCGGTCAGCATCGGCAGCGCCAGGGTGGGCGCGGTCAGCAGGATCAGCGTCGCGCCGGCCGCGCCGGGCGTCAGCCCGACCACCGTGGTCAGGTACGACGGCAGGTAGACCAGCAACGGCACCAGCACCGCCACGATGGTGGCCGCCGCCAGGCAGATGCCGAGGAAGCGGGGGCTGGCCAGCAGGGCGAGGTCGAACATCGGGTCGGCGCGGCGGCGCTCCACCCGGGCGAAGATCACGAGCAGCGCCAGCGCGGCGGCAAACGCGACGATGATCCGCGGGTCGTACCAGCCGAATTCGGGGCCCTGCACGAAGCCGAAGATCAGCAAAAGCAGCGCGGCGGTGAACGAGACCGTGCCCGGCCAGTCGATCCGGCCGCTGTGCGGGGCCCGGGATTCGGGCAGCAGCGGCACCAGGGCCAGCACCACCAGCGCGGCGAGGGCCGGTGCGGCGAAGACCGCCCGCCAGCCGAGGGTGTCGATGAGCAGTCCGGCGATGGACGGTCCGAAGGCCAGGCCGACCCCGATCGTCGTACCGAAGAGACTGAACGCGCGGGCCCGGGCCGGGCCGTGGAACGCGCCGGCGAGCAGCGCCGAGGCGCTGGTCGCGGCGGCGGCCGCGCCGACACCGGCCAGGGCGCGGAGGGCGTCGAGCAGCAGGATGTCGCCGGCCACCGCGCCGAGCAGCCCGGAGCCGGCGAAGATCGCCACGCCGGTGGCGAAGACCCTGCGCCGGCCGAGCAGGTCGGCGAGGGCACCGGCGGCGAGCATGAAGCTGGCGAAGGTGGCGTTGTAGCCGTTGACCACCCACTGGACCCCGGCCAGACCGGCGTCGAGGTCCCGGCCGATGTCCGGCAGCGCGACCGAGGCGCCGGTCAGCGACAGCGGCAGCAACAACGTGGACAGCAGGACGGCGACCAGCACGACGGCCGGGTGGTTGCGCACGATTCTCCCCGTTCGGACGGCCATCCCAGCGTAGGTGCCGCAGATCGAGGCAGGGTCCGGCCCGGGTCGAAGATCACATGACCGGCGGGGGCGTCACCGGCCGGCGGAGCGGTTCCAGGGCGAGCGGGGCAACCCGGTGCCGGCGAAGGGTCGGCGATGCCGCCGACGTCGGGGGCGGCGCCCCGGGGTGCACGGCGGACGGACGACGGTGTGCACCGGGATGGGATCGGCCGGTTCCCGACCGATCAGCCAGCACAGGAAGCGGGTCATCGCCGGTTCAGCCGACCGGGAGGCGCTGCGCCTCGGCCTTGCTGATCTCGTACTGGGCGCCGCAGTACGTGCACTGCTGCGCGTAGCGGGTGCGGACCGGGATCAGCGGGACGAAGAAGAGGGTGAACTTGGTGGACCGCCGGGTGATCACCTGCGCGGCCTGGTTGCCACAGTTGCGGCAGACCTCGCTGACCACGCCGGACCGGTCGACCTTGGTGCGGAGCCCGAAGATGAAGAACATTGCCGGGCAGTACCCAGCGGGACACCGTTCATCACCACAGATCCTCCGCGCTGTGCGGCGGCGCGGGCCCGGCACGGCAGAACGCCCGACCCGTCATGCGGGTCGGGCGTTCAGTCCGTCGACTGCCGCTGATCACTTCTCGTCGCGGTGCTCGTCGCTCTTGTCGTCGGCCTTGTCCTCGCCCTTGTCGTGGCCCTTGTCCGACTCCCGGTCCTCACCCTTGTCGGAGCCCCACTCGTCGCCCTTGTCCGAGCCCGAGTCGTCGCCCTTGTCGGAGCCCCACTCGTCGCCCTTGTCCGAGCCCGAGTCGTCGCCCTTGTCGGAGCTCCACTCGTCGCCCTTGTCCGAGCTCCACTCGTCGCCCTTGTCGGAGCCCCACTCGTCGCCCTTGTCGGAGCCCCGGCCTTCGTCGCTCTCTTCCCAGGCCCGGCGGTCGCTGGCGTCCCAGTTCCGGTCGTCGTCCTTCTTCCCGTCGTCCTTCCGGTCGTCGTCCTTCTTCCCGTCGTCCTTCCGGTCGTCGTCCTTCTTCCGGTCGTCGTCCTTCTTGATCTGGCCCCGGATCTCGCCGTTCGGGTACTTCTTGGTGTGCACGTTGACGTACGTGACACCGGCCTCGATCGCGTCGACGAGCTCGTCGAACTCGCCGGGCTCGATGCCCTGGTCGGCGGGGCCGACGACGTCATCGGGCTTGATGGTCCCCTTGATCGTGGCCGGAGCCTCGGGGCAGGACTGGACGTCCTTCGACGGGCCGCCCTTCCCGTCCTTGATGTTCGAGCACAGGAAGACCGCGATCCCGCCGCTCTGGTGCCGCCCACCGAAGTGGATGTGCGCCTGCTGGACGTCCTTCAGGTCGTCGTAGCTCAGCCGGTACGTGATCTCCTTGTTCCGCTCGTCGATCTTCGCCTCGAACCGCCCGTTCCCGGGCGTGGAGATCGTGAGCGGGTCCTCCTGGTAGCCGCTGAGCCTCGCCCGGACGGCCAGCTGCCGCTCCCGCTCCTTGCCATCCCGCGAGTCGCGCCAGTCCCGCGAATCACCGGAGTCCCGCGAGTCGCTCGAGTCCCAGGAGCCGTGCGATTCGCGCTTGTCGCCCGAATCGTCCCGCCCGTCGCCCATGGCCGCGCTACCCACGGCGGTGGCCGCTACCGCCGCGCCGGCCGCCACAGCCACAGCCCAAAGTCGAGTACGTCGGATCATCACCGTTGCTCCCTCCTAGAAGGGCCTGAGCCCGGGTTTCGGCGGAGGCACTTGACCACCCGTCGGGGCGCAGGCACGCAAGGGCGCCGCGCGCCGGCGAACCTGGTCGTCCGGCACTCGTATCGATTGGCACCCTATGGTGAAATTGTCCCATGTTCACCCGGTACCTGGGCTGTCTTCCCTGATCCGACCGTCAGGCAAGTTCGGAATCCCTTGTTCGGAATGATCGACTCTGTACCCACCGGGTGGTTCGGCTCAGGGCCACGACGAAGCGCCTGACCGCTCGTGAGCGGTCAGGCGCTTCATGTCCGGTGGTGTGCCGCGAGATCTCGAGACCCGCGGTCGGTTCGGTCCCGGTCAGCCGGCAGCGGCGGCCGTCTCGGGCTGCGCGCCCGGCATCTCGACGGAGAGCCAGATCGACTGCCAGTCCTGCATCTCGTGGTAGCGGCGCAGCTCCGCGAGGCCGGACACCGACCCGGTCCAGGCCCCGTACGGCGGGTTCGACTCGTCGAAGCCGCTCTGCACGAAGGTGAGCTTGGTCTTCCCGTCCGACTCGGCGAGCTCCCAGGTGGTCACGCCGGTCGGCCCCCAGTCGACGGACATCTTCCGGCCCGGGTCGAGGTCGATGACCTTGGCGGCGTAGCCGGCTTCGAAGCCGCCCATGGCGTAGCGGCCGCCGACCCAGGGCTCGATCCCGATCGGGTAGCCGAACCAGGCGCTGGCCTGCTCGGAGTCGGTCAGCGACTGGTAGACCTTGGCCATCGGCGCGTTGATGACCATCTCGCCGCGCAGCTCGGCCGAGGTGAAGTCGGTCTTCGGCATCAGCGGCTGCCCCTCGACGTGCGCGGCGAGGTTGGCGATCGCCAGGCTCCAGAAGGTCTGCAGCATGCCTCGGATGCTGGTGCCGCTGATCGCCTCTTCGAAGTTGAAGTGGCTCTGGTCCAGCGTGACCACGGTCGAGTCACCGTCGGCCCGCAGGCTGAACTCGGTGGTGGTCTCCACTCCGTCCAGCAGCCAGGCGAAGCGCAGCGTGTCGTTGTCGACGTGCAGCAGCCGCTGGTGGGGCGCCTCCCCCTCCGGCGTGTAGCGCCCCCAGAACTCGTACCGCTTCGGCAGCTCGACCTCGGCGTGCTCGGCCAGCCAGACGCGCAGCTCGGCGGCGTCGGTGATGGCCCGGCGGACGGCCTCGATCGGAGCGGCGAGGCGGGCGTGCATCTTCAACGATTCACTCACGGTCTTTCCCCTTCGGGTAGCAGGCCACGGCGAGCTTGAAGGCGTCTCCCTCAGCGCCGCCGTAGCGGGTGAACAGGTCCTGCAGAGCGGTCTGCAGGTCGTGCAGGAACTGCTGGCGTTGCTCCGCCGGCACCCGGATCTCACCGGACACCCCGACCGAGGGCAGCTCGGGCGCGGCCCGGTCGAGCGTGGCGATGTCGGCCTGGACCTCCTCCATCAGGTCGAGCAGGTAGCCCAGGCTCAGCTCGTCGCGGGCCCGGCGCAGCCCGATCCGCCCGACCAGTCGGGGCGAGAGCCAGTAGGAGCGGGCCGCGGCCTGGTAGATGCCCTCAGTGATGCCGCGGACCTTGCGCTCGGCGACGAGGTCGACGAGACCGGCCGCGACCAGTTGCTTGACGTGGTAGTAGACGCGTTGCGGCGTCTGCTCCAGCCGGGCCGCCACCTCGGTGCAGGTGCGCGGCTCGGCCAGCTGCCGCAGCACCTCCACGCGCTGCGGCTTGAGCAGGGCTTCGGCCTGCTCGATCTGCTCCAGGTACAGGACGTCTCTCATGGCAAAATCAGTTTGTACGTACAAAACTTCTTTGTCAATGGGTTCGACGAAAGCCGCGCCGAGTCGGCGCGGCTTTCGTCGGCTCAGCTCGGGATCAGGGCAGCCAGTCCGGGCGCAGCGGATAGTCGTTCTGGCCGTCCGGGCCGTTGCGGGTGGCCAGCACCTGGTGCAGCTGGATGCCGTTGCGCTCGAACGCCAGCCGCGACCCGGCCATGTAGAGACCCCACACCTTGGCGGTGCCCGCGCCCACCTCGTTGACGCAGAAGTCCCAGTTCTCCACCAGGTTGCGGCCCCATCCGGCCAGCGTCAGCGCGTAGTGCTGGCGCAGGTTCTCCTCGTGGTGCACCTCCAGCCCGACGTCGTGCAGCTCGCTGATCAACCGGCCCGGGCCGGCCAGCTCGCCGTCCGGGAAGACGTACCGGTCGATGAACGCGCCGGAGCGGTGCGGCGCCCGGTTGTCCGCGCGGGTGATGCAGTGGTTGAGCAGCCGACCGCCCGGGCGCAGCCGGTCACGCAACGCACCGAAGTAGGCCGGGTAGTTGCGCACCCCGATGTGCTCGGTCAAGCCGATCGAGGAGATCACGTCGAACTGCTCCCGCGGGGCGTCCCGGTAGTCCAGGTGGCGCACCTCGGCCAGCTCGGTCAGCCCCTCCCGCTCGATCGCCGCCTGCGCCCACTCGGCCTGCGCCTTCGACAGCGTCACCCCGAGCGCCTTCACGCCGTACTCCCGGGCCGCGTGCCGGACCATGCCGCCCCAGCCGCAGCCCACGTCGAGCAGCCGCATCCCGGGCTTGAGCGCCAGCTTGCCGGCGACCAGGTCGTACTTCGACGCCTGGGCCTGCTCCAGCGTGTCGTCCGGAGAACGGAAGACCGCACAGGTGTACGTCATGGACGGGCCGAGCACCTTCTCGTAGAAGGCGTTCGAGACGTCGTAGTGGTGCGAGATGGCGGAGCTGTCCCTGGTCCGGGAGTGCCGCAGCCCGTTCATCACCCGCTTCCAGCGCGGCAGCGCCTCCTGGGGCGGGGCCGGCGGTGGTCGCAGCCGCTCCCAGCCCAGCCCGCGTACCAGGTTCAGCGCGTCGGGCAGCGGCGGCAGGCGCAACTTCATGTCGTCCTTGAGCACCCGCAGCGCCTCGTACGGGTCGCCCGGATGCACCCCCTCCAGGGCCAGGTCCCCGCTGACGTAGGCGCGGGCCATGCCCAGGTCACCCGGGGCGGTGAGCAGGTAGGACAGCCCCCGCTCGGTACGGATGGACAGGGTCAGCCCGGCGTCGGCCGGGCCGACGGCGCTGCCGTCGTAGCCGGTGACCCGCATCGGCAGGTCACCGATGGTCACCGTGCGGACCACGTCCGCCACGGTCGGACCGGGCCGCCGGCCCCCCGGCGGCGGTGTTCCGGGGGCGCTCGCCGCCCCCTGGTCTCGGTCGGTCAGGCTCATGCTCGTGCTACCGCCTTTTCGTACAGTCCGGTGAACCGGTGCTCCGGGTCGTAGCGGTCCCGGACGGCGCGCCACGTCGGCCCGCCGTAGAGCCGGTCGAAGGATTCCCGGTCGTAGTACGCGTCGGAGTAGAGCGACTTGTGCCCGCCCAGCTCCGACACCGCGCGCTCGATGGACCGGTTGACGTCGCCGTCGGCGGCGCCCTCGGCCATCGGCACACTCCCCCAGAAACCGATGTTGACGTAGTCCTGCCCGGGCCGCAGCGGATATAGCGGCCAGGGCCGGGCAGAGCCGGGACCCGCCGGCTCGCGCAGTCGCAGTGGACAGAGCCAGACCGGGGTCATCCCGACGTTGCCTGCGAACCAACGCAGGAAGTCGGCCGTCCGCTCCAGTGGGATCTCCACGTCCTGCACCACCCGCTCGCGGGTGGGCTGGCCGCGCAGTCGGTCGATCCGGGCCGCGACACCGTACTGGTGTTCCATCCGGACCAGCCGGTGGTAGACGTCGCTGCGTCGCAGCCGCGCCGGCCAGAGCCGGCGCACCACCGGGTGCTGCACCCCGAACGCCGAGGAGCACCAGAACCAGTCGGTGTCCCAGCGCCAGAGATAGTCGTACGTGGTCAGCGCGTCGCGGGTGCGCCGGCGCAGCGACCGGTAGTAGATGTCCTGGCCGGTGTAGTCGCTGGGCGCCCCCTCCGCCTGATCGGTGAAGGTGCCCAGCACCAGGTACGCCTCACCGGGGCTGAACATCACACCGTCCAGCACGTCCACCGGCACTCCGGCCCAGGCCCGGGTGGCGGTCACCTCGGAGATCGCGTCGGTCAGCTCCTCCAGCCGGCTGAACCGGATGTTGCGCAGCGCCACGTAGCGGCGGATCGGCTGGAGTTCGATGCGCAGCCGGGTGGCGTAGCCGAGGCTGCCCAGCGAGTTGGGGAAGGCCGCGTAGAGGTCGGCGTGCTCGCCGTCGGGACGGGCGGTGACGATCTCGCCCGACCCGGTGAGCACGTCCAGCTCGATGACCGACTCGTGTGGCAGGCCGTTGCGGAACGAGGTGGACTCGATGCCCAGCCCGGTGACCGCGCCGCCCAGCGTGATGGTGCGCAGCTGCGGCACCACCAGCGGCATCAGCCCGTGGGGCAGGGTCGCGTCGACCAGGTCCTCGTAGGTGCACATGCCCTGCACGTCGGCGGTCCGGGCCTTCCGGTCGACGCCGAGGACGCCGGTCAGGCCGCTGACGTCGAGGCCGGGAGTGTGCACCGCGGCGCGGGGGCGGAACAGGTTGGAGGTGCGTTTGGCGAGCCGGACGGTCTCCCCGGGTGGCACCGCCGCATACGACCGTCGCAGCAGGTCCACCGCACTGTCGTGATCGGCCGGTTGATGATCCACACGGACGGCGCACATGTGATCACTGTACGCGCCTTGTTGCCTGCGGCATCGGTTGTCCACGTTGACCTTTTCAC
Organism: Micromonospora sp. NPDC048909; assembly: GCF_040649635.1. Classification (NCBI taxonomy): domain Bacteria; kingdom Bacillati; phylum Actinomycetota; class Actinomycetes; order Micromonosporales; family Micromonosporaceae; genus Micromonospora; species Micromonospora sp. NPDC048909. The sequence goes on along the minus strand of NZ_JBEZFU010000012.1, from coordinate 15,420 downwards.
ACTTACGGCCACCTCCCGTCGGGTTACCGTGCACCTCATGCCGACCCCCGCGCTCGCCGCGCTCGACGCCACCGGCCTGCCCTACCGGGTGATCCGACACGGGCCGGTGACCAGCCTCAGCGAGGCCGCGGCGGTGCGTGGCGTGGCGGTGCCCGACGTGGTGAAGAGCATCGTCGTGCGACGCGGCCCGGACGACCACCTCTTCGTGCTCACCCCCGGCGGCCGGGTCATCTCCTGGCCGAAGCTGCGCGCGCTGCTCGGCGTGAGCCGCCTCTCGATGCCCGACGCGGCCACCGCCAAGGAGGTCACGGGCTACGAACGGGGCACCATCACTCCGTTCGGCGCCACCACCGCCTGGCCCGTGGTCGCCGACGAGCGGCTGCGCGGACGGACCATCACGCTCGGCGCGGGCGAGCACGGCCTCTCCGTGGCGGTGGACGCGGACGCCGCGTTGGCGAGCCTGCACGCCACCGTCGCCGACGTCACCGATCCGGAGCCGACCCGCTGAGGGTGGTCGACACGGCAGCGGGGGTCGTGGTCCGCACGGCGACACAGCGAGGGCCTCGGGAGGCCGCCGGAGCAGGGCGACTGGCCCGGCGGCACCGGCGTGGACCAGGATGACCCCATGTCCCTCCCGGGTGACCGCTCCGAGGCGTCCGGCACCGTCTACGGCGGTCGCCAGCCGGCGCGTTCCTTCCTGCCCCGGGATCCGCTGCTGCGGGTGGCCCTCGCCGTCGGGCTGGTCGGCGTACTCCTCGGGGTGGTCTTCGCCACCGGCGTGCTCGGTGGCGGCGACGGGCCGGCCACACCCGCGGCGGTCAGTTCGCCCGGCACCGACCCGGTCCCCTCGCCCGTGGTGAGCGAGCCCGCGCCGAGCACCCCGACCGCGCCCTCCCCGACCCCGGCGGCCACCACCCCGGCCGGGCCGCCCACCGGGCCGAGGGTGCTCCGGACGGTCGTCTCCGGGCTCTGCCTCGGCCTCGACGGCGACGGCGAGAAGGCCGAGGCGGAACTCGCCGCCTGCTCGGGCGGGCCGGAGCAGCAGTGGGTCGTCAACCCGATCACGGCGGACGCGGTGACGCTGACCAACGCGGCGTACGGCCAGTGCCTGGACGTCGAGGCCGGCAGCGCGGACGACGGGTCGAAGTTGCTGCAGTTCCCCTGCCACGGTGAGGCCAACCAGCAATGGCGGCTGACCCCGACCGGGGCCGGGCCGGTGCTGCTGGTCGCGGTGCACAGCGGCAAGTGCGGCCAGGTGGAGGACGACGGCGACGAGGCCGGCGACGCCGTCAGGCAGGAGCCCTGCGACGGCGCCGCCCGGCAGCAGTGGACGCTCAGCTGACGGCTAGTGCCGTGGCCACTAACGTTCGCCGGGTTGGTGTGGGTCGGCGAATTGTCGTACCGGTGGTGTTGGGTGTGGTTCGTGCCTCGCCGTCGGGATCCCGCTGCGCCGCGGGTCGCCTATCGCACGGCTCGGGTCGGTTTGCGGGTGACGGCGGGGCAGCGGCGCCGGTGTTTCGGCCTGCTGCGTTCGGCTGGTGACGTCTGGGCGTGCGTGTTGGAGGTCAACGCGTGGCGGCGTCGCCGCCACGATGCGCCGCTGGCCGGCTATCAGCAGTTGTGCCGCGAGTTGGCCGCTTCGGGGCCGGGCACGTTCGGCGGGCTGGACAGCACGGGTGCCCGGTCGGTGTTGCGCCGGTTCTCCGACGCGTGGTTCGCGGCGGCGAACCGGCGTAAGGCCGGTGACGACTCGGCGCGGTTCCCGCGTCGCCGTCGCAGGTTGGTGCCGGTTCGCTGGTATCACGGCACCTTCACCATCGACGGGCACAGGGTGCGCATCCCGACCGCGCGAGGCGGGCAGCCGGTGTGGGTGCGGCTGGTCCGTGATCTGCCGTACCCGGTGGAGCAGGTCCGCTCGATCACGCTGCTGTGTGAGGGTGGTCGGCTGTTCCTCGACGTGAGCGCCGAAGTGCCGGTGACCGCCTATCCGCCCGGCGAGGAGCCGGACCCCGGCCGGGTCGCCGGGGTGGACCTGGGCATCATCCACCCCTACGCCGTGGCCGGGCCCGACGGGAAGGGGTTGTTGGTGTCCGGGCGGGCGGTCCGCGCCGAGCACCGGATGCACCTGGCCGACACCAAAGCCCGCCGCCGGGCCGTGGCGCGGCGGGCACCGAAACCCGGCCAGCGGGGGTCACGGCGGTGGCGCCGATACCGCCGCCGGGAACGCGCGGTCGAAGGACGGCATCGACGGCGCATCCGGCAGGCCCAGCACGAGGCGGCTCGCACCGTCGTGTCCTGGGCGGTGGATCAGCGGGTGGGGGTGCTGCATGTCGGCGACCCCCGCGGTGTGCTCGACATTGCGGCGGGGCGGCGACACAACCTGCGGCTGCGGCAGTGGCAGATCGGCCGACTGATTCAGGTCCTCACCGACAAGGCCACCCTCGCCGGCATCACCGTCCACCTGGTCGACGAACGCGGCACCTCCTCGACCTGCCCCGCCTGCCAGCGGCGGATACCGAAACCCCGTGGGCGCACCCTGACCTGCCCACACTGCACCTTCTCCGGCCACCGTGACCTCGTCGCGGCGGCCATGATCGCCACCCGCACCCCGGGCGGCGGACCCACCACCCCCACCACAGCCGTGGCTGTGCTGCCAGGGGTGCTCACGCACCGTCGAGCCGGCCGGCACCTGCCCGGTGCCGGCCGGTCCCGGCGTGATCCCCGCCGCCCACCCGGGGCGGCGAGAGGATCAGTTGGCCCGCGGAGGCCCGCCCCACCTGGTGGGGAGTCGCTCGCCCGAACGGCGAGGATCCACAACACCACCGGAAACCCGGTGAACGTTAGTGGACACCGCACTAGCCCCGGTAGCTCCACACCCGCCGGCCCACCGGCGCGGCGGTGACCAGCACCGGCGCGGGTTCGGCGCCGGCGCGGCGGCGGCGCAGCAGCAGGAGTGACAGCCCGGCCGCGCCGATCGACAGCGCGCCGGCGACATACCAGGCCAACGCGTAGTCGCCGAGCCGGTCCCGGACCAGTCCGGCGCCGGTGGCGGCGATCGCCGCACCGAGCTGGTGGGAGGCGAACACCCAGCCGAACACCACGGCCCCGGAGCTGCCGAAGTACTCCCGGCAGAGCGCCACGGTCGGCGGCACGGTGGCCACCCAGTCCAGCCCGTAGAAGATGATGAAGACGAGCATGCTCGGCTCGGCGCTGTTGGCGAAGAGGCTCGGCAGCACCAGCAGCGACGCGCCGCGCAGCCCGTAGTAGGCCCCGAGCAGCAGCCGGCTGTCCACCCGGTCGGTCAGCCAGCCGGAGGCGATGGTGCCGACGATGTCGAAGAGCCCGACCAGGGCCAGCAGACCGGCCGCGGTGGTCTCCGCCATCCCGTGGTCGTGGGCGGCGGGCACGAAGTGCGTGCCGACCAGCCCGTTTGTGGTCGCGCCGCAGATCGCGAAGCCGCCGGCGAGCAGCCAGAACGGCCGGGTCCGCGCCGCCTGGGCCAGCGCGCCGACCGCGCGGGCGGCCGCCCCGCCGGCCGGGGCCGGGGCCGGGGTGACCTCGGCCGCGCCGTAGGCGGGCAGGCCGAGATCCGCCGGGTGCTCGCGCAGCAGCCAGACCACCAGCGGTACGACCGCCAGCGCGGCCACCGCGACGACGAGCGCCGCCGCCCGCCAGCCGTGGTCGCGGACCAGCACGGCGAGCAGCGGCAGGAACACCAGCTGCCCGGCCGCCCCGCCGGCGGTGAGCACGCCGGTGACCAGGCCCCGCCGCCGGACGAACCAGCGCCCGGTGATGGTCGCCACGAAGGCCAGCGCCATCGAGCCGGTGCCCAGCCCGACGAGCACACCCCAGCAGAGGATGAGCTGCCAACTCGCGGTCATGAACACCGTCAGCCCGCTGCCCGCCGCGACCAGCAGCAGCGCGACGGCGACCACCCGCCGGATGCCGAACCGGTCCATCAGCGCCGCGGCGAACGGCGCGGTCAGCCCGTAGAGCAGCAGGTTGACCGAGACGGCGGCGGAGATGGTGGCCAGCGGCCAGCGGAACTCGGCGTGCAGCGGGTGCAGCAGCACGGACGGGGTGGCGCGGAACCCCGCCGCGCCGACCAGCGCGACGAAGGCGACGGCGGCGACGAGCCAGGCGGGGTGCAGACGGCGCTCTCGGGTCACGGTACGAGTCTCGGCACCGCCGGGCACCGCGACGAGTGGCCGGGGAGCCATGATGCGCAATAATTGGGCCATGACCACTTCGCCGCCGCACCGGATCGCCGTGCTCGCCCTCGACGACGTCGTCGGCCTCGACCTCGGCACTCCCTCGCAGGTCTTCAGCACCGCCCGCTCCGCCGACGGCGTGTCGATGTACCAGGTCGAGGTCTGCACCCCGGGCGGTCGGCCGGTCCGCAGCACCGCCGGCTACCAGGTGACCCCCGAGCACGGGCTGGAGTTGATCGAGACGGCGGACACCGTGATCGTCCCCGGCATCCACTCCGGGGCGCCGCTCACCGACGGGACGCTGGACGACGAGGTGACCGCCGCCCTGCGTGCCGCGTACGAGCGGGGCGCCCGGATCATGTCGATCTGCACCAGCGCCTTCGTGCTCGCCGCCGCCGGCCTGCTCGACGGGCGGCGGGCCACCACCCACTGGGCGTACGCCGACCGGTTCCGCCGGCTGCACCCTGACGTCGACCTCGACCCGGACGTGCTCTTCATCGACGACGACCGGGTGCTCACCTCGGCCGGGGTGGCCGCCGGGATCGACCTCTGCCTGCACGTGATCCGCACCGACCACGGCACCGAGGTGGCCAACCGGGCGGCGCGGCGCTGCGTGGTGCCCCCGTGGCGGGAGGGCGGCCAGGCCCAGTACATCGAGCACCCGGTGCCGAAGGTCGCCGACAGCAGCACCGCCACCGCCCGGGAGTGGGCCCGCCAGCGGCTGCACGAGCCGGTCAGTCTGCGCGACCTGGCCGAGCAGTCCCGGATGAGCGTGCGCACCTTCACCCGACGGTTCCGCTCGGAGACCGGCCTCAGCCCGGCGCAGTGGCTGCTCCAGCAGCGCACCGACCACGCCCGGCTCCTGCTGGAGACCACCGACCTGAGCATCGACCAGGTGGCCCGCCGCTGCGGCTTCGGCACCGCGGCGGCGCTGCGCCAGCAACTGCACCTGCGGATCGGGGTGGCCCCCTCGGCCTACCGCCGGGCCTTCCGCCGGCAACCGGCACCGGCCGAACCGGCGTCCGTCTGAGGCCGGTCCCGGCGGTCAGCCGGTGCGCAGCATCCGGAGCTGGGCCAGGTGCTTGGGCAGGTGTACGTGGGCGTGCAGGTCCAGGGTGCGGCCCCAGGGCAGCGGCTGGTCGACGTTCAGGTCGAAGCCCTCGCGCAGATGGGTCTCCACCGGCGTCTCCGCGGCAAGGCCGAGCCGATCGGTGAGCGTGCAGAGCTTCTGGCTGGTCGCCCGGAAGAGCGTGGCCAGGCCGTCCAGCCCGCCGCACTCGACGACCAGCGCGTCCACCTGCGGGCGGTGGATGGTCTCCAGGTCGTAGTACGCGAACGGCGACCCGGCCAGCACCGCCTCGGTCGCCTCGGTCATCAGCTCGTCGTTCGCGGCCAGGTGCGCCACGATCTGCTCGGCGCTCAACTGCCCCTCCGGCGGTGGCCCGAAGCCCCCCGCGTCGATCTCGCCGAGCAGCGCGTCGTACGCCCGCCGCAGCCCACCGCTCTCCATCACCCCAGTCAACCCCGCCCCGCCCCGTCGATCATGCAGGTGTGGTGCCCGGTTCACCCGGACGAGCGGCTTTCGTCCCCCACCACAACTGCATGATCGACGGCGGTCAGCGGCGGGACTGCCTCGCGCGGAGGTAGTCGGAGACGACGTACTCGCCGAGGTCGTCGGGGTCGGGGGTGAACATCCGGCCCTTCGAGCGGCGGGCCACGGCGTCCACGAAGCGGCGCAGGCCGGCGTCGTCGCCGAGCATGAAGAGGTTCAGCGTCGCCCCGTAGCGGGCCAGCCGGTCAACCTCGCGGATGGTCGCCTCGATCGTCTCCGGCAGCGGCGGCCAGTGGAACAGCGGTTCACCGTCGTCCGGGTCCAGGTGGGCGGTCGGCTCCCCGTCGGTGACCACCAGCACCACCGGCTCGGCGTCCGGGTGCCGGCGCAGGTGCCGACCGGCCAGCCGCAGCGCGTGCTGCAGGTTGGTGCCCTGCTCGAAATCCGGGTCGATGGCGGCCAACTCCTGCTGGGTCAACGGCATCGCCTGCCGGCCGAACCCGACGATCTGCAACGCGTCCTGCGGGAACCGGGTCGCCATCAGGTGCGACAGGGCCAGCGCGGTCTGCTTCATCGGCCCCCACCGCCCCTGCGAGATCATCGAGTACGACAGGTCGACGCAGAGCACCACCGCCGCCGAGGCCCGCCGCTCAGTCTCCACCACCTCGAAGTCGTCGACCGCGAGCTGCACCGGCACCTGCGGCCCGGCCCGGCGCACCGCCCGGGTCAGCGTCCGGACCACGTCCAGCGGCTGCTCGTCGCCGTACTCCCAGGGCCGGGAGCCGCCGCTCACCTCGCCGGCGGCGCCCGCCGAGCGCAGGTCGTGCTGGCCGCGCGGGCCGGCGGTCAGATCGGCGAAGACCCGTCGCAGCGCGGTCCCGCCGAGCCGGCGCAGCGCCTTCGGGCTCAACGTCAGGCCCTCGGCGTCCCGGCTCACCCAGCCCTGCCGGCGCAGCTCCCGCTCCAGCTCCCGCAGCCGGCGTACGTCGTCCGCGGCGTCGCGGCCCAGGGTGCGGGCCACCGCGTCCACGTCGACGTCGTCCAGGGTCGCGCCCGGATGCTCCTGGTCCAGCTGGTCGAGCAGGTCGTCCAGCTCGGCGATCTCGTCGAGCGCGCCGGCCGCCTCGCCGTAGCCGAGCGGCTGCTCGCCTCGCACCCGCTCGCCACGCCCCCAGCGCAGGTCGGGCCGGAGCGCCCGCAGATGCCCGTCGAGCGCGGACAACTCGCCGGCCAGCCGGTCACCGAGCGACTGCTGCATCAGCCCGGCCAGCTCCTCGCGCTGCCGGTCCGACAGCGAGCGCATCAGCCGCTCCCCGGCCGCCGCCCGGCGGGCCAGCACGTCGACCAGCTCGTCGACGTCCTTCGGCTGCTCCGGGAAGAACTCCCCGTGCCGGCGCATGAACTCGGCGAACGCGTCGGTGGTGTCCTCCGCGCGGGCGTGCCGGGCCAGCAGGTCGTTCAGGTCGCCCATCATCTCGCCCAGCCGCTGCTGCGCCGCCGGGTCGGCGGAGGCCCGCACCGCGTCGCGCAGCCCGGCGAAACGCTGGCCCAGCACGTCGTCGCGGAGCCCGTCGAGGATTTGCTGGTACGACCGGCGGGCGTCCTCGCTGGCCCACTCGTAGCCGGACAGCTCCTGCACCGCCCGCGCGGTGGAGCCGGGCAGGTTGTTCAGCACCGACTCGGCGAACCGCGCGCCGTCGTCGTCGCGACCGCGCAGCTCGTCGCGCTCGGCCGCCAGCGCCTGGTCGAGCAGGGCCCGCGACCGGGTCACCGCCCCGTCCAGGTCGCCCCGGCGCAGCGCCTCCCGACGCAGCCGCCGGGCCCGGGCGGCCAGCTCGTCCAGCCCGGCGCGCCCCTGCGGGCCCCGGCGCAGCAGGTCACGCAGCGCCTCGCGCAGGCTGCCGCCGGCCAGCACCTCGGCGCCGACCGAATCCACCGCCGCGCGTACGTCGTACGGGGGCGCCAGCGGGTCCGGCCCGCCGCGCCACTGCCCGTACCGGAACCGGTTGCCGGCCATGCTCAGCCCCGGCCGCCGTAGACGGTGCGACCGGAGTCGGTGACGTCCTTGCCGAGCCGGCGGGTCAGGTGCAACCCCTCCAGCACGAACTCCACCCCGGCCGCGGCCTCCTCGGGAATCGGCGCGTCGCCCATCCCGAGCCGGTCCAGCACCTTCGCCAGCCCGGGCACGGTGCCCACCTGGCGCAGCAGCTCCGCCGAGCTGACCAGCTCACCGGTCTCGACCACGGTGCCCTCGGCGACCAGCTCGGTGAAGCCGGAGAGGTCCAGCCCGGCCAGCCGGGCCCGGAACGTCTCGGCGGTGGCGGTCCGCAGCAGGTGCGCCAGGATCTCGACCTCCCGGCCCTCCTCGCCGCTCTCGAACTCGACCTTGCCACGAAGGGTGGAGGTCACCGACACCGCGTCGCCCACCCGGGCCACCGGCGCCTCGGGCCGTACCGTCGGGTCGTCGGCACCGGAGGCGGAGCCGGCGGCGAGCAGGCCGGCGCGGCGCAGCGCGGCCCCGGCCACCGTCTCGGCCGCGGCGATCGCGAACCGGGCGGAGACGCCGGAGCGCGGGTCCACCGACGGTGACTCGCGCACCGCCCGGGCGAACCGGGCGAGCACCTCCAGCACGTGCTCCGGCACCTCGGCGACCAGGTCGGCCTCCTGCCGGATCAGGGCCAGCTCCAGGTCCAGGTCGACCGGGTAGTGGGTGCGGATCTCCGCGCCGAACCGGTCCTTGAGCGGGGTGATGATCCGGCCCCGGTTGGTGTAGTCGTCGGGGTTGGCGCTGGCCACCAGGAGCAGGTCCAGCGGCAGCCGCAGCTGGTAGCCGCGGACCTGGATGTCCCGCTCCTCCAGCACGTTGAGCAGCGCGACCTGGATCCGTTCGGCCAGGTCGGGCAGCTCGTTGACGGCGAAGATGCCCCGGTTGGTGCGCGGCACCAACCCGAAGTGGATCGTCTCCGGGTCGCCGAGGGTCCGCCCCTGGGCGATCCGGATCGGGTCGACGTCGCCGATCAGGTCACCGACGCTGGTGTCCGGGGTGGCCAGCTTCTCGCCGTACCGCATCGACCGGTGCAGCCAGCCGACCGGCAGGTCGTCGCCAGCCTCGGCGACCTGGGCACGGGAGGCCGGGGTGAGCGGGTGCAACGGGTGCTCGTTGAGCACCGAGCCCGCGATGACCGGGGTCCACTCGTCCAGCAGCGCGGCCAGCGAGCGGATCAACCGGGTCTTGCCCTGGCCGCGTTCGCCGAGCAGCACCACGTCGTGCCCGGCGAGCAGCGCCCGCTCGACCTCGGGCAGGACGGTGTCGTCGTAGCCGACGATGCCGGGGAAGCGGTCGGTGCCGGCCCGCATCCGGGCCAACAGGTTGTCGCGGAGTTCCTGCTTGACGGTGCGGTAGCGGTGGCCGGCCGCCCGCAGCTCGCCGAGCGTGCCGGGCAGGTCGGCCGGTGGAACCGGGATTACCGGGTTGGGCGCAGTCACCCGACCACGCTAGCGCGGTCCGGGCGGGGGTGCCCCTGCGTTGAGGGGCACCCCCGCTCCCACCCTCAGCCCCGGCCACAACGCGTGCAGCCACCGCGCCGACGCAGGTGGTACGCGTAGGTCGCCGCGCCGAGGGCCACCGGCCAGACCGGCCAGAGCAGCATCGGGGCGCTGGCCGCGGTGAACCCCTCGCCGGCCATGGACCAGAAGTCCGGGGTGCCGACCAGCCCCACGGTGGCCGCGGCGACCGCCACCGCGACCACGCTGGCCGGGATGACCGCCAGGCGCACCGGCACCGGACGCCCGGCCAGCCCCACCATCCAGCGCGGGAACCGCTCGCCCCAGCGCTGGACCAGGCCGAGGGTGAGCAGCGCGCCGACGGTGGCGAAGGCGCCCAGCCCGAGACCGGCCCAGACCAGGCCGGTCTCCTGCATCTCGGAGAGGAAGTCCCGGGAGATGCCGAGCGGGATGCCGGCCGCCCAGGCGAACCGGGTCAGCGCGTACGCGAAGGGGATGGCAGCGGCGATGCCGGCGGCCCACCGACCCCAGCGGGCGGCGGCGGCCGGGGTGGCCCAGGCCCGCTCGGCGTCACCTCGTCCGCAGGCCAGGCAGGCGTCGGCGGTGCGGCGCAGCCAGACCAGGACCGCGCCGGCCAGCAGCAGCCCGCCGAGCACGGCGGCGAACCGGGCGAAGAGCGCCCAGGTGAAGACCTCGGCGTAGTCGACCGGCGGCCAGCCGAACGGTGCACCGAGGATCAGCATCGGCGCGTAGCCGAGCATGGTGAGCACCTGGGCGTCCGGCACGACCACGGCGAGGACGAGCGCGACCGCCCCGGTATAGCCGGCGAGCAGCGTCCGCAGCGGGCGGGACGGGCGGACCGCCGGGCGGCTCATCGCCAGCGCGGCGACCGCCGCGGTGAGCAGCAGTCCGGCGAAGAGCGGCGCGCCCAGCCCGACCGGGATCAGCCGCAGCAGGTTGAGGTCGCTGTCCGGGTCGTTCGCGCCGAACGGATAGCCGGCGCGGGTGAGCGCGGCGACGAGGGCGAGGACGCCCCAGAGGCCGAGCCAGCCGGCGGCCAGCGGGGCGAGTCGGTCGGGCCAGCGGATGGCCGGGCGAGGTGGCGCATCGGTGATCGTCATGCTCTCAGCCTCGGCCGGCGCGGCCCGGAAACCCTCCCGTGAGCCGGTGAACCCGCTCCCCCGCCGGGGGGAGCCGTCGGCAGCGGCATCGCGTCGGGCGGGCGCCGGGCTCAGCCGGCCGGGGTGACGAAGCCCGACTCGTACGCGGCGATCACCGCCTGCGTGCGGTCGCGCACCCCCAGCTTGGCCAGCACGTTGCCGACGTGCGTCTTCACCGTCTCCACCCCGACCACCAGCCGCGCGGCGATCTCCGGGTTGGAGAGCCCGGCCGTCATCAGCCGGAGCACCTCGGCCTCCCGCTCGGTCAGCCGGGCCGTCCGCAGCCGATCGCCGCCCCGCCCCCCGTACGCCCCGACCAGCCGACGGATCGCCGCCGGGAAGAGCAGCGACTCGCCTGCGGCGACCACCCGTACCGCCTCGACCACCTCGGCCGGCCGGGCCCGCTTCAGCAGGAAGCCGCTCGCCCCGGCGCGCAGCGCGTCGTAGACGTACTCGTCGTTGGCGAAGGTGGTGACCACCAGCACCCGGGGCGGGTCGGCGGACGCGGCCAGCAGCCGCCGGGTGGCCTGGATCCCGTCGATCCCGGGCATCCGCACGTCCATCAGCACCACCGCCGGGCGGTGCCGGGCGACCAGCGGCGGCACCTCGGCGCCGTCCGCGGCCTCGGCGAGCACCCGCAGGTCGGGCTGGGCGTCGATGATCGCCCGCAGCCCGACCCGGACCAGCTCGTCGTCGTCGACGACCAGTACGCCGATCGTCACCGCGGCCCCCGGTAGGGCAGCCGCACCTGGATCCGCCACCGGTCGCCCTCCGCCCCCGCGCTCAGTCGGCCACCGAGCAGCAGCACCCGCTCCCGCACTCCGTCCAGGCCCCGGCCGCCCCGCCCCGGATCGGGCCGGCGCTGGCCGGGCAGGAGTTCGTTGACCAGCTCCAGCTCCAGCTCGTCCGGCCCGACGTCGAGCCGGAGCGTGACGGGCCCGCGGCCGTGCCGGGCGGCGTTGGTCAGCGCCTCCTGGACGATCCGGTAGCCCTCCCGGGAAACCACCGCGGGCAGGGCGGCCGGGTCACCGACCCGACGCGCCCGCACGGGCAGGCCGGCGGCGCGGGTGTCGGCGACCAGCCGGTCCAGGTCGGCGAGGCTGCGCTGCGGTGTCGCGGCACTCGGCGCGCCGTCGGATTCGCGGAGCAGCCCGAGGACCTCGTCGAGCTCGTCCATGGCGGTCCGGCCGGTCTCCTCGATCGCGGCCAGTGCCCGGCGGACGAACTCCGGGTCGCTGTCGAGCACCGCCCGGGCCGCCCCGGCCTGCAGGGTGGCCACCGTGAGCGCGTGACCGACGGAGTCGTGCAGCTCCCGGGCCAGCCGGTTGCGCTCGGCCAGCCGGGTCGCCCGGGCCTCCAGCGCGGCGATCCGTTCGGCCGGCGCCGGCCCGAGCAGCACCGGCGCCATCGATGCGGCCAGCGCGCCGAGCCCCGCGACGGCGTACCCGAGGCCGGCCAGCAGCAGCACCCCGGTCAGCGTCAACCAGCCGGTGTCCTGTCCGTCCAGCGGCCCGAACCGCACGTCGGTGATCACCTCGGTGCCGACGCCGAACTGCTGGGCGATGAAGGCCAACGCCATCGGCACCGCGCTGAGCAGCGCGAGCATCAGCAGCCCACCGACGGTCAGGTGGACGGCGATCCAGAGCGCGGCGCGCAGCCGGGTCTCCCGGTCGCCGCGGTGCCCGGGTGCCGGATCGGGCAGGTCGACGCCGAGCAGCGCCCGGGCGGCGGCGATCTCCAACGCCCGGCTGCCGTCGAGCAGCAGCGGTACGACCGCGATCAGCACGGCCACCACGAGCAGGCCGATCGACAGCAGCCGGGGCACCGCCGGGCCGGTGAAGAGCTGCCCGAAGGCCACCGCCAGCAGCACGTACGGCAGCACGAGCACCCCGCCCAGCAGCAGGAAGACGCCGCGCCGCCAGGTGCTGGCGGCGACCAGCGGAGCCACGGCCGCTCGGGGGTTCACCGGCTCATTCTGCCGCCGGCACGCCCGTGACCGACTCCCCCGTGCCGGGGATATCTCAGCGGTGCTCGCGCACGTACCGCTGCGGATCCTTGTCCTGGAAGGCCAGGTCACGACCGTTCTTGTGTTCGCCGTAGAAGGTCAGCCAGCGGTGGCCCAGCTCGGCTCGCAGCTCGGCCCCGGCGTGCCGGCGAAAGTCCGGCAGCGCCTCGTCCTCCTCCTCGGCGAGGTGCTCGCTGTTCTCCCGGCGGGCCCGCCAGACCGCCGCCCACCACTCATCGGAGCCGACCGGGTGCAGCTTGGCCTCGGCGATCGCGTCGCGGATCTTGTTGTGGTCCCCGACCGCGTCGGCGGTCTCGGCCTCGCCGTCGTCGCCGTGACGGACCAGGTGCGGGTAGAGGATGCTCTCCTCGGCCTCGGCGTGGATGTCCAGGTGCAGGGCGAGCGCCTCCCAGATCGCCAGCAGCTCGTGCTCGTCCCGCGCGTCGTCCAGTCGGGCGAAGCCACGCCGGAACGCGGCGTGGTCGTCCATGATCATCGCGGTGATGTCGTCCATCGTGGTCAGTCCCCCGCTCGGTGTTCGGCGTCAGGGTCAACTGCCCACCGCCGGACTTGGTCACGCCGGCCGGCACCTCGGGCCACCCGATCGGGGCGACTAGGCTCATGATCGTGACCTACCTCGCCGCGGACGACCGCTACGACACCATGACCTACCGGCGCAGCGGGCGCAGTGGCCTGCGGCTGCCCGCCATCTCCCTCGGCCTGTGGCACAACTTCGGCCCGGACCGCCCCTTCGAGCGGCAGCGGGACATCGTCCGCCGCGCGTTCGACCTGGGCGTCACCCACTTCGACCTGGCCAACAACTACGGCCCGCCGCCCGGTGCCGCCGAGGAGAACTTCGGCCGGCTGCTCGCCACCGACCTGAAGCCCTACCGGGACGAGCTGGTCATCTCCAGCAAGGCCGGTTACCTGATGTGGCCCGGCCCGTACGGCGAGTGGGGCTCGCGCAAGAACCTGATCTCCTCGCTGGACCAGTCGCTGCGCCGGATGGGGCTGGAGTACGTCGACATCTTCTACTCCCACCGGTTCGACCCGGACACCCCGCTGGAGGAGACGATGGGCGCGCTGGACGCCATCGTCCGCTCCGGCAAGGCGCTCTACGTCGGCGTCTCCAACTACAACTCCGAGCAGACCGCGCGAGCCGCCGCGATCCTGCGTGAGCTGGGCACCCCGCTGCTGATCAACCAGCCGGCCTACTCGATGTTCAACCGGTGGACGGAGACCGACGGCCTGCTGGACACCCTGGAGCAGGTCGGTACCGGCTGCATCGCGTACAGCCCGCTGGCGCAGGGGCTGCTGACCGACCGTTACCTGGGTGGCATCCCGGCCGACTCCCGGGTGCGGACCAGCGTCTTCCTCAACGAGAGCGACCTCAGCGAGGAGCGGATGGCGACCATCCGCGGGCTCGCCGCGATCGCCGAGCGGCGCGGCCAGTCGCTGGCCCAACTCGCGCTCGCCTGGGCGCTGCGCGACCCGCGGATGACCAGCCTGATCATCGGGGCGAGCAGCGTTCCGCAGTTGGAGACGAACATCGCGGCGCTGGACAACCTCGACTTCACCGCCGAGGAACTGGCCGAGATCGACCGACTGCTCGGCTGAGATCGACGGCTGCTCGGCTGAGCCTCACCAGATCCGGCGCCGCCCGGCCCGGTGGTTGCGTACCTCGGACCGCCGGCCGGGCGGCGGCCCACCGGCCCGGCGCAGCCGCCGGCCGGTCACCAGCAGGACGAGGATGATCACGGCTGCCGCGCCGGCCAGCACCGGCCAGCGCCCGCGGAGGTCGGTCACCGACGCGACCGGGACGCCCGGCTCGGCGGCGATCGCCGCCACCGGGTCGGCGGTGGCCGCCGGGGCGGTAGCCGCGGCGGCCGGCGAGCCGGCCGGCCGGGCAGCTCGGGTGGGTTTCGCCCCGGTGCCGGTCGCGGTCGGGCGGAAGACCACGTCGGAGCACGAGTAGTAGGTGTCCGGGGTGTTCGAGTTCTGCCAGATGGTGTAGATCAGGTGCCGGCCGCTGCGGCCGGTCGGGAGCCGCCCCGCCAACTGGTAGGCGCCCGCCCGTACCGGCGGATCGGTCACCGTCAGAAACGGGCGCGCATCCAGGTCGTCCCAGGTCAGCCGAGCTCGCGGGTCGTAGCCGGGCCGGGTGACGTAGAGCCGGAACGTGCCCCGGTGCGGGATGGTGGTCCGGTAGCGGAAGCCGAAGCGGGCACCCGGGGTCAGCTCGGTCGCCGGCCAGTCGGTGCGGGCCAGGTCCAGCCCCCGGTACGCCGACAGGCCGCCGCTGCACAGCTCCCCGTCCGGGATCCGCTCCCGATCCCGGCCGTCGACCGCGGCCACCCGGACGTTGTCCCACTCCCGTACGGCCGCGCCGGCCGCGACCGCCGCCCGGCAGGCCGCCTCCGCCGCGTGCCGGCCCTCCGGACCGCAGGCCGCGGCCCGGCTGATCGGGCTGGTCGGCGCACCGTGTGCGGCGGCGGGCGCGGCGCTCAACGGTACGGTCGCCGCGGCGACCAGCACGGCGGCGAGCATTCGGGACACGGGCATGGCGTCGACCTCCCGCAGTGGTACGTGCGGGCGCGCCGAATCGTTCGATCCGCCTCCGGGCCGGCCGCCCGTCACCCGGGTGGCCCCGGGACGCGGCACCCTCGGCGACCAGGGGAATCGGCATCGCGGCCCTGGCGTTTGAATCCATGGAACCGAACAAGGCCCCCAGACCCGAGGAGGGTCAGAGATGAAGGTACGCAGCTCCCTGCGGTCGCTGAAGCAGAAGCCGGGTTCGGTGGTGGTCCGCCGCCGCGGCCGGGTCGTCGTGGTGAACCGCGCCAACCCGCAGTGGAAGAGCCGCCAGGGCTGAAATCTGACGTCACATACATTCGGCGCCGTCGCGTTGCGACGGCGCCGAACTCTGTTCCAGGGCCGGTGCCACCCGCCGATCGGAAGAGCACACCACTGTACACCCGTCACCAGCCC